>JBJKSO010000072.1:0-10077 GCA_046703825.1 Candidatus Dormibacteria bacterium
CGCCCGCGGGTGCCCAAGTAGACTCTCCCGGAGGGACCGCCACCGCGGAGCTCCTGGCCAGACCGGGGCTCCTGCTGGCCTGCACACTGCGAGCCACACCGGAGCGAGGATGAGCAAGGGTCTAGATCAAGCCTTTTTGGCGCTACCCCTGGACCGGCTCTGGGACGCCGCCAGCGACAGCCTGGCCCGGGTCGCCGGTCTCGAGTACGCCGATCTCCGCATCCACCGGGATCGAACCCAGTGGATCCACGTCCGCGAGCGTGACCTGATCTCGCAGACCGAGGCCGAACCCCAGGGCTTTGGCGTGAGGTTGGTGGTGGACGGCTCATGGGGCTTCGCGGCCTCCAGCGAGCTGACTCCCGAGGCGGTGGCGCGGGAGGTGGCCGCGGCCGCGGCCATGGCCCGGCTGCTGCGTCCGCTGCTGGAGGAGCGGGTCGAGCTGGCGCCCGAGCCGGCTCACCAGATCACCTGGCAGGCGCCGGTGGAGACCAACCCGTTCCACGTCGCCGACGATCAGAAGGTGGCCTTCATGCTCGACATCGCCGACCGGGGTCTGCGCGCCGGGGCCAAGATGGCCGAGTTTTTCTGCTTGCAGGTCCAGGAGGACCGCTTCTTCGCCAGCACGGAAGGGTCGCGCATTCTGCAGGAGCGGGTGCGGGTGTGGCCGCGATTCGAGATCGGGCTGGTCGATGAGCAGGTCTCGGGCCGGATGGAGACGATGCGGGCCACGGCGAGGCCGGTCGGGCAGGGCTGGGAGTACATCGAGCAGCACCGGTTTCAGGAGGAGGCTCCCAGGATGGTCGACTGGCTGCGCGAGAAGCTCGTGGCGCCATCGGTCTCGCCCGGGGAGTACGACCTGGTGATCGATCCCTCCAACCTCTGGCTCACGATCCACGAGTCTGTGGCTCACGGCACCGAGCTCGACCGCGCGCTCGGCTACGAGGCCAACTTTGCCGGAACCACCTTCGCCACCCCCGACCAGGTGGGGCAGCTCCGCTACGGCTCCCCGCTCATGACCGTAACCGGAGACCGCCAGCAACCCCTCGGCCTGGCCACCGTCGGGTTCGACGACGAGGGGGTAGAGGCGCAGACCTGGGAGATCATCAAGGCGGGGGTCTTGGTCGGCTACCAGCTCAACCGGCAGATGGCGCGCAAGTTCCAGCAACCGCGCTCCAACGGGTGCGCCTTCGCCGACAGCTGGTCGCACCTGCCGCTGCAGCGGATGCCCAACGTCTCCCTGCAGCCGGACCAGGAGCACGACACCTCGGCCGAGGACCTGATCTCCGGGGTGGCGGACGGGATATACGTCGTCGGCGACAAGTCCTGGTCGATCGACCAGCAGCGCTACAACTTCCAGTTCACCGGGCAGCGGTTCTACCGGATCCACCGGGGACGGTTGGCGGGTCAGCTGCGCGATGTCGCCTACCAGTCGCGCACCCCCGACTTCTGGGGACGGCTGGATGGCCTGGGCGGCCGATCCTCCTGGCAGCTGGAGGGCGCCTTCAACTGTGGCAAGGGACAGCCGGACCAGGTGGCGCCGGTGTCCCACGGCTGCCCGCCCGGGCTGTTCCGCCAGGTGCGCATCCTCAACACCCGCCAGGAGGAGCGGGGGTGAGGCTGGACGAGGTGGTCGAGGTCGGCATCGAGCGGGGCGGCGCCCAGCAGGTGCTTGCCTCTCGCTCCACCGCGATCAACTGCCGGGTGGCCAACAACACCATCACCACCAACGGCGTGGAGGAGTCCCTTGCCGCCGGGGTGGTCGCGCTGGACCAGGGCCGTTTGGGGGTGCAGGTGGCGGACGTCTTCGGACCCGACCAGGTGCTGGCGCTGGCCGAGGAGGCGCGGGCGCGGGCGGCAACCAGCCAGGTCGCCCCCGATGCCATGCCCCCGGTTACGCCCGAGGAGACGGCGCCGTCGATGGGGGAGAAAGCCCCCGACGAATTGCGGCCCGCGGCGCTGGAGGGGCTGCTGGACGGTCTGGGGCAGGTGCTGGAGGGAGCGCGCGCCGACGGTCTGCGCTGCTACGGCTACGCGCATGCCACCACCAGCTCGGAGCTGCTGGGGTCGGCGACGGGCATCCGGATCCAGGGCAGCCGGCGAGCCGCCTCCCTGTCAATGACGCTCAAGAGCGATGACCTGCAGCGCAGCGTGTGGTCGGGGGCCCTGGCCATGGATTTCAGCCAGGTCGAGCCGTTGGCGATGTACCAGAGGCTGAAGCAGAGGCTCGGATGGGCCGAGCGCCGGGTGCAGCTCCCGGCGGGGCCCTACGAGGTCATCCTCGAACCCTCGGCCACCGCCGACCTGATCCAGTTTCTCTACTGGGAGATGCACGCTCGGGGGGCGGACGAGCAGCGCACCGTGTTCGGGGCCAAGGAAGGGGCCCGCCTGGGTGAGCAGCTCTACGCGCCCGGCATCCGGCTCAGCAGCGACCCGGGACACCCGCGCATGCGCGTCCCCGGTTTCGTGCGCAGCCTCGCTTCGAGCGAGTACTCGTCCGTCTTCGACAACGGCCTGCCGGCCGCGCCGGCGGTGTGGGTGGAGGGCGGGGTGCAGCGCGAGCTGATCTGCCCGAGGCGATGGGGACAGGACCATGGCCACCCGTTCCGCCCCGACGTCGACAATCTCAGCCTGGCCGGTGGCAAGGTCTCGCTCGAGGAGATGGTGGCCCGCACCGAGCGCGCCCTCCTGATCAGCTCGCTCTGGTACATCCGCGAGGTCGACTCCTCGACGCTGCTGCTGACTGGACTGACCCGCGACGGCGTGTTCCTGGTCGAGAATGGCGAGGTGGTGGGCGCGGTCAACAACTTCCGCTTCAACGAGAGCCCGGTGTCGGTGCTGGCGCGCACCACCGAGATTGGTCACAGCCAGCTTGCCCTGCCCCGGGAGACCGGCGACGACATGTTCGTCGAGGCTCCGCCCATTCGGGTGGAGCGCTTCTTCATGTCCTCGGTTTCCGACGCCATCTGACGCCAGAACCCAGCCACCGGAGGTGATGGCATGATCGCGGCGCAAGCGGCTGCCGGTCTGGCGCGACCGCTGGACCGGATCTGCCACGTGCTGTGGCTGGCACAGCGGCGAGAGCCGGAGGTTGTGGAGCTTGCCCGCGACCGGGGCTCGCTGGGCTTCCCCCACTATTTGGCGAGCCGCGGGGGACCGGTCCCCGATCGGCGGTGGGCCGATCTGCTCTATGTGGTCCCGGACTCTCTTGTCGATCACCTCCGAGCCCGCTGTCGGGAGCTGAATCCCCCCGAGTACGTCGACCTGGCGCTGGAAGCCGCGGGGCGGGCCCTGCGCCGGCTCCAGCCCGGCAACCCGCCCTCGGCGCTGGAGACGGCCGCCCGCGCCTGTCGCTCCGGACATTCCCTCGCCGCCGGCTGGAGCCGCTGGGAGCGGACCGGCGACACCCACCGGGACGCCCTGCGGGATGCGATGGTCCTGCGCGAGAACCGGGCAGCCGGCCACTACCAGGCCGCCGGGGAAGCAGGCTTGGATCGCTGCCAGCTGCTGGTGTTGACCTCGGTCTGGAGCGGCCAGACCGTCGAGGCCATCCCCGCCAGCTTCCGCTGGGGCGAGGCCGACGTGCGGGAGGCAGTGGCGGCGCTGGAGCAGCGGGGTTGGCTTGGATCCGGCGAGCTGACCGAGGCCGGCGCCGGTGCCCGCCGGGCGCTGGAGGAGCGCACCAACCAGCTCGCGGCCACCTATCTGGAGCACTGTCCCGAGGGGCTGGTCGAACGCCTGGGGCCGGACCTGGAGCAGTTCGCGAGCTTCTGATAGTCGAGGCCGCCACCTTCAACCGAACCGCGGCCGTTACCAGGCATCCGCTCAACTGTTTCAACCAAGGGAGCGTGGGCCGCGCTTCGGTTGGTAAAAAGGTGGGCGAGGCGTTCTGAACATGGGCAACAAAGCGCGGGTGACAGCCGTCCTGGTCGGGGTTCTGGTACTCGCCGTGGCCGCCGAGATGTCCTTCGCCTACGTGAGCGCGTCCCAGCTGCGCGGGCAGGCAACCAGGCTGCGCACTCTCTGGGATCGGGACCAGAAGCAAGGAGTGACCGTCGCCCAGCTGACGCCTCTCCGCACCCAGCTCGGCTCGCTCAACCTCCACGACTGGTACTGGCCCGGCTTCCTGACCCAGTCCGCCAGCTCGACCGTGAGCCACCTGCAGACCCGGACCGAGCAGATCTGGCAGAGCTCCCTGCAGCGGAGTCGGCACAAGGCCTCGGCGTACCTCACCGACTACCGCCGCTACCTCAAGACCAACCAGGCCTGGCTGCCCAAGAGCGATCACGCGCCCAGCCCCACCTACGCGAGCCGGCTAAGCCGGGGAAGGACCCCGGGAGCGTTCCTCTCCCTGTCGTCGCAGCTGGCGCTCAAGCTGCAGCAGGCCCAGGCGGCGGTGAAGGCGGCCCAGGCCAAAGCGGTGCAGCTGGTCGCGGCCGCCGAGAGTCAGGGCGGGCTGCTGGCGGAGGCCTCCAAGCTGGAGTCGATTGCCCAGTCGGACAACCTTTCGCCGCTCACGGTGCCCCAGACCGCCGCCGGCTACCGTTCCGCCCTCAGCTCGAACCACAACCCCGCCGCCAGCCAGGCGGCTCTGGCCCAGGCGATCTCACAGCTGCAGGCGGAGGTGGGGCTCAACGACCAGGTCAGCACCGCTGACCGCAGCCTGCTGCTGCAGGTAGACCAGGCTGGGGCTGAGCAGATCCCCAACTCGCAGACCTATCTGAGCCAGTACCACGCCGACCACTCGGCGCTGCTGGCGGCACGTACCGCCGCTCAGCTGGCCGCGGTGCAAACCAGTGACGCTTCGCTGGCCCAGACCGTCCAGCAGGCCCTGAGCGCCAACCAGTGCGGCCACTCGAGCATCAGCGGCAAGTCGATCTACATCTCGCTCTCGCTGCAGGAGATGGTCTTCTACGACAACGGCTGTGAGGTCAACGCCACCCCGGTGACCACCGGGCGGCCGCAGCTCCCCACCCCGACCGGTACCTTCTCGATCTTCGACAAGCAGTCGCCGTACGTCTTCATCTCGCCCTGGCCGCCGGGATCGCCCTTCTGGTACCCGACCTCGCCGGTCAACTGGGTGATGGAGTTCGATCAGGGCGGCTATTACATCCACGATGCTCCCTGGGAGCCCACCAGCGCCTACGGTCCTGGTAGTGAGTACGATCTCGCGGACGTCGCCAGCCACGGCTGCGTGCAGACCCCCACCGCGGCGATGCAGTGGGCTTACTCGTGGACCCCGATGGGCACCCCGGTCGTCATCTCCAATTGACCACCGCAACCCGTGGAATCGAATCCGAGCCCGACCCCGATCTGATCGAGCAGCTGGCCTTCCGCAGCCAGCTGCGCTACATGTTCCGGCGCGCGCTGACCATGCTGGACGCGGCGGCCGCCCAGCATGGGCTCTCGCCGCTCGGCTACCACGCGGTGCTCGCACTGGGCGGGGCTGGAAAGGAGGGGATGCCGGAGCAGGACCTGGTGGAGCAGCTGGCCTCCTCGCGCGCTCACATCTCGGTCCTCACCCGCCAGCTCCTGGAAGCCGGGCTGGTGCGCCGCCTGCCGGTGCCCAGCGACCGCCGCCGGATCATGCTGAGCTTGACCCCGAGCGGGTGGCAGGTGGTCCGCGCCATCGCCGCCCACCACCGGCGCCGGATGCGCGAGCTGGTCGAGGGCTGGGACCCGAGGGCGTTCGAGCAACTGCTGGAGCGCATCATGGCGGTGTACTTGGGCCTCGATGGCCGGGTGCGGGTTGAGCGCCTCGACGACGTGGACGCTGGCTCCTGATCTGGGTGCAGCCGGATAATGGGCCGCCGCATGAGTAGCGCGGCTTCGACGGTATCCCGCAGTTGAGTTCCACTCCAAGCCGGTCGGACTTGCCCCCGGCGCTGCGCGCGCAGGTGGAGGGCCCCTCCTATCTCGGCCCCACCACCTTCTCCAAGGTCCCCGCCCTCAGCGAACCCGAAGAGCTGGACCGCTGGCGCCCCGACGTGGCGGTGGTGGGTGCTCCCTGGGACGATTCCACCAGCTACCGCCCCGGAGCCCGCTTCGGGCCCAGGGCCATCCGCCTCGCCAACTGCCAACCGCCCGAATGGCATCTCGACCTGCAGCTGGCTCCGCTCCAGGAAGTGAGGGTGGTGGACTACGGCGATGCGGTCTGCGCCCCGGGAATGGTCGAGGCGTCGCACCGAGCCATCTTCGAACGAGTCTTCGAGCTCAGCTCCCGCGGCATCGTGCCGGCGGTGCTGGGAGGTGACCACTCGATCACGCTGCCCTCGGCAACCGCGGTCAGCCGAGCCGTGGGACCGGGCAGGCTGGGGGTGGTTCACTTCGACGCTCACGCCGACACCGCCGACTCCAGTTTTGGCAACCCGCTCTCGCACGGGACGCCGATGCGCCGGCTGATCGAGTCCGGCGCCGTCTCCGGCCGGAACTTCGTCCAGGTCGGGCTGCGCGGCTACTGGCCGCCGCCGGCCGTCTTCGAATGGATGCGGGAGCAGGGGATGCGCTGGCACATGATGGAAGAGATCTGGCGGCAGGGGGTGACCGAGGTGACCCGCCGCGCCATCGCCCAAGCGCTCGACGGCCCGGAGTTCGTCTACATCTCGATCGACATCGATGTGCTCGACCCCGGCTTCGCGCCGGGCACCGGCACCCCCGAGCCGGGGGGCATGAGCCCGGCCGACCTGCTGCGCGCGGTGAGGCAGGTGGGGCTGGACACCCAGGTGGTGGCGATCGACGTGGTGGAGGTCGCGCCGGCCTACGATTCGGCCGAGATCACCGCCCAGAACGCCAACCGCTGCATCCTCGAGCTCATCTCGGCCCTCGGCGCCCGCCGCCGGCGTCTCGCCCGGCTGGCGGGCAACGCCTAGCTACTCCAGCACCACCACCATTCCCGAGGCCTCCAGCGCCCGGTAGGGGTTGGAGCCAGGACGCAGCCAGTCCAGCCAAATGGGTGGGACCAGCACACCGAGATGAAGCCGCTGCAGCTGGCGCAGCGCCCGCGCCGGGTGGGCGAGGTCGGGGTGGCCCACGGTGCGGCCGTCGGAGAGCACTCCGCAGCGGGCATTGACTTCAATGCACAGTCGGTCGGTGAGCTCCCAGAGGTCGTCCTCGGCGACCCGCTCCTGCAGCTGCTCCCAGGGCGGCAGTCTCAGAGTGACTTCGCCCAAAGGCCAGTCCTGTGCCTCCCAGGCCTCGATGGTCACCGGCAGCCCGCTCCATAGCAGGGGTTCCCCCAGCACCAGCGGTGCCCGCCGCCGGTCCCCTAGAGCGAAGCGCTCGCGGCCCGGGTCCTGCCCGACCCCGGGCCGGGTGCGCATGACGTCCAGGGCCCGGGCGGCAAGCCAGGGGCCGCCGCCCGCGAGCGGACAGCTGAGCGAGACGGTGGTCTCGTCTGCGGTGGGCCAGCAGCTGAGCCAGGCGGCGGAGCTGGGATCCGAAGTCGACATGGTCAGATCATCGCCCACCCACGCCGATAAACCCACCGTGGGCCGGTGCGGGGCGCGATTGCCGAGGTAGGCTTAGGCCATCAGAGTGAGAATCCGCCTCGATCACTTATCGGCCGAGGGCGGGTCAGCGAGGCCGAACTGAAGATGGAAGTCAACAGCGAGCCCCTGCCGGCGGCGCCCGAGTTCCGCGAGACCGCGCTCGAGGGTGTCGACCATATCGAGTTTTACGTGGGCAATGCGCGCCAGGCAGCGCACTACTACCGTTCTGCCTTCGGCTTCGACGTGGTGGCCTACTGCGGCCCCGAGACCGGCGTTCGTGACCGCGCCTCGTACGTGCTCCGCCAGGGGGATGTACGCCTGGTGATGACGGCGCCGCTGGGCCCCGACGGCGAGGTGGCGGAGCACGTCCGCCTGCACGGCGACGGGGTGCGCAGTCTCGCCTTCCAGGTGGACGACTGCACGGCCGCATTTCACTCGGCGGTGCAGCGCGGTGCGCGCCCGGTGCGCGAACCACATGTGGTCGAGGACCAGCAGGGCGCCGCGCGGCTGGCCTCGGTGCGCACCTTCGGCGACACCGTCCACACCTTCGTGGAGCGGGCGGAGTACGAGGGTGCCTTCCTGCCCGGCTACCGCGCCGAGACCAAGAGCGGCGGGGGGGCCGGCTTGCAGCTGGTCGACCACTGTGTCTGCAACGTCGAGCTGGACCGCATGGACGAATGGGTGAGCTGGTACAACCGCGTGTTCGGCTTCGACGTCTTCCAGGAGTTTGACGAGCAGGACATTGCCACCAAGTACTCGGCGCTGCGCAGCAAGGTGGTCCGCGGCGGTCGCAACGGCCGGGTCACCTTCCCGATCAATGAGCCCGCCCAGGGGCTCAGGAAGTCTCAGATCGAGGAGTACCTCGACTACTACCATGGGCCCGGCGTGCAGCACATCGCCTTGCACACCGAGGACATCGTGGAGAGCGTCGGTTGGTTGCGGCGCCAGGGCGCGGAGTTCTTGCGCGCCCCCAGCAGCTATTACGAGCGGTTGCCGGACCGGGTGGGCCAGATCGACGAGGACCTGGGGAGGCTCCAAGAACTCAACATCCTGGTGGATCGCGACGAGCACGGCTACCTGCTGCAGATCTTCACCCGGCCGGTGGAGGACCGCCCCACCCTCTTCTTCGAGGTGATCCAGCGCAAGGGTTGCCGCGGCTTCGGCAAAGGCAACTTCCAGGCCCTGTTCGAGGCGATCGAGCGGGAGCAGGAAGAGCGCGGCAACCTCTGAGCCATCCTGAAAGCGCAGCGTGAGCACAGCTAGCACCGCCGCCCCGGAGACCGCTCCCCGGGGGCCGCTCTCGGTCGCGGTGGCCCGGCGGCAGATGGTGGCCGCGGTGCCGCGGCTGGAACCGGAGCTTCTGCCGCTCGAGGCTGCGGTGGCGGGTCGGATTCTGCGCGAGCCGGTGCAGGCGCAGGTGGTGCTGCCCCCGTTCGACAACAGCGCTGTGGACGGCTACGCCGTCAGGCTGCCCGACATTCCCCGTGCCCCCGTGCGTCTGCCGGTTCGCGGAGAGATGGCGGCCGGGATGAAGCCCGGAGCGGTGCGAGTCGAGCCCGGCAGCTGCACCAAGGTGATGACGGGAGCGCCGATCCCCGCGGGCGCCGATGCCGTGGTCCCCTACGAATGGACCGATCGGGGTGAGACCGAGGTGCTGATCCACGAGCGCCCCCGCAAGGGCAACGCCATCCGCAAGGCCGGCGAGGACCTCTCACCCGGCGACCAGATCCTGCCCCGGGGCCATCGGATCCGTCCCACCGATCTCGCTCCGCTGGCGGCATCCGGGGTGGCCGAACTGCACTTGGGCCGCCGTCCCCGGGTGGCCCTGCTCACCACCGGCAACGAGATTCGACCGGCCGGGACCAGGCTGCAGGCGGGCGAGATCTACGACACCGCCGGACCGGCGCTCGAGGCGCTGGTGGCGGAAGCGGGGGGTCAGGTCACCCGACGCGCCACCAGCAGCGACGACGCCGAGGAGGTTGAGCTCCAGATGCTGGCACTGGCGCGGGAGTCGGATCTCCTGATCACGGTCGGGGGCGTGAGTATGGGTGACCACGACCATGTCCGCGAGACCGTCTCCCGCCTGGGCCACCTGCGCTTGTGGCGCGTCGCCATGCGTCCGGGGCGGCCGATCGCCTTCGGGGAACTGGAGGACTGCATCTTCCTCGGCCTGCCCGGAAACCCGGTATCGGCGTCGGTGACCTTCGTCCTTTTTGGGGCGCCCTGTCTGCTGGCGATGCAGGGCGCAGAGCGGCCTGAGCCTGCCACCCAGCTGGCCGAGCTGCTCGAGGACGTGGACAAGCCCGAGGGTCTGGAGACCTTTCACCGCGCGGTGCTGCGGGCCCGCTCGGGCCAGATCCCCGGCGCCCGCCTGGCCGGCAACCAAAGCAGCGGCGCGACTCTGTCGCTTGCCCGTGCCGACGCCATCCTGGTCCTGCCCGCCCGCGGGGCCCGGGTGCCCCAGGGAACGATCGTCGACTACATCCCGCTGTAGGCGCTAGTCCAGTCCGGCATCGGCGCCCGCCTGCCCGGCTTCGGCCGCCGCCCGCCGCGCCGACTCCAGCACCCGCAGCCGCCCCGGCCCCGCCTGGCC
>JBJKSO010000073.1:0-9518 GCA_046703825.1 Candidatus Dormibacteria bacterium
TCAGCTGCCCAACCGGGACCTCCCCTCCAATCACGAGTAGCGCACCCGCGGATCCACCACCGCGTACAGCACGTCCGCCAGCAGCGAACCCACCACCACCGCCACCCCCACCACCATCGTCGTCCCCCACATCCCCGGGAAGTCATCCGTCTGCGCCGCGTTCCAGAACAGCAGCCCCATGCCCGGGTAGTTGAAGAGCGACTCCGTGACCAGGGCCCCACTCAGGATCCCGGGAAGGCTCAGCCCGATCAGGGTGATGATCGGCATCAGGGCATTGGGCAGCGCGTGGCGGAACAGCACCCTCCGCCGCGACACCCCCTTGGAGGTGGCGGTGCGCACGTAATCCTGCACCAGGTTCTCCAGGACCGAGGAGCGCATGTAGCGGCTGAACAGCGCCAGCGTCACCAGGGTCAGGGTCAGCACCGGCAGCACCAAGTTGGGGATCTGGCTGAAGAGCGAGCTGGTGGCATTGGGCCCGGTCGAGGGCAGCAAGGGCAGGGTGTCGCTGAGCAGGATGATCAGGATGATTCCCAGGAAGAAGCTCGGCATCGAGTAGAACAGGAACGACAGTCCGGTGAAGATGTAGTCGTCGGGCTTGTTCCGCCTCACCGCCTGGTACGTCCCCAGCGGCACCGCCACGATCAGCGCCAGAATCGTGGCCGAGCCCACCAGCAGCAGCGTCCGCGGGATGTTCTCCGCCAAGAGCGAGTCCACACTCTGGTTCTGCTTGTAGGAGAACCCCAGGTTGCCATGCAGCAACTGGCCCATCCAGGCGAAGTACTGCACCGGCAGAGGCTGCAGGAGCCCGTAGCGCTGGTCAAAGGCGTGAATCGTGGCCTTGTTGGCGCGGAACCCCAGCACCGCCCGCGCCGGCCCCCCCGGCAGGAGGTGCAGTAATAGGAACACGATCAGGGATACCCCGACCAGCACCACCAGTGCCTGCAGTACGCGCCTTATGAGGTAGCCAGTCAATCCGCGAACCCCAAAACCGTCCCTTTGCTGCCCCGGCCGATCGGGCCCAGCGACGCGAGCTTCGCCGTAGCCGACCTGCGAGCACGCGGGAAGGTCAGCTCCTGCGGCTCAGTATGTGGCTTTGGCGCTGCCATGTCCAGACGCCGCCGGCGGCAGCCGAGCCCTGGCACACTCGCAAGGAAAGTGCCGGTGGCCCACGGGGCCGTCCCCCTCGGCAGGTCCATTGGCACGCGCGACAACCGTTTGCCGTAATATCCCCTGCGGCTTCCGCCGGCGGGGAGGCGGGTGAACGCCAGCGGTACCCGTGGGCTCGGCCAGTGCCGCCGGAGCTTCGTCCCGAATTGAGGTGCAGCGAACTGGAGACTCAGGCGCATGGCCTTCCGGGAGAAGCGCCGCGCCCATGGCCCCACGAGGTCCTCGCATGAGTACGACTTCATCATCCACCAACCACCGGCGATCCGAGCCCCGGCCGGCGGAAGCTCCACCCGGCCAACACCGGGGCGGCAAGGTCAACCGCCTCTCCCGCGAGACCCTCGGGCTCACCGCTCTGGAGGCGCTGCGGGCATCGATCATGGGTGGGGAATTCGCGCTCGGTGAGCACTTGATCGAAACCGCTCTGGCCGAGCAGCTCGGAATCAGCCGGGGGCCGCTGCGCGAAGCGCTCGCTCTTCTCGAGAAGGACGGCCTGATCGAGAGCTTTCCCCACCGCGGCCGCTACGTCGTTGATTTCAACACCACCGACGTCGATGAGTACTACGGGCTGCGCAAGGTGCTGGAGACGTACGCGGTGGAGCTGCTGATCAAGCGCGCCGACCGCAACAGCGACCGGATCCTGCAGCGGGCGTGGTCGCGCATCCGGGACGCCGCCGACAAGGGCGACTCCCGGCGCCTGGCGCTGTCGGACTTGGCCTTTCACGACGCGCTCTACCAGCTCACCGGCGACAGCGTTCTGATTTCGGTCTGGACCCAGTGCGTCGCCGGGCGGCTGCGCATGTTGGTCAACCTCGCGACCGACGCCCACGCGCCCATGGGGGAGGAATCGGGGAACCACCGCCTCATCCTCGAGGCCATCCTGGGCCGCGACGTGCGGGCGGCCAGGGCCCATGTGTCACGACACGTCGACGATGCGTGGTCGCGCATCCGCCGAGCGGTCGCGGGGCGCGCGTCCGGCCAGCCGCCGACGGAGTAGTCGCTCCCGGCCTTAGCCGCCAAGTGGTTCCCCGGCTCCGACGTGGCTACGACGATAGCGTCCAGTCCTGCGGGTACAGGTTCAGGTTGGGGTCCTGCGGAAGAGCTCCGTGGAGCTTCTTGCTGATCACCGAAAGCTGGTAGGGATAGTCGGGCTCCCAGAGCACGGGAAGCTGCTTGCCGATGTACAGCGACGCCGCGCTGATCGCCGAGGGCGAGGAGTTGACGTAGGTCTTGGCCAGCAGGGAATCCACGGTCGGATTGCTGAAGCCCTGCACGTTGTTGGCCCCGTTGGTGGCGAACCACGGACCGGCAGTGGGCAGGTACTCCGGGGAATAGGTGGCCGTCCCGCCCGGCTCGCCCCCGTTCGCCATCTCCCAATTGCAGCCGCTGTTCCCGTTCTGGCACGGACTCAGTCCGCTGTAGATCTGCGCTTCCGACTCCTGCTTCAGGGAGACCTGAATGCCTAGCTTGGACCAGCTGGATTGCATCGCCTCGTTCTCGGACGTGAACGGTGTCGAACCGCTGCCGACCTCTTCCACGAAGCTGAGCTGGGCTCCGGCGCTGATCCCGACCCCGCACTGCCCCGCCCCACTGCCCGGCTTCAGGCACTGATCCACACCGCCCGCCTTGACCGACCAACCGTGGCTTAGAAGCAGCTGCTTGGCCTTGGACATGTCGTAGGGGTAGGGATTCTTCATCAGGGCCTTGGTGAGGTACTCGCTCCTGGGCCTGATGGGCACCGGCCCGTAGGTGGGAATGGCCTGACCGTGGTAGACGTCGGCGGCTATCTGCGGTTGGTTGATCGCGTACTGCATCGCCTGCCGGATGTAGAGCTGCTTGAAGATTGGGCCTACCTTGGGGTTGGTGAAGTTCAGGAAGAACCCGTTGAAGCCGAAGTCAGGCCAGGTGACCACGTTGTACCCGTGGGAGGTGAAGTAGCCCTTCTGGGAGATGTCCTCGGTCGGCAGATAGCCGTAGTCCAGCTCACCAGCGCGGAGCGCGTCGTACTCCGCCGCCGTGCTGGTGAAGGGAACCTCCTCGAAGCGGGCGATCTTGGGCTTGTTCGGGCCGGTGTAGGCCTTGTTGGGCACGAAGATGCTCTCAGCCGTGGTCGAACTGAACGACTGAAGCCGCCAAGGCCCATCGACCACCTTCCAGAGCGGGTTCGAGGTGTACGTCGTCAGCTGCTGCGATTGTTTGTTGAGGAAGTTGTACACCGAGGTGGCACCGGCCGCCGTCAGGTCGTAGTTGCTGACCGGGCTGGCGGTCGACGTCTTGTCCCACGCCTGCTGGGGTATGGGCACGATCTGGCTCAACTGGTCGTAGAGGACGTAGAGGTGGCTGTAGGCCTGGTTGAAGGTGAAGCTGAACCGGTACGGCGTGCTGGTGGGGAAGCTCATCGAGGTGATGTTGTCGGGGATGCTCCCGACCGAGTAAGCGAGATAGTTGAGCTTTTCCACCTTGAAGATGTTCATCCAGAGTTCGATGTCGCGGTTGGTGACCGGCTGTCCGTCCGACCACTTGAACCGGCGGTTCAGGGTGATGGTCACCGTCTTGCCGCTATTGGAGTAGGTGGGAGGGCCGGCCAGGCTCTGCTGGTAGTTGATACCCGGCTGACCGTTCTCGCCGAACCAGTAGAGGGGGCGCCACAGATACGGCGTGAACTGGAAAAGGTCGATGTTGTTGGAGACCGGGCCGCTGACAAAGGGGAAGATGTAGGTCGGGTTCTCACCGGGCGGCAGGGCGAAGGTCACGGTGCCGCCCCGACCGGAGGACTTGGCCACAACCGCCCCCGAGCCACCGGCGATCGCCGCGGCGACCAGCCCGACGGCCGCCAGCGACACCTGCAACCGGCGCTTCATAGGGCTACCCCCAGTTGTCCGCCAGACCGTGGGGGCGCGCTTCCCCGCAGTTCGAACCGCTGGAGGCTAGCAAGCTCCCCCAGGGATTGTCAACTGTTTACGTGCACGGCCGGCAGGACCACCCGGTCACCCCCGGCGCGGGCGGAGGCGGCCAGGCCCTCGACCGCGCGCAGCGTACCGACGGCGTCCTCGGCGGCGAGTGCAGGCGGACGCCCCTCCAGCAGCGCCTGAGCGAACTCCTCGGCCTCGAGGCGGTAGTGGTTCGCGGCGGGGATCACCTCCTCTCGCGTTGTCCCGTTGGCGGTGATCCTGATCGCAAGCGGGCTGACCGGAGGCACGAAAGCCTGCGGGACCTCGACCTGCCCTTGGGTACCCACCGCGGTGTAGGCCCCCTGGCCGGGGGCGCGGAACCCGCAGTCGAAGGTGGCCGTCCGCCCACCGCTGAAGCCGAGGATGCCGGCCAAGGACACCTCGACGCCGAACTCCTCGCGGAAGTCCGCCTGGGCGCAGGCCCACATCGGCTCCTCCGAGAAGAGCATGCGCGCCGCGTTGACCGCGTAGCAGCCGACATCCATCAGAGCGCCGCCGCCGAGCTCGGCCGAAAGCCGCACGTTGCCGGCGGGAAACGGCTCCAGCATGAACGTGAAGGCGGCGCGCACGAAGCGGAGCTCGCCGATTTCACCGCTGCCAAGGACCTCGAGCACCCTAGCGTGCTGGGGATGGAAGCGGTACATGAAGGCCTCCATCAGTGGAATGCCCCGGCTCCGGCAGGCGGCGATCATCTCGGCGGCCTGGGCGGCCCCGAGCGCCAGGGGCTTCTCGCAGAGCACTGGTTTGCCCGCTCCGGCGGCCTTCACCGTCCACTCCGCGTGCAGGCTGTTGGGCAAGGGGTTGTAGACCGCGTCCACCTCGGGATCGTCCAGTAGCTCCTGATACGAGCCATAGGCGCGTGGGATGGCCAGCGACTGGGCCACGGTCCGTGCCCGCTCCAGGTGCCGGCTCGCGATCGCGACCACCTCGCCGTTGGCGGACTCCAGGACGCCGGGAATGAAGCGCTTCACGGCGATGTTGGCGGTGCCTAGGATCCCCCAGCGGATCCTCCCGGCCGGATCGCGCTCAGCCAACTCCAACCGTTCCACCAGCCACTAGGCGCACCGAAGCCTCACCAGCCGGCCGAGCTGGGCCGGCCCTGGGCACCGTCGACCTCGATGTTGGCACCGTTGATCCAGATCGCCCTGGGCGAGAGAACGAAGGTGACGACATCCGCAACCTCCTTGGCGCTTCCCAGCCGTCCCGACGGGTGGTCGCGTTCGACGAAGGCGGCAAATCGCTCCGGATCATTGAGGCGCAGCGAATCCCAGCCGCCGCCGGGAAAAAGGATCGAGCCGGGGCTGACCGCATTCACTCTGATCCGCTGGGGCGCCAGCTCGCGGGCGAGGGCCGCCGCCAGGTAGATGAGGCCAGCCTTGCTCACGCCGTACTGGGCGCGGGGCGCCGGCTTGCTGCCGGAGATCGACGAGATCAGGGCGCACGAAGGTGCCTCCGCCAAGGCCAGGTGCGGGGCCGCTCGCCGGATCAGCTGCGCCGAGTGACCGACGTTGAGCTCGAAGGTCGCGGTCCAGTCCTGAGGCGTTGACTCCGCCAGAGATCCTCCACTGCTGCCACCGGCATTGGCGACCACTCCGTCCAGACCGCCCAGCTCCAAGGCGGCACGGTCGACGAAGGCGCCCAGCCGGTCCGGGTCGGTGACGTCCACGGACTGGGCCAGCACGCGCGCGCCCAGTCCGGCCAGCTCCGCCGCCGCCTTGCCCAGACCTTCCTCGCCCCGGGCGCAGATGGCGAGCGAGCAGCCCTCGGCGGCCAGGCTGCGGCAGATTTCGAGCCCGATCCCGTGGCTGGCCCCGGTGACCAGCACGGCTTTGCCCGCCAGTTGCAGCTCCATGGCGTCTCCTCCTCCCTCCACACCGGAGCCTGGCCGGTGGGATTGTCGATGTTAGCGGCCTCGCTGGAGATCCGTAGACAGGGGTCCTGGCTCCCCGAGCCAGCGCACGGGCACGATCCCGGACAGGAGAGGATCGTGCGAAGGAGGCAGGAGTGGAGCAGCGGAGGCTGGGAAGGCAGGGGCTCGAGGTGTCAGCCGTCGGTCTGGGCTGCATGGCCATGGCCGGCACCTACGGCAGCGCGGATCGGGAGCAGTCGCTGGCGACCCTCAACCGGGCGATCGACATCGGCATGAACTTCCTCGACACCGCTGACATGTACGGCCGCGGCAGCAACGAGCTGCTGCTGGCGGAGGTGCTCCGCACTCGACGCTCGGAGGTGGTCCTGGCCACCAAGTTCGGCTACGCCCTCGGCCCCGGAGGCGAGCGGCTCGGCATCCGCGGTGACCCCGGCTACGTGCGCAGCTGCTGTGACGCCTCGCTGAGTCGGCTGGGAGTGGACCAGATCGACCTCTACTACCAGCACCGGGTGGACTTCCAGGTCCCGATCGAGGAGACGGTGGGCACCATGTCCGAGCTGGTGAAGGCGGGCAAGGTCCGGTTCCTCGGTCTCTCAGAGGCGAGCCCGGCCACCATCCGGCGGGCGCATGCCGTGCACCCGATCTCGGCGCTGCAGACCGAGTACTCGCTGTGGACCAGGGATCCGGAGGAGGCGGTGCTCCCCTGCGTGCGGGAGCTGGGCATCGGCTTCGTCGCCTACAGCCCCCTCGGCCGCGGCTTTCTCTCGGGGCTGTTCAAGGCGCCTGAGCAGTTTGCTGAGGACGACAGCCGCCGCCGCGGGCCGCGGTTCCAGGGCGAGAACTTCTACAGCAACCAGAGTGCGCTGGAGCGGGTGGAGCAGGTTGCGCGGGAGCGCGGGGTGACACCTTCCCAGCTCGCGATCGGCTGGCTGCTGCACAAGGGGCCGGACATCGTCCCCATCCCCGGGACCAAGCGCCCCAGCTACGTCGACGAGGACGCCGCTGCCGCCGAGATCGAGCTCAGCGCCGCGGACGTTGCCGAGCTGGACAGCGCCTTCCCGCCCGGCGCCACTGCCGGCCCGCGCTACCGGGACATGTCCGACATCGACGTCTGAGCGCTCAGCTCACTCAGGGCATGCCCACGAGCCCTTCAGGCTCGAGCTGTTGACGTCTTCGTTGAGCACGCCGTTGACGTAGCTGTTCTGCGGCGACGCGCCCACCGGGTAGGGCACGTTGAGGTTCAGTTGGCCCGAACGCCCATTGGCGCTGACGCTCAGCGAGCCTATCCCCTGCACCGTGCCGTCGCGGTAGCCGGCCAGGTAGGTGGCCGGGCTGGGGCCGCCCAGGTCCCAGCTCACCTGGTCGGAGAATCCCGCAGCCGGGGGCGGGAAGGTGAGTGTCTGACCAGGGTGCAGGTGGCTGAGCCGCAGCGTGAAGGGCACGCCGCCGAGCGTCCCACTGACGGTGACCACGCTGTCGCCCCGGGAGCAGCGGATGGAGGCGGGCGGTACCTTGAGCTCTCCCTGAACGTGCTGGGTCAGGAGGAAGAGCTTGGTGGCCCGCGGTCGGCAGCCGGAGGTGCCTCCGGCCGATCCCTGCCGGGATGCACAGTGGGCCGGTCTAGACGGGGCCCCGCGAGGGATCAGGCTGGGGCTGCTGCTGCAGGCTGCCAGCACCAACCCCAGGGGCAGCAGGACGGCGGCCGCGGGGATGCCCCTGGCAAGCCAGAAACCCGCCATCGGGCGAATCTAGCACGGGTCGGCCCCGGAGATCGCCCCAGTTGGAGCACATCGAGATGACCAAACGGTGACGGAGGTAGCGGTCCGGTGACGCCACCTGACTATGAACCGCGGTCGCGCTAGTCTCGCGTCGGTTCCGGCGGGTTCGCTGAACCCGTCCGTGGAACCCCTTCTCTCCCTCCTTCCGTCGGCTCCGCACCCGACGGACCCCGCCGCCCTGGTCCCTCCCGGGGCGGCGGGCCCATTTCCAGGGAGTCACCGGTCACCTCGAGGGGGGCCGGCCGCTGGTCCCGGGGGAGAGTCAGCGGAAGGCGCAGCACCATGGTCACACCGCCCTGGGGCGTGTCCTCGGCGCTGAGCTCGCCGCGCATGGCCTCGACGACTAGCTTGGCCACCGCCAGACCGAGGTCGTCCTCGATCCCCGCCGGCTCCCGCCTGGCGAACGGCCGCAGCGGTTCCCCGCCCGCCTGCTGCTCCAGCCCGGATCCTCGATCCACGACCCGGAGCTCCGCCTCCCCGGGCACGGCGCCCACCGCCACCCGGACCGTCTCCCCGGCAGGCGAGGCGTTGAGCGCGGCGCGCAGCACCGTCCGCAACGCCTGGCGAAGCAGCTCGGGATCCGCCTTGGCCTCGAGTTGCTGGGCGGCCAGGTGGAGCTCCAGGCTTTCGGCCAGGGGGTCCAGCTCACGGGCGGCGTTGCGCACCAGGCTGCGCAGGCTGACCGGGCGGGGCTGCACCACCAGCGCTCCGGCGGTTATCCGGCTCAGCTCCGCCAGGCTGTCGGCGATCGAGGTGACCCGCTCCACCTCCCGGAGCAGCCCGGTGAGCTGCCCATCCCTCTCGCCGGCGCTATTGCCGGCCAGCAGCTTGGTGGCGGAGCTTCGCAGCGCGTCCAGCGGCACCCGCACGAACCGGTCCGCCTGCTCGAGCAGGGCCGTCCGGGTCTGGTTGCCCCGGGCGAGGGAGGACGCGAGACGCGCCTCTCTCAGCAGGTGCTGGTGTTCCAGAGCCAGCCCGAGCACGCTGGCCAGCGCTTCGACCAAGGGCCCCTGGCGCTCGGGCAGCGAGCGCTCGCCGAGGGCGAGGACCCGACCATTGGGAAGGGCCACGGTGGCAGCGGTCTCCTCCGGCAAGCGCGGCGCCGTCTCGCCTCCGGTGGCCTCGACCACCCAGCCCTCGTCGGCAGTCCTGATCACCGACACGCCACTCACCCCCAGGCTGGACTGGATGTGGCGCAGCAGCGCGCCGACCGGGTGGTGCTCCTCCCGCAGCAGCTTGACCGCGGTGGCCACCACCTCGAGGTCGCGGTCGGCGCGGACGGCGGCGCGCGCGCGGGTCCGGGCCAGCGATCCGAGCCGGGCGACCGCGAGCCCGGCCGCCAGTAGCACGATCACCGCCACCAGGGCCGCCACCCCGGCCAGGCTGCGCCCGGAGACAGTGGCCACGAACACCAGCTCCAGATCCAGTAGCGCCAGCACCAAGGTGGCGATCCCCGCCTGCGGACCGCCGAAGTAGCCGGCCGCGAGCACCGGCAGCAGCAGCGCGAAGGCGGCCCCGGAAACCGGGACCTGCGCCCTCACAGCGAATAGGCCGCCGGTGAAGATCAACAACCCGAGCAGGCCGACCCCGGCTCCTCTCAGGCGCTCGCCGGGGCTGCGCTGCCAGAGAGCTCGGCGCGGTGCGCCCCGTTCCCCTCCGGCCTCCTCCTGACGGTTTCGGCGCGAGATCGGCGAAATTATGTGGACGTCGACGGCGCTGCCGGCCTCACGCACCACCGTGTTGATCACCGACGCC
>JBJKSO010000074.1:0-2664 GCA_046703825.1 Candidatus Dormibacteria bacterium
ATCTGGCAGAGGACACGCTGCTCCCCCGGCAGGTCGCTCTCGCGCTGATCAGGCCGGCGGCCGTACACCTTGATCCGGAGGGAACGCGGCGCGAGGCGGCGGCGCTGGCGCAAGCCGGAACCCACGACAACGTCGTCACCTTCCATGACTGGGGGATCGTCGAGGGTACCGAGTATCTGGTCTTCGACTACCTGCGGGGCGGAACCCTGCGCTCCTACCTCGCAAAGCGCGCCGAACGCGGAAAGCAGCTCTCCGCTGAGGAGGTCATGCAACTCGGCCGGCAGTTGGCGCGGGCCCTGGTACACGTGCACAAGCTGGGTCTCATCCACCGTGACATCGCCCCCGGAAACATCTGGCTGGATGAACGGCGTGGGGCTCACCTGGGAGATTTTGACTCGGCAATCCGCCAAGGAGAGGCCCTGCAGCCGGTTAGTTTGCCCCCGACTACCGAAGCCTACGAAGCGCCCGAGCAAGCCGCAGGAGAGCCCTTCGACCATCGGAGCGATCTGTACTCACTCGGGGCAGTGCTGTTCGAGGCACTTACCGGGGAACGCCCCAGGCGGATGTCGAGGTCACGCCCTGTGCTCGACCCGGAAGCCGATGCCGACCATGTCCACCAACTGCTAATCGATTCTATGGAGGCGGTCCGTCGGACCATGGTCGCCATCCGTAATGACCTGGCGAAGTCTATGCGCGCTGCCGGGCTCTGGTACCACGAGCCGACCCCCCGACCGAAGGCTGTACGTGCCAAGAAGGCAGGCTAGAGCCTGTCCCGTAGATCATGGGACGGGGTCGCGGAGCCAGATTCTGATCGAGGCGACGTCGACGGTGCCGCGCCAGACGAAGTCGCGTTTGTCGTACCTGGTGGCCACAGCGCGGTGCTGGCGCAGCTTGCAGAAGGCACGCTCAACGGTGTTGCGCTGCTTATAGGCGGCCGGGTCGAAGGCGGGCGGGCGGCCGCCCTGACTGCCGCGGCGGTGCCGGTGGCGGGCCTGGTCGGCGGGTTCGGGGATGGTGGCCTTGATGGAGCGGCTGCGCAGGTGGGAGCGGATCGCGCTGGAGGAGCAGGCCTTGTCACCCAGTACCCGCCCCGGCCGGGTGCGGGGCCGGCCGCGGCCCCGGCGGGCGATCGACAGCCGTTGCATCAGCGGCTCGAAGGCCAGGGAGTCGTGGCGCTGACCGGCGCTGGTCACCCGGGCCAGCGGCCGGCACGCCGGATCGGGAGGTTGTCCCGAGTCTCGTAGAACTTCGGTGGCGGTCCCCATGATCATCATGCCGCTTTCTGGTCCCCATTGTGGCTCGCGGCACTGACATTCTTGAAGTGATCTTGGAGCGCGGCGCGGAGTTTCGGCAGGTGCAGGTGGCCGTTGACGCGGCGGAACTGGTGGCCGGCTTCAAGCATCCCGGCGGCGCACCAACGCAGCGCCATGGTCCCGTCCCGCCAGCGCTTGACGTTCTTGGAGTGCTCCCGGCAGATCTCGATCATTGATTCGATGCTGTTCGTGGAGCGCAGCGTCCGTGCGAGCGTGGGTGGCACGCCCAGCCGCAGGATGGTCAGGGTCTCCGCCATGCCTTCTCGCAGCGACGCCGCGGCGCCAGGGTGGGTCTTGCCCAGTTCGCGTGCCAGCGCCTCGAGCTCGGCTTCGGCTTTCAGCGCTGATTCGGCGTGGTAGGCCTGGCGCATCCGCTTCTCGGTGACCGCGCGAAGCTTCTCGGGCAGCTTGTCCCTCACGTTGGCGATCTTGTGCTGCTGACACCTTTGGATGAGCGGCTGGTCAAACACCTTCTTGACAGCGCTGGACAGGGCCTTGGCCCCGTCAAGTACCGCGAGGATGGGGCTGGTGACGTCCAGGCCCCGGTCGCGCAGCCCGGTGATCAGATCAGTGACGAGCGTGGCGTTCTCGGTCGAGCCCTCTTCCACCGCCAGCGGGTACTTCGTGCCGTCGATGCCGATGCCCAGCGCCACCACGCAGGTGTGCTCGCCGAAGTGCACCCCGTCCACCATGAACGCGACCAGGTCCAGCCCGTCGAGCCGACGGCTCATCAGTTCGGCAAGCGCGGTCTCGGTGGCGGCGACGAACCGGCGGGAGACCGCCGACTTGCTGGTGGCCGTGGCGGCGTCCTCAACAGCCTGCCCGGCCGGCTCCAGGCCGCGCACATACCGGCGGGACGACAGCCCCGCGAGCATCCGCTCCAGCGCCATCTGCCCGAGGACCTCGGTGGAGGAGAACAGGTCGTAGCTGGGCAGGTGCAGCTCCCCGGACCCGTCCGCGGCCCGCACCCGGGGCCGGGTCACCGGTACCCGCCGCCCGCCCAGGGTCACCGACCCAGCCCCGGCGCCGTGCCGGTACCCGGCCCGCTCTGGGTTGTGCTTGCCGCCCGGCCCACACAGCCGGGCCGCGTCCTCAGCGAACATCGCGGCCATCACCTGCAAGCCGGTCCCGACGGCCAGCGCCAGCAGGCCCTCCTTCGCCGCCCCGGCGATCTCGGCCATCGACACCGCCACCTGCTCCGGGACGGCGACCTCCGCCGCCACCGGGCCAGGCTGGGCACGGCGGGACTTCTTCTGGTAGGTGTTGCTCACGGCGGTCCCTCTCCTTCGGGTGTTCTTGGTCGTTCACCCGTGGCCTACCACTGGGCAGGCTCCGGGTGAGGGATCGCCAC
>JBJKSO010000075.1:0-91058 GCA_046703825.1 Candidatus Dormibacteria bacterium
GCCGCCCAGCCCGGCCCCGGTCCGGCGGGCGAGCCCGACGCCGCGACCCCGGCACAGCCCGTCGCCGAGCGCAACCCCGACGACGTCTCCGACACCGTCCCCGTCGCCCACGCCCACCAGCAGCCCAACGCCGACCAGCAGCCCAACGCCCGCCGCCAGCGCCACCCCCATCCTCACGCCCACGCCGGCGGCATCCCCTTAGTGACCGGCTGCGACCTCGATGCCAGCTTTGCTGACGCCTCGCTGGCTCGCGAGCGCCGGAGCGGCAGCTAGCATGGCGATAGCGGCACCGCAGCGGTGCCCAGACGACCAACCAGGCACGGAGGGCTTGGGATTGGAGATTGTTGGGCGGGCGGCCCCGGCAATTCCCCACTCGCGCGAGCTAGTTGCCAAGATCGAGCAGAAGGCTCTGCAGCTGTCGGCGCTGCTGCGTGATCTGGACAACCATCCGGTGACCTTCGACGATCATCTGCGAGAAGAACTTGACGCTGCGCTGGATCAACTCGGTTGCCGGATCGCAGCCACTCGGGCGCTCGAACGACAGCGCTGAGGCCGGTTTCCTAGAGGCTCTGGGTACAATCGTGCTCCAGGCGCCCATAGCTCAGCCCGGATAGAGCACCAGACTACGGATCTGGGAGCGGGGGTTCAAATCCTCCTGGGCGCACCATTTCAGCGCCACCACGACCATTTTCAGGGCTGAGCAACGGTCTGTTGACGCCTGGCTTCACGCTCGGCGGCGACCAGGGCCGCCAGGGCAGAGGGAGTACGGCCAGAGAGCTCAGCAGCTTCGCGCGTCAGATGCGCTTGGTCAGCGTAGCCAGCATCTAGAGCCAGGGCGGCTAGGGGCGCGCGCGCATCGGAGCCGACGCGGGCGAGAAAGCGCTGGAAGCGCAGCACTCGCTGAAGTGTCTTGGGACCGTATCCGGCGGCCGCGTCGAAGTGGCGCCGGAGCTGGCGCTCGCTCACACCCAGGAGTCGGCCCAGCTCACCCACCCGGGTCCGCGGCTCCCCCAGCAGCGCAGCTGCCGCCACCACCAGAGAATCCGCGGGATACCGGTCCGCCCAGGAAAAGGCCACCGTGGCCAGTCCCCGCAGCGCCGTGGCTGGCGGCAGATCGGGTGGCAAATCGGCCGAGCGGTCGCGACCCAGGGCACGAAGCTCGACCCTAAGATCCCGGAGATTCGCGAGCGACACGCCCAGCGCCGGGCCACCCGCCCCCGGAGCGAACCTGGCACCCACCATCACAGTGCCCGGGCCGAGAAGCACAGGTGCCGGGCCGGTGTCCGGACCCGCCACGAAGACGCCCCGTCCCATCTGCCAAATTAGGTCGACACAGGCGTCAGGCAACACCATGGCGGTCGACCAGGCTTGGGGACCGACAACCCTGACCCAGAGGCATGAAATCCCTCGACTGGACATCTCGGGCACCGTCCACTCCCGGTAGCCCGGCGTCCAGTCCATCCTTTCAGTGTGGCCGAATTCTTCAAGACGGCGCTGCCGGCCGCGCGCTTGCATGTCGTCTATGAAAGACCAACCCGACCTGGAATCCGCTGCTCGCTTCCTGGCCTCTAACGCTCGGGTGCTGGAGTGGAGGTGCTTCGAGCGCCTTTGCGCTGGCGGTGCCGCCCAGCCGATCAGGGATGCGGTCTTGGCCTATCGCAATCCCGACGGCGGTTTCGGCCACGCTCTTGAGCCCGATGGCCGCTGTCCGGCGACGCAGCCGCTGGCGATCGAGTTCGCCCTGCGCGTCCTCGACCAGTTCGACGCCTGGGACGAGGAGGTCGCCAAGGGCGCCTGCGACTGGCTCGAGGCCCACCAGCCGCTTGAGGGTGGCGCCGCGTTCACCGAACCCACCATCGCCGCCTGGCCGCACGCGCCCTGGTGGGTGTTCCAGGAAGGAAGGCCAATGTCGTTGGCAGCGACTGGCCAGATCGCCAGCAGCCTGCTCGCGCGGGCTGTTAAGCACGACTGGCTGGAGCGCGCCACCGAGCTGCTCTGGTCACAGATCGATCGCCTCGCCGATCCCAATCCCTACGACATGTATGGGCTGCTCCGCTTTCTACAGCACGTGCCTGACCGGCAGCGGGCCCAGGCGGCCTTCCAGGGGGTGGGCGAGATTCTCCTCAATTCAGAGTTGGTCGCCCTCGACCCAGAAGCGCCTGGCGAGGTTCACGGTCCGCTCAACTACGCTCCGGAGCCGGACTCCTTGGCGAGACGAGTCTTCGATCGCGACACGATCGAAGCACACCTCACCCACCTGGCGCGATCTCAGGCGGAGGACGGAGGGTGGCACTTCAACTGGCCTGCGTGGTCGCCGGTTGCGGCGCGTGCTTGGCGCGGGTACGTGACCGTCGAATCCCTGCGGGTGTTGCGTGCCAACCGCCGGCTTTGAGCCCGCCCGAGGCGCCGGGAGAGGGTGCTGCGGGGATCGTCGTACTGAGAGTGCCAGGCGCGCCTATCCCTCGGGTCGTTACCCCTCGGGCCGGAGACTCAACCTCAGCTAGCTCAGGCTGGCACCGACCACTTCTGCCGCCATCACCCGGGAGACCAAGCCGCCGCTCCTGCACCTCATGCCGCCGTCAGGCGGGCGCGGTGACCACCGCGGAGCGGCCGAGGATCTGCCCGTGCGCCCCCTCAGCCAGCACCTGGAGCATCGCGGGCGAGCCGGTGACCGGGATCTGAGTCTCAAATCCGCGGCTGGGGGCGCTGCCCATCGGCTGCAGCGACCCCGCGCTGCTCCCGCCTAGGACTTCCCAGGACTTGGTCTGGGTCGAGCCGTTCCAACTGGCGTAGACGGTGAGGCCGGAGCCGCTCGGCTCGACCGCGATGGCGGGCGGCGTCGAGGGCTGGCCCACCCACTTGTAGACATACGCCCGGTAGCTGGCGACCGCCGGCGACGCGTACTGCATGTCCAGGGTCAGCTTGCCACTGGCGGTGTAGGCCGAGGTGGCACCGCCGGCCCCCCACCCGATGAACGCCCCGCCGTTGGGCAGGAGTTGCACGTTGCCCTCATAAGGGACCTTGATCGAGCCGAGTGTGAGCAGTCGCTCCAAAGTGGCGCGGTGGGTGCGGTAATTGAGATGGATGACGATGCCGCGGGCGGGTAGCTTGGTGGGAGGGGCGTCCTCATCGTCGAAGATGGAGATGGTGTTGACGTTGCGCATCGCCGCGTCGTGCTGCAACCTGAAGACGGTTCCCTTGCCCATGTGAAAGCTGCTCTTCTTGCCCCCGAGGGTCCAGAGCACACCGCCGGTGTACTTGTCCACCGCATAGACGGCATCGGTGTTGCGCGACGAGATCACCACCGTCTTCGACCCGAGAGGCGAGATGGCGTTGACGTGGAAGTAGTCGTAGGGGACGGTGTTTGAGAATGAAATGTAAGAGCGGCTGGGAGCCACGTGGTCCAGACTGTGCCACTCGAAGAGGACGTTGCCGGTGGCGATGTCGACCTCCTGAACGATGGAGTCCCAGACGGCGCCGCGTGACGAACCGCCGACCGACTTCAAGTTCCAGCCAACCTCGCTGTAGGCCGTGAGCCAGGCGGTCTTCCCGTGCGCCCCCAGCCGGAACGCGTGCAGGTCGGCCTGGTAGCCGTTCCCCGCGTGTATGGTCGCCACCACCTGGTAGTGGGAGTTCATGATGATGTCCTCGCCCAGTCCGTGGCCGCTGGGGTCTATCTGCCCCTTCCAAAAGGTCAGCACCGGCTTCCCCTTGTAGGTCTCCACCTTCAGGTCGGTGGCAGAGAATGTCGCCGGCAGGGGCGCAAACCACACCAGCTGACCCTGTTGGTTCACGATTTCCGGGCCACCCAGCTTGGTGCCGCCGGTGGGCGTCTCAAATATGTCGGCGCCCGCCAGCGAGGTGGTCTTCACCACCTTGAGGTCTGGCACCTGCACGCCCGGCATCGAGACGTAGGTGGTGGTTGGCTGGGCTACCGGCGGCGAGGGCGGCCGCGGCGACGAAGGTGCCAGCTGACCGGGCGGGCGGGCGACCGAGAAGTGGTAGGTGCTGGAGCTGCCGCAGATCGGCAGGTGGGTGACGACCGTCACAGTCTCCCCGGCGGCGAAGGGGGTGTGGGGGTAGAAGCTCACACCCTGGCCGTCGGAGTCCGCCACCCACCGGCCGGTGTGCCGACCGGTCTTGGCGCCGGTCACCGACACCACCCGAGTTCTGATGGCCGCCGCAGACCGGCCGCGGAAACTCAGCTGGCTGCTGGCCGAAGCCGTCCGGGTACCGGGACTGGGAAACGCGCTCACGCCGGAGCAGTTCTGGGAGACCGGTAGCAACTTGCTGGCCGCCCGGGCGGGTGTCGCCGACCAGATCGGACTCCAAGCCAGGGCAGCCACCAGCGAGGCTACCGCGACAACCCGGATCGAAGAAGCGCTCAGCATCCCAAGACCAACCGCACACCCCCTTGATTCCGAGGGCCACGGTAGCCACCGGCGCAGCCGCCGAACCTTAAGACATCCTTAGCGCGATCTCCGATCGGGCGCTTGATGCTTACCGATCAAGACGCGGCCATCTGTGAGCGGGCCGGCTCCCCGATCGCCCAGGCGGTGGGGCGAAAGCGCTGGAGCAGTGCCGAGCTCGCCCAGGCTGCGCCCAAGGCGAAAGCCGCCAGCACCAACACCGGCAGCAGCGAGCCCGGCCAGGTCTGGTGCAGGTTGAGCGGTCTGGGCGTGTCCTCAAGAAGAGGTCCCAGACCGAAAAGAAACAGCGGGTGAATGATGTAGATGCCCAGTGCATGGCGACTCACCGACTCCACTCCCCGTCCGAGCTGGCCCCGCCGCGGGTTGAGGAGCCGGGGGGCAGCCCACCAGAGCCCCAGCCACAGGCTCACGGACAGCGGCAACAGTGAGGGCCGAAGAAACCCTCCGGTACCTCCGACCCACGGGCCCCAGCTGCGAGCCACCAGTCCTAGCGGGTCGACCAAAAGCAGGGCGGAACTCAGGAGAACGGCGCACCAAGTCACCGCACCGCCCCAGAGCGGCCACCTCAGCTCGCGCAGCCGGGGAGCAGCCCAGAGCCCCAGCGCAAAGTAGCCGATCCAAAGTGGACCGAACTCGAATCCATAGTTCAGCAGCACCGCTCCGACGGGGCTCGCGGGGGCAACCATCACCCGCGTGAGCTGCAGGCCTACCTGGATCAGCAGGCAGGCCGCCAGCGCAACCGTAGCTCGGCGTCCGCCCCGAGGCCAGAGCAGCATCAGCAGGTAGAGCTGGGGTATCAGCAGCAAGAAGTAGAGGTGGCCGGCTCCCCCCGCCCACCATCCCCAGGTGCGGGCCGGATCGGGCGACATACCGGTCAAACCGACCGTCGCCCAGAAGTAGACGACCGCCCACGCCGTCCACGGCAAGAGGGTCCGGCGAATCCGACGCCACCAGAAGCGCTGGTCAGCGCCTCGAACCAGCCACGAACGGCCCAAGAGGTAGCCGCTGAGGATCACGAAGAGCGGCAGCGCCACCCGCGCCAGCAGCATCAGGTCGGAGTAAAAGGGACCGCCCTCGCCACTGGGATTGGCCCAGGAGGCGGCGTGGATCAACACCACCAGAACAACCGCGACGGCTCGGATCAGGTCAGCCGCGCCCGACCGGCGCGGCTGACCTGCTGCGGTCTGGCGCCGGTCTGGCGCCGGCCGAGACCGCAGCGCGGCCGAAGCTTGCATCTCTGCCCCTCACACGGACGCTCCCGCGGGAGCTGAGGCCGGCTCTCAGCCAGCCCGAAGCTGGCGAAAGGCTGGCTGCCTGCCCTTGATAACGCCGCCTGGCGGCGCCCGTGTCACGCTGGGCGCTGTTGATTCGGCTAGCTAACCGTGCGCGGCGGGCCTGGGCGGACCTGGAGGTCTAGTCCCGCTCCTGAAGTTGGGTGGCCGGCCGGTTGATGTACCGCCAGAGCCCGTAGAGGATCAGCACGATGATGGCGAAGGCGGCGATGTACTCGATCGGCTTGATCACCTTGCCGATCAGGGAGAAGTGCTTGCCCAGCTCCATGCCCGCCACGATCAGCGCCGTGTCCCATACCACCGCACCCACCAAGGTGGCGGGGATGAACTTGATCAGGGGCATCTCGGCAAAGCCGGCCGGGTAGCTCGTGTAACTGCGGATCACGGGGGTGATCCGGCCCACGGCCACCGCCACCACCCCCCGGCGCTGGTAGAAGCGCTCCGCCGCCTGCAGGTGGCTCTCCCGCAGGTGGAAGCGCGCCCCCCAGCGCAAGAGCGCCTCACGGCCCACCCAGATCCCCAGCCCGTAGGAGATCATCGCGCCGACCAGCTCGCCAACCAGCGCCACGATGATGGCGAGCGGCAGGCTCAAGGTGCCCAAGGCCACCAGCACGCCGGTGAAGGGCAGCACCACCTCGCTGGAGACGGGGAAGCCGCAGCACTGGGCCACGGTGAGCAGGAAGATCGCGGCGTAGCCTGCGCTGCTGAGGAAGTGTTCTAGACCTGCGACCAAGTCGGTGACCTCACTGCGAATCGATGCATCGACCAGGCCCGGGCCCGGCAGCTCCGCCGGGATAACCAGGCAGGATTAGGTTGAATCTTATGTCCCCGCCCGCCACCCCTACGCCGCCGGCGCACGACCAGGCCCGGATCCTCGCCGAGGCACCGGTCCTGGACCTGCAGCGCATCCCCTGGGGAAGCAACGCCGTGTTCCAGGCGCGGCTCGGAACCGAGTGGGGGGAGCAGCTGGCGATCTACAAGCCTGCGCGGGGCGAGCGCCCCCTCTGGGACTTCCCCAACGGCAGCCTCCACCGGCGGGAGGTGGCCGCCGCGGCGGTGGACCGGGCGCTCGGCTGGGATCTGCTGCCGGAGACAGTGCTGCGGAACCACGCTCCCCTCGGGGTCGGCTCGATGCAGGAGTACGTCTACGACCCGCCCGCCGATCTGGTCTTGGATCGAGCCGGCCTGGAGCGCAGCCTGCGCCGGCTGGCGGTCTTCGACGTCGTGGTGAACAACGCCGACCGCAAGCGGGCCCACCTGCTCACCGACACCGCCGGCCGCCTCAAGGCCATCGACCACGGCGTGACCTTCCACACCGAATTCAAGCTGCGCACCGCCCTCCTGGAGCTGGGCGGGTCGGAGGTGGACGCTGAGGACCTGGCCGCCCTGAGGTCGATGCTCGACCACCGAGAGCGGATGAGCTGCCTGCGCCGGAACTTGAAGCCCCTACTCCGTTCCAGCGAAATCGAGGCGTTCGAGCGCCGCGCACGGCGCCTCCTCAAGGAGGGCGTCTACCCAAGGCTGCACGATTGGTACGGCCGACCGTTTGAGTGGTGAGCCCGAGTCAGGCCGTAACCCCCAGCCGCCACTCGCCGAGGCTGGGATAGCGGTTGGGCCCGCCGGCAACCGGCAAAGAGCCCATCAGGCAAATCCGGTCGGCGACGAAGGCGAGGGGGGATTGGTGGGGCGCGGGCAGCACCGGTTCGGTGAGCTGGTGGCGGGCCGAAGGCGGCAGGGCCCGGGTTACCCGCGCCAGCGTGCAGTGAGCGCGAAAAGCCCGGTCCTCAAGGTCCCAGCCAGTTTGGCGCAGGGTAGCAAGCAGGGCTGCGGCCAGCGAGGCCAAACCGCCTGCGCCGCGCTCCACCCCCATCCAGACCACCTGGGGCCGGCCGTGCGCAGGAAAGCAGCCCAATCCCGCTAGTCCGACGGTGAAAGGAACCGACCCCGAGGCCGCCTGGGCCGCTGCCTCCCGCACGCTTTCTAGGCGTTCGCGCCCGACCGTGCCCAGGAAGGCGAGCGTCAGGTGGAAGCCGTCGGCCCGGACCGGCCTGACGGCCGGATCAAGCGCCCCCAGCCGGCCGGCGAACCGCTCCAGCTCCGCACTGACCGGGGCGGGAATCCGCACCGCCAAGAAGGCGGTGATCCGCTCGCTCACGCGGCTCCAGCGGCGGCACCCTCGTCGAGGAACCGTTCCAGCACCAGCAGCTGGCGTGCCATGAACTCCTCGGTCCAACCGTGGCCGGCGGCGGCGATGACGTCCAGGGTCGTGTTGGGGCGGGCGGCGCAGAAGCGCGCCAGGCGCGCCAGGTTGAGGATGCGGTCGTCGCCAGCGGCCAGCACCGCCACCGGTCCGGTCCAGCCGCCCAGCAGGTCGGTGAACTGGAGATGGAGCGATTCGCGCAGCCACTCCCGTGCCGCCCGCGGCGAGGCCCGCACCTGGTTGCGGAAGTTCACCTCCGCCGCCCGCCGGTCCACCGCGGCGTTGCCCTCGACCGCCATCCGCCGGTAGAGGTCGGCCAGCCAGCGCCGGCGTCCCAGCATCGAGACCAGCTCGAACAGCCCCCTCGTGGTCCCGGCGGTCACCTGCCAGCGGAAAGCGGTCCGGAGCATGCCCGGGTCGAGGAGCGGGGTGTGCAGCAGCAGCGCCTCGACCCGCCTGGGCGCCATCGCGAGCACCTCCAGGGCGACATCGGCCCCCAGGCATAGGCCGCCCAGGCGGTACCGCTCCACCCCGAGCCGCTCGGTGAGCGCCACCACCTCCGACGCCAGCGCCCGGCTGGTGTGGCGCTCCGGCAGCGGATCGGACGAGCCGAAACCGGGCAGGTCGGGGATCACCAGCCGGCACCGGCCGGCTAACCGGGGCACCCAGGTCTCGAAATTCTCGGCGGAACCGATGAAACCATGGCAGAGCACGAGCGGCGGACCCTGGCCGGCAGTGGCGTACCGGAGCCATCCCTGGGGGCGGTCGAGGCGACCCTCGCTCCAGCCGGCCTCCAGCACCTCGGGCAGCGGCCGGATGGGTTCGCTCAGCCCGGCCATCCGGGTAGCGGGCGGCGGACCTGGCGGTCGACGCGATATCCCAGCGCGTACTCGGCCGCCAGCTGCGTCTGCACCTCGCGGGTCCCCTCGTAGATCAGCGTCGCCCGGCTGTTGCGCAAGTAGCGGGCCGCCGCGCACTCCTCACTGAATCCAGTGGCGCCGTGGATCTGCAGGGCGTCGTCGGCGCAGCGGTTGGCCCGCTCGCTGTTCACCCACTTGGCCAGGGCGGACTCGCGCGAGCTGCGCTCCCCCCGGTTCTTGAGCCACCCGGCCCGCAGCCAGAGCAGGCGGGCGATGTCGTAGTCGCGCGCCATCCCGGCGATCATCTGCTGCACCAGCTGCAACCGCCCGATCTCCTCTCCCTGCACCTGCCTGGCCCTGGCGTACTGGGCAGACAGGTCGAGGCAGGCACGGATGGTGCCCGCCGCCCCGCTGGCGACGCAGAAGCGCCCGCTGTCCAGGCAGCTCATGGCCACCTTGAAGCCCTCCCCCTCCTCCCCGATGCGGTTGGACTCCGGCACCAAAGCATCGTCCAGATAGACGACCGCGGTGTCGCTGGCGCGCAGGCCGTACTTGTGCTTGATCGGCTCGGTGCGCAGCCCGGGTCCGGCCAGGCTGCGTTCGACCGCGAACGCCGTGATCCCCCGCACCCCTGCCGACGGGTCCAGGGTGGCGAAGATCAGCAGCACCTCGGCGCGGTCGCCCATCGAGATCCAGACCTTCTGGCCCCGCAGCCGGTAGCCCCCCTCGGTGCGGTGGGCGCGGGTGCGCAGGGCGCGGACGTCGCTACCGGCGTCGGGCTCGGTCAGGCCGAAGCAGCCCTGGTGGCGCCCTTCGGCCAGAGGAGGGAGCAACCGCTGCCTCTGCTCCTCGTCTCCCCACTGGTAGATGCCGGTGAGGCACAGCCCCGCATGCACGGACAGGGCAGTCCGGCAGGAGGCGTCCACATACTCCAGCTCCTCGCACGCCAGACCCAGAGAGATCCAGTCCAGGCCCGCCCCGCCGTAGCGCTCGGGGATGCAGACCCCGGGCAGGCCGAGCTGGGCCAGCCGCGCGAACAACTCGGGGTCGGGTTCCGCCTCGCGGTCCCGACGGGCCACCTCGGGGGCCAGCTCGCGGGCGGCGAAATCCCGCACCAGCTCCTGAAACTGGAGCTGCTCCGGGCTGAGGCTGAAGTCGATCACGTCAGTCGCTGCTGTCGATCTGGGCGCGCTGGAGCCGGCCAGAGTAGTCGATGTAGACCGCCTTCCACTCGCTGAACTCGTCGAGCGCGGTGGTTCCGGCCTCCCGATGGCCGTTGCCGGTCCACTTGGTCCCGCCGAACGGCAGCTGGATCTCGGCACCGATGGTGGGGGCGTTGACGTAGACGATCCCCGACTCCAGGCGGTCCACTGCGTGGAACGCGCGCTGGAGGTCCCTCGTGTAGATGGCCAAGGAGAGCCCGTAGTGGGTGCCGTTGGCAATCTCGATGGCTCGGTCCAGGTCGGGGCTGGGGAGGATCGCCACGGTCGGGCCGAAGATCTCCTCCTGGGCGATGCGCATGTTGGGCCGCACGTCGCTGAAGACGGTGGGCTGGTAGAAGTTGCCCCGCGCCAGGTCGCCATCCACCGCCACCTGCCCGCCGGTGAGCAGGCGCGCCGACTCCTGCTTGCCCACCTCGGTGTAGCCGTGGATGCGATCCAGCTGGGTCTGGTTGATCACCGGTCCGACATCGGTCTCCGGCTGGAGGCCGTCGCCCAAGCGCAGCTTGCTCACGCGCTCCAGCAGGCGCTCGGTGAAAGCCTCCAGCACCGGCTGCTCGACGATCAGCCGGGAGGTGGCAGTGCAACGCTGGCCACTGGTGCCGAAGCCGCCCCAGATGGCGCCGTCCACTGCCAGCTCGAGATCGGCGTCGGCGGTAACCAGGATGGCGTTCTTGCCGCCCAGCTCCAGCGACACCCGCTTGCCCAGGCGGCCGCAGGCGGCGGCAATCTGCTGGCCGACGGCGACGGAGCCGGTGAAGGAGATGGCGCGGACCTTGGGGTGCTCCACCAGCGGCTGGCCGGCCTCGGCGCCGAAGCCGGTGACCAGGTTCACCACTCCGGGGGGAAGGCCAGCCTCGATCAGGATCTCCACTAGGCGCACCGCCAGCAGCGGGGTGTCCTCAGCCGGCTTGAACACCACCGCGTTGCCGGCCAGCAGCGCCGGCATCAGCTTCCAGCAGGGGATCGCCAGCGGGAAGTTCCAGGGGGTGATGCACCCCACCACCCCGATGGGGACCCGCTCGGTGAAGGCCCGCTTGCGGCGCAGCTCGCTGGGCACTACCTCCCCGATCGGGTTGCGCCCCTGGCCCGCCATGTACTTGGCCATGTCGATGCCTTCTTGGACGTCGCCTCGTGCCTCGGTGAGCACCTTGCCCATCTCGCGGGTCATGAGCCGCGCCAGCTCTTCCTTGCGCTCCTCCAGCGCTCGGCCGGCCTTGGCCAGCACCTCCGCCCGGACCGGCCAGGGGGTGTGGCCCCAGCCGGGTTGGGCGGCGGCGGCGGACTCCACCGCCGCGTCCACGTCCTCGGCGGTGGCTCGAGCGAACCGCCCCACCACCTCGTCCCGGCGAGCCGGGTTGAGGGAGGCAAAGGTCTCGCCGCCACTGGCCGCCCGCCACTCTCCGTCGATCAGCAGCCCGTAGTCGACCGGCGCCACGCCCGACCCGACGCTCACAGCACCGCCCTGCCGGTCGAGACCGCTTCGCCCAGGATGCCCAGACCCTGGTCCAGCTCGGAGTCGCTCAGGGTGAGCGGGGGGATGAGCCGGATCACGTTGTCGTCCACGCCGCAGGAGAGCACCACCATGCCTTGCTCGCGACAGTCCGCCTTGATCTGGTCAACGCGCTCGGCATCGGGGCGCCCGGTGGAGTCCATGAACTCCAGGCCGACCATCGCCCCTCGTCCGCGGACATCGGCCACCTCGCCTTGCTGCTGCCAACCCCGGGCCTGCTCCTGGATGCGCGCCCCGATGGCGTCGGCGCGCGCCAGCAGCCCGTCGCGGCGGATCACGTCGATGGTGGCGACGGCGGCGGCGCAGGACACGGCGTTGCCGCCGAAGGTGGTGCCGTGACTGCCGGGGTCCCAGGACCGCATCACCGCTGGGGAGGCCACGATCGCTCCGATCGGCAGGCCACTTCCGAGCGCCTTGGCCACGGTGACGATGTCCGGGACCACCGCCTCGTGCTCGAACGCGAACCAGCGGCCGGTGCGGCCCATTCCGCTCTGCACCTCGTCGCAGATCAGCAGAATGCCGTGCTGGTCGCAGATTCGCCGCAGATTGCGCAGGAAACCCTGGGGAGGCACCACGTAGCCGCCTTCGCCCTGGATCGGCTCAACCAGCAGCGCTGCGACCTCGTGTGCCGGCACCACCCGGGCGAAGAGTTGCTCCAGCTGCTCCCCGGCGGCGATGGGGCAGGGCTCGTTGGCCGCGTGGCTGCAGCGCCGGAAGCAGTACGGGTAGGGGGTCACCTGCACCCCGGGCAGCAGGGGCGCGTAGCCCTCTCGGTAGTGCACCTTGCTGGTGGTGACGCTCATGGCGCCGAAGGTGCGGCCGTGGAAGCCGCCCGCGAAGCAGACGATGCCCTGCCTGCCGGTCGCACGGCGCGCCAGCTTGAGTGCCCCCTCGACCACCTCGGCGCCGGAGTTGGCGAAGAACACCTGCTTGAGCGGCTCCGGGCAGATGCCCGCCACCGCCTCGGCCGCCTCCACCAGAAGCTCGTGCTCGGTGACCACGCTGGTGTGCCAGTAGCGGTCGACCTGGGCATGGACGGCGCGGGTGACGTCGGGGTGGCGGTGGCCCAGGCTGGTTACGGCGATGCCGCAGCCGAAGTCCAAATAGCGGCGGCCATCGACGTCCACGATGTAGGCGCCCTCGGCCTCCGCGACCACGATGTCCGTGTAGCGCGAGTAGGCCGGGGCCACCACCCGGCGGTCCCGCTCCCGCCACCGGGCGGACGCGTCACCGCCAGGGACGACCCCGGTTTCCTGGGTCGAGACTGATGATGTCACCTGCTTTCCTCCTCCGGCCATCGGGCCGGTACGTGCTGCCTAGTCGGCTGAAGACCGGTAGTGCTAGCCGAGCGGCGGAGGAGGAGGCATGCCGGTGGCGCCCCACCACCGGCCGAGCAGAGCGGGCTCCATCTTCCCGACCCTACCGCGTTTACAGGTTCGGCGGGGCCACCGTGTCAAACCGGTGCCGCCACCGCCAACAGCGCGGACGCCAGCACCACGAAGCCAACCGCGGTGGCGCTGCGTCGACCCGCGACCCCGCAGAGCCCGTACCAGCCCAGGAGCATGGCCACCGGGAGCATGGCGGGCGCGACCGGGAGCAGCGCAGAAACACCGGCGGCGGCGGCCAGCACCAGCACCACCGCCAGCGCCCGCTGGGGCGCCGCCGGTCCACCCCCGGAGATGACGATCAGTCTCCAGCTCGGCACCGCCAACACCGCCCCCACCGCCGCTGCGCGCACCGGGGCCGCCACCTCGGTGCCGAGCGCCAGGAAGAGGATCGGCACCGGTGCCACCACCACCAGCGCGGAGAGCGCTCCGGCCGCCCAGTCGGGGCCACCGCCATGCTCGCAGCTACCATCCAGCCACGGCCCGACGCTCAGGGACAGCAGCACCCACAGCGGCACCAGCACTGCCCAGGGCAGGCCCGGGCGCAAGACCAAGGCGATGGCCGCGGAGCTGAAGGTGCTCAGCACCAGCAAGGCCGGGGCCATGCCGTGGGTCGGGCTCCAATCGATGAGGGGCAGCGGCGGCCAGCGCGGCAGCACCGAGCGCAGCGCCAGCAGGTAGCAGGCGATCGCTCCCAAGTCCAAGAGGGCCGCGGCCCAGTCGGGCAGAAGACCGAACCCGGACAGGCCCACGATCGCGGCCGACAGGGCGGCGAAGAGCAGAAGCCGGGGTGGAGACAGGCGAACCATGGGCTGCTCCAACCCCTCGGAGACGCCCAGACTGGCCTTGGCGTCCTGCCGCAGGGCAGCGGCCCCCCCTGGGCGCCAGCTCACGCTCAAAGCCGGTTTTCCACGTTCAGCTGTGGATAGTGGGGATAGTCGGTCGAACTCGACCCAAACTCAGGCGCGGGCCGCCGCGTCACGACACCCGTCCGTAGCGGTCCTCGAGCCGGACGACATCGTCCAGCTGCGGCGTCGAGACCTCACACAGCTCGGTGTCGCTCACCGCCCGCATGCGATGGCGCATGCCCGCGGCCACCCGCTGGCACTGGCCCGGCAGTAGCCGGTGGCTGGCCAGTCCGCCGTCCTCGCCGTCGAGCGTCAGCACCAGTTCTCCGGAGAGCACGTAGATGGCCTCGTCCTTCTCCCGGTGGTACTGCAAGCTAAGCTCCTCGCCGGCGTCGATGTGGATGATCTTGCCGGCGTATTGCTCGGTGACCGCGAACCAGATCTCGTGCCCCCAGGGCTTGTCCACCCGGCGCTGGGGGGCGTGGTCCTGGGCGCAGCCTCCGTCACTCATCCAGCCGCCTCGGTGATTCCCAGCTCGGTCTCGAAGGCATCGAGCAGGCGGGTGACCTGGGCCTCGTCCTCCGCCTCTCCGTAGACGCGCATCAGGGGCTCGGTCCCCGACATCCGCACCAGCACCCACGACCCGTCGTCGAACCAGAACTTGTAGCCGTCGTCGGACCGGCGGCGGCTGACCGCCATGCCCGCCACCCGTTCCACCGGACGGGATGCCATGCGCTCGGTGAGGCGGCGGCGGGCAGCCGGGTACTGGTCTCTCGGGTAGCGGTGATCGCGTCGGCTGTAGGACCTGGGGCCGACCAGCTCGCGCACCCGCTGGCGAATCTGGCTCAGCGGCTCGCCGCAGGTGACGATCATCTCGGCGAAGAAGAGCCCGCTGAGGATGCCGTCCCGCTCGGGGATGTGGCCTCGGAACCCGAAGCCGCCCGACTCCTCGGCGCCCAAAATGGCGTCGCGCGCCCGCATCTCCGGACCCAGGTACTTGAAGCCGACCGGCAGTTCCACCGCCTCACAGCCGTAGCGTTCGGCGAGGCGGTCCAGCCTTCCGGTGCTGGTCAAAGAACGCACTACGGGGCCGCGCCAGCCGCGGTTCTCCAGGAGGTGCCAGAGGAGCAGCGAGGCCACCTCGAGCTGGTCGATGAAGCCTCCCTGCTCGTCGAAGATGCCAACCCGGTCGGCGTCGCCGTCGTTGGCGATGCCGAGATCCAAATCGCCGTGAAGCATCCTCTGGTGGGCTTCCGGCATGTAGCGGAGGATCGGCTCCGGGTGCATGCCGCCGAAGCCGGGATTGCGCTCGCAGTGGAGCTCCACCACCTCGGTTTTGCCTCCGCGCAGGGCCTGGCCAAGGTAGCCGGCGCCGGCGCCGTACATGGCCTCGTGGAGCACCCGCAGCCCCGCGGCCCGGATCGCCGCCAGGTCCACCATCCGGCCCAGCTGCTCCTCGTAGGCAGACCGCGGGTCCGTGTACTCGATCAGCCCCGAGGCAAGGGCGTCGTCAAAGGCCATGGTCCGGACCGAGGCCTCGTCGGCGAGCACCAGCGCCAGGTGCCGTTCCAGCTCGGTCACCACTTCCTGCGACGCCGACCCCCCGTAGTCCGGTTTGTACTTGAGCCCGTTGAACTCGGGCGGGTTGTGGCTGGCGGTGACCACCACCCCGCCCAGGGCGTGGGTGGCGACCACCAGCCACGCCGACGCCTGGGTCGGCGCCGGCCGGTCCAGGAGAGTCACCGGCCTGCCGTTGGCGGCCAAAACCCTGGCCACCTCGCGCGCGAACAGCTCGGCGCAGAAGCGAGTGTCGTGGCCGACCACCACCCGTCCCTCTGGGGGGAACCCGCCCAGGTAGGCGGCCACCGCCTGGCTCACTGCCCGCACGTTGGCGTAGGTGAAGTCGTCAGCGACCACGCCGCGCCAGCCATCGGTGCCGAAGCTGATCTCGGCCGCCACCGCTACCTCCTGCTCCCCGGGGTGCCCCCGGCCATTGTATTGGCGCTTCCCGCCAGCCTCGGTGCGGAGAGCGGCCTAGAGGAGGTCTCCGCGTCCCTCTTGACGCAGGCGCTCCACCACCTCCGAGACCCGCTGCGCCTGGGCGAGCGGGCAGATGAGCAGAGCGTCTGGGGTGTCGACCACCAGCATCGCCTCCCCTTGCACCAGCACCACCTTCCGGCCCGACTCGGCCCGGACCATCGACCCCTCCGTTCCGAGCAGCAGCACCTCGCCGCTGGCCACGTTGCCGGCGCTGTCCCCGAGGCCCCCTTGGACCGCGATCCGGTGCAGGTCCAAAAACGACCCGAGATCGCTCCAGCGCAGGTCGACGGGGAGCACACCCAGTTGCTCGCTCCGTTCCAGGACCAGCCGTTCCACCACCCCGGGGGGGACCCGAGACCACGCTGGGACGAAGGCGTCGCGACCCGCTCCGCCCTCAGCCAGCGCGGCCCGTACCGCCTGCTCGGTGGCCGGGGCGAACCGGGCCATCTCGCTCAGCAGCAGGTCGGCCCGCCAGGCGAAGAGCCCGGTGTTCCAGAGAAAGCGATCGGTGGCGAGCATCTCGCGGGCCTGCTCCGATCCGGGCTTCTCGACGAACCCCAACGCGGTCCAGAGCGGCAGCACGGAGAGCAGCTCCGGGGGAGCCTCTAGCGGGGCGCCGCGCTCGATGTAGCCAAAGCCCGGCGCCGGCCAGCTGGGCGGAAGGCCCACCGCGATGAGCCGTCCGGACCGCTTGGCCCAGAGCGCGGCCGACACCAGAGCGCGCCGGGTGGCCGACTCGTCCGGCATGTAGTGGTCGGCGTGGAGCGAGACCATCACCGCCCCTGGACGCAAGTTGAGAGCCTCCAGCGCCGCCCAGGCCAGGGCCGGTCCGGTTCCGCGCGGCTCCGGCTCCAGCAGCAGCCGGGACGGCTCCAGCTCCGGGAGCTCGCTGAGGATCTGGTCGCGCTGGGCCTCCGCGCTGACCACCAGGATTTCCCCGCCCGCCGCCCGGGCGCGCAGGAAGGCGTGGCGAAGCAGGGAACGACCATCCGGGGCCAGCGGCAAGAGATGCTTGGGAGCTCCTTGGCGGGACAACGGCCAGAGCCTGGTCCCGGCCCCGCCGGCCAGGATGACCGTGACCAGCTCTGCCGGCGGGGCTAGCTGGCCCTGGTCTCCTGCTCCTGTCAGCTGGCCATCTCCCCCGCCGCCAGCCGCTCCACCCCCGCCTGCCGGGCCAGCTCATCGGCGTAGGGCGTCCTCTCCCAGGGCAGGTCCAGATCGGAGCGCCCGAAGTGGCCGAAGGCAGCCACCTGACGGTACAGGGGGCGGCGCAGGTCGAGCTCGCGGATGATCCCGCCGGGCGACAGGTCGAAGTACTCGTCCACCAGCGCCCGGATCTCGGTCGTGGGCACCGCCTCGGTGCCGAAGGTCTCCACCCCCACCCACACGGGGGTGCTGACGCCGATGGCGTAGGCGAGCTGTACCTCGAGCCGGCGCGCCAGCCCGGCAGCGACCAAGTTCTTGGCCACGAACCTGGCGCCGTAGGCAGCAGAGCGGTCGACCTTGGTGGGGTCCTTGCCCGAGAAGGCCCCACCACCGTGGCGGGCGTAGCCGCCGTAGGTGTCCACGATGATCTTGCGGCCGGTGAGGCCGGCGTCGCCCTGGGGGCCGCCGACCACAAAGCGGCCGGTCGGATTGACCAGCACTCGGGTGCGCTCGTCCAGCATCGACTCGGGGATCGCCGCCTGCACCACGTGCTCCCGCACCCCCGCCTCGATCTCCGCGTGCGATGCGTCCTCGGCGTGCTGCACGCTGATCACCACGGTGTGGATCCGGCGCGGGATCCCCTGGTGGTCGTACTCCACCGAGACTTGCGACTTGCCATCGGGTCTGGCCCAGCGCAGCGTCCCATCGCGGCGAGCCTCGGAGAGCCTACGGGCGAGCGAGTGGGCGAACTGAATCGGCGCCGGCATCAGCTCCGGGGTCTCGTCGCAGGCGTAGCCGAACATCATCCCCTGGTCGCCGGCCCCACCCAGGTCAACCCCGCGCGCGATGTCCGGCGACTGCTCGTCGATGCAGAGCATGACCCCGCAGGTCTCGTAGTCGAAGCCGTACTTGGCGCGGACGTAGCCGATCTCCCGGATGGTCTGGCGCACCACCCTGGTCATGTCCACGTAGCAGTCCGTGGAGATCTCGCCCAGCAGGATGGCGGTGCCAGTGGTCAGGGCCGTCTCGCAGGCGACCCGAGCCATGGGATCCTTGGCCAGGATCGCGTCGAGGATAGCGTCGGAGATCTGGTCGGCCATCTTGTCCGGATGGCCTTCAGTGACCGACTCCGAGGTGAACAGGCGCCCGAACGGCTCTTCGGTCACGGCCTACCTCCTGCCCTCACCGGAAGCCACTCGCTTGCAGCCACGAGCCTTCTCCTGTCCAAGGGTCACAACCATGGTACCCGGGGCCGGAGCGGCGCAGGCAACCACAGGGTTCAGCTGGTCCCCAGCTCCCAGGACTGCAGGTAGTGCCTCTGCTCTTCGGTCAAAGTGTCGATTCCCACCCCGAGGGCGGCCAGCTTGAGCCGGGCCACCTCCTGGTCGATCTCCGCGGGCACGTCGTAGACCTGGGGGCCGAGCTCTCCCGCGTGCTGCGCCAGGTAGGCGGCCGAGAGCGCCTGGTTGGCGAACGACATGTCCATTACCGAGGCCGGGTGACCCTCAGCGGCGGAGAGGTTGAGCAGACGCCCCTCGGCCAGCAGGTAGATGCGCCGGCCATCGTCCAGCGTGTGCTCGGCCACCCCCGGCCGCACCTCCTGGACCTGGGTAGTGAGGGTGTCCAGCGCCGCCAGGTTGAGCTCGGAGTTGAAGTGGCCGCTGTTGGCCACCACGCAGCCGTCCTTCAGCCGGCGGAAGTGGCGCAGATCGACCACGTTGCAGTCGCCCGTCACCGTAATCACCACGTCGGCGGCGGGAGCGGCCGCCTCCAGCGTCATGACCCGAAAGCCCTCCATGACCGCCTCCAGCGCCCGGACCGGGTCCACCTCCGTGACCACCACCTGGGCGCCCATGCCCCGGGCCCGGGCGGCCAGTCCGCGGCCGCACCACCCGAAGCCGCAGACCACAAAGGTGCGTCCCGCCAGCAGCAGGTTGGTGGCCCGGATCAGCCCGTCGATGGTCGACTGCCCGGTGCCGTAGCGGTTGTCGAAGAGATGCTTGGTCTGCGCCTCGTTGACCGCCACCACCGGGAAGCGCAGTCGACCCGCGGCGGCCATGGCCCGCAGTCGAATCACCCCGGTCGTGGTCTCCTCGAGGCTGCCCACCACCCCCTCCACCTCGGCCTCGGGGCGCCGGTGGAGCTGGCTCACCAGGTCGGCGCCGTCGTCGATGGTGATCTGGGGCTCGGTGGCCAGCGCCCACTCTATGTGGCGATAGTAGGCGTCGTTGTCCTCACCCCGGCGGGCGTAGACGCGGACCCCGGATTCCGCCAGGGCGGCGGCGACCGAGTCCTGGGTTGACAGGGGGTTGCTGGCGCACAGCGAGAGCTCCGCCCCCCCCGCCAGCAGGGTCATCGCCAGGTTGGCGGTTTCGGCGGTCACGTGCAGGCAGGCTGCCAACCGGAGCCCGGCCAGGGGCCGGTCCCGGGTGAAGCGCTCGCGGATCTGCCCGAGCACCGGCATGTCGCGGGCCGCCCAGGCGATCCGCTGATTGCCCGCCGGGGCCAGCGCCGCATCGGCGACGTCGGAGGGGGGCAGCGTCACGCTCACAGGGACAGCAGCGCCTCCACCCGGCAGTTCCCCAGCCGCTGCCTGCCACCCAGAGCCCGCAGCTCTAGCAGAAAGCCGAATCCAACCACGTCGGCTCCCAGCTCGGTCACCAGCCGCAAGGTGGCCTCGGCGGTCCCCCCAGTGGCGAGGAGGTCATCGACGACCAGCACCCTCTGGCCGGCGCTGAGGGCGTCCCGGTGAACTTCGAGGACCGCCTGGCCGTACTCGAGCTCGTACTCGGTGGAGATGGTCGCGTGCGGCAGCTTGCCCTGCTTGCGGACCGGCACCACCCCCACCCCGAGCTGGTAGGCGATCACGGAGCCGAAGGTGAAGCCGCGCGACTCAATGCTGGCGACCGCTTGCACACCGTCGTTGGCGAAGAGTGCCGCCAGACGGTCGCAGGCGGAGCGGAAGGCTTCCCCGCTCGCCAGCAGCGGGGTGATGTCGCGGAAGAGGATGCCGGGGTTGGGATAGTCGGGGATGTCCCGGATGTAGGGACGCAGGTCCATCGCCCTCGTCTGCACCTCAGGAGCCACGGCGCCATGGTATGGGTTCACGGGTGCGGCCGCCGGTCGCGACTCGCCGGCCTGCCCAGAACTCAGATGGTCTGGGCGGCTGCGGCGGGCAGCTGCGACCACAAAAGGCCCAGAAGCGCCATGAGCGCCGCCCCCAGCACGATCGGTCCGGCCACCAAGCCGATGTGGGTCGCCTTCTCCAACACCGCGAAGCCAACCGCGACCACCGCCACCGCTGCCGCGATGCTGAGCAGACGCGGCAGCCGGATGGCCGCGAGCCAGACTCCCAGCCTCGGCAGGTGCAGTCCGACCCAACCGGCCACCGCGCCGACCGCGAGTCCGATTGCCAGGCCGGCAGATACGTCGAGCGGCCAGTGGATGCCGGTGAGCACGCGCGCCCAGCCCACCCCGGCCATGATCAGCAGAGCGGCCAGCCCCAGCCGGTAGCGGCGGGTCACCAGCAAAGTGGCCACCACCGCCCCCCCGAAGGCCATGTGGTCGCTGGGGAAAGAGTTCCCGTGGGCGGCCGCCGCCAGCAGGGGAACGTGGTACGTCGACAGGTAGGGGCGAGGCTCGTACCAGACCGTGCCCGCGAGGTGGTTCAGGAGAAGCGCCAGCACCGCGGCGCCCGCTGCGGCCAGGGAGTCGATCCGGGCCCTACGGGCGGGGGCGCCGAAGAAGAACAGCGCCACCAGCACGAACGCCAGCGAGAAGATCCCCCACTCCGCCAAAGCGCTGGCGGTGGAGTTCCAGGCGCCTCCGTGAGGCCCCTGGTGCGCCAGGACCTGGTAGCCCGCGTAGTTCCAGTGCAGCACCGACGGGCCAAGGCTGGTGGCGGCGAGAACGTAGGGCATGAGTACCACCCTCTGAGATCGACCCGACCCACTTTAGTGGAGAAGCCGGCCGCGGCCCAGAGCCCAGTTGGGCGCCGAAGGTCAGCGCTCCAGCCGCCTGCGGTCTGCAAACCCCCGGTCGCGGCCGTGCCACCACTCGACCCGCGCCTCCCCGAGACGCCAGCACAGGTAGACCGGCTCGCCCCCCAGCTTGCCCGGGAAGTCGATCAGCCCGGTCTCGGGATCGCGCAACAGGATGCCGTGACGCTCCAGGAAGGCAACATGACCGCGCAGCGCCTCACCGGCCAGCAGCGCCTGAGAGGCGCGCGCGCCCCCGCCGTTGTGCGGGGCCGTCTGGTGCAGCCGCTCTCTCAGCTCGGGATCGGTGACCGTGCGGAACTGGTCGCGGATTTCCTCGAGCACAGAGCTCACAACCGGCAGCATCCGGTCCGCCTGCTCGGCTGTGTACACGAGGGCGGCGCCCGCCAATTTCGGCCGACCCCTCAGATCCGGGGCAGGACGTCGGCGGCCAGCAGTTCCAGGTGTTCCAGGTCGTCCAGATCCAGCAGCTGCGCATAGACGCGCTGGCAGCCGATCGCGGCCGCCTGCTGAACCCGGTCGACCACCTGGTCGGGGGTGCCGCCCAGCCCGTCCTCCAGCAGCTCGGCGGGAGCCCGCCCGATCGCAGCCGCCCGGCGCTCGAACTCGGCCCGGTTGCGACCGCAGGCTACCGTCAGGGCCACTGAGAATCGCATCGACTCCGGGTCGCGGGCCTCGAGCTCGCAGGCCAGCCGCACCCGGTCGAACTGCTCCCCGCACCACCGCAGCGGTCGGAAGGCCACGTTGTACTCGGAGGCGAAGCGGGCCGCCAGGGCGGGACCACGATGCTTCCCGCTGCCGCCCATGATGATCGGTGGACCGGGCCGCTGCCGGGGTTTGGGGAGACCGGGCGCCTGCTCCAGCGAGTAGAACCGGCCGCGGAAGGTGAAGCCCTCCCCCTCTGGCGCTCGCCAGAAGCCAGCGAAGCCCAGCTCCTCGGTGCGGCGCGCCACCCGCTCGAGCTGCTCGTAGCTTGCCCCCTGCTGCGGCTCCGTGAAGATGTGCAATTCCACTCGGACCCTCCTGTCCCCTGGCTCCAGCAAGCATGGCGCCGTCGGGCTCCGGCCGCTCAGCTAGCGCTTCGCCGGACCAGCTCTACCCAGGGAGTCGGCAGCGCCCACCGCTCCAGGGCTAGGTCGTCCACCCGGCGACCGGCCATGATCTCCCGGTGGCAGCGGCGAGCCCATCCGGCGAGGCGAAAGGCGTCGGCCCAGCCGCCCAGCCAGGAGCCGGGGTGCCGCCGCAAGGCCAGTCCGGCGCGCAGCAGGTCGAACGCGACCGCCTCGGCCCGGCCGCTCCCCCGGCGCCAACTGGGTGGGGCGTTGCGCAGCCAGACCAGGATGTGGTTTGCGACCACGCGCCGCTCGATCGCCGCCGACCGATGCAGGCCGGTCCCGCCCCGGCGGTGGGTGGCGGTTGCGCCCGGCTCGTACCACGCACGCCAGCCGCGCCAGCGCGCGCGCCAGTCCAGGTCCACGTCCTCGAGGTAGGCGAAGAGACGGCCCGGGAAGATTTCGCCCTCCAGCGCCACGTCCTCGAGCATCGAGCGGCGGTACATCGCCGCCGCCGCGGAGACGCCGAAGACTTCGGCCGCTTGCGGGAAATTCTCGGCAGCGTCGGCCAGTCCCTGGCCCCGGTTGCTCACCCAGCCCGAGCGGTGCAGGGCGGGGCCGGTGCTGTCGAGCTTGCCCCCCTCGGCGCGCCGCAGGCGGCCGGTGACGCTGCCGATCTCTTCCGAGCTGAGCAGGCGACTGACGCAGGCGGCCAGGTAGCCGGGATCCGGGAAGCAGTCCGAGTTGCACAGGAACACCAGCGGGTGCTGGCTTTGGCCGATCGCCTGGTTGGCGGCGACGGCGAACCCCAGGTTGCTTTGGTTGCGGATGAGGTTGACGTCTGGCTGGCGCTGGAGCCACTCGCAGGAGCCGTCGGTGGACCCGTTGTCCACCACCACCAGCTCGGCGGGGGCCTCGGTCTGGCGGCGCAGCGCTTCCACGGCGGCGGGAACGTCGGCCAGCCCGTTCCAGTTGAGCAGAACCGCGGACACCGCCGGGCGTCCCAGACTCACGGGCTGACCCTGGGATCGCGGCGCACAAGATTGAGCCCGGCCAGGCAGGCGAAGCGACCCCAGATCCCCAGCGCCACCGCCGGGGCCAGCAGACGCCCCGCGCCGCTGAAGTAGTGAAGCCGGTAGAAGCGCCACATGGATCGGTGGAACTGACGCAGCATGGGGATCACCCGTTGCCGCGAGCTTTGGCCCTTGAGATGTAGAACCCGCGCCGCCGGCTCGTACCAGACAACGTAGCCGAGCTGCCGAAGCTGCCAGCAGAGCTCCAGATCCTCGCCGTACATGAAGTAGCCTTCGTCCAGCCCGCCGACCCGGTCCCAGAGCTCGCGGCGCACCAGCAGGCAGGCGCCGGTACCGGCGTCGACCGCCATGGCGCGATCGGCGGGGATGTGGTCGAGGTTGTAGGCGGAGAGCCGGGGGCTGGTCGGCAGCAGCCGACCCAGGCGGCTCAGCCGCCAGAAGGCGGTCTCCGGGTCAGGGAAGGACCGACGGCAGGCGCGGTCCAGGCTGCCGTCGGTCCGCTCCACCCTGGGAGAGATCGCTCCGCGCTTGGGATCGGCTGCCAGCGCGGCCAGCATCGCAGCCAGCGCCCCCCGCTGCACCCGAGCGTCCGGGTTGAGCATCAGCAGGTAGTCGCCGCCAACGTCGCCGGCACCGAGGTTCACCGCCCGCGAGAAACCCAGGTTGTCCTTTAGCGCCAGCAGCCGCACTTCGGGGAACCGCTGGCGCAGCCACTCCACGGTGCCATCGCCAGATCCGTTGTCCACCACGGTGACCTGCTCCGGCAGGACACGCTCGTGGAGGCAGGAGGCGATGGCTTCGCCGACATCCCGCCGAGACTGGAAAGTGCAGATCACCACCCGGACCCGCCCGGGATCGTCCGCCGCCACCGCGCTAGCCGCCCGCCAGAGCCACTGCAATCGGGCCGCGGCGCTGCTCATGCACCCACTCCGCCAGCTGAGCCCGCCAATCGCGCAGGGGAGACAGCCCGATCCGGGACCAGGCGCGGTGACCGAGCACCGAGTAGCGGGGACGGAACGCCGCCGCACCCCACTGCTCGGTGCTGACCGCAGTTATCGAGGTGGCCAGACCCACCTCTCGCAGACACAGGCGAGCGAACCCCAGCCAGGTCGTGCTTCCCTCCCCGCTGATGTGGTAGACGCCGTACTGATCTCCAGGGATCAGCTCGACCAGCGCCGCCGCCAGGTCGCCCGTCCAGGTGGGCGACCCGACCTGGTCGGACACCACCCGGAGCTCGCGGCCGGTGGCCGCGGCGCGGATGATGGCGAGGGGAAAGTTGGGCCCGGAGTTGCCGTAGAGCCAGGAGGTCCGTACCAGGAAGCAGGGAGCACCCGAGGCCAGGCAGGCGACCTCGCCGGCGCGCTTGCTCTGCGCGTAGACGCCGCGCGGCCGCGGCTCCTCGGACTCGTCGAAGGGGCCCTCCGCCTCGGTCCGAGACTGTCCGAAGACGAAGTCGGTGCTGATGTGGCAGAGCGGGATCGAGGCGCGGGCGCAGGCCCGCGCGACCAGCTCGGCACCGTCGCGGTTGACGGCGAACGCCGCCTCAGCCTCAGACTCGGCCCGGTCCACGGCGGTGTAGGCGGCGCAGTTCACCACCCGCTGGAAGTCGCCCCCGGCCAGAGCTGAATCCACCTGCTCGGCCCGGGTGACGTCGATCTCCCGCCGCCCGGCAGCGACCACCTCGTGACCAGCGGCGGCAAGGCGCGGAACCAGGTCGCGGCCAAGCTGTCCGCCCGCTCCCAGCACCAGTACGCGCAAGGTCGGGGTCAGCTAGACGCGGCCGGTTCTTCGAGCGGCCGGTAGTTCCTGCGGTAGAAGTCCCAGAAGGCTCCCGATTTGATCGGGCGCCACCAGTCCTGATGGCTCTGGTACCAGGCGACGGTGCTCTCCATCCCCGCGCGGAAGCTGGTGGCGGGTCGCCAGCCCAGCCCCTCCGCCTTGGAGCTGTCCAACGCGTAGCGGCGGTCGTGGCCGAGCCGGTCGGCGACCCGCTCGATCAGTCCTTGGTCGCGGCCGGTCAACTCCAGCACGGTGGCGGCCACTCGGTTGCCGTCCACCAGCTCATCCCCCTGCCCCAGGTTGTAGGCCTCCCCTACCCGGCCCCGGGCCAGCACGGCGGCGATGCCGCTCGCGTGATCGTCGACATAGAGGTAGTCCCGCTGGGCTCGGCCATCCCCGTACACCGGCAAGGGGTGGCCGTCCAGCGCGTGGGTGATGAACAGCGGGACGATCTTCTCCGGGTACTGGTAGGGGCCGTAGGTGTTGGATCCGCGGGTGACCAGCACCGGCAGCCCGTAGGTAGAGGAGTAGGCGAAGCAGAGCATCTCGGCAGCCGCCTTGCTGGCGGAGTAGGGCGAGCGGGGCCGCAGGGGATCCTGCTCGCGCGACCGCGCCGGCGCCGCCACATCCCCGTAGACCTCGTCGGTCGACACCTGCAGGAAGCGCAGGTGTTGGTGGCTGCGCGCCGCCTCCAGGAGCACGTGGGTCCCCAGCACGTCGGTCCGGATGAACGCATCCGGTTCCAGGATGGAGCGGTCGACGTGGGTCTCGGCGGCGAAGTTGACGATGCAGTCCGTCTCGGCCGCCAGCCGCCCCACCAGCTCGCGGTCGCAGATGTCACCGCGGACGAAGTCGAAGTTGCTGTGACCGGCGACCGGATCCAGGTTGGCGCGGTTGCCCGCGTAGGTGAGTTTGTCCAGCACCGTGACCTTGGGGGCCCGCGGTTGGGCGAGCAACAGCCGCACGAACGCCGAGCCGATGAAGCCGGCTGCCCCCGCCACCAGCAGGCGTGGCGGCATGGCCGCGGCCAGCTCCTCCTGCCGGTCGCCCATCTATATGTTCTCCACGCTCCAGTCGAAGCCGATGCGCTCGTCGTTCCAGGGAATCCGGCCCTCGTCGGGGTTCTCCGGGTCGTAGGGCTCGGTGACGTAGTAGCAGAGCGTGACGTCGCGCAAGCCCAGCACCTGGTAACCGTGCGCCACCCGGGGTGGAATCGCCACCATCTTGGGCGCGTGCTCGCCGGCGATGACCACCTGGGTACGGCCGGCGGTGGGCGACTCCTCGCGCAGGTCCACCAGGACGATCCGGGCCTGGCCGCTGACCATGTCCCAGTAGTCCCACTGCTTGCGGTGCCAGTGGAAGGCCTTGATCAGCTCGGGGGGGTTGCCACCGCGGGCGAAGGCGAGCGACCGGGACATCTGCGCGAAGGGCTGAGGGGGCAAAAACTCCCGGCCCTGGTCATCGCGGTCGCCGCGCTTGAGCTGTTCCAAAAAGAAGCCGCGCTGGTCAGCGTGGACGGTGAACGGCTTGATCATGACTCCGTCGACGCGGCCCACCCGCTCCGCCGGGGGCCGGCGGCGCATCTGCTCCAGCACCGACGCCATCGATTCCAGCAGTGGCTGCCAGGCCATCGGCTCAGGCCACGCTGACGTGCGAGTGGTCGCCCAGCATGAGCCGGTGTGCCCGCGGGCGCCCATCGCTGCTCTCGATTACGACGTCCCTCCCAATCAGCGAATCTTCGATCTTGGTGGCGACACCGCGGATCCGGGTGTGCTGCAGCACGATGGCGTGCTCGATCTCGCTGCCCTCGATCACCACGTCGTGGTAGATGGCGGTGAAGGGTCCGACGAAGGAATCCACCACCCTGGAGCGAGCGCCGATGATGGCGGGTCCGCGGATCGTACTGCGCAGCACCTGCGCGCCCTCCTCCACGATCACCTTGCCCAGAAGGCGGGAGTCATCCGACACCTGGCCCTCGCGCCGCTCCGGGAGCATGTCCAGCACCACCCGGTTGCACTCCAACAGGTCGTCCATCTTGCCGGTGTCGATCCAGCGGCCCTCAACCAGGTGGGAGACCACCCGGCGGCCGTGGTCGATCTGCCACTGGATCGCGTCGGTGATCTCGAGCTCACCGCGCCTGGAGGGCTGGATGGCATCGACCGCCTCCAGGATGTTGGGTTGGAACAGGTAGACCCCGACCAGCACCAGATCCGAGCGCGGCTGGGGCGGCTTCTCGGTGAGACGCACCACCCGGTCTCCCTCCAGCTCGGCAACTCCGAACCGCTCCGGGTTCGGCATCTGCTTGAGCATGATCAAAGCATCCGGCTGCAGCTGCCGGAACTCCTCCACCACCGCCTTGATCCCGCCGGTGATGAAGTTGTCCCCCAGGTACATCGCGAAAGGGGACCCGGACAAGAAATCTCGCGCCGCCTTGACGGCGTGAGCCAGCCCCAGCGGCTGCGTCTGGGGGATGAAGCTGATCCGGGCTCCGAACCGGGATCCGTCGCCCACCGCCTCGCGGACCTCGTCGGCGGTGTCGCCGACCACAATCCCGATCTCGGTGATGCCGGCCTCCACCAGCGCCTCCAACCCGTAGAAGAGCACCGGCTTGTTGGCGATCGGGATGAGTTGCTTGGCACCGGTGTGGGTGATCGGCCGCAGCCGGGTGCCCTTTCCCCCGCTCAGCACCAGGCCCTTCACGGCGGACAAGGCTAGCAGTTCACCTGGATGCGCCCCTCAGGCCTGGATCAGTAGGCGTGCCGGTGGAAGATGATCCTCCAGGGGGTGAGCAGGAGGATCTTGATGTCGAAGCCAAGCGACCAGTTCTCCACGTAGTAGAGGTCGTAGTAGATGCGTTCCTCCATGCTGCTCCCCTGGCGCAGGTCGTTCACCTGCGCCCAACCGGTGCAGCCGGGCAGCGCCTGCAGCCGCTCGCGGTAGCGCGGCACCTGCTCCTCAAACTGGTGCGCGAAGAATGGCCGCTCCGGCCGCGGGCCAACCAGGCTCATCTCGCCTACGAGCACGTTCCAGAGCTGGGGCAGCTCGTCCAGGCTGAAGCGGCGAACGAAGCGCCCGACCGGGGTGCGCCGGGAGTCGTCGGCGCTGGTCATGACCGGGCCGGTCTTGGCCTCGGCATCCCTGACCATCGAGCGCAGCTTCCAGACATGGAAGGGACGCCCCCGCCGGCCGAGCCGCTCCTGGCGGTAGAAGGGCGCGCCCGGTGAGGTGACCACGATCGCCAGGCAGCACACCGCCAGCACCGGGATCGCCACCACCGCCAGCAGCAGGGTGGCGAGGACGTCAAAGGTCCGCTTGACCACCAGGTTGGCCCCCACCAGCCGGCTGGGGCGCAGCCCCACCAGGGGCAGGCCGCCCACCTCCTCGGTCCGGGCGGCGGTGGTCATGATCTCCAAAACGTCGGGCACGACCTTCACTTCGGCGCCGGCCTCCATGCAGATGCGCGCCAGGTTGACCACCCGCTCGTTGCTGACCCCGCTGAGCGCCAGCAGCACCTGGTCGGCGCGCTCCCGCACCACCAGCTTGCCCAGGCCAACCGATAGGTCGAAGGCGGGCACCTCGCCCCCAGCCGCGGCGTCGGGTGCCCCGGCCACCGCCACCCGACCCACCACCCGGTAGCCGTACTCGGGGAACATCCGGAGCCGCCGCAGCAGGAGCTCCGCCACCGGCCCCCCGCCCACGACCAACACCCGGGTGGCACCGTGGCCGGCGCGGAGCAGGCCCTGCTGGAGCGCCCGCACCAAGGACCGCTCCAGCATGAAGAGGACCACCGACCCAACAGCGGCGTCCGCGAGCACCAGCCGCGAGTAGGGGAACTGGCGGTAAGCGCCCTCCAGCGCCAGCGCCAGCACCACAAACAGGGCCACCGAGCCCACGGCCCCAAGTAGCTCGTCGGCCAGCGACTGGCCGCGGTCGACCCGGTAGCGACCGGTGAAGGCGAAGACCAAGACCCAGAGCAGCGCCACCACCGGCACCGCCATGGCGTAGGCCGTGAGGCTCGGCACCGCGCCGCCGGGGATGGGAACGCCGGAGATGTAGAAGCGGTACCAGTAGGCTCCGAAGGCGGCCGCGGCCACCGCCAGCCCGTCGCCGAGCACGCGCAGCGCCGGAAACACGCGGACCCACTGGCCACGGGGCCGGGCGGCGACCGCCACCTCCAGCGGGCGGATCAAGGGACCCGATTCAGCCAACGCCTAGCCTCCCGACGCCGGTCTCAGCCTGCGCCCGAGGCTGGCCCGGGCGGTGCGGAGTTCCTCGGTGGTCACCCCGCCGGTCACCACCAAGGCGCCCAGGTAGAACAATCCGGCCAGCGGCACGGTCCAGAACACCGATTGGCCCGCCAGCACCAGGATGATCCCGGCCATGAGCCCGCCGGAAACCACGATCGGCAGGAAGGGACGCAACCAGGGCAGCTGGTGGTCGAGCCGGCGGCGCACCATCCAGTAACCGGCTATGAGCAAGAACACCTCGGTGATGACAGTAGCCCAACTGGAGCCAAGATAGCCGTCCGGCCGGGAATAGAGGGGGATCAATATCAGGTTGAGTACGACGTTGACGACGATGCTCATCACCGAAAGCCGGACGGTGTCGCCCTGGCGGTCCATCGCCCCCAGGCCGAACACGTAGGTGTTGTTGACGAACAGGAACACCAGAGCAAACGCCAAGATTTGCAGGGAAGGCACGGACTGGTGGTACACGTGCAGAAACGTCAGCAAGGGACCGGCTCCGAACCCCAGCGCCAAGGCGATCGGCATCGCCACCAGCGCCAGCAGGCGACAGGTGGCGGTGTAGGCCCGGCGCATGCGCTCCAGCTCGCCCAAGTGCAGCACCGCCAGCGCCGGGAAGACCGCATTCATCACCGTCTGGGGAACAAAGGAGAACCCGTCCAAGAATTTGTACGCGGCCTGGTAGTAGCCGACCTGCGTTGGTCCGCGCATGGCGTTGAGGATCACCACGTCGATGCGGAAGTACACCGTGTTCAAGAAGAAGACCAGAGCGAAGGGGAGCGACAGCCGCAGCAGCTGACGCACCAGCACCGGATCGATATGCACCTCCGGCCGGAAGTAGCGCCGGGCGATCACCAGCGGCGCGTAGACGCAGGTGGCGGCGTAGCTGGCGGCGTACACCCACAAGTAGGCCGAAAGCCCCAGCCGCGCGTGCGCCACCAAAAAGGTGCCCACCAGCAGGATCAGCGCCTCCATGATGGTGGCGACCGCTTCGTAGCGGATCTCGCCGGTGGCAAAGAAGGTGCTCCGCAGCACATTGGCCACCGAGGTCGCCGTCATCAGCGCGAACGCGGGCCAGAAGACGAAGAGCAGAGACGGCCGGTCCGCCCCGGCCATCAGCCAAAGGGTGAGGAAGCTAGCGGCCAGCAGCGGCACCTTGGCCGCCAAGACCGCCGCCAGCAGCGACTTCAGCCGCGCGTTGTCGCGGCTGCCCTCGCGCAGGTAGACAATCTGCAACCCGAGGTCGGAGACGATGCCAGAGAGGTTGCTGAACACAACGATCACGCCGAACTCGCCGTAGCGGTAGGCGCCCAGGTAGTGCTGCTGCAGCAGGAAGACCAGCAAAACCAGCATCCGCGCCAGAGTCCGGGCGACGAACAGGATGGTGGTGTTGCGGACGGTGCGGTGCGCGAGGCTCAACGGCCCAGCCCGCTCAGGTGGTGGCCGGCCGGGACCGACGCAGGCGGATCTGGCGAGCCACCGGCACCACCGCCACCGTCACCAGGGCAATCAAGGCCCACCACTCCACCGAGAGGTCATTCTTCCAGTAGGGACTGTCGACCAGACCGTGGACCACGATGCCCACCCAGCTCAAGCTGAGGGCTGCCGCCCAGGGGTACTGAAGCGGGCCGGCGCGCACCGCCGGGGCAAGAAAGCGGACCAGTTCAACGAACATCCCGATCAGGGCCACCAGTCCCAGCACCCCCAGCTCGACCCAGAAGTCCAGCTCCAGCTGGTCGGGGTAGACGTGGGTCTGGGTCGAGGGATCGTGGACCGCCGCGCGGTAGGGTGCGATCTGGGACTGGTAGTCGGCGAGCCCGGCCCCGGTGAAGGGATGGCTGCCGATCAGGTCGACGGTCGCGTGCCAGAGGTTGACCCGGGTGACCATGGAGTTGGCAGGGTTGTTGGGGTTGAGCTCGTTGCCCACGCGGTGGCGGATCCCCGGCACCAGCAGGGCCGCCACCATCAGGGCCACACAGCCGCTGAGCAGGACCCTTCGGCGCGGATGGATCGCCGCCGCCACCAGCGCCATCACCACCAGGGCAAGCCAGGAGCCCCGGCTCAGAGTGATCACGTCGCCGACGCCGAGCAGAATCAGCGCCGCCCAATGTACTCGCGGATGGCGGGTGCCCCCGAACAGGGCCAACCCGAGCGCCAGACCCACCAGAGGGTCGAGGAAGATCCCGCCAAAGTTGTTGTTGGTCCACAGCCAGGTGGGGTCGGGGGGATTGACGTTGAGGTTCAGCGTGTTGTTCCAGATCGCCGCCAGAAACGCCACCAGCTGCGAGCCGGCCACCACCGCCCCGCTCACGTAGAGGGCATAGGTGAACCGCTCCCAGTCCCAGCTGGAGCGGAGCACGTTCACCGCCACCACGAAGTAGGCGATCGGCTCGACTATGTAGGCGGCTCCGATCCCGAGTGCCGCCCGCCGGTCCGCACTGGCCGCGATCCCGATCACCATCGCCGCCAGCAGCACCATCGCCAGCACCGAGAAGGGCGTGTCCCACCTAGGGCGCCGGTTCTGCAGGGAGGACTCGAGGATGAACGCCAGCACGGTGAGCCCCAGCACCACCTCCAGGCCGGTGAAGGGCAGGCCGTCAAGGTGCCCGCGCAGGTCATAGGCAGGGAGGGCCGCGGCGGTGAGGAAGACGCCTATACGACTCCACCGCATCGGCGGGATTATAGGCGCCGCCTGAACTGGACCCCGGGCGGCAGGAAGGGCGAACCGGCGCTCAGCCGGCCACCGGCAGAGCCTGCCCGGGAAGTTGGCGCGAGATCGCTCGGGACGGCAACCCCACCCGGGCGCGCACCTCCGCCATGGTTGCCTCCGCGACCGCGGCCGCCCGCTCCGCCCCCCGCTCCAAGATGGAGTCGAGCTCGGTCGGATCGGACATCAGCTGCCCGTAGCGGGCTTGGATCGGCGCCAGCGCCTGCACCGCTTGCTCGGCGACCGCACGCTTGAGCTCCCCGTAGCCGCGCCCCTGGAAGTCGCCGAGCGTCTGCCGCGCGCTGGCCCCGGACAGGGCCGAGTGGATCTCCAGCAGGTTGGCCACCCCCGCGGAGATGGACTGCGGGTCCAGAGCGCTGGCGCTGTCCGTCTTGGCTCGCATCAACTTGGACCGGATCAGGTCTGGGGGGTCGAGCAAACCGATCCTCCCCGCTTCTCCCCCGACGCTTTTGCTCATCTTGGCCTCCGGATCGTCCAGGGCCATGACCCGCGACCCCGCACCGCGGTGGCCGATCCTGGCCTCGGGCACCGGGAACGTCTCGCCGTACAGGTGGTTGAAGCGGGCGGCCAGATCGCGGGTCAGCTCCATATGCTGGCGCTGGTCCTCCCCCACCGGCACGTAGCGCGCCTTGTAAAGGAGGATGTCGGCCGCCATCAGCACCGGGTAGATGAAGACGCCGCTTCCGATCGCCTCGGCGCCGTGGCGCCTTGAGCGGTCCTTGAACTGGGTCATCCGCTGCAGCCAGCCAACCGGGGTGAGGCAGGCCAGGATCCAGGCCAGTTCCGTGTGCTGCGGCACCTGCGACTGCAGCAGCAGCGTCGAGACCTCGGGGTCTATGCCGGCGGCCAGGTAGAGTGCCGCCACCTGCCGGCTCTTGCTGCGCAGCTCTTGGGGGTCGCGAACCACCGTGAGGGCGTGCAGGTCGACGACGCAGAAGAAGCCGCGCACCTCGCCCTGCTCCATGACCCAGGGACGCAGCGCCCCCAGCAGGTTGCCCAGGTGGAGATCGCCGTCCGGCTGCATCCCGCTGAAGACGATCGGGCGTTCGTCCACCGGGGGATTGTATCGGCGGGCCGGCGCCAGCCTCAGACCTTCTCCGTGACCCGGTACTCGAGATGCGAGCCGAAGAGCAGCCGGGTCTGCGCCTCCAAAGCCGGGATCACGCTGAGCGCCAGGAACACCACCGGGTAGGCGACGGTCTGGAGGTCCACCCAGCGGCGATGCCACCAGGACCAGCCCTCGGGCCTCGGCTGAAGCCGGTTGTCCATGACCGCCACCGCCACGATGTTCAGCAGCGTGGTGGTCAGGATGATGGTGGCGCAGAGCTCCAAGATCCCTCCCAGGGTAGAGATGGCGTAGTCGAAGTTGAAGAGCGAGGGCAGGATGCCCGCCACCGCGATCAGCAGCGGGACGGTGGCCCAGCTCAGGTGGTTGAAGATCAGCATCTGGAATCGCTGCAGTCGCGACCGCAGGGGGATCTCGGGATGCTGGGTCATGCGGCTGGCGACGTAGGGGACGTCGGTCACTCCCCAGGCCCACCTCTTGATCTGCTCGTACTGGCTGACCAGGGTGCTGCCGTAGTCGGCCGCCTTCGGTGCGTCGCCGTACATGGGCAGGAAGGCGCCCCGGACGCGGAGCTGCTCGCCGTAGCGGAAAAACGCCTTCCAGAAGAAGCGAGAGTCCTCGGGGATGACATCGTCGTCCCAGTAGCCGACCTCGTCCACCAGTCTCAGGCACATGGAGTAGGCGGAGAACATCACGAGCCGTTGCGGGTGCTGGTGCAGGTAGAGCTGCCACTGCGTGCTCAGCGTCGCCATGGAGCGCACCGCCGAGGGCACCCGCCAGAGATTGTTGAGGAAGATCGGCACCGGCTGCCAGATGGTGGTCTGGGGCGCGTCGTCGGTCAGGTAGTGGTAGCTGATGTAGCTGAAATACTGGGGATGGACGCGGTAGTCCGAATCGAGGTCGGTGACGATCACCTTGAGCGGATCCAGACCCAGCCCGTCGCATCCCCGCTTCAGCACCGGGCCGCCGTAGGCCATGGCAGCCGACTTACCGACGACGATCCCCGGCAGCAGCGGGTCCTTTATGTGCCAGAAGGCCCGGAACTCGTCCCCGAACTCCTCCTGCAGGCGCTCGACGTTGCGGCAACCATTGAGGTCCATCTCCCGGGTGATGATGGCGACCACCTTCAGCTGGCTCGGGTAGTCAGCCGCCGCCAGCGCTTCCACCGTCGCCCGCAGCACCTCATAGCTTTCGGTGTAGGTGGGTATCAATACAGCGTGGACGATGTCGCCGGCACTGCCGCGGCCTAGCCCCTTCCACCGCTCCGACCAGTTCTCCTGCTGGGCCGTCTCGAGTAACCGGATGCCCCGCAGGACGTAGCGAAAGGTATAGATCAGTTTGACCAGCCAGTAGAAGTCGAGCAGGCAGGCAAACAGGCCCAAGATCCACAGGTACTGGAAGTCGACAAAGGTGATGAAGAACCCGATTCCGAGCGGGGCCAGCAAGAGCGCCCACACCGTGAGTCCGGGCGCCATCTCCCACAGCCGTTTCTCCACCGCCTGGCGGCGGCTCAGGCGTTCTGCCCGCCTGGCCAGCTTCTCAGGAGGGACAAAGGTGGGCAGGGCGCCGACCCGTGGCGGGGCCTCCACGGTCGCGTCGAGAGTTCCGAGGCTGTTCACAGGATCGGGTCCTAGTATGCAAGACGACCTTGTGAGACAAGCTGTTGACGGAGACCACCTGGTGCCAGAAGCTGAGCTATCCTCACTCTCCGTGGGTCGGCGATTGATCTCGCACTCGCTCTTGTGGGGCCGGCGGCTGGCAGCCCACCCCGCGGCGCGGGTGGTCGCGACCCTGCTGGCGGTGGCGGTCTTCGCCCACTCCGTCAACCTGGGCGCGGCCGTGAGCGCCTTCGCGCACCTGAACTGGCAGTGGACCGTACTGGCGTTCGCCTTCGGAGGCCTCTCGGTCGTGGCCAGCGTGATCGAGTGGGGCGCGTTGCTCCGGGGCGCCGGCAAGGCGCTCGGCTGGCGCTACATCGGCGGCTGGTACATGAAGGGGCTGTTCATCAACCAGTGCCTTCCCGCCGGGGTCGGGAGCGACGCCGTTCGCGCCGTCCAGGTGGGCCGGGTTGCGGGCCACGGTCCGGTGATCGCGTCACTGATCGGCAGCCGGATGGCCGGGACCCTGGGCATGGCGGTTTGGGGGCTGGTCGGCGCGCTGCTCCTACACGCGGTCTTCAGGATGCCCGACCTGGTCGGGTTCGCCAGCTTCAGCGGGGCCATGCTGCTCGCCTGGGGTCTGGCGCTGGGTGCCGAACACCTGATCGCCCGGCTGCGGGGCCGCGAGAGCATCGCCCCCGCCTGGCTGCGCCACCCGCTGCGCAAGTACGCCCTTCCGTTCGTCCGGGCACTGGCCAACTACCGGGGGCGTCCGGCGGCGCTCGCCGTCTCGATCCTGGCCGGTGCGGTGGGCTGGGGGTTGAACCTCTTCTCCATGGAGATGTTCAGCCGCGCCCTCGGCTACGACGTGTCATGGATCGTGTTCGCGCTGGCCCTGCCGATCGCGCTGGTGGTGACCTTCATCCCCATCTCCGCCAACGGCATCGGCATCCGCGAGGGGGTGCTGGTGTTCCTGTTGGTGCAGTTCCACGTGCCGATCGGGGTTGCGGTCGCCTTGAGCCTGTTCATGGACGTGCAATTGCTCCCGTTCGCCATCAGCGGCGGCCTGCTGCACCTTTGCGAGGCCACCCTGCGCCGCAGCTACCGCTGCTTGGCCCAGGCGCGACCGCGGGGGCCGATGCTGAGGGCCGTCCACAATCCCCTGCACTACGTGGTCGCGCCCGAGTCGGTGCTGGAGTTGAGCCACCGCTCCTACCGCTGAGCCGCGGGCTCTCGCTCGGCACTGAGAATTCTGCGCTTGCGCTCCGCGCCCCAGCGGTAGCCTCCGCTGTCGCCAGCGGCAGGCACCACTCGGTGGCAAGGCACGATCAGGGCCACCTGGTTGCTCGCGCAGGCGCGGGCCACCGCTCGGGCGCCGCGGGGCAAGCCGAGGTCGTCCGCGATCTCGCCGTAGCTGGCCGTCTGACCTCTCGGGATCCGCTGCAGCCGCTGCCAGACCCGCCACTGAAAGAGGGTGCCCTGGAGATCAAGCGGCACCCGCACTCCGGGATCCTGCCCCTCCGCCATCTGGCGAACGACTTCCAGAAGGTGGGCGGTGGACTCCTGGTCCCTGCAGATGGAAGCTGCACAGAACTCGCGCTCCAGCTCGGCGGCAAGCCCCTCCTCCTCGGCGCCCAGCTTCACCGCGCAGACCCCCAGGTCCGTGGCTGCGACCAGTAGGGCGCCTAGCGAGCAACCCACCACCCCGTAGCGGATCTCGAGGCCGCCACCCCGGCGCCGATACTGGCCGGGCTTCATGCCCAGGCTGAGGGCGGTCCGCTCGTAGAGGGCGCGGCTGGAACCGAAGCCGGCCTGGTAGATGGCGTCGGTGACACTCTGGCCGTCCTGGAGCGCCTGCTTGAGACGCCCGACCCGGACGGCTCGCGCATACGCGGGCGGAGAGACGCCCAGCGCGCGTCGGAAGCGCCGCACCAGGCTGCGGTCGCTGATCCCAACCCAGTCCGCCAGCGACGACAGCGTCACGGGACCTTCGCTCAACTCGAGCCGTTGACGCACGGCCTCCAGCGCGTGGTCAGCATCGGGCCGGCACTGAAGGCAGGGCCGGAAGCCCGCCCGAGCCGCCTGGCCGGGGCTGCTGAAGAACCGCAGCTGCTCACGGGGTCCGGGGGCTGCACAACAGCCGAGTCGACAGAAGACGCCGGTGCCGACCGCTCCGTAGATGCTCGGCGCCCCCGCCTCACCAAGCTTCGCGGCGGCACCGATGGGATCGGCCGCTGGTTGTACACGCATGGGTGGCAGCCTAGCCGCCGCGGGACGGACCGGCTATCCGGTTTCGGACTGCGTCGCCCACATCCGGCGCGCCAGGATGACGAAGTGGCCGAGGGCGGTGATCGCCAGCAGCGCTCCCAGCCCCCAATCCACCTGCTGCGCCGGCCCACCGGCGAGTACCAGCAGCGAGGAGACGCCCAGGGTGAGCGCGGTCGCGAAAGTGTTGATCTTGCCCAGCGGGGTGGCCACCACTTGAGGCGGCTGGTGCAGCCAGGGGTAGAGGGCTAGGAAGCCCAGGGCGGGGAGGCCGTAGCGGGCCAGCACCAGTGCCCCCAACCAGATCGGCACGAACCCGACCAGCACGCAGCCGATGGTGGCGATGGCGAAGAAGACGGTGTCCATCGCCGGATCCAAGGCCCGGCCCAGCTCGGTGATCGGCCCGACGCGCCGGGCGATGTAGCCATCGGCCGCGTCCAGCGCCGCAATGGGTGCCGCTGTCGCAAGCAACAGTTCCCTGGCGAGGTGCAAGGGCGGCATCGCTGCATAAAGCAGCACGGGAATCGCCAGGTAGGCCCTCAGGGCTGTCAGCCCGTTGGGCACTCCCAGGCCATCGAAGGGCCGGCCCTCCGGATAAGTGCGAAGCAAGGACAAGCCCACAAACAGAAAGCCGGTGACCACCATCCACCAGGCGAGCGCCAGGCCAGCACCGAGCACCGGCGCTCCCCGTAGCATGCCGGCGGTGGCACCGGCGGCCACTGCCAACGCCAGTCCGGCCGACTCCCACCGGACTGCGGACCAGCGCACCCCGGGGGAGGCGCGCCAGCGAACCACAGCGCCGCCTGTGAGTCGGCGCAGCGCTCGCCAGGGGCCGCCGCCAAACAGGGTCGGCAATCCCGCCCCAGCGCGCGGGGCGGCCCCGCCACCTGCCCTGTTGGCCACAGTGAGAGCGTAAGTGCTGGGAACGCTCAGTCGGCCGGGCGAGCCACCACGAGGTTGGCTGGCTTGATCACCTTGGCTCCGCTGCCGACCGCACGGCAGGCCGCCAGCATCGCCTGGGGAACTCGGCCGTCAGGCCAGAGGAGCCAGGCCTGGATGTCGAGGTACTTGTCGACCGTGGTTGCGGAGCGGTAGTCGAGGACCGCGTCGTCCAGCATCCACGCCCAGTCGCGGTCGTCGACCACGACCCAAAGTCCAGAGAGCCTGGGCTCGTTGCGTAGCAGCTCGGCGGCGGCTTTGCTTCGGTCCCAGTCGCCGCCCAACCGCGCAGTCGCAGCCTTGCTCTCCAGCGTGGGCGGTAGCGATTCGTCCTCGAGGTACAGGCGCACCGCCTCGACAAGTAGAGCAACCGCATCCTCCAAGAGTCCCCGCGCCTCGGGGAGGACCCGCAGGGCCCGGGCGAACAGAGCCACCCTGCCCTCGGCGCTCTCTCCTGTCAGTCCGATGGGAGCCCGAACCAAGCTATCTGCCGCCCTGGCGTCGACCGCGCCGCCGTCGATCTCCCTGAGCAGGGGCCAGCGCCCGGCGCGGCGGAAGCTGCGATAGACCGAGCCCAAGAGCGCCCGGTGCTCCCCCGCCCACGCCGCTGCCTGGATGAGCATCTCTGCCCGAAGCTCGGCGCCTTGATCTCTCGGCCCTTCGCTCATCGCTCCATGGTCTCGCAGATTCATAGCCTTCGCTTGGCCCACTTGAACCGTTTGATGGCCGAAGGTAACCCGGGCCAAGACCCTGATGGCGGCAGCGGGTATGCTGGTGCGACTGTCTCCCAACCGACGGGGTCGTGCGCTTCTGGAGTGGGCAAGTGGCGGAATCCGAGCGGCGCCGGAGCCATTACAACTGGACCGCGGACGAGCTAGTCTCCCAGTTTGAGCGATTGAGGCAGCACTTCAGCGCCCTGCTGGATGCCCCTATACCAGTAGATAACTCCCGGGGCGAAGAAGCTGTCACCGCCCGTCAACTCGACGCGCTACGGGTGATCGAGCCCGGCCGCACCACCATGCGAAAGGTGGCCACCCTGCTGGGCATATCACACGGATCGGCCACTTCGATCTCAGACCGGTTGGTGCGGGCAGGGCTCGCCGAGCGCCAGTTTGACGACAGTGATCGGAGGCTCGTCTACCTCGTCATCACCGACGACGGGCGCTCGGTGCTGGAGCAGGCTCGCGAGCGCCAGACGCGCGCCATCGCCGCCGTGTCGCAAAGGCTGGACGGTCGTCTGGTGCCGGTCGGAGACTGTGCGGCCGAGTTGCTGGAGCTGCTGGCGGATACGGCCGAGGAACTCTCGGCCGACGACAGCGCCGCGGAGGCGCACTCCTCCTAGAGTTCGCGCCTTACCGCTTGCCGAAGTTGTTCCAACCGTTGCCGACCAACTCCACGAGTCAAGGATGGAAATGCGATGGGCGGGACCCGCCGACCCGCCAGAAGCGCAGCACCGTGCTGGGGCTGGTTCCCGCCCGCCGGGTGACGATACGGAGCCGCGGGCGGTTAGCCCGGCTCGGTTGTCAGCACGCCTGGCATTGGCCCTACCATCCCCGTGAACTGATCGTGCCGGAGGCGAAACAGGATGAGCCAAGACAAGGGCGCCCCCAGACCGGCGCCCCGCACCAGAGGCGGAGAACCCACTTCGTTGACCGCCGAGGAGCGGGCAGCGATGAAGGAGACGGTCAACGAGCGCAGGCGCTATCGCTCGGGTGTGGCGGATGGAGAAGGCGACGTGATGGCCAAGATCGCCGAGATGGCCGAACCCGATCGGGCCATGGCGGAGCGGCTCCACGCCCTCGTCAAGGCCAGCGCGCCGGATCTGGCTCCGAGAACCTGGTACGGGATGCCCGCTTATACCAAGGACGGCAAGGTGGTCTGCTTCTTCCAGAGTGGCGAGAAGTTCAAATCGAGATACGCGACGTTCGGTTTCCAGCAAGCTGCCAACCTCGACGACGGGGACATTTGGCCAACCTCATTCGCACTGAAGCGCCTAACCGCCGCCGTTGAAGAGAGGATCGGCCAGCTTGTAAAAAGGGCTGCCAGCTGAGACGACGACTCTAGTTGGCTTGGCAGCGCGAGCGCCCACCCAGGCGGCGTCGGAACTGTTCGCCTTTGCCCCAACGCATACTCCGAGCCTCGCCCGACCGGAAACAGCCGGCTCCTCCCCTCGACCAGCACCCGAGAGTCTCCCAGGCTTCCGTCGAACGGATGACCTCGAGGTGGGGGGAAACCATCGTGGCCGACGCAACATCCAACAGCGGCGCAGTGCCGCGGGCGTGGTGGTCGGCCGATCCCTGAGGAGTCGCCCCTATCGGCGCCCGGTCGGCCTGGATCTACTTGGCATACTCTTGGACCATGACCGCGGAGCGCACGCATTGACCGCGGCCCTCGGCTTCGGGTTGGGCACGCACGGTGTTGTTGAGCGGCCCCTGATCCAGGCGGACCTGGGCCAAGACGCGCCGGTGCGGCGACCGGGACAACTCCTGAGCCAGCGCGTCCGGGGCTCCTCGTCCCCGGTTCAGCTCACCGGTGGCCGCGCCAAAATCATGCGCTGCCAAAACTTGGGAATCGCTGACGTCGCTGACCTGGCGGGAGCGCCTACCGACATGGGCAGGTCCATGAAGCCCGCTGTCCCGAACGGGTGGCAATCTCTTGCCCGTTGTCGGTACTTGAAGTGGGCCCTCCGGAATGCTCGAGCCAGGGACAGCGGCGCGCAGTTGCTAGAAATGCGGGTAAGTCGCTGGTACCAAACGCGCCCTCGTAGCTCAGGGGATAGAGCAGCGGTTTCCTAAACCGCGTGTCGGAGGTTCGAGTCCTTCCGGGGGCACCACGTTTTGAATTCAGTGAACGCCCCGCACGACCCCCTCGACCGGCGGCCGGCTGCTCCGGGGGCTGCCAAGACGGCCCCAGACGACCCTGAGCCCCAACCCAGTGGCAAGGTCAGCCGCCTGCCCTAGACCGGCACCCAACTGCTCTGGGGAGTGAGCATCGCTGCCGATCGTCACCTGAGTCCCGCCCGCCTCGCGCCACCAGCTCAGCACTTCGGGGCTAGGGCACAATCCCTGGTCCCAGGTAAGGCCCCCGCTGGTGTTGAGCTCCAGTACAACCCCGCAGCTGACCGCGGTCTGCAGCACCGCGCGGATTTGATCCTCGTGATCGGTCGACCGGTATTTCGGCCAGCGCCGCGGCCAGTAGCGTCTGAAGTACTCGAGGTGGGTGAGAACCTGGAACTCCACGGGTCCCGTTAGGAGCTGGGCCACCTCGTCCAGGTAGCTCTCGACCGTCACCCGGGGATCCCCCCAACCCTCGCCCTCCAATCCACTCAGGTCCGCCAGCTGATGCTCGTTTTCCACGCGATGAACTGAGCCAAGCACCAGGTCGAAATCGGCGCTGGCCAGTAGGGCGGTCGATGCCTCGGCGAACCGGTGCGGCTCACCAAGCTCCACCCCTTTGAGGACGAGCAACTTCGGGTAGCGGGAGCGGCAGCGCTCGATCGAGTCCAGGTAGCCATCCAGGTCAAACGCAGCTGCATCCCCCTCCGGGAGATGATCTGCGTGCTCCGTGAAGGCCAGGCCGCCCAATCCCGCCTGCTCGGCCATCTGGCAGGTTCCTAGCATCGAGCCCTGACGAGCGTCCCACGACCACTCAGAGTGGACGTGGGAATCGAACCCGATCTGGGCGCGGCCGGCGGGGCTCACCGGCATGCCTTCACAGCTTCTGCCAGGGACATCCGCCGTTCCAGAAGCGCCCTTCCGATCACCACACCTTCCAATCCTGCTGACTTCAGCGCGCTTAGATCGGCCAGGGCGCCGACGCCGCCGGCGGCAATCACCGGCACCCCCAGCTGGGACAGCGCGTGCAGTGAACCGACCCGACTGCCGGAGAGGGTCCCGTCCCGTGACACATTGGTGTGAATGAGGCGTCTCACCCCGGCGTCGATGGCTTGCCGCGCACCCTCCAGCAGACTGAGTCCGCTGGCCTGGGTCCATCCCCGCACCAGCAAGCGCGAGCCGCGTGAGTCGAGGCTCACCGCCACCTGCTCCCCGAACTTGGCGACGAGCCGCTCCAGCCAGGCGGGTCGCTCCAGCGCCGCAGTGCCGACCACGACCCGTTGGACACCGGAGTCGATCATGGCGGCGACCGCCGAACAGCTACGGGCGCCACCGCCGACTTGAATCCGCAACCCAGAGCAGCGCACCAGCTGCTGCACCAGGTTCAGGTGCCTCCAAGTCCCGTCCCGAGCTCCGTCCAAGTCGACAACGTGCAACCACTCGGCGCCTTCCTGCCAGTACCGCTCCGCGAGGTCCAGAGGAGTGAAAGGGTACGAGAGCACGCGGTCATACCTGCCTTGCACCAGGCGCACCGGGCGCCCTCCCAGGAGGTCGACCGCCGGAAGGATCAGCACCTCAATTGGGCTGGCTGGAGGTGACCCCAGCCCGCGGCGTCCATTTGGTGGTGGCCGTGTCGTGCTAGCACGCTAGTATGCTAATGCCGTGGAGCAAAGCTCTGGAGCCGACCCTTCCACGGAGAGTGACGCCCAGTTCCGGGACCTGGTCCGGGCCATCGCCTCCGTCCAGAGCGAGGAGGAGGCGGCGGCTTTCCTCCGAGACCTTTGCACCGTTCAGGAACTCCAGGCCCTCGGCTCCCGATGGTTGGTGGCGCGGCTGCTGGATCGGGGAATGCATTACAGCGCCGTGGCCGAGCAGACTGGGGCCAGCCCCACCACCATCAGCCGCGTCAACACCTGGCTTCGGTACGGCCGCGGCGGCTATCGCACGATGCTGGCCCGTTGGTCCGAGCGCGGCTGGTGAGACCCGCACAGGGCGGAGAACTCCGAGTCCGCATGGCGTTGCCCAGCAAGGGCAGGCTCGCAGAACCTGCTCTGGCTCTGGTCCGCGACGCGGGTTTGGAACTGGAGGTGGGGGAGCGCAGACTGTTCACGCCCTGCCGGAACTTCCCACTCGACGTGCTCTTTGTCAGGGCCAATGACATTCCCGAGCATGTGCGAGACGGGATCGTCGACCTTGGCATCACTGGCACGGACCTGATCGAGGAGGCCGGGCTGCCGCTGAAGCGTGGGCCCAAGCTGGGCTTTGGCGCGTGCAGGCTGCAGGTGGCGGTCCCCGCCCAGGGCGCGGTCTCGCGTCTCGAGGACCTGGCAGGGGCCCGGGTGGCAACCTCGCACCCGCGTCTCACGCTGGCGTACTTCGAGCGCAGGGGGGTGGCGGTGCGCTTGGTCGCCGTCGCTGGCTCGGTGGAGGCCACCCCCCTGCTGGGAGTGGCCGACGCGATCGGCGACCTGGTGTCCACCGGGAGCACCCTGGCTGCCAACGGCCTGCGCCCGGTGGAGACGATCCTGGACTCCGAGGCCGAGCTGATCCTGACTCCCAGTGTGCGTGCAGCCACCTCGGATCTGGTCGACCGGGTTCAGCTGATGTTGGCCAGCGTCTCGGAGGCGCGCCGCAAGCGCTACGTCATGATGAACGCGCCCACCGAGTCCGTGGGGGCCATTCGGGAACTCCTGCCGGGTCTGGCCGCCCCCACCGTCATGCCGTTGGCACAGCCCGAGATGGTGGCCATCCACGTCGCGGTTGACGTCGATCAGGTATGGGCCGTGCTCGCCCGCCTGCGCGAGATGGGAGCGTCGTCCATCCTGGTCCTGCCCGTGGAGCAGCTGCTGCCTTGAGGGAAGTCCGGCCGCTGCCCCCTCCCGGCCGGGAATGGCTGGGCGCCCGGGCCGTTGCCGCGTTGGATGGCAGCGGCGACATCGGTCGGATTGTCAACCGGGTACGGCAGGGAGGCGACGCCGCTCTGCGAGAGCTGACATTGGGGCTAGACGGCGTCGAGATCACCAGCCCGCGGGTGGCCGGCTCGGAGATCGATTTCGCCTGGAGCCGACTGCCGGCGGAAGACCAGGCGGCACTGCGCGGCGCCGCTGAGCGTATCGCCGCGGTGGCGATGGGCCAGCGCTTCTCGGAGGAGGAGTCGACGCCAGCCCGCGGCCTCAGGGTCTGGCGGGAGTGGCGTCCACTGCAAAGGGTTGGGCTCTACGTTCCCGGTGGGAGAGCTCCCTACCCCTCCTCGGTCCTCATGCTGGCGGTGCCGGCAAGTGTTGCCGGTTGTCGGGAGATCGTGCTGTGCTCTCCACCGGGCTCGGACGGCCGCGTTAACCCCCTCGTCCTGGCGGCCGCGCACATCGCTGGCGTCACTGAGGTCTACGCGATGGGAGGCGCCCAGGCCATCGCGGCGTTGGCGTACGGGACAGAGAGCGTGGCCCCAGTGGAGAAGATCTTTGGCCCCGGCAACCGCCACGTTACGGCGGCGAAGCGGTTGGTATCGAGCGACGTAGCCATCGACATGCCCGCGGGCCCTTCGGAAGTGGCGTTGATCTCGGACGGTTGCGCACCCCCACAGTGGCTGGCGGCCGATCTAGACGCGCAGAGCGAGCACGCTCCCGATGCCATAGGCGTGTTGGTGTCCACCAACCTCGGCCACGCGGAGGCGGTGAGCCAGCTGGTCCTCCGACCGGACCAAGTGGCGATTTTCCTCGCCCCAAGCCTTCCCGCTGCGGTCGAATTCGTCAATGGCTTCGGCCCCGAGCACCTCATCTTGGCCTGCCGCAATCCAGAGGATTTGCTCGCCGATGTGCGGAGCGTCGGCTCGGTTTTCCTGGGATCCGGTGCCCCGGCCGCCGCCGGTGACTACGCCACCGGCGCCACTCACGTGCTGCCAACCGGCGGTGCGTCGCGCAGCTTCAGCGCATTGGGGCTGGACGCTTTTGGGCACACCATCCAGGTCCAGGCTATTACCCCCCTCGGGCTGCAGGGCCTCGCGCCAATCGCGGTTGGCCTGGCCGCCGCCGAGGGGTTTGTGGACCACGCTCGCTCGGTGTCAATTCGCCTTCGGCCACCCGACAGCGAGCCCACCCCGAGTCCGCTTCCGCGCCTTGGGGTCCGCAACCTCGATCCGTACGAATGGGAGCCCTCCAGCGCGGCCGTGGCCCGCCGCGCCGGCATCCGCGAAAAGGACGTAGTCCGATTCGACACCAATACCAGCTGGTGGGAGCTGGTCAGTAGCAGCGAGATAGCGGAGCTGGAGCTCGCGGAATACCCTGACTCCGGCTACGAGGCGCTGGTCCGCCGCATTCAAGACTACGTTGGCGTGCCCGGCACCGCGGTCACGGTGGGCGCGGGAGCCGACGAACTCTTGGACCTAATCGCCCGCACTTTCGTGGGCCGTAACCATCCAGTAGTGGTCCCCGCCCCCAGCTACCCCATGTTCCGATTGGTGGCCCGCGCAGCCGGCGCCGACGTGATCGAGGTCCCTGCAGATGATCAGGGCGAACTGGCCAGGCGGTCAGCGCGGGCTCAGGTGACCTTCCTGTGCAACCCCAACAACCCCACCGGAACGGCGGTTTCCAACCAATTCATCGCCGAGTTGGCCGAGACGACGCCGGGACTGGTGGTGGTTGATGAGGCGTACTTCGAGTTCTACGGCACCAGCTCCGCGGGCATGGTCGTTGCTCATCCCAACCTCGTTGTGGTGCGCACCCTGAGTAAGGCGTTTGGCCTTGCCAGTGCCCGGGTCGGCTACTCGGTCTCCTCGCCAGACGTCGGATCAGCCCTGGCCCGGCTGCGCGCCCCCGCGAGTGTGGCTGCCACCTCATCCGCACTTGCCTGCCTCGCACTCGCGAGAGCGGATCTCATGCGGTCTCGGGTCCGCGAGTTGAGGGCGGCGCGAACCGAATTGGCCGACCGGATTCTGCAACTGGGGATCCCCGTGCGCACAACAGACACCAACTTTCTGCTGGTCGGCACGACACCTGGACGGGTCCAACGGCTGCTTCGCAAGGGACTGGTCGTGCGGACTCTCGCCGCCGACTCCGGGCTAGGGGACTGGATGCGGGTAACGGTGAGGTCGGTGTCTGAAAACACCCGCCTTCTGGACGCGCTGGCCGAGGACCGAGATGCAACCTGACCGCCGGGCGGAGGTCAGGCGGCGGACCAAAGAGTCCGAGGTTTCGGCCCGGTTGGTGCTCGACGGTCGGGCCCAGGCTTTGGTCCGCACCGGTATCGGCCTGCTGGATCATCTGCTCGAGTCGCTGGCGGTCCACGCCGGCTTCGACCTCGAGTTGCAGGCCCAGGGAGATCTCCACGTCGATGCGCACCACACGACGGAAGACGTGGCGATAGTGCTGGGACAGGCGCTGGCCCAGGCGCTGGCGTCGGGGCCAGCGCCTGAGCGCTTCGGCGACGCCACCGTGCCCATGGACGAGAGCCTGGCGTCGGCGGCCGTCGACTGCTCCGGCCGCGGTGTGGCCGTACTGAACCTGGACCTTCCCGGGCCCGGCGACGGCACCGTCCCGACCTCCCTCTTCGAACACTTCTTCGACAGCCTGGCTCGCTCCAGTGGGGTCAATCTTCACCTGGCCGCCGGTGGCCGGGATCGCCACCATGTCCTGGAGGCGACATTCAAAGCTTTGGCCCGCGCTCTGCGCCAGGCGGTGCGCGTTGACGACAGCGTGCAGCCCCGACCGACTAGCACCAAAGAGCTGCCGTGATCGGACTGGTGCAGCACCGGGTCGGCAATGTGGCGAGCGTCGCCCATGCCCTGGACCGACTGGGAGAGCCCTGGCTCTACGTTCGGCGCCCGGCCCAGCTGCGCCTAGTGGACGCCGTGATCATGCCCGGAGTCGGGGCGGCCCGGGCCGCCATTGCCGAGCTGAGGGTCAACGACATGGACTCGGCCCTGCTGGAATTCATCTCGGGCGGCCGTCCCTATCTGGGGATCTGTCTTGGACTCCAGATCCTCTTCGCTGCCAGCCAGGAGGGCTCCGCACCGGGGCTGGGCGTGATCGCAGGCGATGTCCGGCGCCTCCCCTCGGCGGCGAAGGTTCCCCACGTTGGCTGGAACACAATCGAGGCCTCGCCTGCCAGCTCGCTGCTGGCGGGGATGGACGGAGTCGCCTTCTACTTTGCCCACTCTTTCGCGGCGGTGCCAGCGCAGGCGGCGGTGGTGGCGGCTACGACGCGGCACGGCTTGCCCTTTGTGAGCGCAGTAGAACAGGGCAGCCTCTTCGGCGTTCAGTTCCACCCCGAGCGTAGCGGCCAGGCGGGCGCCCGGCTTTTGGCGCGCTTCTCGCAGCTGGTCAGGGCCGCCTGACATGGTGTTCAAACGCGTCATCCCGTGCCTCGACGTAGCGTGCGGGCGAGTGGTCAAGGGCAGGCGGTTCCGTGAGCTTTCGGACCAGGGGGACCCCGCGGCCATGGCCCGCCGCTACGCCGACGAGGGTGCGGACGAGCTCGTGCTGTTGGAGATTGACGCCACCCCAGAAGGCAGGCGAACCACCCTGCAACTGGTCGAGAAGGTGGCGCGGGAGCTGCCCATCCCCTTCACGGTCGGCGGAGGGGTGCGCACCACCGAGGACTTCACCCGGATCGTGCAGGCGGGAGCCGACAAAGTCAGCATCCAAACCGCAGCGGTGCGGGACCCTCAGCTGATCGCCGCAGCGGCGCAGCGCTTCGGGTCGCAGTGTGTGGTGGTCGCCATCGACGCCCGCCGCACCCCTGCGGGCTGGGAAGTGCTCATCGGGGGGGCCAGGGAAGAAACTCGGCTGGAAGCGGTGTCGTTTGCAGCCCGCGCCGCCAGCCTGGGAGCGGGCGAGATCCTGCTCACGAGCGTCGACGCCGACGGTGTGCGGCACGGCTACGACCTGGCGCTCACCCGGGCGGTGGCAGCGGCGGTACCTGTACCAGTGATCGCCTCTGGAGGGGCCGGGGGACCCGCTGATCTGGCCACGGTGCTCACGACGGGCGGAGCCGACGCAGCACTGGTAGCGTCAATCGTCCACGATGGAACCTGGTCCATCGCAGGCCTGAAAGGCGCCCTGCTGGCCTTGGGTATCGGCGTGCGACCGTGAGCTCCGCCACTCTCCCCGACCTGCACTTCGACGCTCAGGGACTGATACCGGCCGTGGTTCAGGAGGTCACCACCGGCACCGTGCTCATGGTGGCCTACATGAATCGGGACGCCCTCGAGCTGACCGTGAGCACTGGCGAAGTACACTTCTGGAGCCGCCAACGCCGAAAAATCTGGCACAAGGGCGAGACCTCTGGGGCCACTCTGCTGGTGCGGGAGCTGCAGGCGGACTGCGACTCAGATGTGCTGCTGGTGGGAGTGATTGCCACCGGTCCGGCCTGCCATCTCGGCCACCCCTCATGCTTCCGGGATCCCGTGACCACCCTTGGCCGCCTTGACGCAGTGTTAGCCGACCGTCGGCTGCTCCGCCCACCTGCGTCGCACACCACCGAACTTCTGAACGGCGGCCCGCCATTGGCGGCTCGCAAGGTTGGGGAGGAGGCGGCCGAGACCCTGGTGGCGGCGCTGTCAGAGTCCCCGGAGCGGCTCCAGGCTGAAGTGGCAGACCTTTGGTACCACGCGGCGGTTCTCCTGCTCAGCCGGGGGCTGCAGCTGCACGATCTTCTGGCGGAACTCGACCGCAGACTCCCCCCGGCTGGGGTGGTCAGCCCCACCTGATCGTCGCCAATGGGACGAGCAGGGCAAGTAGCGCCGCGGCGGCCCGGGCAGCGATCTCCGTCCAACCACCGTTCAACGCGCACCGCGGCCGCGGCCGGCCTCTTTAACGGTAGCTGGAGCAGGGTGATTTGGGTCTCGCCGAGGCCTCTTCAAGATGTTGGTCTGACTGACTGGCCCAGCGCGGTGGTGGTGCTCACCGCCCCTTGCTGAGTGGACGGTCAGGTCCGAGAATCGCATGGGAGTGGTTACGTCGGGTCTCTGGGCCGGTGCCTGCCGCTGAGCTCGTGCTTCGTCGTGATGCAGATCGGGTTGCTCAGACCGAGGGCCAGCAGCGTCTCACATTGAACGTAGAGCGTCGCTGCCGCGTACCCAGGGGGGCCGGGTGGTCTTGGCGGGTCCTGACCTCCCCTGAGGCTATCCGGTCCCACTCACCCAAGAACACGCACCGCCGGGTGCCGATCCTGAGCTCGCCGACCGAACTCCCCGCGCGCAGCCTTCGGCCGGCGCACAGCCCGACTCTTAGGACAGGTCTTTGTCCTCCATTTCCCAAGCGTGGTCCATGGTGTGGTAGGCGGTGTGCCGAATCAGGTAGCGGAGCGGCCAGGTTCGAGCAATGCGATCGTCGTTGTTGAAAGTCCGAATAGCGGCGCAGTAGGCCTCGTGATAGGCGGCGAGGACGCCATCATCCGGAAGGGGGGCGTCCGCACCAGAGGCTGGCACGCCTACCTTCTTCCCCCAGTCCTGCTCGACACGGAGAACATGGCCCACGATTTCGTCGCGACTGCGGCCGCCCCCTCTCGGCCCCTTGCGCAGGTCGGCCGAAACACGATTGCGGACATCATCGAAGAAGGTCCAGCAGCCGCGCATGAGAATGAGCAGCCGCTCCATCTCATCGCCAGACATGCGTTGCCGGTCCAGGCTGCAAAAGGCGAACGAGATCCCCCAGAAGTCGGTGGATCCAACCCCTGCGTAGCGCTCGGTCACGTCGAGTCCTTGCGCGGAGGCGAACTCGCCAGCGAGTCCAGCCAACGCCGCGACCTTGGCGTAGCGGCGACGGTACGACTCCAGCGCCTCCAGGGCTGCCTCGGCGGTTCTGCCGCCGCGCTCCAGGCCGGGCCAGTCGAGCGCCACCGCGACGACGCGCCTCTGCTTGGGCCCGACTTCGAGGACAACTCGCAGACCGTTGGGCATCTCTGCTCCGGTTCCAGGTAGCGCTATTGGGTGGCCGATCCCGCCTTTGGAAGCCTAGCTGGTGCCGACCTGGTGCCCGCGAGCCGGCCGCCCCACCGCAGGACTCGCATGGCGCGGAAGGTGTTCCAGCGGCTCGGCCTTCCTTCGCCCTCGTCCATAGCGAAGTGAAGCCGCCCCGGATGAGGGTTCTCCAGGTCCCACCGGCCATCTGGGCCACGCTTCGACTCGACCAGGTCTAGCGCCCCCGCCAGCCGGTGGTCGGGGCGGACCTTCGCCGCCCGCAGGTAGTCCAGCCCGCGCAGCACGTCGTAGTGCCAGAAGGTCGGAAATGAGAACTTGGTCCACTCCTGGTCGATCAGCTCACCGGTCGACTGCCGGCGGAGCATTTTCCGCGCGAGCAGGTACTCCTCCCCGCGCTCGCGAGCAGTCGTCACGCTGCGCGAGCCACCGGTCGCCCGCTCGTAGTCCAGCAGGCCGGTCAGGACTTCGATGGTGGTGTGAAAAGAGCCACGGACAGAGCCGTTCTCCTGTTCGCAGTTCCAGCCGCCGTCGGTCATCTGCTCGTCCAGCAGCCGCTCGACTACCGGTCCCACCTCCTGGCCGAAGTAGGCACCGAGCGACACCGTCCGGCCGTTGATGCAGGGCTCCACCTCCCCGGAGAAGAAGGGTTCGCCGTCGTGCTCCCAACGACACTTTTCCCGCACCAGCTGGACCGCGCGCCTCGCGGGAGCGCTCTCGGCATCCAGCCCGAAGTCACGCAGGAGCGTCAGGCTCCAGGCGGTGGAGGTCCACTGGGGGAACAGCGTGCCCCTGCGCTCCGGGGGTAGTGACGACCACCAGTCCGCCGCCTCGGGGGAGGGGAACTCGGGCGCCTCGCCCTCCCACTGACCGTCGGGGCGCTGCAGAGCAAGCAGGCGCGCGCCCCAGCCCGAGCTGGCCACGCACGCGCGCTCCCGGGCCGCCTCCCGATCGGATGCGTCCAGCAGATCGCGCATCACCTGCCAGCGGATCGCCGGGTCGGATTCCAAGAGCCAGCCGACCACGTCCATGCTGGTCCTCCGATGCGCTGGGCGACGGTGATTGTGGCACCTTGAGGTGGCAGACGGGCGTCGGCTTTGCCGTTGGCCTAGGGTCGCGCCGGCTGGTAGGCCCAGAGGGCGGGCTGCCGGGTCGCTTAGGTGGAGTCAATCGCGCGCCGAGCCACGGCGTCGATGTCGCGTAGGTGATGCTCACCCTCGTGCATCACCTGCCGTACCAGCCACCGCGCGCTGCGGTGCTCCCCGGGCATGCGGCGGCCGGTGCGCTTCCAGCCGGATTGGGGGGGACTGCCGATGCCTCGGCGCAGAACCCCTCTGCCGCGAAGGGGAGCTGGGCCAGGAGCTCGGCGGGCGAGCGTCGGTTGTAGCCGAAGCGCTCCACTCGCAGGTCGTTGAACACCGGTTCCAGCAGAGGTGTCTGCTCATGCTGGATTCGGTGAAGACGAATCGTGCAGGCGCGGTAGACATCATCCATGTGACCCAGATACTCCAGCACCGACCACACTTCTGGCGCCGGACGGATGCGCAGCGCCGCCTCGGGCACCGATCCAATCGCACGCCGGAAGCGAGCGGGATGGGTCCGGATCGCTGCCAGAGCTTGCTGCTCGCTGTGCTCGGCGTACCGGAAATCACAGAAGGTGCAGACGTGGTCCTCGGTGGGCCAGGGAGGTACGCCTGGAGTGCTGACTCCGAGTGGTTCGCGGCGCTGGGTCAGCTCGTAGACGTTTCCGTCGGGGGCGCGGAAGTGGGCCCACGCGGTTCCCGAAGGTTGATCTAAGGTCGGCTGGCTGAGCGGCTCCGCGCCCCAGCCGGCCAAGCGTCCAAAGACTTCTGCGAGATCATCCACCAAGAAGCCCACCACCGGACCGGTCGCGAAATGCTGGTGGCGGGGGTCGTCGGCACCAAAGAGCTCGACGCCGCTGCCGTCGGGCAGCTGGAAGACAACGAAGTCAGGACGATCCAGTACCGGCTCTGCTCCGAAGAGTCGCCGGCAGAAGTCTCGCATCGCGACCAAGCTTTCGGTTCGGATCCCGACCCAGCCCAGCCCTCGCGCCTTCATCGTCGTCCCTCATCTGCACCCGCCACCGCTCCTCCGGAACCGCTCGTTCGACAAGCATCCCATCGCGTCTCCTCCACAGCCACCTACGCGGCGGTCTAGCAGAACGGTTAGAGGCCGCGACCGATGGCGCAGCGCGGCCAGTCCCCTGGTCCCGGGCGCCTGGAGAGCCGATCCGTAGCTCTGCCGTCGTCGAGCCGCCGACTGCTTGGTGCGCATGACCAACCCCCCCATGTGCGGCAGCGATCGGCCCATCACGAGGGAAAGACGGCCGTCCATCAGTGACTCATCTTCTGGCGCGATCCGAGGGCGGTTGCTGAAGCCACCGGCCGCAAGGTGCGCTCGCTAAGCGAGGTCGACCGGGAACTGATGCCCTTCAACCTCGCAAGCCGAAGGGGGATCTCCTCCCACCGAGGACTGGCGCGGCGTGAGGGCTAGAGGAAGAGTTCCGCCGCCAGCCGCAGTCGCGGGACCGGGCCCGCCACCAGCAAGAGGTCGGGCAAGCCCTGCTTCCACGCCTCGGCCCGCTCGCGCAAGCGCCCCAGCGGGCCGACCAGGGCCACCTCGTCCACCAGCGCCAGGGGTACGGCCGCCGCAGCCGCCTGACGTTCACCCGCCAGATAGAGATCCTGGATGGCTCTGGCCTCCGTCTCGAAGCCGAGCCGGCAGAACAGATTGAAGTGGAAGTTGGACTGGCGGCTGCCCATTCCCCCGATGTACAGGGCCAAGGTCGGCCGCAGCCGGTCGGCCGCCCGCTCCAGATCGTCGTCCATGACAATCGGCAGACTGGCGGAGACCTCGAAGCCGGCGCGATCGCGGCCTCGCCGGGATAGGCCGGCGGCCAGCGCCTGCTGCTGCCAGCCCGAGCGCGCGGGGGCGTGAAAGCCAGCGTGCCAACCGTCGGCGAGCTCTCCCGCCAGGGCGATGTTGCGAGGACCCTCGGCCGCCAGCCAGATGGGGAGGTCGTGGCGGAGCGGGTCGACGGTCAGGCGCAGGGCTCTCCCCCGACCGCCGGGGCGGGGCAAGTTCAGGTGGCGGCCCTGAAATGTCAGCGGAGCCTCGCGGCGAAGCGCCTGCCGAACCACCGCCACGTACTCACGCGTGAACGAAACTGGCGGGGAAAACTCCGATCCGTACCAACCCTCGACCACCTGCGGGCCGGAGACCCCCAGGCCCAGAACGAAGCGCCCTCCGCAGAGGTGATCAAGCGTAGCTGCCGCCATCGCCATCGCCGTCGGGGGTCGAGCGTGCATCTGCGCCGCCGCCGTGCCCAACCTCAGGATGGAGGTGCGGCTGCCCCACCAGGCGAGCGGTGTCAGCGCGTCCGACCCGTAGGCCTCAGCGGTCCAAAGCGAGTCGTAGCCGAGCGCTTCGGCCTCGGCCACCAGCGGCGCGAGGTCGCCGGGCGGCAGCCGACCCCAGTAGTCGAGGCTCAGGCCTAGGCGCACCTGCTCGGGCACGTGCCAAGGGTATGGCCGGCCGCCTCGATCGTGGGTCGGCAGCGGCCAATTAAGCTTGGCCAATGCCCCCAGATCGGACAATGACGCGCGCACTCGCGGCTGAGCGCGCGTCCCTGGTCGGCCAGTGCTCGTATCAGCTGTCCTTGGATCTCGCTCAGGGCCGCGAGCGATTTGGCTTCGACGTGACGGTTGACTTTCGCAGCGCCCGCCCCGGCTCCTCCACCTTCATCGACGCCAGGGTGGCCTCGGTTGGACGCGCGGAGCTGAATGGCGAGGAGTTGCCCGGGGATGCCTTCGACGGCAACACCCTGCGGCTTCCCAGGCTCGGCTCCACCAACCACCTCACCGTCTCGGGCACCGCCAGCTACGACCGCGTCGGCTTGGGCATGCACCTGAGCGTGGATCCCGCCGACGGCGAGGCATACGTCTACAGCGACCTCGAGCCGGACGAAGCCCACCGGGTCTTCCCCTGCTTCGACCAACCGGACATCAAGGGGAGGTTCGCCATCTCGGTCCGGGCGCCCCAGCACTGGACCGTGATCGCGGTCGAGCCGGGGGAGGCCTCAGCGCCGCTGCCGGATGGCAGCCGCATCTGGACCTTTCCCCCGACCATCCCTCTCTCCCCGTACATGCTCGGCATCGTCGGCGGTCCACTTCACAGCGTCCACGCCGAGCACCGCGGAATCCCCCTGGGGCTCCACTGCGCTCGGTCGCTGCGTGAGGCCATGGACACGGACGATCTCTTCGAGGTCACCCGCCAAGGCCTCGATTACTTCGAAGAAGTGTTCGGGGTTCCCTATCCGTTCTCCAAGTACGACCAGGTCTTCTGCGCCGAAAAGCCCGACGGGGCAATGGAGTCACCCGCCTGCGTGACCATCACCGACCAGTACCTCTTTCGCGGCCGGCCCACCCAGAGCCAGATCACCGTGCGCACCAACACCATCCTGCACGAGATGGCCCACATGTGGTTCGGCGACCTGGTAACGCTGCGCTGGTGGGACGATCTTTGGCTGAACGAGTCCTTCGCCAGTGTCATGGCCAATTTCGCGGTCAATCGGGCAACCAAGTACCGCGACGCACCCTACACCGCCACGTTCGAGGCCCAGCGCGCCCGTCGGGAGGATCAGCGCAGCACCACTCACCCCATCGTGGTTGAGGTGCCGGACGTGCAGTCCGCTCGCCTCAACTTTGACCGGATCACCTACGAGAAGGGGGCCGCCGTGCTCCAGCAGCTGGCCGCCTACCTGGGTGAGGACGCCTTCTTCGCCGGTGTGAAGCGCCATCTGGAGACGCATCGCGAGGGCAATGCCGAGCTCAAGGACCTGATCGGCGCCCTGAACCAAGAGTCCGCACGAGACGTGCCCAGCTGGTCGCGACTGTGGCTCCAGACCTCGGGGGTGAACTCGCTCCGCCTGGAGCGCGGCCAGCCGGGGGCGAATCGGAGAGCGGCGGTGACCATCGTCCAGTCCGGCGAGACTCGGGCGGGGGCCGGGCAGCCCAACCCGCTGCGTCCCCACCAGATCCTCCTCGGTGTGTACGGTTGGTCGGGAAAGGCGCTGCGCCCTCTGGCCAAGGTGCCGGTGACCGTGGAAGGCGAGCGCACCGAAGTTCCGCTGGAGGCGGGGCTCGAAGCCGGCCCGCTCCTCGTGGTCAACGACGGCGCCCTCACCTACGCCAAGGTGCGCCTGGACCCCGAGTCGGAGGCGACCATGCGGTCCCACCTCGCCCAGATCGACGACGAGATGGCGCGGGCTGTGCTCTGGGACTGCGCCTGGGACATGGTCCTGGACGCTGAGTCCCCCGCCGCCGACTTCTTGAAACTGGTGCGGCAGCATTCCCCCGCCGAGGACGACGCGGTGCTCCTTCAGCACCTGTGGAACTGCGCCCGCGGCGCGACCCGCCGCTACGGAGATCCCGAGCTGGCGAAGGCGCGAGAGAGTGACCTGGCAGCCAGCGTCGAGCAGCTACTTGACGCGAGTGAACCAGGCAGCGCGCGGCAGAACAGCTGGCTGCGCTGCTTCATCACGCTGGCGACCACCGAAGCGCAGTTGCAGCGCTGCCTTCGTTTGCTCAAGGGCCGAGAGTCCCCCGCCGGCTTCGAGCTCGACCTGGAGCTGCGCTGGGCCCTCGTGCGTAGCCTGGCTGCCCGGGGGGTCATCGGTGAGGACGAGATCGAGCACACCCGGCAGCTCGACCGCAGCACCGGCGGGGAGACCTGGGCGGCAGCGGCGCGGGCGGCGCTCCCCGACCCGGACAGCAAGCGTTGGGGCTGGGAGGCGCTCTTCCAGGACCCCTCCACCAACAGCGAAGCGGCCCGCCTACTGGCTGTGAGCCTGGCAGGGGTGCATCGCGACGAACTGATACGCCCCTACTACCCGCGACTCGGTCCGGACGCCAGCTCGACACTCGAGCGGCGGGGCGCCGAGTACACCTTCGAGATGCTCTACTGGCTCGGGCTCTCCCTACCCCCCGATCCGGAACTTGAACGAGCCCTGCAGGTGGAGCTGGCCGGAGCTGAGCTGGATTCGGGTCTTAGACGCCTGCTCACCGACATCCTGGAGGATACCCAGCGCGCGCTCCGGGCCCGCCAGCTGGACCGCCAGGCCCGCCCGCGCTTGGCCTGAGCTTCAGCCCCGGTAGTAGCCGTCGGCCACGCTGAGCGCCTGATCGAGCGCCTCGAGGGCGAAGCGCAGCTCGTCCTCCTGGACCACCAGCGGCGGCGCCACGTGGATGCGGTTGAAGTGGGTGAATGGCCACACCCCCCGCTCCCGCAGGGCTGCAGCCACCTTGGCCATGGGGGCGTTGGCTTCCCCCGAGGCGTTGAAGGGCACCAGCATCTCCTTGCTGGTCCGGTCCCGGACCAGCTCCACCGCCCAGAAGAGCCCGCGGCCGCGAACCTCTCCCACGCTGGGGTGGCGGGCGGCGAGCTCGCTCAGAGAGGGTCCCAGTACCCGGGAGCCCAGATCACGCACCCGCTCCAGGATTCGCTCCTGCTCGAAGACCTCGAAGGTGGCCAGGCCGGAGGCGCAGGCCAGCGGGTGGCCGGAGTAGGTGAGCCCACCGGGGTACGGCCGCTCGGAGAAACTCTCTGCGATCGCTTTCGAGATCAGTACCCCGCCAAGCGGCACGTAGCCGGAGTTGATCCCCTTGGCAAAGGTGATCAGATCGGGCGCCACCCCCCAGGCGTCGACGGCGAACCACTCTCCGATCCGGCCAAAGCCGACCATCACCTCGTCGCAGATCAGCATGATCCCGTGGCGGTCGCAGAGCTCCCGCACCCCGGCCAGGTAGCCGTCCGGAGGCACCAGCACTCCATTGGTACCCACCACCGTCTCCAGCAGCACCGCCGCCACCGACTGCGGTCCCTCGAACTCGATCACCTGGGCCAGGTGGGCCAGCGAGCGCTCGCACTCCTGAGCCGGATCGGCGGCGCCGAAGGAGGACCGGTAAGGGTAGGGACCGATGAAGCGGACCACCCCCGGAATCCCCGGCTCGCTCCCCCAGCGCCGCGGCTCGCCGGTGGCGGTGATCGAGCCCCCGGTGGCGCCGTGGTAGGAGCGGTAGGCGCTGAGAATTTTGCTGCGACCGGTGTGCAGCCGAGCCATCCGCATGGCATGCTCGTTGGCCTCGGTGCCGCCGCTGGTGAAGAACACCATGCTCAGCTCACCGGGTGCCCGCTCGACGATCCGGCGCGCCAGCTCTGCGCGGACGTCGTTGGCGAACGACGGGGCGATGGTGCAGAGCCGGTCCGCCTGCTCCTTGATCGCCGCCACCAGTGCCGGGTGCTGGTGCCCGAGGTTGGCGTTGATCAGCTGCGAGCCCAAGTCCAGGTAGCGGTGCCCCTGGTAGTCCCAGAACCAGCAGCCCTGGGCTCCCGCCACCGCCAGCGGGGTGATCCGCTTCTGAGCCGACCAAGAGTGGAAGACGTAGCGCCGGTCCAGCTCGTAGACCTGCTGGCCTCGAGTCTCCCCTTCGCCCGCCGTCAGCGCCGGCTCAGCGGTTGCGCGGGAAGCCAAGATCCACCTTGCTGGTGGCAGGGTCGGGCCAGCGGCTGGTCACCACTTTGGCCCGGGTGTAGAAGTGGATGCCATCGGGTCCGTACATGTGGGCGTCTCCGAACAGCGAGTCCTTCCAGCCGCCAAAGGCGTAGTACCCCACTGGCACCGGAATCGGCACGTTGATCCCCACCATCCCCGCCCGGACCTCCTCTTCGAAGCGGCTGGCGGCCCCGCCATCCCGGGTGAAGATCGCCACCCCGTTGCCGTAGCGATTGGAGTTGACCACTTCCATGGCCTCCGAGTACGAACCCGCCCGGACCACCGAAAGCACCGGCCCAAAGATCTCATCCTGGTAGACCCGCATCTGCGGTCGCACGCGGTCGAGTAGGGTCGCGCCCAGAAAGAATCCCCCGTTCGGGAACTGAAGCTCGGTACCGTCCACCACCACCGAGGCGCCCTCGGCGCGGGCGACCTCGAGGTAAGAAGCCACCCGGTCTCGGTGGTCCTTGGTGATCAGCGGACCCATCTCCGAGTTGGGATCGTCGCCGGGGCCAATCCTGAGCTTGCCGATCCGCTCCGCGATCCCCGCCAGGAGCGGCTCTGCCACCTCCCCCACCGCGACCACCACCGAGATCGCCATGCAGCGCTCACCCGCCGAGCCGTAAGCAGCGGAGACCGCGGCGTCGGCGGCCATGGCCACGTCCGCGTCCGGCAGCACCACCATGTGGTTCTTGGCGCCTCCCAGCGCCTGGACCCGCTTTCCGAAGGCCGCCGCGGTGCGGTAGATGTACTGCGCGATCGGGGTGGACCCGACAAAGCTGACGGCATCCACCCCCGGGTACTCCAGCAGCCGGTCCACGGCCTCCTTGTCCCCCTGGACCACGTTGAGCACCCCGGCGGGCAGGCCCGCCTCCAGCATCAGCTGCGCCAGCTCCACCGATGCACTGGGATCCTTCTCGCTGGGCTTCAGCACGAAGGTGTTGCCGCAGGCGATCGCGTTGCTGAGCATCCACAGCGGCACCATCACCGGGAAGTTGAAGGGCGTGATCCCGGCAACAACGCCGAGCGGCTGGCGCAGCTGGTGCACCGAGACGCCCGTCGAGGCCTGGGCTGAGTAGCCGCCCTTCAGCAGATGCGCCACCCCGCAGGCGAAGTCCAGGTTCTCCAGACCTCGCTCCACCTCACCCAGAGCGTCCTGGCGCACCTTGCCGTGCTCCCGGGTGATGATTTCTGCTAGCCGGTGCCGGTTGGCCGCGACCGCCTCCCGGACCGCGAACAGGGTCTGGGTGCGCCGGGCCAGCGATGTGCGGCTCCATGACTCGAACGCCTCCCGCGCCGCCTCCACCGCCCGGTCGACCTCGGCGGCCGAGCAGAAGGGGACTCGAGCCTGCTCGGCTCCGGTGGCCGGGTTGAAGACCGGCCCAGCTCGCGCCGTCTCAGGCACGGACGGCTCCCCCGCCACGAAGCAGGGCACGATGCGCGGGTCCAGCCCTGACCCAGTGGATCTGGGCCGGCTATTGGCCGCAGTCGCCAACTGCTCCTCCCCGAATCTGGCCGTGGATGGAACCCAGTCTAGGCGGCGGAAGCCAACTCGGTTACCACCTGTCGCTGCTCCGCAGCAAAGAAGGGCGGCGTGCCGGCTCGAGCGTTGGTGCACACCCGTTCGACACGGCTGGTGGCGGTGAGCACCGAAGTGACCCGCAGATCGGACGCAACCCACTTCAGCACCGCCTCCGCCCAGCTCCTCACCCCGAGCGCCTCGAGTTGTCCGGGGGGAACAGCTCTCAGGATTCCCCGCTGGAGCGGACTGTGGGTTAGCACTCCCAACCCCAGCTGCTGCGCCAGGGGCAGCAGCTCGCGTTCCGCCTGGCGACGCAGAGGGTTGTATGGGATCTGAACCATGTCGAGCCTCCCGGTGCGCATCACCCTGATCAGCTCGGGAAAGTCGCTCTCGCTGTTGACCGTAGCGCCGACCGCACCCACTCGCCCCTCCTGCTTGAGGCGCTCAAGCTGGGCCAGTTGCACCTCCCAGGCGAGGAGGTTGTGCACCTGGTAGATGTCTATGCGGCCGAAAAGCGCCAGCGCGTGGTCGATCTGGGCTCGCGCCTCCTGAGGCGTGGGTGCCCACACCTTGGTGGCCACCAGAAACCGCTGCCGCAGGGAGCCGAGCGCTTTTGCCATGACTTCTTCGCCACGGCCGTACATCGGCGAGGAATCCAACAGGTTGATACCGGTGGCCAGCGCCGCCTCGACTATCGGTGTCCGGTCCTCGGCAGTGTCAAAGGTGCGCCAGGTGCCCAGCCCCACCGCGGAGCACTCCAGCGCGGTGCGACCCAACCGCCGACGCGAGATCGATGCCACTCTCGCTCCAAGCTAACGCCCTGGGGCCCCGGCAGGTGCCCGTTTCTGCACCCCTCTCCTAACTTGCCATGGCTAGGCCCAGGGTCCCAGAGCGCGCCCCGGCAGTCTATCCGACACGGCACACGCGTACGAGAAAAGGCGTAAATGAACGGGAGGATCTGCTACATTACCGCGCGGCTAAGGGACTGGCTTGGCCATGCAGATTTCGGCTGCGCGACGGCACCACTGGTCCCAACTCGAACGTGAGCAGGGCCAGTGCGGGGAGGGATTGATGGCCACGCGGTGGACGCTACCCGGAGAGCGCATTCCCGAGGCATGGTTCAACGTCCTGCCGCGGCTTTCCGAACCGCTGATGCCCCCGCTCAACCCGCAAACACGAGAGCCGGTGGGTCCGGACCAGCTAGCGCCTCTGTTCCCGATGGCGCTGATCGGCCAAGAGGTGTCGCCGGACCCCTGGATCGACATCCCCGGCGAGGTTCTGGACGTTCTGCGCCTCTGGCGCCCCACTCCGCTGGTCCGCGCCCGACGTCTCGAGCAGGCTTTGGGCACGCCGGCCCGCATCTACTACAAGGACGAATCGGTCTCACCGGCAGGCTCGCACAAGCCCAACACCGCGGTGCCGCAGGCTTACTTCAACAAGGCGGAGGGCGTGCACCGGCTCGCCACCGAGACCGGAGCCGGCCAGTGGGGCAGCGCGCTGGCGTTTGCCACTGCCCTTTTCGGACTGGACTGCAAGGTCTACATGGTGCGGGCCTCGGCGGAGCAAAAGCCCTACCGCCGGATCATGATGGAGACGTGGGGAGCAGAGGTCGAGTCCTCCCCCGTCGACGATCCGACCCACCCCGGCTCACTGGGCACCGCCATCAGCGACGCGGTCCGGGACGCGGCGGGACGGGAGGACTCCCACTACTCGCTGGGTTCGGTTTTGAATCACGTGCTGCTGCATCAGACCGTGATCGGCCTGGAGGCTGAACAGCAGCTGCGCCTGGCTGGCGAGGAGCGCCCTGACATCGTCATCGGTTGCTGCGGTGGCGGGTCCAACTTGGGTGGACTGGCCCTGCCCTTTGTGCCTCAGCCCGAGGTCAAGCTGCGGGCGGTCGAGCCCTCCTCCTGTCCCACCCTGACCGCGGGCAAGTTCGAGTACGACTTTGGCGACACCGCTGGGATGACGCCGTTGCTGGCGATGTACACCCTTGGCCACGAATTCGTGCCGCCGTCAATCCACGCGGGCGGTCTGCGCTACCACGGCGATGCGCCGATCATCAGCCAGCTGGTCAAGACCGGCCGGATGGAAGCGGTTGCCTACCCGCAGAAGAGCGTCTTCGACGCCGCCGTCAAGTTCGCCCGGACCCAGGGCACGATTCCGGCCCCGGAGACGGCACACGCCATCCGGGCGGTCATCGACGAGGCCCTGCGCGCGAAGGAGGCGGCTGAAGAGCCGGTCATCCTCTTCGGCTACAGCGGCCACGGGTTGCTCGATCTGCAGGCCTACGCCGACTACCAGGCGGGACGGCTTCAGGACACCTGACCCGCGCCGGCGTGCCCCCGAGGGGCGGCGTCAGCGGCTCGGCAGCGACCCAAGATCTTCGACCCCGTGCTCGAGCCACCACTTTCCTGCCCTCCAAGCCCAAGCCAGCCCCATGATGGACAGCAGCGCGATCGCACCCTTGCGGATGGACGCCCGTCGGCCCTCGCTGAGCCTCGGTGGCGGATAGACGGCGCGAGCGATGGTGGCCGACAGCCAGCCCTGCCACCACCCGGCGCAGCCGATCGCCAGCCTCTGTCGCATCTGTCCGCTGACTCGCGCGCCGGCAAGGCTCCAGACGGCCAGCCAGACCGCCGCGCTGGCGATGCTGTAGGACGTATAGGATCCCGAGCGCCTACTTGGGCGCTGAGACGGCATCTCGCCAGTGTAGGCCGGTACCAGGGCGCGCCCCTCGCCCGACAACACGCGGACCGCTCTCAATCGCGCGGATCACGCCGCTCCAGTTTCGGCGATTGCCAGGGCAGATGGGAGCCGGCGCTCCGCACGGGGATGTCGCCGGCTCCCGCAGCGCACTAGGTGCCGAAGGTTCGGCACTGAGGATGCCCTGAGCGTAACCAGTCGATTGTCGACAATGCAACCCCCAATTTCCCACCGCAGACTTGGTCGACGCCACCATCCGCCTGCCGTCCAGTTCCAACCAAGCCGGCAGAACCGTTGCCTCAACTCGGCGCTGGTCTGGCCCCGCAATGATGGAGGCCGCCGTTCGCAAGGCTGGACAGACCCAGCACGAGAAGGCGACCCCCGGCCTTCTCATGCTGGTCTCCCCCCAACCACTAGGGACGGCGCCGGATGTGGCGCGTATGCCAACCTCCGGAAAGCTGCGATTCCCGGAGCCCAGGGGCGGCGCTTTCCTTTGCGAGGGCATGAACCCCGTCAAGTGCAACCGTGGCTAGCCTATGCAGGTGTCCCTGCTGATGGCCAGGCGGCTAGCCCGGGGGACGTCCTATCGGACGGAGGCCCGGGCCGGCTGGCACGGGCGCAGCACAAGTGGTGGTGCGCGCCCTGTCAGCGCCGGAGCGTGCAATCTTGGCGCCGCCGCCTCCAGACGGAGGAGGGATTCGGATAAGCGATCCGCGCCCGAGAGAGCGCGTTGAGCCACGGGGACGGCGGGATCCCGGAAGAAGGAATTGGGAATCGCCTACGGCCGCTCGCCTTCGTGCTGCTGTTCGGTGTCGTCAGCGGCCTGGTCGACTTCACCTACGAGGGCGCCCGCAGCGTAATCGGGCCCTACCTGGCCACCCTCGGGGCCTCGGCTGCTCTCGTGGGCGCCATCACCGGCCTGGGTGAGGCGGTTGCGCTGGTGTTTCGCCTGGTGTCCGGGCGCTGGTCCGATCGCAGCGGCCGCCACTGGGGGCTATCGATCACTGGCTATGCCATCACGGTGGTGTCGGTCCCGACCCTGGGCGTCGCAGGCACGCTGAGCGTCGTGTGCCTGCTCGTGCTCGCCGAGCGGTTGGGCAAAGCGGTGCGCACACCAGCCCGCGACACCATGCTCGCCGCGGCCAGCGCCGATTTAGGCAGCGGTCGCACCTTCGCCCTGCACGAGGCTCTGGATCAGTCGGGGGCGCTGATTGGTCCGCTGGTGGTGGCCGGGGTACTGGCCCTCCACGGCGGCTACCGGACCGGATTCGCGGTGCTGGCGCTGCCGGGGGTGGCCGCCTTGGCCCTGCTTGCCTATCTGCGCCTGCGGGTGCCGGTTCCCGCCAGATACAACCCGCGACCACCGAGCACTCCGACCACGATCGTTGCGCTGCGGGGCTTCAGCCGCCGCTACTGGCAGTACGCCGCCTTCACTGCGGCCACGATGGCCGGGTTCTCAACCTTCGCCGTGCTGGCGTATCACCTGCAGCAGAGCCGGGTGGTGCCGCCACCCATAGTTCCGGTGCTTTATGCCTTGGCCATGGGAGCTGCCGCCCTGGCAGCGCTGGCTTCTGGTCACCTCTACGACCGCTTCGGGCTGCGAGTCCTAGCGGCGCTGCCGCTCCTGGCCGCCGCGATCCCCTTCCTCTCCTTTTCCACCAGCGCCGGACTGGTATGCGTGGGCGCGCTGCTGTGGGGAGCCGCGATGGGAATCCATGAGTCGACCATGCGCTCAGCAATCGCCGATCTCGTGCCCCCGGCTCGGCGCGGTACCGGATACGGCACCTTCACAGCCGTCTACGGGCTGGCTTGGCTGGTCGGGTCCACGATCATTGGCGTCCTGTACGGCATCGCGATCATCGACGTGATCGTCTTTGCCACTGCGATCCAGGCGCTGGCGCTCGTGCTGCTGATCCCCCTCTGGCCGAGAGCCGCGGCTGAGCCTAGCTGACAGCCAGCAACCGCCAGCGCGCCGCCCAGCAGGGAGCTCCTGCCGGGTGCGCACCGGGTGGCCGGCGCGGCGCCGCTCAGAGACTCAGAAGAACTCGAAGTACTCGTTCTGCTCCCAGTCGGTGACCGTGGAGAGGAAGCGCGCCACCTCGGCCCGCTTCATCATCACGATGAAGTCAACGATCTCCCGGCCCAGGGTCTGGCGAAAGAAGCCGTCTCCGTCGAGGGCGTCCACCGCCTCCCAGAGTGAAGTCGGCAAGAGTGGCGCCTCAGCCGCGTAGGGGTCGGCGGCGACCAGAGGCGGAGGCTCGAGTTGTCGCCGGATCCCATCGAGCCCGGCCGCGATGTTGGCCGCCATGTAGAGGTAGGGATTGGCAGCGGGCTCCCCGAGACGGTTCTCGAGATGTGCACCGGGATCTCCTGGCTGGCCCTGCACTCGGAGCATCGCCCCGCGGTTCTCGAGGGCCCAGGCCACCCGGTCGGGAGCGAAGGAGTACGGGCGAAAGCGCTTGAAACCGTTGATGGTCGGGGTGGAGAAGACAGTCATCGGGATCGCGTGCTCGAGGAGACCGGCGGCGAACTGGCAGCCGACCGGCGAGAGCACCTCGCCGCCGGAACCCTGGAAGGCGTTGGTCCCACCCTCCGAGCTGCGCAGCGATTGGTGCAGGTGCCAGCCACTGGACGAGACGTTGGGCAGCAGCGGCCGCGACATGAACGTGGCCTGGTAGCCGAGCTGGTGGCAGACCTGCTTGATGGCGGAGCGCATCAGCACCATGGCGTCGGCCGAGTCGAGGCCGGGCATAGGGTCGAACGTGATCTCGGTCTGGCCCGGCCCCCACTCGTCCTCGATACTGCGCAGCGGCAGCCCGACGGCCTCGAGATGGTCGCGCAGGGGGTTCAAGATCTCGTCCAGCTGGGCGAGCCGGATCTCGGAGAGGTACTGGTAACCCTGGGCGACCACGCTCACGGGTGGTGCAGCGGGGGGCCAGCCGGTCTGCTCGGGGGCAATCCGGCTCCACTCGCGCCGGGTGATGTAGAACTCGACTTCCAGCCCGCTGACGTACTCAAAGCCCATCTCGGCGGCCGCCGTGAGCTGCTGGCGCATCACCCGCCGGGTGGAGAGCGGCACCTCCTTGCCGTTGCCGAAGTACATGTCGCAGAGGACCCAGGCGGTCGCATCCGCCCAGGGCAGCACTCGGAAGGTGGTTGGATCCGGCACCAGCACGACGTCCGGGAAGCCGGTCAGCTCGGGGATGCCCAGGCCCCCGCCGGGCGAGAACAGCGGGGGGAAGACGTGGTTGGCGGAATCCATGCTGAGCAGGGCTCCGGAGAAGTCCATTCCGTTGCGCAGTGCCAGGACAAAGTCGCGCGTGGAGAGGAACTTGCCTCTGAGGGCGCCGTGCTGGTCTGGCCACATCGCGCGGACGGTGCGGATGCCGCGGTCGGCCACCTGAGCCTCTGCACGCTCGGCGGCCGCGCTCTTGGCATCGTCGTAGATGCGGTGCTCAGCGACGAAGCCTACCTGGCCCATAGCCAGGTTCTGGCTCGGGTTGGTCGTCATGGTCCCTCCTCCCCGCTGGTTGGAGTCCCGAGACAGCTCAGCTGCGGGCAGTAAGCCCCGGGACAATCGCCTCGCTGCGATCCACTTCGATGGTGGCGCCGTAGGCGATCTGCCGCCTACATTCAGCGCCGGGAAAGCAAAGCTCGAAGACGGCGTCGTCGCCTGAATGGAGCGCGGTCGCCGCAACTACAGCGCCCTCGTTGAGAAAAGTCCACATCGTGTTCATCGCTGAACCCGCGTAGACGAGAGGCGGCCCAGAGGCCGGTAGGTAGCCGAAGTTGGCCGTTCCGGCAAGCGTTTGGTGTACCCGCGCCAGCGCCAGCGCCGCGGGCACCCCCTGACCGAGCAACTCCTGCAGCAGACGGAAACCCACCTCACTGTCGGCCCTGCCGGCCAGCTGTCCCGGGTAGCGACCGCGCTGCTGCTCCGCGCGGTCGAGTCGGCCATTGTGGGCGAAGGCAAAGCCTGCGTCCCCCGCCAAAAACGGCTGAGTGTCGGCCAGTGAGACGGTCGAGAGGTTGGAGGGCCTGCGGAGGTGGACCAAGAAATGGGTCGACCGCACCGCCTCCAGCGCGACGCGGCCATCGGGATCGTGCGCCAGTGCAGTGGGATGGCGGTAGCTCTTGACCTCCCCAGCTTCCCGCCAGGCTGCGCCCCAGCCGAACCCTCCGAGCCCGTAGCGTTCCAGGGATTCGACCCACGGAAGTAGGGCCGCGAACGGGCGTGGCTCGGGCCACCCCACCAGCAGCAGCTCACACAATCAGCTGTCCTCCCCGCCCCGGGCAATCCGCACTTGCCGCGCGCCCCGGATAGCCAGCCACAACCGCTTCACACGAGCGCTCGGCAATCGCTCAATCATTTGGATCCACGGCCAGCGCGGTCGGGAAATATGTACCTCTCCGAGCTGAGATGCCGTTAGTAAGGCGAATGTGGGAGACCAGCATTACTTAGCAGATCCTGCTTGGCCTGACATCCTTTGATGATAACGGGAGTTGGTACAATCAGGCCCTCCAATTGGCGTCACCGTGGGTTTGGGGTCCGCGTGAAGGAAGCGTCCCGATGGGCCGCTTCCGAGCAGGAGGGACTGCCGTGGCGATGGTGAGACTGGTCGACGAATCCGAGGCCACAGGCCTAGTCAGGGACGTCTACCAAGACATCATGACGTCTCGCAAGCTAGCTCGGGTGCCGAACTACTGGAAGGCTTTGGCCCATCAGCCGGAATACCTGGCGGCCACCTGGAACAAGCTGAAGGCGGTGATGGCCGAGGGCAGCCTGGATCGGCGCACCAAGGAGATCATCGCGGTGGCGGTCTCCGCCACCAACAACTGCACCTACTGCCTTTCCAGCCACACCGACGCGCTGCGAGCGATGGGGTTCGGTGACGCAGAACTGCTCGAGCTGATGGCCGTGGTGGACTTCTTCAACGGCTCCAACGCGGTGGCCTCTGGGCTCCAGGTGGAGTACGAGCCGCCCGTGCCCCAGCCAGCGCCCTGAGCACCGGCCACCCGGGCACCTGCGCGTGATCGACAGCCACGGACACCCGGTTTCAGATGGGGGTGGCCCGCTCGATCTGGCCTCGATCAACGTGCAGCTGGCCTCACAGGCGCAGGAGCTCGGCGAGCGCCGACGCTCCAGCCCCTCCCGACTAAGCCACGAGCTGCTGGCGGTCAGGCTGGCGGCCTACCTCGGCTGCGAGCTGGACGAGCTTTCTGATGCCCGGGCCGAAGTCAGCGCCGACTGGCGGGCATACGTCCGAAGGCTCTTCGCCGACGTGAACCTCACGGGAGTGGTGCTGGATCCGGGCTGGCGTCTCGACGCCACCAGCGCTGAGGCAAATACCTTTGCCGAACTGATTGGCTGCCCGGTACGTCCCATCTACCGACTGGAACCACTGATCGACCGGCTGATCGCGGAAGGAGCCGGGGCCACCGAGGTGCTGACCGCCGTGGAGGCGGCGGTCAGGGGAGCGGTGGACCAGGGCCACCGCGGGTTCAAGACCATCATCGCCTACCGCACCGGCCTTGAAGTCGACCCAGAGGCCACCCTGGAAGCGGCCCAGGCCTCGCTTGACCAGACCTCCGGCGTGCCCACCCGCCGTCGCGGCAAGGCGCTGCGAGACCTCATCCTGCGTGAAGCGCTGGGCTGGGCGGCTGAGCTCGGCCTGCCCTTCCAAGTCCACACCGGCTTCGGCGACTCGGAGATTCGGCTCAAAGAGGCTAACCCGCTGCTCTTGGAGGAGTTGCTGCTGACAGCACCGGGCCGCGCCGCTCAGGTGGTCCTGATCCACGGCTCCTACCCCTGGCATGAGGAGTTGGCCTTCCTCACCCTGGCCCACCCCAACGTCTATGCGGAGATCTCCGAGTTCAACCTCTACACCGTGGGCACTGCGGCCGACCGTCTGGAGCGGATTATCGACTTTGCCCCGACCTCGAAGGTGCTCTGCGGCACGGACGGCCACGGGCACCCTGAGACCTACTGGTTTGGGGCTCGGGTGATGCAAGAGGCATGGGCCGAGGTGCGTCGGCGCTGGGAAGCGCTGGGAGCCCGCCGCGAGTGGCTGGACGCGGTTGCCGCCGACATACTGGAAGGCAACACCGCGCGCCTCTACGGCTTCTAACCAACCCGGACCCAGGGGAGGCGGCCAGCCCCCCTGCGGATCAGGCCGGCGCCGGACGCGCCTGCGCCGGGTCCTCGGTGATGGCAGTGCCGGTCCAGTGGGTGCCGCTCCAGTAGCCAACGTAGTAGAAGGCGAGGGCCACGATCGCGAAGACCAGCGAGTCGTAGGGGAAGGGGATGATGTTGCGACCGCCGAAGTCTGTGCCGCCCAGGAAGGACATCAGCAGGATCACGCCCAGGTAGGCCGGCATCCAGGCGCCGTAGACCAAATCCTGGCGGGTGAGCGGCCGTGTCCTCCTGTAGAAGCCCAGCAGCAAAACACCGACCACAACCGACGGGATGAGGATGCGCACCGCCGTCCAGCCGGACCAGTAGACCATCAGGCTGGCGACCACAAATGCCAAGGGCCCCAGCACCGATAGCAGCGGCATCCGGTAGGGCCGGGGCTCGTCCGGGTGGCGGTGACGGAAGATGGCGCATGCCAACGGACCCGGCGCATAGGAGAGCACCAAGGCGCTGGCGACCAGTGGAAAGAGGCTGGAGAAGGCAGGGAGCAGGACCAGATAGATGGCCACCACCACCAGCACCAACACCAGGGACACGATGGGGATTCCCTGAAGCGTGAGGCGGGAAAACACCGGCGGCAGGTAGTTGTCGTAACGAGCCATGGTGTGGCCCACCCGGGCCGCCCCACCCGAATAGATGTAGCCGTCTTTGAAGGAGGCGATCAAGGTCGTGACCACGGCGATCACGCCAATCGCCGCCAGTCCCGCCCCGGCCGAGACGGTCACGAACGGGAACTGAAGTCCGGTGAGCGACGACCAGGCGCCGGTGCCCAGCTTCATCGCATGCCAGTTGATGGCGCCGACGTAGAAGAAACTTTCCAGCGCGAATAGCACCAGCACGATGAACATCGTGAGGATCACCGCCTTGGGGATGGTGCGGCCCGGGTCCTTGACTTCCTCGGCGTAGTCGATCGGTTGGCGGAAGCCGCCGTAACCGTAGACGGTGGCCGAAACCGCCAGCAGAAGGCCCGACGCACCCGCTGGGAAGAGGCCGTGGAAGCTGCTGAAGTTGCTGCCGTGGAAATGCGTCAACAGCCCGAACATGACTACAACCAGCCCCAGGATGGTGAGCACAGTCAGCGTGTTGTTGATCTCACCCATGTAACGAATTCGCAGGCTATTGACCACCAACATCGCGATCAAGGTCACGAAAGCCAGCAAGATGCCCAACCAGGTGAGGGTGCCGTTGGCGAAGAGCGCCGGGAACCAGTAGCTCAGGTACTCGACAAAGGCGACGATGATCGAAGGAACGGCCAGCGAGTAACCAATGAACGCCCCCCAGGCGTTGAGCACCCCGACCAGCGGGCCGCTCGCCCGCGCCGGATAGTAGGCGACACCACCAGCCCTGGGCCACATGGTGCCCAGCTCGATGTAGGAGAGTGCCAGTACCAAGATCATGGCGAAGGCGATCACCCACGAGAAGATTCCCGCCGGACCCGCCAGGCCCAGCACCGACACCGGCGTGAAGCCGACCGCTGGCCCGAGAATGGCGCCGGTGGCGAGGAACACCACCGACCACAGGCCGAGTTCCTTCTTGTACGAGCGGGTGGTCGCCACGTCGGTGGCGGCGATGCCTCCCAAGGCCTGATCAGACACTGCTGCTCCCCCCAACCAGCCGGCCATGACCTGCACCCCTGGGCCAGCGGGCCCGGTCGGCCGACACTAGCAGCCGCCCCGACATCTGTCAAGCGACATCGCCGGTCCACCTCCGGTTGGCACGGGCCAGTCGGGCGACCAGGCCAGCAATGTAAGGTGATCAGCACGCGCAGCCTTTCGGGAGCCGAAGCGCGCTCAGGGGCTAGGATGGTCGCTGATCCTGCTCCGGACAGGATCAGCTGCGATCCACCTCGCGTTCAGCAGGAGTCGCCGGTGTCGCCGCAACCGGAACAGGGTGAAAAGGTACCTGCCGATCTCGGGATCGGTTCGCTGTGCGTGTGGGGCGGCGAGGGCTCGGATGGGGCCTCGACTCCGACGGAGGTGTCCGTGGTGCGCAGTGTCGCCTTCGGCTACGCGGAGTTGGAGGAGTGGCGCAGCGTAGCCGTCGGGGAGTCCAGCGGCCACATCTACAGTCGCAACACCAACCCCACCGTGAGCGCCCTGGAGTCCAAGATCGCCGCGCTCGAGGGCGCTGAAGCGGCCACCTGCTTCGCCAGCGGCATGGCCGCAATCAGCGCCACTTTGCTGGCACTGGTGTCCCCCGGTCAACGGGTGGTTTCGATCCGGGACACCTACGGAGGAACCAGCAAGCTGTTCCTCGAGATACTTCCCCGGCTGGGGATGCATGTCACTCTGTGCGCCTCCGAAGACCACGAAGCAATCGAGCGAGAGGTGGCTGCAGGTTGTCGGATGCTCTACGTGGAGAGCCCGACCAATCCGATGCTGAAAGTGCTGGACCTAGCCCGGCTGGCACGTGCCGGCCACCACAGCGGGGCCCTCGTCGTCGTCGACAACACTTTCGCGACCCCGATCAACCAGCGTCCGCTGGCGCTCGGTGCCGATCTCGTGGTTCACAGCGCCACCAAGTTCTTGGGAGGGCATGGCGACGCTCTCGGCGGCGCCGTCGCCGGCCGGCGCCACCTGGTACAGCAGATCTTCCACTTTCGGGAGATCACCGGTGCAGCCTTGGACCCCACCGGCGCCTACCTGATCCTGCGGGGTCTGAAGACTCTCCACCTGCGCATTGCCCAGCAGAATCGGAGCGCACACGCGATCGCAGATTGGCTCGCCGGCGACACCCGCGTTCAGCGGGTCTTCTATCCGGGACTGCCAGCTCACACGAATCACGAGGTCGCCTCTGCGCAGATGAGAGGGTTCGGGAGCGTGTTGAGCTTCGAACTGACCGCCGGTGAGACGGCGGTGGCCCAAGTGCTGCGGAAATTGCGTCTGGCGCACCGTGCCGCCAACCTGGGCGCCGTCTCCACCACCGCCGGTCCGCCCGCGACCACAAGCCACGTGGAGTGCTCGCCCGAGGAACGGGCGGCGCTCGGAATCCCCGAGGGACTGATTCGCTACTCGGTAGGGATCGAAGACACCGAGGATCTGATCCAAGACCTGGACCAAGCGCTCTCCGGCTGACTCGAGCGCGGGCCGCGTGCGCCCCCGGCGCCGCCGACCACGAGCGTGCGGCCCTCGGCTAGGGCTGGTGTGCGCTCTGCTCCGCCGAGCGAAGCTTCTTGACCATCGACTGCAGCAACCTCCAGCCGATGTCGCCGTTGCTCTGAACCAGAGGGCGGAAATCCCACAAGGTGAGGCCCCGACAGACCAGATCGGTGGCCGCCACCACCGTGGCCGACCGCGGACCCTCATCCACCAGTGCGATCTCGCCGAAGTAGTCGCCGGGCCGCAGCGTGGCGCGGGCTTGGCCGCTGACCGAGACGGTTGCCTCTCCCGAGTCGATGATGAACAGCGCCGCTCCGCCCGTGCCCTCGCGGACCACGGTCTCGCCCTTGGCGAAGTGGCGCTCCTTGAAAAGGCGCGCCACCTCCCGGCGCTGCACATCGTCTAGTTCGCTGAAGAGCGGGACCGGCTCCAGCGCCTGAACGGAATCTTCGGCTCGCGGCTTGGCGCGGGAAGTCCCCGAACCACCCGCCACCGCGGTCACGGCCCGACACTGCAGCAAATAAAGGGTTCCGCCCGCGAAGGCCCACTCGATATCTCGGCCCGGGCCGTAGATTTCCTCGCAGAGTCCGCCAAGTCGAGCGAGCTGGCTGAGTTGGTCGTCGCCCAGGCACAGGAGCGCGGCGAGGTGCGCCGGCACCGCCTCCTCGGCCGTTCCGCCGGAGGGCAAGGTCCGGACCGCCACCTGCTTGCGCCCGGCGGTGCGCTCGAGCACCCGACCTTCGCGGTCAAGGCGAAAGTGGTCTGGTATGACCAGACCGGCGACCACCGACTCCCCCAGACCCCAGCTGGCCTCGATCAACCGCTCGTCGGCGCCGGTCACCGGGTTCTGGGTGAACATCACACCAGCCGACTCCGGATTGAGCAGCGACTGCACCACTACGGCAACCACCGGCCGCGTGAAGAGGCCGACCCGCTGGCGGTAGGAGATCGCCGAGTCCGAGTTGGCCGACCACCAGATCTCCCGTAGCGCCGGCACCAGGTCGTCCATGGTCGCGATGTTGAGCAGCGTGAGGTGCTGGCCCGCGAAGCTGGCCTCGGCGCCGTCCTCGTCGATGGCCGAGGAGCGCACCGCCAGAGGCCGCTGGAGAGGGGCAACTTCTGCGATCACTTCCTCGATCGCACGCGCGTCGCCCTGCGCGACCGCCTCCACCGTGCTGCCGGCGAGGGCAACCCCGGGTGGCACCGGCAGGCCCGCCCGCAGAGCCTCCCCGAGCCCGACTGCCTTCGCCCCGAAGAGGGACGTATCGCTCGCCGAGTCGAGCGGGAGGACGCCTTTCAACTGAGCAGGGTCACCTCGCCGGCGGTTCCGTCGACCCGCAGCCGCATGCCGTCCGAGATGCGCTCGGTGGCGTCGCGCGTGCCCACCACCCCGGGGATCCCGTACTCCCGGGCAACGATGGCGGAGTGTGAAAGCAGACCGCCGTTGTCGGTCACGATCGCGCCGAGCAAGGGCAGCAAGATATTGAATGCTTCGGAAGTGGACTCGGTGACCAGCACGTCGCCCTTGACGATCCGCTCGAACTCTGAAGGGCCGGAGACCCTCCGCGCGGGACCCTCATAGATGCCCTGGCTCGCGGCCAGCCCCCGCAGACGGTCCTCCTCATGTTCGGTTTCAGAGCTGCCGAAGATCGACCCCATGGCAAAGCCGGTCGCCTGCATCAGGCGGCCCACCTGCGGTGGCAGGCCGGCGGCATCTGGGGGCGGCGGCGGCGGCGGCCCGAGGAACGGGGGAGCATCCTTGGCGCTGTGGGTGGCGCGGTATTGCGCCCGCCGGGCCAGGTCATCCGCCGTCGGCGATTCTGAGCCGGCCACCAGCGCGCACATCTCGTCAGCTCCGGCGTCGACGATGTGGACTGCTTCGTGGATACGGCCTCGCTCCGCCAGGCGCCGGCCAGCTGCCAGCGCCGCCCTGCGCATGAGCCCCGAAGCCCATATGTCGCTGTAAATTCCTCGTTCGTCGCGCAGCCGGTAGGTGAGACGTGCCTCGCCCAGTAGCTCGTCGAACTCGGCGCGCCGTTCAGGCGGCACCGCCCCTCGTACATCGGCGACCTGCTGCTCAAGGTCTCGGCCACCGTCGCCGTCCTCGGCCCCGACCGCGCCGCGGACCGCCCGCAACAGCGCGTCAGGCAGCTCCAGCGCCGTTGCCTCGGAGATGTCGAACCCGTCCAGGGGACGGAAGCCAACGAAATCCAGGTAGGCCGCCACCGCCGCGCCCGCCTCGCCAGGAAGGGCACGCAGGGCGGCGAGCACATCGGCCGCGTCGGCGTCCGATGCAAGCAGCGTGAGCGCTTGGGGATCGCGGCGCAGCGACGATACCAGTCGTTCGAGCTCGTCGGACCCGCCCGCCGATACCCGGGCCGACCCCCTCATCAGACCGAGCAGCTCGGAGTGCGGGCGCCCCGTCCAGGCCGCTGCGTGAAGCAAGAAGTCTCCTACGGGTACGATGGCCGAACCGGTGAAGCGCATGTGCTGCGTGATCATGGCCGCATGGTGGTCTCGACAGCGCAGCAGGTAGCTGATCAGGCCGTCGTCGGAGAGCGCGTCGGGGTCTACGGCCTGGATCGACCGGTGCTCTGCGATCGCGGCCGGCTTGCGCGTCTCCTCCCACTCGCGGAGCTGCTCGCGCCAGAGCTTGCCGCTCATGACAGCTTCCGCCCGCGCGAACCGCGCAGGAACGTCTTCGGCTGCAACCGGCCGCATCTGGTTGTAGGCGAAGCCGTTGACGTAGGTGGTCGCCAGTCCCTCTACGAGCATGCCGAAGAAACTGGCGAAGTCGCTGGTACCTGCCCAAAAGGCGGGCGGCTGCGTCTCCGCCCAGTAGCGCGTCACCGGCCGCGGGAAATGGACTGGATCCAGCGTCCAGCTTCCATCGCCCGGCGGATCGAACGTGAGATCGTCGGCCACGTCTGCGTCAGCCATTTGCACCCTCCGCCCACCCGGCCAGTCCCGCGGCGGTGCACCGCGTCAGGCTCACAGGATTATCGACCTCACCGCGGTCCAGCGGCAAGGAGGGGCTGGCGACTTCCGGGCCGGATCTGACCAGCCGGGACGCTGGCTCGTGGGAACGCGGCCGAGCCTGGGGACCGGGTAAGCACGGCGGCCGCGGGTTCCAGCGGCGCGCCGGAACCGGGCGCAGTCGCCGCCCAGCCAGACCCAGCGGGGGCCAAGGCGAGAGGCGTCCCGCTATCACGGTGATCCGGGCCCATCGAGCGCGACCAAGGCACTGAGCTGGACGATTAGCTGGCGACTACCTCGACCGTCGGGCGGGTCGCGCCGGAGGTGCCAGCTAGTGGACAAGATCAAGTCGAGCCTATCCGTGCTCCTCGCCAGGGCGGACGCCGCCCAGGAGGCAAACACCTGGCTCGCGTTCCCCTGGGCCGTTTTGAAGAAGTTCAACCAGGACTCGGCGTCGAGTTTGGCCGGCCTCGTCGCCTATCACGGCCTGCTCTCGGTCTTCCCCTTGCTGCTGGTGTTCGCGGCGGCGCTGAATTTGGTCCTGCACGGCCAGTCCGGGATCGAGTCTCAGATTCTGTCGGCCGCCCGTCAGGACTTCCCGGGCTTCGCCCCCTACCTGACGGTCGGATCCGTCTCCACCAACGGTGCCACCGTGGGTGTGGGGCTGGTGGTGGCGCTGTGGGCCGGGCTCGGTGTCACCCGAGCGGCGGAACGTGCCTTCAACGGGGTCTGGAACGTGCCCATGGCCCGCAGGCCGAACTTCTGGGTCGCGCGCCTCCGCGGTCTCGGCATGCTAGCCCTTCTCGGCACGACCGTGGTTGTGTCCACTGGTCTCGCGGCTCTGGGCCAAGTCGGCGGCCCCCTGGGATTCGCCTTCGCGGCAGTTGCCGTGATCGGTCCACTGGGTGTGAACGTCGCGCTCTACCTGCTGTCCTTTCAGCTGCTGACGAACATCCACGTCGCTTGGTCCCGCCTGGTGCCTGGAGCCCTGCTGGGTGCGGCGGGCTGGACGCTGCTCCAGAACCTGGGCTCCCTGTACATCCGGCACGAGGTCACGTCCGCTCAGCCGATCTATGGTTCCTTCGCCATCGTGATCGCCCTGCTGGCATGGATCTACCTCGGGGCTGAACTTACCTTGGTGGCAGCGGAGCTGAACGTTGTCCATGCCAAGCACCTCTGGCCACGCAGCCTGATCGGTCCGCCCCGAACCGAGGCAGACCGGCGGGCCCAGGCGCTCCTGGTGGCTGAGGCGCGCCGGACCGCCGTGGAGCGCGCCGCCGGAGGGGGTCAATCAGGCAGCGCCCTGAGGTAGAGCGGACATACCGGTCAATGACAAGCGAGGCACGCCCACGGCGCCCCCGATCGAGCTGGATCAGCGGCCAGCCGGGCGGCAGACTGCGACGCGTCCTCGGCGCTCAGGGTGCCACGACTGAGGGGCTAGGGTCTAGCCGCCGAAGACGCCCAGAGCGTGCAACAGCCCGAAGCTGGCCGCCACCCCCATCAGGATCAGGCCTATGCCCGCCTCCTGCTTCCACTCGGCCATGCGTTCGGACACACGCCGCAGCAGAGGCAGTACGGTCCAGGGCCAGGAGTAGCCGACTCCGGCACCGATGACGGCCGGAACCAGGGCGAATGACGAGCTGGCCACGGCGAAGGAATACAGGAGCGCCTCGCTCGTCTCCAACACCACGCCGACATAGGCCGGCCATGCGTCGCCGAGCAGGCGGCGCAGGCGCTCCAGCGGACCTCTTGCCGGCATTGGCCCGGTATTGCCCGCTTTCAGTGTCGAGCGCCTCACCACCGCCAAGGCCTCCTGGGTGTCCCGGTCGACCGTCCCTGTGAGCTTCAGACCGTGCTCAGCCTGGAAGCGGCCTACCACCTCAGGATCGGTGAGGTCGATGTCGATCCTCGGGCCCACCCCATTCGCGGTCGCCACCGGGCCATAGCGCCGGGAGCGCTCCTTGCGGTCGTGGGCCATACGTTCGGTCCGAACCGCTCGCCAGGCAGCCTGGGTGGCAGGACCGATGACCCCATCCTGAGGCAGGCCCGTGCGCTCCTGGAACTCCCGGATCGAGCGGGTGTCGGTGGGGTCCAGCCCGACGAACCAATCCCTTTCGTAACGCATCGCGGCCTGGGTGCCTTGGTCCACGGTCCCCGTCACCGGCAGCCCGTAGCGACGTTGGAACCCGCAGATCGCTTCCCTGTTGGCAGGATCGGGCAGGCCCTGCTTGGCGTCGCTCGGACGCGACCGCCAACCGTCTAAGAGCATCCGCCGGGTGGACGCGTCCAGCACCGCCGTGGGATTGAGACCGTGGCGCCGCTGGTAAACCCGCAGGCCCTCGACGTCTGTGGGGTCGAAGCTAAGCCTGGCCCGAAGTGCCAACACGGCGCCCCGGGTGCGCTCGTCGACGACTCCGCTCGTGGGCAGCTCAAGGCTTCGCTGCAGCTGGCGAACCGACTCAGGATCGGTCGGATCGAACTTGCCGTGGGCCGTGGCGGCGTCGGGCGGCGGTGTACCTCGCTGTTGCAGGGAGCCGCCGGTCCCCCCGGCCTCAGCCCGCCTGGCGGCAAGCGCCACGGCGGTGGTGTTGTCGATATCGCCCGTGGGAGGCAGGTGCTGGTCCCTTTGGAATCGGCGCACCGCCTCGGGGTCAAGTGGATCGAGTAGCCCGGGCTGCTGGGCGACACGGAGCGCGCCCTGGGTAGCCGCACCCACCACCCCTGTCGCAGCCAGCCCATGCCGGACCTGGAAGCCCTCAACAGCTGTTCGATCCGCAACGTCGACACCCACAAGGTAGGTATCCACGCCCTCGTAGCCAGCCTCGCGCCGAGCTGCCAGCAGGGCGGCCCGGGTGCGGTCGTCGATGATCCCGCTGGGTTCTAGACCGTGCCTCTGCTGAAAGGACTTGATGGACTGGGCGCTGGAGGGTGCCAGCCCGATCGGCTCGGCCGGCCCGCTCAGGGCGCCTTCGGTCTTGGGACGCTCCTTGAGCCCTTCGCGAAGTTCTCGCACACCCAAGGCGAACACGAGAAAGGCGATGGCATAGTCGAGATAGCTCGTGTTGATGAAGTAGAAGGCCAGCCAGAGTAGGCCAGCCAGCGGAAGCATGGTCACGGCGCCCGCTGCAACCGCGATCATGGCCCGCCGCCAACTGGACCGGGCGGCCGCCGCGGCCACGAAGAGCGAGGCTTCGGTGCCCTCGACGCTGTTCATGACGAACGGCAGCCCGAAGGCAAGTCCGCTGAATGCCATATTCGGTGGCTCAGCCCGGGTTCCGGAGGTACTCCTGGGGATCCTTGTCCCTGACCTCGACGCCGCGCAGCCCAGCGTGCTCATCACGGTAGCTGATCCAGCGCGTCCCGAGCTGCTCGCGCGTGGCGTCGTCCGCGTGCTGCCTCAGATCGGCGATCGCACCCCTCTCCTCTTCGGCCATGTGGTCACTGTTCTCGGCGCGGGCAGTGTCCACCGCACTCCACCAGGCTTCGGTACCGGGGGTGGCGCGGTTGGCCGCGAAGACGGCGTCGCGGATCTTGTTGTGGTCGTCAATCGACTCGCCGGTCTCGTCGCGCCCCCGGGTCCCGGTCTCCACCAGACAGGGGTAGAAGACGGCCTCCTCCGCGGCAGCGTGCAGTTCCAGCAGTTCGGCGAGCGGCTGCCAAAGTTCGCCTACCCCGTCGTCACCCCGCTTCAGGTCAAGTTCAGCAAAGCGCCGGCGGAAGGTCGCGTGGTCATCGAGGACGAGATCGCATATGTCGGGCATGGCTGCAGTAACTCCTCAAGAGCGCTGGCGGTTGCCACCCCCTTGCTCATTATTCGTTCGACCGCAGCCGGCTGCAGTAAGCCAGTTCGGCCCCGCCCGATCCGGGCCGCGGCCGACCCCAGAGCAGGCTGGGCGGATGGCCGGGTGTCCGTGCCCCGACGCAGTGGCCCCGCAGTTGGGATGCTCGGGCGCGTCGCCACAGACATCGCCTCCCAGTCACCAAGGACGAAAGAATCCGGCGCAAGCGGCCGGCGGGTCCGCAGCTCGGGCTACAAAATCGGCCGGACCGTGGCGGAGCGGGAGACGGGGATCGAACCCGCGACCTTCTCCTTGGCAAGGAGACGCTCTACCACTGAGCCACTCCCGCGTTCGGGCAGTTTTGGCGGCCCAGACGACGAACACCAAACGCGCTCCGAACAGACTTTGCAATTCTAGTAGGAGCGCTGAGCGCCCGCGCTGAGGGCTGCCCCTTCTGAATCGGCTAGGTTCCTCCCCCGGCGCAGGGTCAACCATGCTTCGTAAGAAGCCCCGCCCGGCAGCCAGGTATCCCATGGTCTCGCAGGGTCGCCAGCCGCCAAACGCCGCGGCGCCTGGGCCAGGTGGAGCCGGTCCTGGAGGCGCCAAATCCTGCGCGCGAACCGGCGGTCCCAACCGAGCGGAGCCTCAGGCAAGGCTTCCTGGGCTAACTGCAGGGCGCCGGACAAGTCGCCCAGGCGATGCTCGAGCTCCACGCACACGGCCTCGGCTGCCTCCGGGTCACGCCATCGTTCCCAAATCTCTCTCCACGCTGCTGCCGCACCCACCTCGTCACCTTGGCGGCGGAGCAGGCGTGCTCGCCTGAGGGCTGCCGCGTGGTCCAACGGCGCCTGCGCCCCCGCGCTCGCGCGTAGGTAAAGGAGATCCGCCCGCTTCATCTCACCCCGGGCCTCGGAGAAGCGGCCCAGGCCGTAGGAGTCGCTCGGGTCGGGCTGCTCGAGGCTGACGTGGCGCTCGATCGCATCCAGCAGGCGCAGCAGTGCCAGCAGGTCGCGCTCGTTGTGCCGCACCACTGGCTCCAGAAGATGGGCGGCACCGGTGGCCAGAAAGCGCTGGTAGCGCTCTGGGGCCTCGCTCCCGGGCGCGTCGTCGGATGCTCTGGGTTCGCCCAGAATCAACTGCTCCGCTCGACTGAGGCTGCACCTTCCCAGTCGGTGTCGCAGCAACTGGCGCACCAGCAGCAAAAGGTCAAGGTGCGGGGTGCCCGGCCATGGGCGTGGCACCCCGCACATCAAGGAGCGGCTGCGCAGAAGCGGCACGTCGAAGCCGGTACCGTTGTAGCTGACCAAGAGGCGGGCGCGGCCGACCCTTTCAAGAGCCGCCGCCACCACTGGCGCCTCCTCGCCCGGGTCTGGCACCAGCCACTGCTCGACCTCCACGGTCCCGCCACGTATGGCGGCCCAACCGTAGAGGAATGGCAGAGACCCAGGTCCGCGGGACAACCCGGTGGTCTCGAGGTCGAAGAACTCGACTTCGCCTTCCCGGGCCCGGTCGATGGCGGCGCCGAGCCGCCCCAAACGGCCGGGTGTCACGCACCCCGCCGTCACGCGCTGCTCCGAGGGTTTCCAGCTCACCGTTCGCGCCCAGATGCCGAGGCGCTGGTCCAGACGAAAGCCGAGTTCCCCGAGCCTTTCCGCACCATCCGGGCGCGCAAGCCTGGCGCTGGTGCGCTCCCCGTCCAGCGACCGGCCTCGGAGCGCCCGAAGGCGCCGACTCAACTCGGAAGCGCCCATCCGCAGCTCTCCAAAAGGTTCAGGGCCGCCTGCCTGACCCCGGGCTGGGCACCACTTATCGGGCCGGCGCAGGCCGGGCACCCGCCGGCGCATCGACAAGCGCTGAGGAGGTCGCGGCACCGGTTCAGCAGCTCGGCGTGCAGGTCGAAGAGCCTGGCGCTGATTCCCACCCCCCCTGGGTGAAGGTCATAGATGTAGACGGCCGAAGCGGAGGGCGCGGTCGGCGCAGCTCGGCCCGGCTCGGGGTCGGAACGCTCGCCGGGAACGAACTCCTCAGCTGCTGAGAGAACAGCGGTCGGCGGCGGTGCCGCCGTGGCGCGCACCTGGCAGACAACCCCAAGGTCACCGCGATCGCACATCGACAGAAGGCAGGCGACCTGGCCCATGGCGTGTCCGACCGCCTCAAGTGCCGACTCCCGGCGAGCCGGATTTAGCAGTTGAACGGGTTGAAACAGACACCAGTAGGAGGTCGTTTGTAGATCCCGCTCGGGAACCCGGATCGGCCCACTCCCGACCGTCTCGTGGGTAAGTAGACGGATCTTGCGGTACATCGCGGCCAGCGCACTCACGCGAACCTCGCCGTGGGAGCGGGCGGTGCGCCGCGCGGGGTCGTCAAGAGGCCCGGCGAAGCTCTCCAGCACCTGCAGCCCGACCCTGAGTTCGGAATCGGTGTAGTAGTCCACCGACACCGGGTGGACGAAGGCTCGGCGCTCCTCCCAGTCCAGCCGCTCGACGTGGTACTGGCGCCCCTGGTGCATGTAGATGGCGTCGTCGTGCACCAGGAGTGGCGCCGACCACTCATCGAGCTCGCCCACGACCCTGGCGCCCGCCCCGGCGCGGCCGCCCGAACTCCCTGCGGATGTCCCCTGCGGGCCCTGCGAAGGAGCCGCAGTCTCCCCGCTCGTGTCCAGGATCACGACGTTGCCGGCGGAGGTGGTTCGCAGGTTGATCGCCTCCGCCGGAAAGGCGTCAGCGGTCCAGTGCCAGCTCTTGGCTGAGTGGTGAATCAGTCCTTCCTCTTGCAGCACTTCTAGTAGTCCGCCCACGTCCTCCGCGCCGAACGGTTCGCCATCGCTGATCGGAAGTTCGAACACGGCCGCCTGGACGTGGGCGGCAAGTATCAACAGGTTGTCCGGATCGACGAAGGCGTGTTCGGGCGAGCTATCCAAGAGGAACTCGGGGTGGGTGGCGACGTATTGATCGAGCGGACCGCCACCGGTCACCAGCGCCAGCAGGGCGCGACCATCGCGCCTTCCCGCCCTCCCTAGCCGCTGCCAGGTACTGGCGACCGAGCCGGGATAGCCGACCAGAACGGCTGAGTCCAGCTGTCCGATGTCCATGCCCAGCTCCAGGGCGCTGGTGGAGACTACGCAGCGGACTGCGCCCGAGCGCAATCCCGCCTCGATGGCCCTGCGCTCGAGCGGGAGATAGCCGCCCCGGTAAGCGCGCAGCCGGTGCCGCAACTCCCCATCGCCAGCCAGCTCACGCTCCAGGTAGTTGAGCAGCAGCTCGACTTGGAGTCGGCTCTGAGCGAACGCGATCACCTGGGAGCCCCCGCGCAGCAGTTGCGCCACCAGACGTTTGGCCTCCAGATTGGCGCTCCGCCTGATCCCGAGCCGGGCGTCGACCAATTTGGGGTTGACCACCAGCAGCCGACGTCCAGGGGCCGGCGAACCGTCCTCGGTGACGCAGGCCACCGGCCGACCCACCAAGCGTCCGGTCAGCTCGCCGGGGTTGGCGATGGTGGCCGAGCTACAGATGTAAATCGGTCGCGAGCCGTAGAAGCGACAGATGCGGTCGAGCCGACGAAGCACGTTGGCCACATGGCTACCGAAGACTCCCCGGTAGGTGTGGACTTCGTCGAGGACCACGTAGCGCAGGCCCCGGAACAAGCGCGCCCAGCTCGTGTGCTGGGGCAGGATGGCTCGGTGCAGCATGTCCGGGTTGGTGAGCACCACCTGCCCGGCCTGGCGGAAAGCCCGCCGGGCACCGATCGGCGTGTCACCGTCGTACGTGAAGCACCGCAGCTCGATCTCGGCCGCGTCCGCAAGGCCGCGCAGGCCGGCTAACTGGTCCTGCGCCAGTGCCTTGGTCGGAAAGAGGAGCATCGCGGTGGCGTCCGGATCGCGGGCCACGGCATCCAGTACCGGCAGCGAGTAGCACAGCGACTTGCCCGAGGCGGTCGGAGTGACCACCGTGACGTCGCGGCCCTCGAGCGCCAGCTGCACTGCCTGAGACTGGTGGCGGTAGAGGCGCTCGACGCCGCGGCGAGCCAACCCGGCGAACAGCTGTGGATGCAGGCTGCGAGGCGCTGGCCCGTAGCTCGCCTCCCGCGCCGGCAGCTCGCGATCCAGCACGAGTTCCGCCCGCTCGGCCACCAGTTCTACCAGCCTATCCCAGCTGGGAGCGGGCCCAACCGGCAAGGCCGCCGCCGGGAACGCGCGTTCCATGGACGGACTATACCAAACGCATGTTCGCCAGCGGCGCTGCGTAGATCGCCGCACCCAACGGCGCTAGGCGATCGGCTTGCCCCGGGTCACCACGCAGGTGTAGGCACCGCTACTCGCGACGATAGTCGCCGCGACCCTCCGTACCGGCGGCGTGGTCTTCACCGTCAGTTGCGCCCGCTTCTGACCGGGGGCGAGCTGGACCTGGGAAGTCGTGTGGCGGCCGTCGGCGCCTGTGACCTTGACGGTGATTGCGGAGCCAGCTCCCTGGCGTGTGACCACTTTGACCCGGTTGCCCGAAACCGTGTACCCGGCCAGGCATCCCTGTCCGGTCTCGCTCACCCTGTCGTTCTGGGTGGTGCAGGCGGCCACCCCAAGCGCGCTCGCGACCGCAACACCCGCCAACCCAAGTGCGGCCAGACGCACGTGTCGACCTCCATTGACTACCGCCGCGCTCCTCCTACTTCACTAACCGAGTCTGAGCGTGCCTGTTACTCAGTGGCGCGTGCGCAGCGCCCTCCTGCCTACTGCACACGCCTGACTGAAAGCTACCCGGACGTCGCGGCGGCTTGACGGGGATCTCACCGGCGCGAGTGCGGCGTGGCACTTACCGCCCTCACTCCCAATCCAGATCTAAAGACTCGCCAGAGCGCGGGCCGATCCGACGGGACATCCGCGCCGCGCCCCGGAGGAACCGCCCCAGAGAGCTCCCCGTCGTGGAACTGGCCGGCCCACGGCGGGTAGTCTGGGGGCCCCTAAGCGCACCCCCGCCCTGCGGCCTGCCAGCTGGGTGGAGTTGGGAGAGCCCGGTCAACTACCGTCCCGTAACCCGGATGGCGGTGCGTCGGCCAGTGCGCGCGCGATGGCATCCTGCCATCCCGCCAGAAATCCGTCGAAGTGGTCGGCGAAGCTCTGGACTTCCGAATTCCGCTCGGAGGCCAGAGTGGTCAGGTCATAGACCACGGTGGCGGTGGAGCCAGTTGGCAGGGGCTCCAAAGCTACGGAGACCAGCCCGGCGCGATCACCCGGGGTCAGGCGACTGTAAGTAATAGCCACCCCAGCTTCCCGGCGAACTACGACCCACGTCGTCTGCCGCCCACCATGGGCAGTCGTGAAGACGATTCCCGGTTCCGTCTCGTCGGCCACCGCGACGGGAAACTGCGGATCCCAACCATCGGCCCACGCGCGTTCACCGGTCGGAGTGAAGAGAAGGAATGCGGCGGGCGGGGGCAGCGCCACGGTGATGCTCCCGCTCCGCCGGACTCGCAGACAATCGGACATCCTGGTCCTCCTCACTTGAGCTGCACAGGGTGTGGCTGTCCGCGGCAGTGAGCTCAAGACCGTACACGTCCCTCAGCCGATCGATTACGAATTGGGTAGATTCGTCGAAGGCGGTCTTCCGCTCGAAGGCGTGCAGCACTATGCCCTCCAGGAGGTCTCCGAGCGAGAGGTCCAGGTATTCAGCCAGACCCTTGAGGACCTTCAGCAGCCGCCGCTCCATTCGCACTCCCGTCTGGACGCGCTCAACCTCGATCATTGCACCAATGTACCACGGTACACTGCGATAAACCAAGCGCGACCCCGAGAACTCGCGCGGCGGCGGCGACAGGGTGTGGCTCGGCAGCGCCAGGATCGTGAAACGGCTAGGCCTGCGCCGGGCAGGCACCATCCCGAGCCTGAAACCTCGACGCGACGGTCCCCGTCGAGGTCCGGGGTGCTCTCGGCACGGGCGCACCGGCGCCTCCGCGGAACGCCACCGGCCCAGAGACCCTCTCGATCGCGGGTGCCCGGCAAACGCCAGCTGTGCATCGAGTGCTCGTGGTCTGACCGGGTTGGGCGCTGCGTGCGCAGCTCTCAGATGGCGGCTGACCATTAACGCGACCAACCGCACGGGTGCGGTGGCGGAGGTCCTCGTCGACCGGGTAGATCTGTTGCGATGCAGGACCCCACGCCTGATTACTTCGGTGCACCGAAAAAGTTGAGAGAGGAGGCCTAACCCTTGGATCTCATTCACCTGGCTATTCCACCCTGGGACCTCGTCGTGCGCTCGGTGTGCATCTACGCCGTCCTGATCTTGGGTCTGCGCATCTTTGGCAAGCGGGAACTGGGCCAGATGACCGTCTTCGACCTGGTCTTGGTGCTGCTCGTCGCCAACGCCGTCCAACCGGCGATGACGGGTCCCGACAGCTCCCTCTTCGGAGGCCTGTTGATCATGGGCACGCTCTTCGTGATCAACTGGATGGTCGGCGAGGGGCGCATCCACTCACCGCTCATGCGCCGACTCCTGCAAGCCCGCAGCAGCGTGCTAGCTTCGGACGGCCGCTGGCGCGCGGGGGCGCTGGAGCGCCAGGGCTTGGACATGGACGACGCGATGGAGGCACTGCGCGAGCACGGCTTCAACGCCGTGGCGGAGACGCAGCTGGTGGAGCTGGAGTCGGATGGCAGCATCAGCGTGGTACCCCGCGATCCGCACGGCGCCCACCGGCCGCGTAGACGGGTCAGGGTGGTGAAGCGGCCCTAGTCGGGGCAGGGCTAACCCCCGCCCCGACTTCACACTAGGCGGCCGGCCCGCTCGAGAGGGTGACTCCTGCGGTGTGGCTCGTGCCGGAGCTGTCCACCCAGCTCAGCTGCACCGTCTGACCCGCTCGGTGGCTCTCGATCGCGCTGCGCAGCGCAGCCACCGAGGCGACCTGGTTGCCGTCAACCGCGGTGATGACATCTCCGGCCGACAGTCCTGCCGCCGCGGCTCCGGATCCTGGGATGACCTGCACGATCACTGCCCCGGAGCTGACCGACGGTGGCACAACCGACTGGCCGAAGCCCCCCGGTCCCTGCTCGACGGCGCCGACATCCTCGGCGTCGACTCCCAGGAAGGCCGGGGTACCCAACTGGATGGTCGAGGAGGCGTGGCCCTGCTGGATCTGGCTCGCGATGCTGAGCGCGCGGTTGACCGGGATCGAGAAGCCGACGTTGGAGAAGCTATTGCCGCCCCCACCGTAGGTGAAGTTGCCACCACTGCTCTGGGCGGCGGTGTTCATTCCGATCACCTGGCCGGAGGAGTTGACCAGCGGGCCACCCGAGTTCCCGGGAGCCAGCGGGGCATCGATTTGGATCATGTTGCTGAGGTTCTCCGACGCGGATGAGCCCGAGTCGCTGGCCGTGATCGAACGGTTGAGGGCTGTGATCGCCCCCGACGTGACCGTGGGAGGCCCGGGTAGGTCCAACGCGTTGCCGATGGCTACCACCGGCTGACCGACTTGGAGGTTGGACGAATTGCCCACCGAGACCGTCTTCATTCCAGAAGCGTTCTGAAGCTGGAGCAGGGCCACGTCGTCGGTGGCGTCGGTGCCGACCACCTTGGCCGTGTAGGTGGTACCAGTGCCGTCGACCCGGGCCGTGATCTTGGTCGCGCCCTGGACGACATGGTTGTTGGTCAGCACTTCACCGTTGGAGGTGAGAACCATCCCGGTGCCCGCGTCCGTGCTGCCCTGATAGCCGTCCACCGCGGTGATGTCGACGACGGCTGGATCAACCTTGTTCTTGATGGCACTGACGTTGAGTTTGGAGCCGGAAGACCCATTGGAGGGGCCGCTGCTGCTGCCGGGGCTGGGGATGGATTGGGTGGCAGCGGTCGGGCTCCCGGAGTTGGTGGCTCTCCCGATCTCGACACCGGCCAGCGCCACCCCTGCCACCACCACCAGTGCTCCCGCCACCGCGGCGACCCGCCGCCCGCGGCGGGCGGTTGCAACTTGCTCCTGGCCGGCTAGCCCCTGCCACTCCAAGCTCTCGCCCGCAGCGCTCGACTGCCCGACCTGCTCCTCACCGGATTGCCCCTCCCCCTCCGCTGGATTGTTGTTCTCTTCCATTTCACTCGCCGAACATCTGCTGTTTCTGTGGAACTGGTTCCAGCCCACAGTATTTCCCCACCCTCTTAGTTACCCATGCGCAGTTGGTTAGCGTTTCCTGGGAGAAAGCCGGGCTAGTGCGCCTCGGAGAGCCAGATCTGGGGGTTGCCGGGAAGCATCCGGCGGACCTGCTCACGCTTGGTGGCTTCCAGCTGCGGTTGGTGAAGGATCTCCAAGACCCGATACATGGGCGCCACGGTCAGGATCCCCGCGCCATCGTTGGTCCGGGGCTGCAACAGGCCCAGAAGGTAGACCGCCTCGCCGCCCGCCTCCGGCAGGCCAACGAACACCGGGGCGCCGCCCACGGGACCAGCCGCCGCTGCCTCGAGCAGCAGCGCTTCGGCGGGGCCGGTCCCGTCAAAGTCGATCGGTTCATCCGGGAGCGCCGCGATGCGGCCGATGTGCACCAGCGGCAGGTTGCGATGACCGCCGGAACCGTTGACCAGAAGGGTGGTGAACGCCACCTCCTGACCGGGGCCGAGCGGATCGTTGCGCTCGGGGCGCTTGTCGATGGTGGCACTGGTCAGCCAGGCCCGCATATCGGACCACTCAGTGGGGTTCACCGGCATCACGGCGGCGTCGACGGTGGGGTCCGCCTCGTGCACCATCCAATCGGCGAGCTGGCTGTGAAACCAGCTCACCGCGCCGTGCTTGGCATTCGCCCGAATCCAGACGTCCCCGCCGCCCTCGCTGCGCAGCCGACCGAGCAGCTGCTTGGAGGTCACCAGGTAGGACCAGTAGCGGCCGTTCACCTCGGGAATGGGTTCGAAGAGAGCGAAGGCCACCCCGAACGGAGCACCTCCCTCCTCGGCGCAAACCAGGGCCGTGCACCGGCTGATCTCCGCTGGCGTCAGCATGGCTACCGCGCTCGGCTGGAGGCGTCGTGGCTACCGGCCAACCCGGCGGGCAGGTAGCAGCTGGGGGGCAACAAGCTGGAGGAAGAATACATGTGTTCGAAACCGCTTTCCAACCTCTGACCCCTTGGGCGGAGACCCGATCAGGGCAAGGCGCCGTTCAGCGATGCGGCCCGTACCAGTTCCCGGAGATCGTGGCGCCGGGGCGCCAGCAGCAGCAGCTGGCGGTAGACGCTGAGCGCCTCGTCATCGTCACCCTGAGCCCTAAGCAGGCGGGCTACGAACTCCGTCCAGACCGGTGCCAGCTTGGCGTCCTTGCGCTCGGCGGCGATGGCCGCGATCGCCCAGCAAGCCCGCTGGCAGGGCGGCGCCGCCAGAACCGCCGAAGCAAGACAGCTGAGGCTTACATCTGGTCTTAGCGACCCGATCTCCTCCCCGACCAGGCAGGCGAGTCCGGAGGCTTGCTCGCCGCCCCACACCTGGGTGGCCTGCAGCGCGGCGGCGGCGGCCTCGTCCAGCTCGCCCGCCTCCACGAGCGCCTTCACCAGCACGGACACCTCCTCCAGGCTCGGGGCCACCGGCTTCTCCTTGGCGGACTCCAGGGCTCGGCGGGCTGCACCCCGGTCGGTGCGCTCGGAGAAGAGGGCGCGAGCCGCAGCAGTTATCTCCTCGAGCAATGGGATCATCTCGCTCCGCCGCGCCTCGATCCGGCGCTGGCGCGCCTGCTGCTCTCGGGGCGAGAGTCTCATGGTCCAGCCCCGAACGCTCCGTGGTGCCGGCCCGGGCTCATTTGTCCCCGGGCGGCGGGGCGGCGGTGCCACCTCATCCACCGCCGGCGACGCGAGCTTTTCATCTGCGGGTGGCGCCTCGGCGCGCACGACAACTCCCTGGTCGGGCTCCCGTTCGGAGGGGTCAAAGCCCCAAAGGGGTGATTCCACCGCGGTTTCCTGGTGGTGGGGCCGCATCGCCGCGGGCGCCGCTGCATCACGCGGCGGCGCCGGCGGCTTACGGCCGGGGTCTGTCGCCAGGGCTTCCGCGCCGGTGGAGGAATCCTCCGGGGCAAGTGTCGGCGGCTCTCCCGGGACACCGACAGAAGCGGTCTCGACGGCGGTGCGTACGTCTGCGGCGGCGCCGGGGTCCTCGCCACCTGGAGATGCTGGTTGCGGACGCGCAGAGTCCGGGGTGGCTACCTCAGATTCCGATAGTTCCGCCGTCTCCCGGGGGAGACCCCAAGACGATGAGGACTCCGGACGTACGGTCGCACGGCTGTCACCCCAGACCGGCTTCGGCGGAAGCGGGGATGCCGACGCCGCCTCTTCTGGCATCCAGCCCGGGGCGTCGCCTTCCAGGGCCTCAGGGCTGGCGGCTGGGGACCCGAAGAGGGCTAGGCCATCGCCGCTCGGGTCCACGGCCGGCCATGCGTCGGCGTTCTGGGCATTGCTGGCGCTTGCATCCGGCGGACTCGCGAAGGGGTCGTCGTCTGCGGGCGCAGGGCCACCGGAACCAGCTTCGATGATGAACGTGGGGCCCTCGATCGCCGGATCGGGCGCGTCCGAAGTCGCCGCCCAGGGGAAGGCGGTCTCGTCCGCTGGCGCAATCGGTTGACTGACTCCGACCGCATCGGTGGCCGACGAACCGAGGATCCAGGCGTCCGATGCGAGCGACTCGAGTCCCGCTTTCGCGGGCGTCGCGAGTTCGTCGTCCGCCAAACCGGCACCGGTTCCGGGCTGGTCCGGGCCTCCCGAGCCATCCTCCGCGGCCTGGGAGCCGCCGGGGTTCGCAGCAGCACCGGCTTGGCCCCAAGGGCTGTCGGCCCAGGGATCGGCCACTGGCGGCGCCGGCTGCGGGGTGCCCAGCCGGGGATCGATCACTTCCTCCCCCGGCAGCGGTTGCGATACAGACTCCGGTTCGGCCGGCGCCGCCGGACCGCCCATCGAGCGCACCTCCTCCTCGGTGGCCAGCAACAATAGATGCTCGTACATAGAGCGGTTCATGCGCCGCTGAAGCTGGGCGGCGGACTCCGGGTAGCCAGCTTCGACGACCCGGCCCACGAGAGCGTCCGCGAGCGCTGTCAGTCCTGCCTCGCTGCCGCCCCCTTCGAATTCGGACAGCGCCTGGGCGATCACGGCCGGCAGCTCAGGCACCCCGGGCGCAACCTCGCGCGCGGCCACCTGCCAGGAGCGGCCCAGGTCCTTCAGAGCCTGGGGCAGAGCTGGGCCGACCTCGGCCAGGCTTTCTTCTGGCATCTCCAGCTGAGTTTGACAGCGGCCGGCGGCAGGAGCGTCTCGCCCACTAAACGAATTCGTGACGGTGCCCGAACCTTCGGCTACGACCGCGCCGCTAGCATGGCCCGAGTGGGCCTCACCCAACCGCTGATCCGCCGGCCCCCCCGAAGTCTCTGGCTGACCCAGACCGGCGACTGGCTTTGGAGCAAGCCTTCCTTCAGGATGGTGCCCGATCTCGTGATCCCGTTCGCCCCCAGCGAACGAGCGCGCAAACCGACCGCGGGGGCGCCGCGGATCGCTTTTGCGGGGTTCCCCTCGGACTACAGCCTGGCCTTCCTGCTGAGCCTGCTGGAGGCCGACGTCGAGCTGGTCGGGCTCGTGACCAGCCTGGGCGCCAACCCCGCGATAGTGGGCGAGAACGCTTTATCCCAGATCGCAGATCACCTCGGAATCCCGCTGCTGCGCCTGGCCCGCGTCAACGAATACGACTCGATCGTAGCCATGCGCAGGCTCAACGCCGATCTGTTCCTGGTCGCCAGCTTCGATCAGATCCTGCATGAGCGGGCGCTTCGTCTGCCGGCTTTGGGCTGGCTCAACGTCCACCCGTCGCTCCTGCCGAAGTACCGGGGACCGGAGCCGGTCTACTGGGCGCTGGTCAACGGCGAGGAGCAAAGCGGGGTCAGCATGCAGCGGCTGGCCCGGGAGATCGACGCCGGTCCGCTGATCCTCCAGCGCTCGGCCCCCGTACTTCCTGACGACACCGCCGGGACGCTCACCCGTCGCCTCTGCCAGCTGGGCGCGGAAGCGCTGGGCGAGGGGATTGGGCTGATGCTCCGCGGAGCACCTGGAACCGCCATGGAACTGGCGACCGGCTCCTACTACACCTCGGTGCGTCACGAGCGCATCGACCGGGTTAGCTCTGCACTGGTCGCCGAGCGGATGGTGCGAGCCGGCAACCCCAACATGCTGGCGGCGGCGCAAGTGGACGGCAGGCTCGCCTATGTGCTCCGAGCCCGTCTAGTGGCATCCGGCGGCCCGAGCGACAGCCGCCGTCTGCACTTCCAAGACGGGGACCTGCTCCTGGAGGAGACCGAGGAGCGCTGCGGCTGTCACCACGCCGAGGCGGTGGGGCGCTGCCCTCACGACCGTTAGCCCCTCTCCCAACGACCGGTAGGAAGATCGGCGCAGTAGGATCCGCCCGTGGAGGCCTTAGGCCGTGGCGCCAAGCAACGGGTCGGGGTTGTCCGCCTGCGGGACTCGCTCGCTAATCCGGCTCAGGACGAGGTGGCCAGGGAGGAGGCGCTCCAGCTTAGCCTCGATGGCCACCCGCTGGCGCTGCTGCTGCGGACACCGGGTAGCGACGTCCAGCTGGCGGTGGGGCTGCTCCACGCCGAGCGGGCGATTAACTCCGCCGCCGACATCGCCGAGGTCCGGGTGGCAGCGAGCGGCCAGAGGGACTTCGAGGGGCTCGGGATAGTAGTCCGCCCCATCGCGGAAGCGGAGAATCTCGTGGACGTGCATCTGAGGCGGCCGCCGCCCCCGGGCAAGCTGGGTTGGCAGCACGCACTGCCATCGTCGAGCGCATGCGGCATCTGCGGCACCGCCACCCTGGAGGCGCTCCAGCAGGTGCAGGCCCCCGTCAGCAGTTCTGCCTGCTGGACCCCCGACTACCTCTACAGGCTTCCCGACGTGCTCCTGCAGGCGCAGCGGGTCTTCCACTCGACCGGTGGCCTGCACGCGGCGGGCCTGCTGGTGGGGCCCACGGTCGAGATGCGGGTGGCGGAGGATGTCGGCCGCCACAACGCGGTGGACAAACTGTTGGGCGGCGCCCTGCTCCGGGGGGAGCTGCCGCTGGATCAAGCCTGCCTTGTGGTCAGTGGCCGAGCCGGATTCGAGATCGTCCAGAAGGCGGCCGCCGCCGGAGTGCCGCTGGTGGCCTCAATCTCCGCTCCCTCCTCGCTCGCGGTCCAGGTGGCCGACGCCACCGGGGTGACGCTGGTGGGGTTCCTACGGGGGAGGCGGGGCAACATTTACTCCCACCCGGAGAGGCTGCAGGTTCGCTCGGAGACCGCGGTTGTGGCGGTGTAGTCTCGGTGCGAAGCGCCCTGTTGATCCTCGCCGGCGGCTCCAGCACCAGAATGGGCCGGAGCAAGCCCGTCATTCCCTTCCCCGGCCCCAACGACCCGCCGCTGATCGAGCGCACCTACCGAACCCTCTCCCCGCTCGTGGAGCAGACGTTCGTGGTGGGTCCCGACGGATTCGGGCTGCCGTGCCCGCGGCTCGCCGACGATCCCCGCTACCCAGGGCCGCTAGGTGGCCTGGTGGCTGGCCTGGCTGGCTGCGGTGCCGAGCTGGCGCTGGTCTGCGCGGCCGACCTCCCCTTCCCCAGCTCCGCCCTGGCAGCCGACCTGCTTCGCCGGCTGGGGACCGGAAAGCACCTGGCGGCAGTGCCCGAGCGCGCCGGCCGGCTCGAGCCCCTGTTCGCCGCCTACCGCAGTGGGGCCGCGGCCGCACTCGGGCACGGGGCGCCGCTGGGCGGCGACGCCGGCAGCCGGGGGCCTTCGCTCCAGGCGAGTCTGCGGCGACTGCCGCTCCAGGTGGTGCCGGAGGTCGAGTGGTCGAAGCTCGACCCCACCGGAGCCAG
>JBJKSO010000076.1:0-2746 GCA_046703825.1 Candidatus Dormibacteria bacterium
CTCCAGCAGTACGAGTTCATGGACCAGGTGGCGGAGAAGGAGTTCCGCGACCTGCTCCAGGAGCTGCGCCGGAACCTCGCCGAATCACACTTCAAGAGGCTGGGCGAGGGGATGCAGAACCTCGGTCCCGCCGAGCAGGGTCGACTTCGGGAGATGGTCCACGACCTCAACGACATGCTGCGCCGCCGCCTGGACGGGGAGCCCGACGGGTACCAGGGGTTCATGGACAAGTGGGGACAGATGTTCCCCGACCACCCGGACAACCTGGACGACTTCCTGGCTCAGCTCCAGCGCCAGATGGCCGAGCTGGATTCCCTTCTGCAGTCCATGTCGCCCGAGGCGCGCAGCCAGTTCGAGGACGTGATGGCGGCGGCTCTCTCGGACCCCGGGCTGCAGGGAGAGCTCGCCCGCCTGCAACAGATGCGGGGGAGGGTCGCTCCCGGAGGCGATGCAGCTGATGGACCGCCTCCAGTCGATGGACGAGCTGGAGCGGGCCATCCGGGGCGCCTTCGACGGCGAGGCTCTGACCGAGCAGCAGCGGGCGGGGCTGGAGCGAGAGCTGGGACCGGAGATGGCCTCAGGCCTGAAGGGGGTGCAGCAGCTCCTGCAGGAGTTGGAGCGCTCCGGCGAGCTGCGCCGGGGGCCACGAGGATCGGAACTCACCCCGCAGGGAGTCCGCCGGATCGGTCAGAAGGCACTGGGCGATGTCTTTCGAAACCTCAGCAGCGACCGGTTCGGCGGCCACGCCGTGCGCCGCGCCGGCCTGGGCAGCGATCCCGCGGACGAGACCAAACCCTATGTGTTCGGCGATCCCTTCCGCCTCGTCGTGGAGCGCACCGTGATGAACGCCCTCCGCCGGGGGTCCGGGCCGCCCCCGGTGCGGCTGCAGCAGGAGGACTTCGAGGTGCTGCGCTCGGAGCAGACCGTGCAGTCTTCCACGGTTCTGATGCTGGACATGAGCCGGAGCATGCCGCTGCGAGGCTACTTCTACGCCGCCAAGAAGATGGCCCTCGCCCTGGACTCCCTGATCCGCACCCAGTATCCCCGGGACACCCTTCACGTGGTGGGGTTTTCCGACTACGCCCGCGAGATCGCGCCCGGCGCTCTGGCCCAGCTTTCCTACAGCGAATACGTCTACGGCACCAACCTCCAGCACGGGCTGATGCTGGCGCGGCGGCTGCTGGCCCGACACCGCGGCGGCACCCGGCAGATCATCATCGTCTCCGATGGGGAGCCCACCGCCCACATGGAGGGCGACCGGGCGGTCTTCTTCTATCCCCCGCTGCCCGAGACCTTCCACAAGACCCTGCTGGAGGTGCGCCGCTGCACCGACGAACGCATCGTGATCAATACCTTCATGCTGGAGAGCAACAGCTACCTGGTGCAGTTCGTCAAGCAGCTGACCCGACTCAACCACGGGAGGGCCTTCTTCGTCAGTCCTGATCGCCTCGGGGACTACGTTCTGCTGGACTACGTGAGCTCCCGCTCACCGATGGCCTGACCGATGGCCGCCTCTCAGTTGGATCCGGCAAGGCGTCAGTTTCAGGAGCGGATCCTCAATCAGCTGCGCGCCCGATATCCGGACTGGGACCTGGCCCCGGTACCCGACGGCTTCGCCGTGGGGGCGAGGCGGGGCGGGGCCCAGGTGATGATCTCCCTCTCCACCCTGTACGAGAGCACCCGCCGGCCCGAAGCCTCCACCCCGGAGGAGATCGCCCGGTTCGTCAGCTCCACCGGGCCTCGGCTGGCGGCCGCCGAGATCTCCCCGGAGAGCCAGGCGGCGCCGGACCCCGACGCTCTGGTCTGGTGCGTCCGTCCCCTGCGCATGATCCAGCGGTTCACCAGGGCCGACGAGCTGGTGCTCCGACCCCTGCCGGCGGGCCTCGTCGCTTTCGTTTCGGAGTCGCTTCCCGGCGAGGTCATGCGCGGGGTCTCGGCCCATGAGGCGCAGACGGTGGGAATGGACCGGGCCGAGTTGGAGGCGCGCTGCGACCGCAACACCAACCTCCACCTTCGCCAGTGGCGCCAGGTGCTCGCCGAGCGGCCCAGCCAGAACCGCTGGCTCTTCACCGAGGACACCCTCTTCTCCAGCAGTCTCCTGCTGGTTCCTGAATTCCTCAAGGCGGTGGCAGAGCGCGGTTCCGGGAGCGCCTCCATCCTGGTACCCGATCGGGGCATGCTGGTCGCCGCCGTCCGGGAGGCGGCCGAACCCGAACAGCTGAGGCACATCGCGAGGCGCCTCTACGGGATCGCCCGAAGTCCGCTGATCCCCCAGATGCTGGTCACCGACGGCTCGGGGGTGGAACTCCATCCGGCTGAGGTGCAGCCCCGACGCCCATGGTCCGGGTGGCGGCAGGTGCTGGGCCTGCACGCGAGGTGAGCCACATCGGGGGGGATCTCGCCTCCGCGCTGGAGGAGCTCGCCGCGCAGGCGCGCCGCCGCTACGGGGAGGCTCTGGTGCGGATCACGGCCGGGGACGGCATCCTGGTGGGGTCGGTCGGCGTATCGGCGCAGCTGCGGCAGCTGCGCGAGCTCCAGAGCCGCCACCGGGTGGGGATGAGGGTGCTGGTCCTCGCCGAACGCCGGGCCCGGTTCGCCCTGCACCCCGACGGCGGACCGCTGCCGGTGTGGCGGCGACCGGAGCCCGACGCCGAGCTCACCACCGAGCTGCTGCCGGGAGACCCGCCCGCCGAGGTGGTGGGAGGATTCCCTCAGCACTATCTGGTGCGCGCGCCCGCAGAGGCGG
>JBJKSO010000077.1:0-3298 GCA_046703825.1 Candidatus Dormibacteria bacterium
GCTGTGGCGGATGCACCGGCGCCCGCGCCGGCGGAGGCGCCAGCCGAGCCTCCGGCCTCGGATCCACCCGTGGAAGCGCCCAAGGCGACCAAGCCCAGGGCCAGTCGGCGGCCGAAGGCCCCGGCTCCCGAGGGGGACGCCTGAGATGCTCATCCCGAGGAGGCCCAGGCACCGGAAGGTGCACCGCGGCCGGCGCACCGGCACCGCCCAGCGCGGTGCCACCCTGGCCTTTGGGCCATATGGCCTGCAGGCGCTGGAGGCGTGCTGGATGACCAACCGCCAGATCGAGGCTGCCCGGCGAGCCATGACGCGGCACGTGCGCCGGGGCGGAAAGATCTGGGTCCGGGTGTTCCCCGACAAGCCGTTCACCAAGAAGCCGGCGGAAACCAGGATGGGATCCGGGAAGGGTAATCCGGAGGGCTGGGTCTCGGTGGTGCTGCCGGGCCGGATTCTCTTCGAGATGGACGGCGTGGCCGCCGACACCGCCAAGGAGGCGATGCGGCTGGCCGCCCACAAGCTGCCGGTGAAGACTCGATTCGTGGTTCGCGAAGACCAAATGGTGGAGGCCTCGGCGTGAGCAAGCATGCCGACGAGCTCCAGCAGTTGCGGGATCAGGACGACTTCGGCCTCCAGCAGCTGCTGGTGGAGCGCCACCAAGAGCTGCTCCAGCTCCGGCTCCAGCGGGCGACCGGCCAACTCGAGCAGCACCGGCGGATCCGAGAGGTCCGCCGGGGGGTTGCCCGGGTGAACACCCTGCTGCGCGACCGTCAGCTCGCGGATGAGGAGGAGGGCTGATGGCAGAGGCCACCGAGGAGCGCGCCCGCCGCAAGGTGCGGGTCGGGGTCGTGGTCAGCGACCGGATGGAGAAGACGGTCGTGGTGCAGGTCGAGGACCTCCGGGCGCACAACCTCTATCGGAAGGTGCTGCGCCGTCAGCGCCGTTTCCAGGCCCACGACGAGCAGAACGAGTGCCGCTCCGGCGATCGGGTGCGGATCATGGAAACGCGCCCCCTGAGCCGCACCAAGCGCTGGCGGGTGGTCGAGATCGTGGAGAGGGCCCGATAGGCCGTGCTCCAGCAGGAGACGGTCCTCAAGGTGGCCGACAACAGTGGCGCCCGGGAGATCCTCTGCATCCGCGTGATGGGAGGGTCCTACCGGCGATACGCGTCGCTGGGCGATATCATCGTGGGTGCCGTCAAGGTCGCCCAGCCCAACGCTGGGGTGAAGAAGGGTGACGTGGTCCGAGCGGTGGTGGTGAGGACCGCCAAGGAGTTCCGCCGCCCCGATGGGACCCGGATTCGCTTCGACGACAACGCCGCAGTGTTGATCAATCCCCAGAACAATCCCCGAGGTACGCGGATCTTCGGTCCGGTGGCGCGAGAGCTGCGGGAGCGGAACTTCATGAAGATCGTGTCGCTCGCCCCGGAGGTGCTCTGAACTTGAGAAGGCGGGAGCCGCTGGTGCGGTCGCGGACGCTGGACATCCGCTCCGGCGACACCGTGGTGGTCATCTCCGGGGCCGAGCGGGGCAAGCGCGGGGTCGTGCAGCGCACTCTTTCCGAGCGCCACCGGATCGTGGTGGAGGGGGTGAACATCCGCAAGCGGCATCAGCGAGCCGGCCAGCAGCGGGGGGGAACCACCGCACTGCAGGGCGGGATCGTCGACTTTCCCGCCGCCATGGATTACAGCAATGTCCGGCTGGTCTGCAATCGCTGCGACCAGCCAACCAGTCTGCGCCACCGTTTGGAGGGCGACCGCTACGTCCCCTACTGCAAGCGCTGCGGCGAGACCTACCTTAGGGCCCCCCGCGGATGACCACCGCCACCAGGCCCAGGTTCGTGGAGACCTACCGGGAGACGGTGGTGCCTCAGCTGATCTCAGAGTTCGGCTACCTGAACGTGATGCAGGTGCCGCGCCTGGAGAAGATCGTGGTCAATGTCGGGGTGGGGGAGGCGACTCAGAACGGGAAGGCGCTGGACGCCGCCACCGCCGACCTCCGGGTGATCACCGGTCAGCAGCCCGCGGTGCGCAAGGCCAAGAAGTCGGTCGCCGCCTTCAAGCTCCGCACCGGAATGCCGGTCGGCCTCAAGGTGACCTTGCGTGGCGACCGGATGATGGAGTTCCTGGATCGCCTCATCAGCGTGGCGCTGCCGCGCATCCGAGACTTCCGAGGACTGGCGTCGCGATTCGACGGCCACGGCAACCTGACCATCGGATTGCGCGAACAGCTGGTGTTCCCGGAGATCGACTACGACAAGATCGCCAAGTTGAGGGGGCTGGAGATCACGATAGTCACCACCGCCAAGACCGATGCGGAGGGCCGCAGTTTGCTGGCCGCGCTCGGCATGCCCTTCAGGCGGCGAGGCGAGGAGAGGTAGTTGGCGAAGAAGTCTAAGGTGATGGCCAGCCGGCGGCCGCCGCGGTTCCCGGTGCAGGCGCGGTCGCGCTGTAACCTCTGTGGCCGCCCGCGCGGCTACATGCGCAAGTTCGGGCTGTGCCGAATCTGCTTCCGAATCCACGCGTCCCAGGGAGAGATCCCGGGCGTGCGCAAGTCGAGTTGGTGATCCGGGCATGATCAGCGATCCCATCGCGGACATGCTGACCCGAGTGCGCAACGCCAACCTGGCGCACCATCAGCGGGTGGAGATGCCGGCCAGCCGGCTCAAGGCGGAGGTTGCCCGGGTGCTCGCCGACGAGGGCTATCTGGCGGGGTTCGGAGTCGACGGGGAACGGCCTCGCCAAACCCTCTGGATGGAGTTGAAGGTGGGCCCCAGGGGCCAGCGTCCGCTCCAGGGGCTGCGGCGGGTGAGCCGCCCGGGCCTTCGGGTCTACCGCAGCCGAGACGACCTGCCGCTGGTAATGGGCGGCATGGGGGTCGCGATCGTGTCCACCCCGCAGGGGGTGATGTCGGGCCGCCAGGCCCGCCGCCTGGGCATCGGCGGCGAGGTCCTGGCGGAAGTCTGGTAGCCACGACGATGTCGAGAATCGGAAAGTCCCCCATCCCCGTGCCCCAGGGAGTCAGCGTCGCCATCCAGGGGCGAACCGTCAAGGTGACGGGGCCCCGGGGCGAGCTGAGCCGCGACCTGCCCCTCCCGATCGTCGCGCAGGAGAGCGGTGGCGTGGTCACCGTGAGCCGGCCCACCGACTCCGCTCCTCACCGTTCGCTGCACGGCCTGAGCCGGACGTTGATCGCCAACATGGTCGCCGGGGTCAGCACGGGCTATCGCCGTGAGCTGGAGCTGGTCGGCGTTGGCTACCGGGCCGCGCTGCAGGGGACCGACCTCCAGCTCTCCCTCGGGT
>JBJKSO010000078.1:0-2708 GCA_046703825.1 Candidatus Dormibacteria bacterium
AGTGTGCCTGGTACGGGTCAGAGCTGGTCATCGCCGATCGCTGGTTCCCCAGCTCCAAGCGCTGCTCAGCCTGCGGCGCACTGAAATCCGAGCTGCCCCTCGCGGAGCGCAGCTCCGCCTGCGCAATCTGCGGTCTGACCCTCGACCGCGACCGCAATGCCGCCATCAACCTCGCCTGGTGGGCCGATCACCAGGCCGTCGCCTCCAGTGCGGGGGAGACGCAAAACGGCTGTGGAGGGGACGTCAGTCCGGGCCCCGGTCCGGCAGTCCTCGGTGAAGCAGCAACCGGGATCGCCCCGCGCCCACCGGCTCGACCGGTGGTCCGCAGACGCGTGTCGCATCTGTCACGGTCTGAGGAACGGCTGAAGAAGGGGATGAGCGAGGCGACGGTGCCCGGGTTCTCGACCCCCGCGGGGACCGCGGTGCCGTCGACCGCGGCGTTGATCTCCGGGATGAATACCACGTAGGCGAGCAGCCAGGCCATCACTTTCACCAGGGTGATCGGGCGGGTCGCGGCGCCCACCTCCTCGACGCGCGACACCAGCGATGCCGCCGCCGCCAGCAGGAGGGCGTAGAGGGTGAAGCCGAGGACGAACCAGAGCACCCCCACCAGCACACTTCCGATGGCGGCGCTGGGCAGGGCGAGCACGTGCGTGGGCGCTGTGAGCAGGAGCCCGGCGGCCGCGATGATGGCGAACTGGAGCACGGCGACCGCGCCGATGCCGGCGACCTTGCCCAGCAGGAGCTGCCCGGGGTGCAGCGTGGAGAGCAGGATCTCGACCACCCGGCTGGCCTTCTCGGTCACCACCCCTTGGGCGATCATGGTCCCGTAGATGGTGAGGAAGATGTAGAAGACGAAGGCCAGCACGGCGCCGACGATGGGCTGCTCGGCAGCGTTGGGCTTGGGTGGATGGAGCACCTCGACCCGGAACCTGGCCGCATCGACCGACCTCGCCACCGCCCTGGGATCCAGACCGCCCGCGCCGAGCGCCCGGTTGAGCGCCTCCTGCCGGACCACGCCGTCGAGCGCGCTGCGCAACCCCGGACCCAGCTTGGTCTTCACCACCACCTGGGGTGCCGCCGGAGTGCCCGCGATCAGGGCGTCGAGCCTGCCGCTCCGGACCATGGCCCTTCCGCTCGCGGGCCCCGCGACGTCAGTCACCTTGACCTTGAATCCCTGGAGGGAGGCGGCCCCGTGCAGGGCCGACGTCAGGGGAGCGGCCCGGGCCGTGAATCCGAGGTTGTATGTGGTGGTGGTGTTGATCTTGTCCAAGACCGTGATCTGGAGGACGGCGTAGACGGCCAGCAGCCCGACCGTCAGTGCCGTACCCACCACGAAGACCTTCCCGCGCACCCGGGTGAGGAACTCGCGGCGGGCGACCAGGTAGACGGCGCGGGCGGGGCTCAGCCCCCCGTCGGGCACCTGGGCCCCCACGCCGTGGCCTCCTCGGTCATGACCTCGCGGAACAGGTCGCTGAGAGCCGGGGCGTCGCGGCGGAACTCCAGGACCGGACCCGTCTCCAGGGCGGCGCGCAGCAGCCCCTGCAGGTCGCAGCCGGGAGCCAGCTCCAGCAGCACCCGGGTCCCGTCGCTGCGCACCAGCCTCGCCTCCGGCAGCCCCGCCGCCCACCCCGGGGGCCCGGCGGGAGCGTCGATCCAGAGGCGGTCACCGGCGCTGCGTCGGAGCTGGTCGACGGTGCCGCAGGCGACCATCCTCCCCCCGCGCACGATTCCCACCCGGTCGCACAGCTGCTCCACCAGCTCCAACTGGTGGCTGGAGAAGAGCACCGCCATCCCGCTCCCGGCTCGCTCCCGCAGCACCGCGCTCATCACGTCCACCGCCACCGGGTCCAGACCGGCGAACGGCTCGTCCAGGACCAGCGCCAGGGGGGAGTGGAGCAGCGCCGCCGCCGGCTGCACCCTCTGCTGGTTGCCGTGGCTGAGCTTCTGGAGCTGCTCGGCCCCCCAGGTCAAGGCGCTCCAGCCACCCGGCGGTGGCTGCGCGGGCGGAGCCGGAGGACATGCCGTGCAGCTGGCCGAGGTACTCCAGCTGCTCGCGCACCGCCATGGTGGGGTAGAGGCCCCGCTCCTCGGGCATGTAGCCGATCCGCCGGCGGTTGGCGAAGCTGATCGGCCGGCCGCCCCGGCGCACCTCTCCGGAGTCCGCCGCCAGCACCCCCAGGACGATGCGCATGGTGGTGGTCTTCCCAGCCCCATTGGGTCCCACGAACCCGAAGAGCTCCCCCCGGTGAACCTCGAGGCTCATCTGATCCAGCGCCACCACGCTCCCGTATCGCTTGGAGATGCGGTCCACCTCCAGCAGCCGCTCGGTCACCTCACAGCGCCTCCCCTGCCGCTGAGCGGGCGGGTCGGGTCATGCCCGGCGCCCGGGTTGCTGCCGCTCCCCCGGCCGGGGAGGGAGAGAGCCCTCGGCCGAGGTCAGCCCGCGCGCCGCCGTCGCCCGCGCCCGGAGGGCGCGGACCGGAACCGGCTGCACCTCCGCGGTGACCTCCGCCAGATGGCGGGGGACGGTCAGGCCCAGGGCTGGAGCCGGCGCTGGAACTGGTATGCGAACCAAAGGATCCCCGCTGCCAGCAGGAACAGCGGGGCACCGGCCCAGACGTCGATCCGGCAGAGCATGATCCCGACGAACACCACCCAGCCCGCGGCCACGACCTGCGAACCCAGGAAGAGGCGCGGGTGGCGGC
>JBJKSO010000079.1:0-9257 GCA_046703825.1 Candidatus Dormibacteria bacterium
CCGCCACCCCTTCGTGCTGCCGGTGGTCGCGGCCGGGGCGCTGGCCTGGGGCTGGCTTGTGGGTGGCCGGGCCTCTTTGCGAGTGGCGGCATGAGCAGTCCTCCCACGGCTCGGCGCGACCAGGTGATCAACGCCGTCCTCAGCGGTCCCGAGATGAAGCTGCCGCAGTCGCAGCGCGTGAAGGTGCGCTCGGCACTCACAGCTTCCGGCCTGATGGCGGTGATCCTGCTGCCCGTGGGCCTGCTGCTGGGTTTCCTCGCCCACAGCTTCGTGTGGCTGGTCTTCTTCGAGGCCTGGGCCGCGCTGCTCTTCTGCCTCTCCTACTTCGGCCAGGGCCGAAACGAGGTCTTCCTCGGTCCGGGAGGGATCCGCCGCAATTTCCAGGGCTCCGATGTCACAGCCCGCTGGTCTGAGCTCAGCAAGGTTCAGGTCCGGGTGCCCGGCAACGCGATCGTGGTCTTCACGCTCGAGGCGGACCAGGTCGACGTGGAGCGGGGTCGGGGCGGCGGCCGCAACTACCGGATGCTGATCCGCCACCCTCCAGAGGGCTTTGACTTCCGGCTCGACCGGCAGGCGGCCGACCTGCTGATGGACGCCATTGGCCAGCGCCGTCCCGGCCTCCCCGGTCTGGAGGAGTGGCCGACCGCCAGCCGTCCTGGATAGATCATTCCTTGCGCGCCTCCCCGCGCAGGCTCCGCTTGAGCGCCGCCCGCTCCCGGCGCCGCCGCTCCTCGAGTGCCTCGACCAAGCGCTCCAGCTGGTCGATCAGGTCCGCCGCCGCCGCGTCCACCGGTTGGTCCTCGAGTTCGGCCAACCCCTGCCGCAGCCGGTGGGCCCGGCGCAGCAGCCCACGCCCTTCGGCGGCGAGGGCGTCCAGGCGGCGCAATGGCTGGGCCGGGTTGAGTTCAAGCACGCCTGCCCCTCCTGCGAGATCGGACCGGCACCAGCATGGCACCGGCTCCCACGTACGAGACGGCCATCATGGCGAAGCCGGCCGTGTAGCCGAGGTGCTCGATCGCGGCGCCCAGGCCGATCAGCCAAAGTGAGCCGAACCCGTACGCGATGGCGAAGTAATACCCGAAGACCCGGGACTGGGCATCGGGGGCTACGCCGTCGCTGACCAGGGCCTGCAGCAGCGGGTTCTCGGCGTAGGCGACCAGCCCCATGCCCACTGCCAGGAGCGCTGCCGCCGCCGGGCCCAGGTGGGCCAGCAGCGCGAACGCGATCACCGCGACCGCGGACAGGGCGTACGCCGCCCACAGCACTGGGAGCCGTCCCATGCGGTCCGAGAGCCAGCCGCCGATCAGCGGACCGGCGACCGCGCCCACCAGCATCAGGTTGAAGATGACTCCGGTCAGGATCACGGGGAAGTGGAGCTGCTGGCGGAGAAACAGCGGCACGAAGGTGTTCAGGGTGCCCAGCCCCCTGCCCCCGGCCGCGACGGTGGCGGCCATGATTCCGAACGCCACCAGCTTGGGATCGATCAGGTCCTTGGGGTTCAGCCGGGGCAGACGCAGCCGGGTCTCACCCGCCGGCGTCGTCGCCGGCCGCTCGAGCTCCAGCATGGGGAATGTAAGCAAAAAGATCACGCCGATCAGCAGCAATGGGGCAGAAAGAAACGTCAAGGCAGCCCGCCAGCCGAAGTGGGCGATGATGGCGGCCGCAGGCAGCGGAACGATCAGTGAGCCAACGCTGCCGCCGATGGTGTGCGTGCTCAGCGCCATGCCCCGGCGCTGCGGGTATACCCGCGCCGCGACCGAGCTGCCCAAGGGGTGCTGCTGGCTGGTGGCCAGCTGGGCGCAGCCCTGCCCCGTTGCGTACGCGGCGTAGAAAGGGGACCAGCCGCCCAGGATGCTGCAGAGCCCGAGCACAATGTTTTGGCCACCGAAGACCCAGCGCGCCTGTACCCGGCGCGAGACGGCTCCGGCCGAGGCCTGACTCAGGCCTCCCATCACCCCCATCAGCCCGACTGCCAGCCCCAGGGTACCGACCGAGATGTGAAAGGCGAGCAGCACCCCCGGGTAGGTGAGTGGCAGCAGTGCCGAGTACATGTGCTGGGCGCCGTGGGAGATCGAGACCAGGCCCAGAATCCGCCGCGGCTGCGCCGATGGGGCGCGCGCGATCACCTCGGCCTTTGTCCCCATCACTTCGAGGATAGGAGGCCGTCACCCGGCTCCGCTCTGGTTGGGGCCGTAGACGAAGCCCAGGAGCCGCTCGAAGCTGCTGCCGGTGCCTCCCGCCGTCACTCCGCGAACGTCGACGTAGGGAGGTACCGGCCCGGCAAAGATCCAGTTGGCCTCGGCTACGGTGTAGTCGCCACGGGCGTCGACCCCGATCACGAAGGCGACGTGCCCGGGACCGCCATCGCCGTACACGGCGATGGCGCCCAGCTGGGGCGCGGCTCCCACCGCGTAGCCGGCCTGTTCCGCCAGCTGCAGCCATTGCCCGCCGTTGCCACCGAGCAGTCCTTGGGCCGTGCGCCACTCGACCCGCCGCCTGGTTGCCACGTACCAGGTGCACTGGCCCGTGGAGAATCCCTGGTAGTCGGCCGGGAAGGGTTCGGGATGGCCGGTACACGCCGACGGGTCTACCGCCAGCGCACCCGGCTCGGGTCCGCAGGGCAGTGCGAAGTTGGGGAAGCCAGGAGCTCCTTCTCGCAGGTGAACGCCGCTGGCGAGCATGTAACCGCCGGGCTGAGGCAGGATCTGGCTGACGGCCCCGAAGGTGGCCATCCCCGCGCTGGCCCCAAGCAGACCCATCAGGCAGAGGCTGCCGATGGCCGGCACCGCGCAACCCCCCGCCAGACCGAGTCCGAGGCGGCTCAGCCCCGGCACGAAGAGGAACTCACCCGCCGACCGTGGCCGGTCGGGCGTCGGTGATCAGCGCCGGGTGCAGCTCCTGCGGGGCCAATCCCTGGAAGGCCGCACGCTCCCGCCCGACCATGGCCACGCCGGCGCCGGCCCGGGCGTCGCGGAGCAGATCGCACTCGACTTCCGACAGCCCGAAGGCCCGGCGCACCGCCGGGATGGCGACCTCCTCCTGGCGCAGCAACAGTTTGGTGTGGCAGTTGCGCACCACCACGTTGCCGACGGCCGATCCCAAGAAGTCCTCCACCACCTGGGAGATGACCAGCAGGCCGCTGCCCAGCTTGCGCACCCGGCGGCTGAGGCTCTCCAGCGCCTCCGCGCTGCGCGGGCGGGACAGCAGCACCTCCGCCTCGTCGACCACCACCAACCTCGGTACACGGGGGTCGGCCAGCATCTCGCGCTCCAGCGTCTGGAGCACGAGCTGCATGAAGGCCGGCAGCAGCTGGTCGCGGTCGCCGGCAAGACGGGTGAGGGAAAGCACCTGGAGACGCTGGGATCCGTCCGTCACGGTTCCGTCGAAGGTGCCGGCCAGCAACCCTGTGGTGAAGCGGGCCAGTCGCTCCGCCAAGTCCGGGCGCGCCGCCGCCCGCAGGCGCTCGCCCAGCGCCATCAGGGTTGGCGGCCCTTCCTGGGAGCGGTGGAGCTCGACCAGCGCGCCCTCGAGGGCCTGCACCGCTTGAGGGTCGAGCTGCGACCGACGCTGCGAGCCCCCGAGCAGCAGCTCCAGGACGACCATCGCGCGGGCGGCGGCGCTGACCGCCGGATCCTCCGGGCCGGCCCCGGCGACCGGCGCGCCCAGCAGCGGCAGCCCAGCCGCTCCGGGACCCATCTCGATGAACTGCCCCTGGAGCAGCTCTGCCAGTGAGCGGTACTCCCCCATCGGGTCGATGCAGCGAAGCCGACAGCCTTGCAGCGCCAGCCGGGCCGCCAACAGCTTGGCGGTGTAGGACTTCCCTGCCCCCGAGGTGCCCAGGACCAGGACGTTGAAGTTGGGGTTGGATGGGGCGAAAGGGTCTATCACCACCAGCTCCCGGGAAATGGAACTGGGACCGAGCAGGATGCCGGTCGAGGCGACCAGGCTCGTGCGCACGAAGGGAAACGCCATGGCCAGGGCGGAAGCGGTGATATCGCGCCACCAACCCAAAGGGCTCGTACCCCAGGGCATCGTGGCCCGCCATCCGTCCGCCTGGCGGTGGGTGAGGGGTACCGGGCTGCAGCCGACTTCCGCCAGGGTGGTGAGCAGCTGCTGCCAGCCCTCGTCGAGTGCGCCGTCGCTACCGGCGGTCAGCGTGATGCAGATCTCTAGCTGGAACAGCCGCTCCTGCTCCAGCAGCACCTGCTCCTCGAGCGAGAGGGCGTCACCCAGCGCGGTCTCGGTGCCGCGGTCGCCCCGCCGGCCCCGGAACTGGTCGACCAGCAGGCTGGTCTCGAAGCTGCGGATCTTGCGCCGAAGTCGGGTCAGCGTCATCAGCTTGGGGAGCGGGACCACATGCTGGGCCAGGCGCAGCTGGCACTCCGAGCCGCGCAGCAGCGGCGCCAACCAGCCCAGCCCCACCCGGCGCGGGTAGCCGCCGAGACACAGGCTGCGACTGACGGTGTCCCCGACCCGCAGGCTCCGAGGCGTCACCGCGGCGGTGCCGGGGGCCATCCAACTGGTGAAATTGGCCGGCTGGCGCCCACTCTGGCCTCCCCCGAGCTGCTGGAGCAGATGGAGCCAGCCGCCCTCATCCACCCGCGAGCAGCGCAGTCCAACCCGGCCCAGAGCCGCCATCAACGAGTCGACGCGGTGGCCCAGATCCACTCCGGACGCCGAGGCCGGCGGCCGAGTCGGGGTCGACAGCCTAGCGCGCAGGGCGGCGGCGGGACTTGTGCCCCCCGCGACCAGGAGCAGATGCCGCTGCTCCTGGATCAGGTGGCCATGAATCAGCTCTCGACGGAACCTGGCCTCGGCTTGCTCCAGCTCGCTGCCGCCCGGCGCCGGCTCGACGCCACGATCCAGCCGGGCCGGCTGCGAGAGCGAGTAGAGGGAGATGGGGCCGGGCAGGCTCGCCAGCAGCTGGCGGTATCGCCTTCCCACCAGCTCGCGGTCGGCCTCCGACCGCAGTAGCAGGTTGAGCGGCTCCACCTCGATCAGTGCGCAGCGCGCCCCGTTGCGCAGGGTGGCCACGCGGTCCTCGAGGTGATCCACGTCGATCAGCGACAACGTGGAGCTGCGGGATCCGCGCCCGCCTGGTTCGGCAAAGACCCGGGCCTGGCTCAAGGCGCCCGCCAGGGGAGCGGCGAGTGAGGCTCCTCCCTAGGGATGTCCACCAGGTGGTAACGGCGGTCGTGGCCGGGATGTGCCAGCTGGCGGACCTGAAACTGGAACTGCAGCCAGTCCAGCAGCCAGCCGTCCAGGCGGCGGCCCTCGCGGTGCCCGAAAGCCAGGATCGCACCCGCGCCCACCGAGACCGCTGCCACCACCAAGACCAGGACCAGCGGGAGGCGCGCTCGCAGCAGGAGATAGGGCGGCAAGGCTCCCGCACCGAGCCAGAAGAGCTGGACCCCGGTGAAGCTGCCCCAGCGGGTGGGCAGCGTGGATATGGGCTGGGGAACTTCCGCCTGCATCACTGGTATGGGTCCCTTCGGGGCGCCGGCTCGGGCCGAAGCCGACCGCGGCGCAGGCGGTTCAGGTACTCCGCGTCGAGGCGGTGGCTCAAGCTGCCGCCCGCTCTCAGGTAGTCGCGGCCGAGCCGCTGGAACATTTCGGCGTCCGGCGCCGGGGCCCCAGGGCTAGGCGAGGTGACGGGGAACGCGCCCAGCAGCCGCTCCAGCTCCGCAGGTTGAGCCCGTGCCAGGATGTTGCGCCCGACGAACTGCTCTCTCGTCTCGAAGCCCGGCGCCTGCGGCCATGCCGCCGTCCCGGTCACCTCCGCCTGCTCGAGCGCCTCCGCCCGGCCGTGGTCCTCGCGACTCGGCCAGCCAAGCAGCGAACCGCTGGCGGACAGCACCCTGCGCCCGCCGAAGCGGGTCGCTCGCGGGAGCACCTCGGTGCTGGCCACGGCGGCACCGCCCAGAACGATGGCGCCTGAGGTCTGGACTAGGGTTCGCAGCCCGCGCGCGGTTGACAGCTCGCCAGCGCTGATGCGCTTGGGCAGCTCGAGCATCAGCCAGACGGTGACGATGGCGAACAGACACTTGGCGAACTGGTTGCCGGGGTCGCCGCTGCCAACCTGGCCCAGCAGTCCGGAGACCCCGGTGCGGCAGCTCGGCGACAGCGCCAGCGGGCAGCCCGCCGCCCCCGACGCCGGCGCCAGTCCGCCTTTGGTCGATACCACGGCCACAAACACCAGGAACACCAGCGTCTGAACCACCACCACCCCGGAGAGCATCGCCACCACGCGCCAGTAGCGGATGAACAACTCCCGGCCGGCCGGAAAGCTCAACACCAGAAAGGACACGCTGGAACATCCGGCCAAAAGGGCCAGCACCAGGTACCTGGCCACGTACGTGAGTGCCAACCAAAGCGCCAGTAGGGTGAGGACGGAGTAGGCCACCATGCCCTGCAGGCCGTCGGGAACGTCAAAACCATTGCGACCGTGGGGGCCTATCCCGGCCCAGACGTCGGTGAAGGAGGGGACGGTCCCCCAGTAAATGTCTGCGTAGCGGCAGTCGCTCGGGCTCTGGCCGTTGCCTGCCCGGGGCTCACCGGGAAGCGGGAGTGCGCCCAGCTGGCCGCCGAGACCGCTGCCGCCGCTTCCCTCGAGGCACTCCTGGCCGGCGTTGTCGTTGACCTGGTTGTCGGTGTTGGTGCAGAGCGGCTGGGTTGGGTCGGCATCACCCCGGTCGCAGTTGGCGTCGTGCAGCGGCGGTCCGAAAAAGTTCTGGCTGCGGTCTAGAACCTCCTTGGTGAAGTCGGGGCTGTCGGCCGCCAGGCAGTGGGACTGGGTGAAGTGGGGATCCATCCACGGCTTGACCAGGACCTGCTGGGCAGGGCTGAGCCCGGGAAGCGAGATGTGGATCGAGGGGTGCTCGATCGGGCTGTCCTCGGGGCAGTAGGCGGTCAAGTCCAGGACGGTCATCATGTCCAGGGGGCCGCTCCGGCGGTCTCCCAATCCCTGGAAGGCTCGCTGGACCAGTGCCTGGGACATCCAACTGCCGGCGTCGATCAGGCGACCGGCCAGGTGCAGGGGCAGACCCGCGCCCAGTACCGCCGCCGCCAGCAGGCACGGGAGAAGGCCGGTCCGCAGGCGCAGTTGCTGGCCCGCCATGAACCAGGCCACCTGCAGGGCGAAGGCCACCACCAGCAGGCTGATGCAGAGCGGGGTCAGGATGGCATCGAGACGTTCCACCCAGGGGATGCAGCCGGCACTGCCGCACTCGTGGGCTGGCCCGCCGAGGCCGCCGTCGTAGTTGTCGACGACCGGATTGGCGCCCACCAGGGTCGTGATCAGCTGCCAGGGGCCATCGGTCACCGCCCCCGTCCCAGGGTCGATGTGCGCCGGATCCGGGCTGCCATCCAAGTTGCCCATCAACGCGACCGGCCCGCTGACGAAGGCGTCGATGACGTAGCAGATGGGATCGGTGATGCCGCCGCACTGCTGGCTGGTGTCCCCGCCCAGGCTGGGGGTGGCTGCTACCGTCCTCGACGCGGCCGCCGCGTGGATGACCGCTCCTGTCCCCAGCGCGATCGCGGCGCAGAAGGCGGCTCCGAGCAGAGCCGCCCTTCTCAGTGGGATTGGACGGAGCAGCTCGAGGTGGCGCAGGCGGTGTTGCTCCCCGAGAGCCCCTCGACGAAGCTCAGGATGGCGCCCTCGTTGACCAGCAGCAGAACCCCCAGGAGCACGGTGACCAGGCCCTGGACCGCGGCCGCCCGCCGCTGCGCGTTGTCCAGAGCGGTCATGTAGCGGATGGCGGCGAAGCTCAGGCACAGGACCGCGACCGCTCCCAGCGCCAGCCCGGTCACGGTGTGGATGACGTTGTCCAATCCCGTGCTGAAGGTGGCCGCCGCCAAACCGGGCATCAACGCTTCTGGTCCGCCGAGCGCCAGTCCAGCGGCCGCAGGTCCGGCTGTCGGCCGGCCGGTTCGATCCAGTCCTGCAGCGGGCGTCCCGCACTGGGGGAAGGCACCCGCGTCGGACCCCCGGCGGCCGCTCGCAGCGCTCGGACCCGGTACCAGGGACGCTGGCGGATGATCGCGGGATGGTCAGCCCCGTGGAGGAGCAACGCTCGATCCCCGGGCAGCCGCCGAACGTCGTCCGGATGCAGCAGCCGGTGGGAGGCTACGGCCTCCCTGCCCTGGACGCCACCCCGGTGGAGCGTGGTCTGGCCCGCCAGCTGGGAGACCTTCTCCAGTAGCTCCACCTCGGAGATACCTGGCAGTAGGAGCTTGGCTCGACAGTTTGACCAGAGTGCGGCCGCCACCGAGGGTCCGTAAGTGTGGTGGACCGAGGCCAGGTCCTGCGCAATCAGGACCATCCTCACCCCCTGCGATCTGCCCAGTTGCACCAGCGACGGCAGTTCCGGCAGTTCGGTCAGCTGAGCGAATTCGTCGAGGACGAAGAGCGCCGGCGGCGAGGGGGGCTTGGCGTAGAGCGCGCGCCAGCAGGCCGCCAGCAGCGCACTGATCAGGCCGCGCACCAGTTGCGCGTCCTGCGGGGTCACCACGCAGTAGAGGGTGCGCAACTCGCCGGAGGCGAGCTGTGCGGGGTCGAAGTCGCTTGCTCCGGTCACCTCGCCCACGCGCTCCACCGAGAAGGCGCCCATGCGCGACACCAGGGTGGCCACCACCCCCATGGCGGTGCGCTCGCCCCCACTCAGAGCCCCCTGAAGGAGTTGGACGGCGAGCGGATGGGTCAGGGCGCCAGCGAGGGCCTCGGCGGGCATGGTCTGCACCAGCTCGAGCGCGTCGGCGAGGGTCCAGCCGCGGTGACTCGCCTCGACCAAGAGAGCGTGGAGGAGCTGCCGCGCCAGGTCGTGCCAGAAGGGCTCACGCTCCGGGGGCCTCCCGATCAGAAAGGATGCGGTGCGGGCCGCATCCTCCGAGCTGCGGACCGACGCCAGGGGGTTCCAGCGGTGACTTGGCTGCATAAGCGGCGCGAAGACCACCGCTCCTCCCCGCTGCTCGCGCTGCCGCCAGGTGGTCGCGAGCAGCTCGCCTTTGGGGTCGGTCACCACCGCAGCTCCGGGCCACTCCAGAAGAGCGGGGACGGCCACGGCCGTGGACTTGCCGGAGCCGGTCGGGCCGAGGACCAGCAGGTGCTCATCGGCCGGGAGCAGGACCGCGCGCCGACCCGCCCGGCCTAACTGCACCCGAGGCGGTTGGGCCGCCGCCCGCCGGTGCGCCCGGCGCCCGCGCATCCGGAACGCCCTCAGAACTCACGCGGTGGCGCGGCGTGCTCGGCCGAGCAC
>JBJKSO010000080.1:0-4888 GCA_046703825.1 Candidatus Dormibacteria bacterium
GGCGTGAACGGCGCCGGCAAGACGACGACCGCCGCCAAGCTGGCCTACCGGTTGCGGGAGCAGGGGATGAGCCCGCTGATCGCGGCAGCGGATACGTTTCGGGCCGCTGCCATCGACCAGCTGCGGGTTATGGCCCAGCGAGCCGGGGCGGAGCTGGTCGCCCACCAGGCCGGAGCCGATCCCGCCGCCGTCGTCTTCGACGCCATCGCCGCTGCCCGGGCCCGGGGCCGCGATCTGGTGCTGGTGGACACGGCCGGCCGGCTGCACACCAAACAGAACTTGATGCAGGAGCTGGCCAAGGTGCGCCGGGTGGTGGCGGGCCAGCAACCCGACCAGCCGGTGGAGGCGCTCTTGGTGCTGGACGCCTACGTCGGAGCCAACGCGCTGCCCCAGGCCCGCGTCTTCGGCGAGGCGCTGGGGGCCACCGGCACCGTCCTGACCAAGCTGGACGGCAGCGCTCGGGGCGGCTACGTCTTCCAGGTGGAGACTGAGCTGGGGCTGCCGGTGAAGCTTGTCGGCACCGGTGAGACGCTCGACGACCTCGACGACTTCGAACCCGCGACCTACGTGGACGCCCTGCTGGGAGAGCGCGAGACTTGACGGTGTCGGTCGGCCAGGCCAACCCGACCTGTTAGCCTGTCAAGGTGATGGCCTTGACAGTGTCGACCGAGTCGGAGCGGCGACTGGAGCGCACCCAGCTTCTGGATGTGTATCGGGGCGCGCTGACCGAGCGTCAGCGGGAGGCGCTCCGCCTGCATCTGGAGGAGGACTGGTCGATCACCGAACTGGCCCAATCGCTCGGCACCTCGCGGGCGGCGGCCTACGACCTGGTCCGCCGCGGCGTGGCCCGGATGGAGGAGCTGGAGGATCAGCTTGCGGTCTGCCAGCGGCTGACGGCCGCCGAGCAGACGCGGGAGACCTTGGAGCGGCGCCTGCGCTCGGCGCAGCGGCGGCTGCGGGCGATCGGAGCGGACGCCGATGTTTGACCAGCTCACCGACAAGCTGTCCCTCGCCTTCAAGCGCTTCACCAGCAAGGGGAGGCTCACCGCCGAGGACGTCGAGGTGGGGCTGCGCGAGGTGCGCCTGGCGCTCCTGGAAGCCGACGTCAACTACAAGGTCGCCCGCCAGTTCATCGACCGGATCCGGGAGCGGGCGGTGGGCGGCGAGGTGTTGGAGAGCCTCACCCCAGGACAGCAGGTGGTCAAGATCGTCTATGAGGAGATGGTCTCCCTGCTGGGAGGAGAGGATGCGCGGATCACCTACGGATCCGAGCCCCCGACCAAGGTCATGCTCTTGGGCTTGCAGGGATCCGGCAAGACCACCGCGACGGTGAAGCTGGGGCTGCAGCTGCGCAAAGACGGCCACCACCCGATGCTGGTAGCGGCGGACCTGCGGCGGGCGGCGGCGGTGGAGCAGCTGCGCGTGCTGGGGGCGGAGCAGCAGCTGGAGGTGCTGGTGGCGCAGTCGGGCCGCCCGGTCGGCAAGGCGGTGCAGCAGGCGACCGACGAGGCCCGGCGCCGCGGAGCCGACGTCGTGATCGTCGACACCGCCGGACGCCAGCACGTGGACGAGGCTCTGATGCAGGAGCTGGATGACGTGCGCGACGCTTTGCAGCCGCACCACTCCCTGCTGGTGGTCGATGCCATGACCGGGCAGGAGGCGGTCCGGGTGGCGCAGAGCTTCCACGACTCGGTCGGGGTGGACGGCGTGATCCTGACCAAGCTCGACGGGGACGCCCGGGGCGGGGCCGCTTTGTCGATGAAGGCGGCGGTCGGGCTCCAGGTCTGGTACTCGGGCGTCGGCGAGCGGCCCCGCGATCTCGAGGTCTTCCACCCCGAGCGCATGGCCAGGCGGATTTTGGGCATGGGCGACATGCTCACCCTGATCGAGCGCACCACCGAGGAGATCAGCGCCGAGCAGGCCCAGCAGACCGAGGAGCGCATGCGCCAGGGGCGGCTCACCCTGGACGACTTCGTGGCCCAGATGCGCCAGGTGCGCAAGATGGGCTCGCTCGACTCCATCCTGGGAATGGTGCCCGGGGGGCGCGAGCTGATGCGCTCCGCCGGAGGCGGGATGCCGGACGAGGCGCAGCTGCGCCGGGTGGAGGCGATCGTGATGTCGATGACGCCGGTCGAGCGCCGGCGCCCGGAGATCATTGACTCCTCCCGCCGCCGCCGCATCGCCGCGGGGAGCGGCACTAGCGTGGTCGAGGTGTCGCGCCTGGTGAAGAGCTTCGAGCGCATGCGCGATCTAATGCGGGGGCTCACCGGAACTGGCGGCAAGCGCCGGCTGGCCAGCGACTTTTTGCGCAGCATGGGCGGTGGGTCGCCGCTGCTGCGGGGCTGAGGGCGGGACGGACGACCAGGGAAAGACAGGGAGGCAGCATTTGGCCGTAAAGATCAGGTTGAAGCGGATGGGCGCGCGCAAGCGCCCCTTCTATCGATTCGTCGTGGCGGACGCCCGCTCGCCCCGGGACGGGCGCTTCATCGAGTCCGTGGGGTACTACGACCCGCTGCGGCACCCGGCGGTGGTGCACATCGACGACCAGCGTATCCGCCACTGGATGGCGACCGGGGCCAAGCCCTCGGATGCGGTGAGGCGGCTGCTGGAGCTGCAGGGGGTGCTGGCACCCAGCCCGCGCCCGGTGAAGGCGGCCAAGCCCTCGGAAACTGCACCTTCCCAAGCCGCTCCCGAGGCTGGCGCGGCGGCGCCGGCCGAGACCGAGGCCGCCAGCTCCGAGCTCGAGCCGGAGGCGGTTGAGGGAGGTCCGCCGGCGGAGGCGGAGGCGGAGGCGCCGGCGGCGGCCGAGCCCCAGCTCGAGGAGCCGGTGACTCCGGATGAGGAGGCTGGCGCCGAGGCGGAAGCCGAGGACGGCGACGCCGAGGCGGTCGAGGAGGCTCCCGCCGAAGATGCCTGAGTACGATCAGCTGGTCGGCTACATCGTCCGCCAGATGGTGTCCGAGCCGGAGGCGGTCCAGGTCACCGCCGAGCGCCAGGGACACCGGGTGGTGGTCCGCACCAAGACCGCCCCGGGAGACCTGGGCAAGATCATCGGTCGCAACGGCCGCCACATCGAGGCCATCCGTATGGTGGTGCGATCCGCGTCGCTGCGCCCCCGGGATCGGGTGCACGTAGAGGTCAGCGATTGAGCCAAGCTCCCGAATGGGTGCGGGCGGCCTGGGTGATCGGGGCCCACGGGGTCCACGGCGAGCTCAGCCTGGAGATGCTGGGTGGCGCCCCGGACCGCTTGCAGCCGGGCACGGCGGTGCGGGCCGGGCGGTGCGCCTTCCGGGTTGGGTCGGTGCGCGGCTCGGGCCGGGTCATCTGCAGCCTGGAGGGGCTGGAGGACCGGGAGGAGGCCGCCGCGCTTGCCGGCACCTACTTGGAGATCTCCGCAGGGGAGCTCCGGCCCCTGCCGCCGGGCGAGTACTTCCACTTCCAGCTGGTCGGCCTCCCCGTCCAGCTGCCCGACGGCCGCTCGGTGGGGGAGGTGGTCGATGTGGAGTCCTATCCCGCCAACGACGTGTGGGTGGTGCGCGGCCACGGGGGCGTGGCCCGGGTGCCGGCGGTGAGGTCGGCGGTGGTGGAGGTCGACCTCGACGCCGGGCGAGTGGTGGTGGCTCCAGAGTTCGTCGAGGGCTGGGTCGATGCGCGTTGACGTGATCACGCTCTTTCCCCAGGTCTTCCCCGGGCCGCTGGGCGTGGGGGTGGTAGGGCGCGCCATCGAAGCGGGGCTGGTGCAGGTGCATGCCCACGACCTGCGTGAGCACGGTCGCGGCGCCCATCGCCAGGTCGACGACCTGCCTTTCGGGGGTGGCCCGGGGATGGTGCTCCGGCCGGAGCCGCTGTTCGCCGCGCTCCGGGCCGTAGCCGAGATCGCGCCAGGCACTCCGGGCCGCGGCGTGCTGCTGGCGGCCCACGGCTGCCCCCTGGATGCCCGGTTGGCGCGGGAGTTGGCGCGAGAGCAGAGGCTGGTGCTGGTCTGCGGCCGCTACGAGGGCGTGGACGAGCGGGTGCGCCAGGCCTTCCAGCTGGACGAGGTGAGTGTGGGCGACTTCGTGGTCAGCGGCGGCGAGCTACCCGCAATGCTGCTCATCGAGGCGGTCTGCCGCCACCTGCCCGGAGTGCTCGGCGACCCGCAGTCTGCCGAGGACGAGAGCTTCAGCCAGGGCCTGCCCGAGTACCCGCACTACACCCGACCCGCGGAGTTCGAGGGATTGACCGTCCCGGAGGTGCTGCGCAGCGGCGACCACCGTCAGATCGAGGAGTGGCGCCGGGAGGCGGCCCTGGAGCGGGCGCGCCGCCTGCGCCCCGATTTGCTCGGGGCCGGAGTTCACCAGATGACTAAGAGCCGGGTGCCCGCCGGGGCCCGAGTGGGAGGAGCCTAGATGAACGTGATCGACCTGCTCCAGGAGGAGCAGCTGCGGGACGACGTCCCCGAACTGAGCCCCGGCGACACCGTCCGGGTGCACGTCAAGGTGGTGGAAGGTACCCGGGAGCGGGTCCAAGTCTTCGAGGGCGTGATCATCGGGCTCCAGCGCGGTGGCGTGAGCCGCTCGATGACGGTTCGGCGCACCGCCCACGGCGTGGGGGTGGAGCGGACTTTTTTGGTGAACTCACCCCGTTTGGCCAAGATCGAGGTGGTCCGACACGGCCGGGTCCGGCGGGCCAAGCTCTACTACCTGCGCGAAAAGGTGGGTAAGCGGGCCAAGATCCGCGAGCGCCGGGAGCTTCCCGGGCGAAACGGGGCCCGAGCCAGCCAGCCGACGCCCGCGGCGGAGCCGGTCCCGGCGCCGGCACCGGCCAAGCCGGCCGTCCGCCGCCCGGTACGGGCCCAGTTGGAGTCCTGAAGCACTTTAGCTGCAGGGGTGTGTCCGTCGCTGTACGA
>JBJKSO010000081.1:0-15982 GCA_046703825.1 Candidatus Dormibacteria bacterium
CGGTATTGCTGCTCGGCCACCTCGACACGGTCTGGGCTCGGGGAAGCTTCCAGCCGATCTTCAGCCGCGCCGAGGAGCGGGTGCAGGGGCCCGGGGTATTTGACATGAAGGGCGGCGTGATCCAGGCGCTGGCGGCGCTGGGCGCCCTGCGCGCCCAAGGCCGCCTCGGGCCGGTGACGGTCCTGCTCACCGGCGACGAGGAGGTGGGCAGTCACAAGTCCCGGGAGGTGATCGAGACCGAGGCGCGCCAACACCAGGGGGTGCTGGTGCTGGAGCCTGGACTGGGCGGCGCGCTCAAGGTGGCCCGTAAGGGGGTTGGCACCTACGTGCTCCGGGTGCGCGGACGCGCGGCGCACGCGGGGCTCGACCCGGACAAAGGAGTCAATGCCGTGGTTGAACTGGCCGCGATCACCGCCAGCGTGGCGAGTCTGGCCGCCCCTGAAGCCGGCACCACCGTGACCCCTTCGGTCGTGCGCGGTGGCACCCGGAGCAACGTTGTGCCAGCCCTGGCGGAACTGGAGGTCGATGTCCGGTTCACCAGTGCCCAGGAGGCGGAACGGCTCGACAGCGCTCTCCACGAACTCCGCCCCCGGCATCCTGAGGCGGTGCTGGAGATCAGCGGCGGCCCCAACCGCCCGCCGCTGGAGTCGGTGGCATCCGAGACACTGTTTGAGCTAGCGCGCCAGGTCGCGGCCGAGCTGGAACAGCCGCCGCTCCAGGGGGTGGCCGCGGGGGGAGGTTCGGATGGCAACTTCACCGCCGCGCTCGGGGTGCCGACGCTCGACGGCCTGGGGGCGGTGGGCGGCAACGCCCACGCACCGGGGGAGTGGATGGCCTGGCGCCAGCTGCCGGAGCGGGCCGCCTTGCTGGGCGGCCTGCTGGCGCGGATCTGGGCCCAGTCGTGAGCAGCGCCCTTCCCGAGCTGGCAGTGGAGCGGGCGCGGCTGCGCCTGATCGCGCTTCCGCTGGTGTCGCCTTTCACCACCAGCTTCGGCACCCAGACGGAGCGGCGGGCGTTGCTGGTCGAGCTCTTCGCGGACGGCTTGCGCGGGCTGGGAGAGTCGGCGGCTGGCGCCGACCCGGGTTACTCCTACGCCACTTGGGCCACCGACGCGGAGGCTTTGCGCCGCCACATCCTGCCCTCGATCCTGGGCCAGCCCGCCGCCGATCTGGAGGGCCAGGCCTCGCGCTGGCGGTGGGTGCGCGGGCACAACATGGCCAAAGCAGCGGTCGAGATGGCGCTGCTGGACCTGGCGGGACAGGCCAGCGGGCAGAGCCTGCAGCGCATCCTCGGAGGCACCAAGCAGCGCATCCCCTGCGGGGTCAGCATCGGCATCCAGGAGTCACTGGAGCGCACCCTGACCGTGATCGAGGGCTACCTGGAGCAGGGCTATCAGCGCATCAAGCTCAAGTGCAAGCCGGGCTACGACCTCCAGCTGGCCCGGGCGGTGCGCGAGCGGTTTCCGGAGACCCCGGTGATGCTCGATGCGAACAGCGCCTACCGGCTGGAGGACGCTCCGCGGCTGGCCCAGCTGGACGAGTTCAACCTGATGATGATCGAGCAGCCGCTGGCCCACGACGACCTAATCGACCACGCCGCCCTGCAGGCGCAGCTCAAGACCCCGATCTGCCTGGACGAGTCGGTGGAGTCGCTGGCCGACCTGCGAGCGGCTTTCGCCCTGGGTTCGGGGCGGATCCTCAACATCAAGCCGGGTCGGGTGGGTGGTTCCTTCTCATCCCGCCAGCTGCAGGAGGCCTGCAGCCAGCAGGGGTGGCCGGCATGGTGCGGCGGAATGCTTGAGACCGGCATCGGCCGCGCCGCCAACCTGGCGGTGGCGTCGTTGCCCGGTTTCACGCTGCCGGGCGACACGTCGGCGAGCGACCGCTACTTCCACCGGGACGTGCTGGAGGAGCCGTTCCGCCTGGCTCCGGACGGAACCCTGCCGGTGCCCACCGGCCCCGGTCTGGGCGTCTCGGTGGACCAGCGACAGCTTGACCGGGTCACCATCCGCCTGGAGGAGGTGCAGGGCCCGGCGGCGTAACACTTCCTTCTCGGCGGCGGCAGGCCCGAGTTCCCCGGGTAGCATCCGCAAGCAGTCCCAGCACACACCCCAGCCATGAACACATTGATAGTCGTCGGCGAATCGGAGCTGGCCGGCAAGGTCACCCAGCTACTGCCCAACTTCCGCGTGGTCGGAGTTGAGGAGGACAACGACCTGGGGGACGCCGCCACCAGCCTGGCCGCGATCGGCAACCTCATCGAGGAGGGCCAAACCCCGCAGGCGGTTCTCTGCACCGGCAGTCCCGGGTTCAGCATCCTGTCGCAGCTGCGCAAGTTCCCGCCCAGCCGCTGCTACGTGGTCGCCGACTCGAGCCCCTGGCCCGCCCCTACCCTGGCGTGCCTGGTGGAGGCGGCGGGGATGACCATGCTGAGCGCTTTGGACCGGCTCCCGGTGGCTTTGCTCGGCAAGACGGTCGAGGGGGTGAGGCGGCCTGGTCGGGGCGAGATTCCGGCACCCCGGGGGATCAACTCCGAGGAGGCGGTGAGTCGCATCCGCAGCGCTCAGGCCCAGTCCCGCGAGCATCCTCCCGCGTCGGGCCCGCCGGCCGCTGCGGACTTCACCTGGGCCGACGAGACCCCGGTCCAGGTACCTCCGCCACCCGTCTCCCTCGACGAGCAGTTGGAGCCCGTGGCACTGGTACTCGAGGCCAACGGCAACGGCCACGCCGACGCTCCCTTTGGTCTCGCCTACACGCCCACCGACTTGCTCCGGCCGCTGCGGCCGAGCCGGAGCTGAGCGGTTGCCCAGCATCTCCATGCGCAAGCGTCAGGTCCCAGTCGGGACCAGTCGGGCCCGGACCGAGCTGCAACGGATCCTCGGTGTGCTCGATCAGGCGGCGGTGACCGGCAATCTCAGCCGCCTCGCCCAGGCGTTCTGCGGCGCCGCCCTGGCCGAGATCCAGGGGCGCTTCGCTGCCTACCAGATGGCGGGAATTCAGGTCCACCCGCAGCGCGAGTCCGTCCAGGTCGAGGTTGAGAGCCTAGCTGCCCAGGGGCCTGCGGTGCTGCGGCTGCGCTATCGAGACCGAACGCGGTTCGTGACCCCGGAGGGACAGGCCCAGGGGGCGGCTGACCCGGTTCTGCTCCGGGTGACCCTGGACCGCAGCCGCGAGCCCTGGCGGGTAAGCTCCATCAGCGAGGAGTGAGCGGGGGCCCGTGGTAGGCTGGCCTCAATTCATCCCCCTGTTGACATGAGTCCAAAGCCCCCCACCAAATCCGACAACGGGACCGAACCGGAGGAAGAGGCCGCTGAGCCTGCCCTCTCGGACGACGCCGACGAAATCGAGCTCGACTCGGAAGAGCAAGACGACGACGAGGATCTGCTCGAGGAAGACGACGACGAGGAGGAGGTCGCGGAGGAGAAGGTGGCGGTGCGGGCCGCCCCGCGCCCGGCGCCTCCGCGGCCCTGGGGCGGCAACCGGGGTGCTGTATCCCCCGAGGATCTCTCTCCGGAAGAGCTCACTCCGGAGATGCGCTGGCCCCCGGGATCTTGGGTCAAGGTCAACAGCAACGTCCGCCACAGCACCGGCGAGCCGATCGAGGGCATCCAGCCCGGCGATGTCGGCCAGGTGATCGCCGCCCTCTCTCAGACCCTCGTGGTGCTGTTCCCCACCCGCGACAACCGCCGCGAGGTGGTCCACATCGAGTCCATCGAGGCCGTCGAGCACTGAACGACGCCGGTCCGCAGCACCAACCTCGGGACCTCCTGCTCTTGCGCGGCCTTCGCTTCTGGGGCCACCATGGCGATTCGCAAGCGGAGCGTGACCAAGGGGGACACATCGTGGTGGATCTCGAGGTGGAGGCGGAGATCCGGGACGCAGCGGCCAGCGACCGGGTTGAAGACACCGTCAACTACGTGGATCTCTACCGGATCGCCCAGGCTCAGGTGGAGAACCACAGCTATCACCTCCTGGAGACCCTGGCTGAGGCGATCGCGCGGGACGCGCTAAAGCTGGCTCGGGTGTCCGCCATCACCGTCCAGCTCACCAAACCGCCGCGCCTGCCCGGCCAGCAGGTCGGGTTCTCGGTGCGGGCGCGGCGGGCGCGCGAGTAGTGCCCGTGGCGGCGCAGCTGGCGAGCCCCTACGTCGCCGGCCAGTGGACCGGATTCCTGCTGGCCCAAGTGATCGTGGCGGTCCTGGTCGGCGGTTTGGGACTGGTCACCATGGCCTCCAACCTGGACCGGGTGATGGCCACCCCCGGACTGGTGGCTCGCGGCGCCGCGCCCCTCGTGTCGGTGTTGGCCATGCTGCTGGCCGGGTTGGTGGCGCTGATCCCCGACCAGGCTTCCCCCGAACTGGGCGCCGAACTGTTGGTGCTGGGCCTCGTCTTCTGGGGCCTGCTGGTCCTGTTTTTGGAGCGGGCACGCCGGCTGGCACCCACGGCCAATCTCTGGTTCTGGTCGCTTCAGGCCGTGGGACAGATCTCTGCCGCCGCCTACTTCGTGGCCGGCGTGACCCTGCTGATCTCCTCCGGAGGTGGCTTGGACTGGGTGGTGGTGGGCGCGGTGGCGGCGCTGCTCTTCGCACCGGTCACCTTCTGGCTCCTCCTGGTCGAGGTCAGCCGCTAGCCGAGGCGGGAACCGGGGTTGCTGGCCGGCGGATCTAGAATCGTCCGATGGGCCGGGTCGTCTTCTACCGTCTCACCAACCCCGGCCGCAGTAGCGCCGAGGAATGGCAGTGCCGGGTCGAGGCATTCGCCACCACCCGGGTTTGGCGGATCGAACCCATGTGGCTGGCCACCGACGCCTCGCGCGGCCTGTTCGAGATGGAGTACCTGCGCCACCTGCGCCTGGCGGTGGACGAGCCCCTGGTCGGGGCGGGATTCGTCAAGGTGGCCGGGGACGAGACGGACGCGCTCGCGGTCTACTTCGGGCTGCTAGAACTCTCCCAACGGCTGGGAGGCCGGGTTATGGTCAGCGACCCGGACAACCCCATCCGCAAGCAGCGCCAGGTGCAGATGGTCGAGGGCCGCCTGGTGGGCTCTCGGAGCATGGATGAGCTCATGATCGCCGGGCCCATATTCAAGCGACTGCCCGCCGGCACCATCACCTTCTACCCGCCCCGCTACCGGACCGCCACCCTTCCGGGTCCGGGCGGCCCGCCGGGCTGGTGGAGCTTCTCCTTGCAGGGGATGCGTGCCCAGGCGCCGGGCTTCCTGGAGGCAGAGGCGGAGGCGATGCGGATCTACCGAAGCCTGCGCGCCATCGGCTGACGGTTGCGGGCCGTCGTTCAGCGGGTCGGTTGGGCCCGTGTCCAGGTGGCCGGAGAGTCTGTCGCCGCCATCGGCGCCGGCCTGCTGATCTACCTCGGCGTCGCCCCCACCGATGACGAGCAGGTGGCGGAGCGGCTGGCCTCGCGGCTGGCCCAGCTGCGGATCTTTCCCGACGGCGAGGGACGCATGAACCGCTCTTTGCTCGACTGCTCCGGGGAGGCGCTGGTGGTGAGCCAGTTCACCCTCTTCGCCGACAACCGCCGCGGCCACCGGCCCTCCTTCGTCGGGGCAGCTCCTTGGGACCGGGCCGCAGAGCTGTGCCAGGTCTTCGCCGAGTCGCTGCGGCGGCTGGGTGTGGCACGCGTCGACGAGGGGCGCTTCGGCGCCCACATGCAGGTCAGCTCGCTCAACGACGGGCCGGTGACGGTGGTGGCCACCAGCGCCGAGGGGGACTGGGCCGCGGACTGCGGCTGAGGCCTCGACTGCCCACCCAGGCGGACAGAGCTCTGGGAGACACTCGAACTAAGGAGCTGAGCTTGGGCGAGCTGAACTCGCTGCTGAACTCATGGGTACTCATCGGCCAGGGCGTGATCGGCAGCCTGGGCACCCTGGCATTCGTCTGCGCCTTCGCCTGGAGGGTGGTGGCCCCGAATCCGCACAGCGCCATGGAGGCGCAGCGCTGGCTCGGGAGGATCGCGCTCGGCACCCTGGGGGTGGAGCTCGCTGGCGTGCTGACGCACGTTTTGCTCTCGGCGGTCCCGCACGGCGTCGGCTGAGGTTTGACCCAGCCCATCGGCCTTCGGCTTCCCTCCTTCCAGCTGCATCCCCTGCAGCTTCTGGACGGATTGCTGAGCCAGGGTCTGAGCCGGTTCGTGAGCACGGCCAGCCACTCGCTGGAGGCGGAGCTGCACACCTACCTGTTCGGCACCTTCGACGCCTCACGCCCCGGTTCGGCCCGACCGTTCACCGATACCCCAGGGGTGGGTGCGCTCAACCACCTGCTGGCCCAAACCGCCGATGCTTTGGTGCTGGGGATTCTGGTCTACAGCGCGATCAGGACGGTGGCCGGGCCGGGAGGCGCCCCGCAGAACCTGAGGGTGGTGCTCCCGAGGTTGCTGGTGGCGGTGGCAGCGGCCAATCTCAGCCTGCCGTTGATCCAACAGGGGATCGACCTCAACAACTCCTTGTGCCAGGTGCTGGTCGGCCCCGGCCGCCTCGACTTGGCGGACCTGCCCTGGAGTTCACCGCTGTCAGCTGGCGCGATCGCTTCTGTGTCGCAGAATCTGTTTCTGCTGGTGTTCGCGGTGGCGCTGGTGCTGGCGCTCGTGGTGCTGGTGCTGGCCTACGTGGTCCGCTACACGCTTCTGGCCGTCCTCTGCGCCAGCGCCCCGCTGGCAGTTTTGGCCTGGAGCCTCCCCGAGACGCGCGGGTTCGGCCGGCAGTGGCTGCGGCTCTTGGTGGTGAGCCTGTTCATGCAATTTGGCCAGCTGCTGGTGCTGCGGGCGGCGGTGAGCCTCGCCTTCGCCCGCGGTGGCGGACTTACCGGGATGCTCTACTCGTTCGCGGCGCTGTACCTGATGCTGAGGGTGCCGGGAGCGCTCAACGCCGCCTCTCACTTTCAGAGCAGCGCCGAAGGAGCCGCGCGGCGCTGGTCACGGGCGGTGCGCCACCTGGCCGCCGCCGAGCTCTGACGGTGGATCAGAGGGTGACGAAGAGCTCCCGCAGAGGCGCCCCCAGCGCGGCCTCGAGCTTCGAGAAGACTGGGGTGTGACGGAGCGACGGCCTGCCGTCCACGTCCGCGAAAGTGATCTCAGCGCTCGCCACCGGCAGCTCTGGCGTCCAGCCGAGGCGGCTGACATCGACGGGACGGCGGCAGCTGGCGCAGACCGCCTCAAGTGGATCGGTCAGTGGGAAGCTGAGATGAAAAAACTGCAGCTCGGCCTGACAGGTGGGGCATGCCGCCCGGTAGGTGTTCGGGGGCTCGGTGTCGAATCCGTCCGGGCCGGGGTCTGGGTAGCAGCGGCGAACCCCCGCGTCCACGCGCACCTCCCCCGGCGACCGCGCCAGCTGCGGCAGCGATCCGGGGCGCAGCAGCCTGGCGAACTGCGGACCGGGCACCAGTTCAGCCAGCGGGCCGGCGCAAGCGGCCAGGCCGGCGCCGATCAAGACCTGCGCCGCCTGCTGCACCTGTTGCGGGGTGGGCACATGGTTCGGATCGGCGGGCACCAGGTGGAGCCAGGTGCGGTGGGGGTGCATGCGGGCCACTCCCCCGATCGTAGTCCGCCCCTCGGGCAGGCCACCAGGGGACTTGCTAGGCGTGAGGCATCTTCGACCCGGGACCGCGCTGGCAGCGGTGGGAGCCTGCGCCGCCCTTTCCGTGGTGGTACCGCCACTGGCCGGGCTCCTCAATGTGGTGGGCACTCTCACCCTTGTAGCGCTGGCCGCCTATGCCGGGTACCGGGGCTGGGCGTGGATGGAGTCGATCGTGGAAGCCTCCCGCCGGCCGGCCACGGTGCGGCGCAACCGGGAAGAGTCGGCCCCAGGCAGAGCCAAGGCACGGCAGCGGGACTCCGATCGCGAGGTGGGCCAGGAGCGGTCCGCGGCCGTGCTGCACCACCCCCTCGGCCTCCATCGGCCGGCCGGGCGCTCGCGGCCCGAGCGCTGAGTTCGCAGGGGGACTTCCCGACTGCTGCTAGGCTGGAACCGATGGAGGTCGTCAAGATCCGGCCCCGCGGCTATTGCCACGGTGTGGTCGAGGCCATCCGCGCGCTGCGGCAGACCTCGGAGCAGCGAGCGGGCGAACCCATAGCCATGCTCGGCTACCTGGTTCACAACGAACATGTGACCAGAGAGTTCGCTGAGCTCGGAGTGAGGCTTGTCGATGCGCCTTCCCGGCTCGAGGCGCTGGACAGCGTCGAGCGGGGCACCGTGGTGCTCACCGCCCACGGGGTGTCCCCCGAGGTGAAGGCCCGGGCGGCGGCCAAGGGCCTCAACGTGGTCGATGCCACCTGCAGTGACGTCGTTCGCACCCACGACCTGGTTCGGCGCCTGGCCGATCAGGGTTACACCATCATCTACATCGGCAAGGTGGGACATCCGGAACCGGAGGGGGTGATGGGAGAGGCCCCGGATCGCGTCTACCTGGTGCAGACGCTGGAGGATGTCGACCGCCTAGAGATTGAGGCCGAGCGGCTGGCGGTCACCACCCAGACCACCCTGTCGATCTGGGACACCCAGGCCATCATCGAGCGGCTCCGCGCGCGCTACCCCCATCTCGAGGTGCACAACGAGATCTGCAACGCCACCCAAGAGCGGCAGCAGGCGGCAGTGGAGGCCGCCAGCGAGTGCGACGTGGTGATCGTGGTCGGCAGCAGTCGCAGCAGCAACAGTCTGCGGCTGGTCCAGGTGGTGGAAGAGTTGGCGCACCGGCCCGCCCACCTGGTCGACACCGCCGAAGATCTCAGACCCGAGTGGTTCTCGGGATGCCGGCGGGTCGGAGTGACGGCGGGAGCGTCCACGCCGACGGCCCTCACCCGCGAGGTGATCGCCGCTCTGGAGCAGCTGGAGCCAGCGGGCGCGCCTTCTCCGGCCTGATCAGCCCGGCGGCTGGCCGGCGATCTGCGCTGGCGTGAGCTGCTCCTTGGCCACCCGGAAGTCAAAGTAGAGCACCACGATGCCGACGCCGAAGATCGGGGCGATCAGGAGCGCGATCACCAGTCCGCCGACGAAGCTGGCCGCCTGGAGCGACGCGCCGTGCAGGCCGGACTCGACGAGTCCCAGCAGCAGGCCGAGCAGCCCGCCGACGGCAACCTGCATCACCCAGAGCAGCAGCACGATGCCGAGGCCGTGGCCGACCCGGTTGGCCGTAAGGCCCCAGCTGCGCCGGAGTGCCTCCACCGGCGAACAGCCCTCCAGCACCAGCGCGGGAACCGCCACCACCAAGCGGACTGCGACGATGGCGATCAAGATCAGCGCTGCAATTCCCACCACCACGTCGAGCAGTAGCGCCCCCTTGCCCACCGCCAGCGCCACCCCGGCCAGCACCCCGGCCGAGACGGCAATGCTGCCGACTAGGATCAAGCCCACCAAGATGGAGACGCCCAGCAGGGGAAGCCAGCGCCGAAAGGCGAAGCGGTAAGCCTCGCCGACCGTGGCCACCCGGCCCAAAAAGCGCTCCGCCACCACCCGCGTGAAGGCCGCCGCCTGAAGCGGAATCACGGCCAAGGCGTTGAGTGCGGCCAGGATCAAACCGACCACCAGCAGACTGACCAGGTAGTGCACCAGGGCGTGGCTCTGGGCGGCCGTGATCTTGCTGGTGTGTGCGGGCAGATGGGGGACCTTGGTCAGCAAGGTGGCGGTCACCAAGAAGCTCAGGAGCTGGTAGGGGACCTGAAGAACTGCGATCGTGCCGATCAGCAGCCCGAAATTGTGGCCGTACAGCGAGAAGACGGTGTCCAGCACTTCCGAAGCCCGCAGCGGGCGAAGCGACATCGGTCGGCTTCCGGCGGCCACGCGCGCAGGTTACAGGAGCCACCCAGCCCCCGGTGCCGGTGGCTCCCGACCGCCGGACCCCCGGCCCGCTAGGATCGCGCCATGGAGGAGCCTGCCCGACCAGTTCCGGTCCGGGCCGAGCTAGTCGGGCCGGCGCGACGGCCGACGATCGACCCGCGCGCCCTGACCGCGGCGGCCACTTTGGTGCCGGTCGGCAGTCGCCTGCTGTGGTGGTGGTTGAGTCGGCGCCGGCTCACCCACCGGTCCAGCCCGGCGCGGGGAGATCGGTCTTCTCGGATGGTGGCAGTCGAGCGAACTGAGATCAAAATGGAGCAGCGCCGTCGCGGCAGGTGGCGGGTGCAGATCGTCAACACCAGCTGGCACGCTCCCAACACCTCTCGAGCCCCGGCACCGCCCCCGGCGCCGAGCGGCGGGTGGCGCTCGGCCGCCCGCCTCGCCGGCCTTCTGCTCCAGAGCCCGCTGGCGCCGGTCGCGGGGGCGCGCCTTAGGCGCCTCGACCCGCCGCGCGCTGATCTCGACAACCCCAACTCCTAGCTGGGTGCGGCGGAGCAGTGAAATCCCTTGGTTAGCCCAGACCCCGTTCCCTAGGGAACATTGGAGCGCCAAAATAAAAGTCCGGCCCTACGGGGGCTGCCCTAGCATGAGGTGAAGGAGAGGTGGCAGTCGGAGAGCCCCAGGTCGAGTCCGGCTCCGTACCGGATTCGAACAAGCGCCCAACCGTCCCGCTTTGGGAGCAAGTCCTAGCTGAGCTTCGCCTGCGGATCGCCTCTGGCGAATTCACTGACCGATTCCCACCCGACCGGGAGCTGGTCGCGGAGTTCCACGTCTCCCGGCACACCGTCCGCGAAGCTGTCCGCCAGCTGCACAGGCAGGGGACCCTGGAGCGGCGCCGGGGACGCGGGGGTACCCGGGTGCGCAGGATGGAACTCGAGCAGCCGGCCGGTGTCTTCTACAGCCTCTACCGGTCGGTGGAGGCCCACGGCGTACCGCAGAGGAGCACTGTCCTCAGCCTGGAGTTGCGCGACGACCGGGTGGCCGCCCGGAAGCTCGAGGTGGCGGCGAGCGAGGACTTGGTGTTCCTCAAGCGCATCCGGCACAGCGGCGACGCTCCGCTCGCCCTGGATCGGATCTGGCTGCCGGCCAGCATCGCCAGTCCGCTGTTGGCCGCCGACTTCAGAGACGTCGGCGTCTACGATGAGCTCGAGCAGCGCTGCGGGATCGTGATGGACGCGGCCTGGGAGCGAGTGGGACCGGCGACGCCCAGCGCCGAGGAGCGTGAGCTGCTCCGGCTGCCCAGGGGCCAAGCGGTATTCGCGATCGAGCGCCTGATTCTTGCTCAGGGCAAGCCCGTGGAGTGGCGGCTCAGCCTGGTCCGCGGCGACCGGTACGCCTTCGTCGTGGAGTGGCCACGGGGGACGCGTCACCTTTCAACCACCTTCGATATGGTGACCGCGACCCGCCTATAGCGCGGCAGGCGCTCACTTCCTCACCGAACGCCTGCACGGAGTGGTTACCCGCCCGCCGTGCACCCGCTTCAATGTTGCATTGTCGTGACGCACAGGCTACTGTCTCGCGGCAGGAAGCACTGGCACACGCCGCAGCCAGAGAGGGCGGGCGCCGAACTGGTCCTGGAACGCGCGACATCGTTTCGTCACCAGATCTATAACCGCACGTCACCACCTGAGTCGGTGCTGGCGAGCACAATCGCGGTCGTTGTCGTTTGGTTATGTTGCCTAGTCACTTTTCGCTCAAAATTCGCAGTGCGGCCGTCTTGGCACTCGTCACCGCAGGCTGCGCTGTCGCCAGTCTGCTGGCCCAGCCGACGGCAATCGCCAACAACCTGAGCGCACAGATCTCATCGCTGCAGGCTCAGGAATCGCAGCTGCAGTCGCAACTTCAACAGCTGCGCAACGAGGCATCACAAGCAGGTCAGCAAGCTGCGTTGACCGCGCAGCAGATAGTGGTGCTGCAGCAGCAGCTCGCCAAGGCGCAGGCGCAACTAGAGGCGGACAACAACGCGCTGGCGCTTACCAATGATCAGTTGGTCGCGACGCAGGCCAAGATACGCCAGGACCGCGCTCAGCTCTCATCCCTGGTCCTGGCGCTCTACCAGCGCAACACCGGGAACGACCTGACCACGGCTCTGGTGGACAGCTCGGGCGTGTCGCAGTTCATGGACGCATCGCTGGCACTGCAGACTCTTCGGACCCAGTTCAGCCAGCTTACCGAGCAGCTGGTCTATGAGGAAAACCGCCTGCAGACGCTCCGCGCGCAGCAGCAGGCCCAGCAGAAGGCGGTCGCAGCCCAGGTGATCTCGCTGCAGAACACCGAGGCCCAGCTCCAGACCGAAGAGGCCAACTACCAGCAGCAGCAGGCCAACCTCTCCGCGCAAGCCCAACAGACTGCGAACAACATTCAGTCGGAGAACAATCACGTGTCCCAGCTGCAGGCTCAGCTCGCATTGGAGCAGGAGCAGCAGGCGTCCGGGGCGGGCCCGGGGGTGGCCGGCAATGCCAGCCTGCAGTACGGCAGCGGGGTTCAGGTACTTGGGTATCAGTACACCTCTCCCATCCAGCCCAACCACTTCTACGGCGGTCAGTGCACCTGGTACGTGGCCAGCCGGGTCTACGTCCCCTGGTTCGGCAACGCCGATCAATGGGCGGCTGCGGCTGCGGCAGATGGTTACGCCGAAGGCTCGACTCCCCGGGTGGGGTCGATCGTGGTCTGGGCCGCGGGCGGCCTCTACGACCCTAACTACGGCCACGTCGCCTACGTCGTCGGGGTGCAGGGCCCATCGCAGTTCACCGTCGACGAGGCGAACTTCTTCGACATCCCCTACCTGGTGGACCAGCGCGAAATCACCAGCCTGAGCGGCGTCGAAGCTTTCATCTACCCCTAGGCCAGCAACCCCACTTCACGCCGGTCGATCCGGGTCAGCACCGGTTGCCAGGCAGGGCACCGACTGCTAGAGTGCTGGTCGAGACGCATCCAGCTCTCGTCACACCATGTCTCATCACCTCCATGCGCCTTTGCTGCGCTCGCTTGCCCAGATTGCCCTTGCGGTGACAGCCGTGGGGGGCGTAGTGCCCGTTTTGGACACGGTCGGGGTCAGCGCCGCCAGCCTGGGTCAACTCCAAGCCCAAGAGATGGCCCTACAGGGCCAACTGCAGTCGCTGAACGGCCAGGAGCATCAGGCCGCCACTCAAGCGGCCGCCATCCAAGCCAGCATCAACGTGACCCAGCAGAAGCTGACCGCCGCCCAGCACCAGCTGTCGCTGGCCAACGCGATGCTGGCCAACACTGATGATCGCCTGGGTGTGACTCGGGCGAAGATGGACCGCGACCGGTACCAGCTGGCGCTGCTGGTGAGCCAGCTCTATCAGCACAACGCGGGCAACAACCTCAGCGCCGCCATCGTTGACGGCGGCGGGGTCTCCGGCTTCATGGACACAACGATCGCGCTACAAGGATTCAAGCAGCGCTTCTCAGCTCTGACTGTCCAAGTCCACGCAGACGCGGAGCGACTCGCCGCTTTGCGCGCCCAGCAGAAGAAGCAGGAGCAAGTGGTGGCGGCAGCCGTTAGCCACCTGGCGTCCCAGCAGCAACAGCTGCAGACCCAGGAGGCGAACTTCACCGCCCAGGCAGCCAGCCTCAGCGGCCAGGCAGCCCAGGTGGCCGCTCAGGCCCAGCAGGTGTCCAACCAGATCATCCTGATCGAGGAGCAGTCCATCTCCTTCGCCCCCGGCAACGCGGCTGCCGAGGAGGGCACGATCCTGGCGGTGTGCGGGCTCGGATCGCGCAACTCCGCGTGTCCGGTGGGGAGCTACTACAGTGGATTCCCCTATGGGCAGTGCACCTGGTACGTGGGTACCCGGACGCCGGTGGGCTGGGGCGGCAACGCCTACCAGTGGATCACCAACGCCATCTACGACGGCGCCAACATCGGCTATTCCCCTCGAGTGGGCTCGATCGTCGTGTTCAGCCGCGGCGGCGCCTACGACTACTACTACGGCCACGTGGCCTGGGTGGTCCAGGTCCTCGGACCGACCCGGTTCATCGTGGATGAGGCCAACTTTCTCTCCGGCCTCCAGGATGAGAGGGAGATCTCGAGTCTGAGCGGCGTCGAAGGGTTCATATACACATAGAGAAATGACCATCCACCCTGAACCGCTGGCGGGCACCCCGTCGGCTTTCGGCGCCCACACCAACGGCAACAGCCGGCCTCGGCCGCTCATCGTCTACCACGGTGACTGCCCGGACGGCTTCGGCGCCGCCTGGGCAGCCTGGAAGCGGTTCGGCCAAAGCGCCGACTATCTTCCCGTAAACCATGGCGAGCCACCGCCCGACCCGACCGGGCGCAGCGTGCTGATCGCCGATTTCGCCTACGATCGCCCCACCACGTTGGACCTGGCACGCCGGGCGTCCAGCCTGGTGGTGTTGGACCACCACCGGTCCGCCGCCAGCGAGCTCCAGGGCCTGCCCTTCTGCCACTTCGACATGGCACGCAGCGGCGCGGTCATGGCCTGGGAGTATTTGCACCAAGCTCCGGTGCCTCGCCTGCTCCAGTACGTGCAAGACCGAGATCTCTGGAAGAACTCGCTGCCGGAGATCGAGGAGGTGTCCGCCGCGCTACGGGCCCGGGACTTCGACTTCGCGACCTGGGACACGATCGACGTGGATCAGCTCCGTCTGGAGGGCCGGGCTCTGCTGCGCTACCAACGTCGCATGGTCGAGCGCGTGGCTGCCCACGCGTTCACAGTGGAAATCGCCGGTTACCGGGTCCCGGTGGTGAACAGCCCAGTGCTCCAGAGCGAACTGGGTGACCGCCTCGCCGTCGGCCGTCCCTTTGCGGGTGTGTACTGGGAGGGGGACGGCGCCGCGGCCCGCTGGTCGCTGCGATCCACCCCCGAGGGAGTCGACGTCAGCGAGGTCGCCAGAAGATATGGCGGCGGCGGCCACCGGACAGCGGCCGGATTCAAGGGCAGCCCACCCCGCGACGGGAAGGTCCCACTTCCTTTGCCGGCTGAGGCTCCAGCCGGCTAAGGGGTTCTCACGGTAGCAGCTGGCTCCCAAGGCGCTCGCCAGCCGCCAAGGACGGCACCGAGCGCGCCCCGATTCCGTCGTCTGGGTCTAGGTCCAGCAGGAACTGACGGCAGCGATCGCGTTCGTCTTCCTCGCCGATCGCCGCGCTCGCCAGCATGAGGAGATGAAGCGCACGCAAGAATCCGCGGTTGGTCGCGTCCGCCCAGCGCACCTGGCCGGATCCGCCCCAGCCGTGGCGGCGCAGCCGGTCCAGACCGCGGTGGTAGCCGACGCGGGCGTAGGCATAGGCGGAGACGAAGTCGCCCTCCGCGTAAGCTGCCTGGCCGAGTCGCGCCCAGGCATCGAGAAGAGACGGGTAACGGCGGCAAACATCGGCTAGAACAGACCGGGTGGCCGTGGCGGCCACGCCCGCGTGGGGCTCCAGCGCCGCCTCCAGCGCCTGCAAGCCACGCTCGGGCTCAGGCGGGAGCACGGTGACGTGGCGAGTGTCTATCTGGTGCCCGTGGGGGGCGATCGGCAGCGACTGCACGGGCCGCGGTTCCGAACCGCTCACGTGATTCCTCCACGCATAGAGTTCAAGCGCCCCAATGATATGCAGCGGCGAAAGCGCGGCCCGCCTCCCCGGTCAGGCGTCGACTGCTCTCGGGGCAGGCGGTCGACAGCGGTGCAGACCTGCGAGCAACCCCACCGACTCGGTCGTTCCCGGGAGAGTCAACCCGCTCCCACAAACTCAAAGGGAGTACGGCTGGTACCCCGTAGCGGATTCGAACCGCTGATCTCCGCCTTGAGAGGGCGGTGTCCTTGGCCACTAGACGAACGGGGCGCGTTCGATCCCCCACTGACCCGGGCTCAGTATAGGTCCGGCCACGGACCCCGCCTGAGCCCGGAGGGTCACCGCGGCCACAGCCTTAAGACGGCCTGGATGAGCGCCGCATGGCTCTGCACTTGGGGAAAGTTGCCGAGCAAACGGCCGGTGGCGGGGTCGGCCACCTCCGAGAGTTGCCCGGCCGGACCGGCGAGCGCCGCAATCTGGTGCAGGCGCGTCTCGGCGCGATCCCGGAAACCCAGGCTCGCCTCGGCTACCACCGCCCACAGCCCGGCGAACACGAATGGGGCGCAGGGGTCTTCGATCCCGTCACGCTCCGGCTGGTAGC
>JBJKSO010000082.1:0-19698 GCA_046703825.1 Candidatus Dormibacteria bacterium
CCGCGCCGCCGGGCTCAGCAGGGCAGGAAATGGTTGGAACTACGCAGCCCCAAGTGTCTGCCCGCCATCTAAGACGAGCCGCCGCAGCCGGTCTTGGGAGGATTCCTGGATGGCTGGTGCGAAATCCTGCAAAGGGCACTCAACTCTTGAGCGCTGATGCCCACCCTGGCCGATTCAGCCGGTGCTCACCGCCGCTGAGCTGGCCAGCACGTTGCCCTGCCCATCTTCCGCCGCCACCTCCACCACCGCCGGGGCAGACTGGAGGCGCGTCCTTGTCTGGAATCCCCGGCTGACCACTGTCGCCAGCGGCTGCAGCCCGTTGGCGGAGGGGCCCCCCAAAACCTCCCATTTGCGCGTCTTGGTCGAGCCGTTCCAACTCATGTAGACAGCCACCCCGCCGGACCTGTCCTTGCGCACCACCAAAGACGGAGCTGTGGATGGGGATCCCTCCCACTTGAACAGGTAGGCGCGGTAGCTGTTGATCGCGCTGCCCGAGTAGCGCATGTCGAAGAGCAGCTTGCCCTTGCGGTTGTATTCGGAGGTGACGCCGATCTGACCCCACCCGACGAAGGCGCGCCCTTGCGGGAGCAACTGCACGTTTCCCTGTGAGGACACTATGAGGTGGCCGTGCTTGAAAGCCGCCACCAGCGAAGCACTCCGCTTCACATAGTTGAGGCGGAGGATCAGGCCCCGAGCCGGAAGGTAGGAAGGCGAGGCGTCTTCGTCATCAAAGACCGAGAGAAGGTTCTTGCCGTGGAGCTCGGCATCGTGCTGCAGTCGAAAGATGGTGCCCTTGCCCATGCGGAAGCTGCTCTGCTTGCCCCCCAGCGTCCACACGATCTTCCCTGTCGACTGGGCCAAGTCGTACACGCCGTCGGTATTTCTTGCCGAGATCAGGACAGTACCGGTGCTCAGCGGATCAATCGAGTTGAGATGGAAGTAGTCGAAGGCCGAGCTCGATGAGTAGCCGATGTACGACCGCTTCACCGGCACGTGATCCAGGCTGTGCCACTCGAACAGAACGTTCCCGGTCGCCACGTCGATCTGCTGCACAATGCAGTCCACGGCCGCGCCGTTGGCTGGGCCGCCCACGGATTTGAGATTCCAGCCGATGACGTTGTAGGCCGTCAGCCACGCCGTACCGTTGGGCATCAGCTTGAACTCGTGCAGGTCGGCGCTGTAGCCGTTGCCCGCCCGCACGGTGGCGACGGTCTGGTAGGACTGGTTCATGATCAGGTCTTCGCCGAGCCCGTGTCCGTTGACGATCATGCCCTTCCACCAGGTGAGCACGGGCTGGCCCTGATACCGCGTCACCTTCACGTCCGAGGCGGAGACCTCCGCCGGCAGCTGGTCGAACCAGACCAGTTGGCCGCTTCCGTTAAGAATCTCCACGCCGCCGAGCTTGGTGCCCCCCTTGGGCTCCTCGAAGACGTAGCGGTTTCCGAAGCGGGCGGGCAGTGTCACCTTGACGTCCGGGATGGGGACGCCAGGCATGGTCACGTACGTTCTCGTGGGCTGGGTGCCCGGGGAAGCGGACCCAGATGAGCCGCCCTGCGCGTGCGTCAGCGGCTGCGGCCGGTGGGCGATGGTGAAGTGAAAAGTTCCCGTCGGCGAGCCGCAGATGCTGTACGGGGTGTGGACTGTAACCGTCTCCCGTCCGCGGAAATGCCGCGACGGGAAGAAACTCGCTCCGCGGTTGTCGGAGTCGGCGACCCAGTGTCCGGCGTGTAACCCAGTCTTGGAACCGACCACGGTTATCCCGCCATTCTCGACCTCGGCCGGTGAGATGTTGCGGAAGCTGATCTGGGTGCTTGGCGATGCGGTCCGCGTGTCAGGGCTCGGGTAAACGCTCACTCCGGCGCAGTTCGCAGAGATGGTTAAGGGCGCCCTACCCGCACGGCGGCTGGCAGCACCCACCGCAGGCGTCAGACACGCCAGCGCGAACATTGCTGCCGATAAACATGCGGCGAGCCGCTTGATCGGCATCGGATAGCACCTCCTGAGACCCGCGCGCACGCTGAGCGTCGATCTTTCAAGATTGAGTTCTGGGAGATCCCGCCCAGGGTCCGCGGGTCCGTGGGCCATTGTCCCAGGTATCCGCGCTCGGCTGTGCCAGCCCCGCGGGGCACAGCAATCCGCTCGCTCGCTGAGCGGTCCAGGCTGGACCGCAACACCACCCGTTGGGTATCAGGCAGCTGTACCGGACCGACCGGCGTCATTTGCCGCGGTTGTGCCATCAACTTCGCCTACGGGGGGCAAGCCGACTCCCAGCGCGATCCGCCTGGCGACGTCGCTGGGCGAGAGAATCCCCGCCAGCTGCCGGTTGTGGTAGACGAGGATGCGTTGCTGTAGCTGTTGCGGCGAAACCCGCTCCAGCAGCGCCTCCACGTCATCTTCGGTTGTGGCGGTGGCGATCATGGCGATCGGGGTCGCACATTCTCGCAACCGCTGCTCCCGCATCGCCGGTTTGAGCCGCAGAAGGTCCGGCAGCCGCGCCACCCCGGTGAGGCGACCGTCTGGGGCGTGCAGGGGGTAGGTGCTGAAGTGATAGTTGGGAGCCAGCGAGCGGAGAAACTCTCCGACACTGAGCCAGTCGGGGGTGGTTACGACCGGAGCTGACATCACCGCTCCCACGGTCAAGCGCCGAAGCACGCTGCGGGCAACGGTGGCCGCTTCCTCGGCGCTGGCTGCTGAGAGCAGGAACCAGCCGATGAACGCGATCCAGACGCCACCCACCAGGGAACCCATGAGAAGTTCCAAGAGGCCGAACGCGATCATCAAGTACGCAAGCACGCGGCCCACCACCACGGCGCGGCGCATGCCGACCAGGCGGCTGCCGCTGCGCCACCACAGCAGCGCAGTGAGCAGGCGGCCACCGTCCAGCGGAAAAGCCGGTACCAGGTTGAATACCGCCAGCGCCAGGTTCAGGTAGGCGATGGTGAAGACCAGGTTGGTGATGAGGGCGGGCATCCCGAGGGCGGCAAAGGCCAGGGACACCAGGTACGCCGCCGCCGCCACCAGCAGGCTGGTACCAGGCCCGACGACGGTGATGAGGGCCTCGTCGCGGGCTGTGGCTGGCTCCCCCGCCAAGCGGGAAACGCCCCCGAACAGCCACAGGGTGATTCCTGCGACCTGGACCCCGTGTCGGCGAGCCACCAAGGCGTGGGAAAACTCGTGCGCCAGCAGCCCGACGTAGAAGAGCGCCGCCCCCACCACCCCTGCTAGCCAGTACGCCCAGGTTGGCTGGCGACCAACCTCAGCCGGCAGCGCCGAGCTGGCCAGCGTCCAAGCTATCAGGGCGAAAATTACAAGCAGGCTCCAGTTGGCATCGACCTCGATGCCGAAGAAGCGTCCCAGGCGCAGTGTTGACCTCACCGCGGGTATTGTGCCGCCGCAGTCAAACCGCGCCACCACGGTGGTCGTCCGAGGAGCCAAGACCTTCTCGCACCCACGTGTTGACTGTGCGCCCCGGGTGGGGCGGCGCCCAGGGCCGAAAGCCACCTGAAGCACGGCCCTTCGCCCTCGGCTTGGGAGCTCCGCGACCCGTCGGCGGCCGGTTCCACAGCGGCCAGAACCCGCTCAGGTGTTTGCTAGAGTTGCTCCATGGAGGACCCCGGCAGGCGTTTCCATCCCCAAGCCCCGGTCCTCGACGTGCCCCACCCGGAAGGCACGGGGCAGCTCGCCCTCTGGGCGGACGGCCGGTTGGCGGGCATGTCCGTCCGCGAAATCGCCGGACCGGAGCAGATCCGAGACCGAGTGGCCGCGCTGGCAGAAGCGATCACGCATGAGTATCACGGCCACCCCTTGATGCTGGCGGTGGTGCTGCGTGGGGCGTTTGTCTTCGCAGCCGATCTGGCTCGCGAGCTGATCGCACAGGGGATGGAAGACCTGAACATCACTTTCTTTCATGCCAGCAGCTATCGCGGAACCCGAGCGTTCCGCGAGCCCGTGATCCAAGAACTGGGGGAGGTGGACACGCAGCGCCACTCGATAATCCTGGTGATCGACGACATCGTGGATGCCGGTCACACCGCCGCCGCCATGCGGGCGCGGCTGTCCGGGCCGGGCAAGGTCCTGGAGTTCTGCACCTTGCTCGACCGGCCCGAACGGCGGGAGGTGGAAGTCCACCCCCGCTTCGTCGGGTTCAGCCTGCGCGGCCCGGGCTTCGTGGTCGGGTATGGATTGGACTACGACGGCCGGTACCGCGAGCTGCCCTACCTGGCCCAGTGGCAGCCGGTGGCCGCTCCCCTGGAGCTGCGCCCGGAGGAACCGGCGCTGGCTCCGGAGCAGCCCTCCGCCACCCCGGAGCCCGCCCAGCTAGGCCTCCTGACCTAGGTAGCCCACCTCCGGCGAAAGGCCGACCGGGCTGTCGCTGGTGCGTGCCCCGCGGGGGCGGGCCAACAGCGAGTAGACGACGCCGGCCACCACGAATCCCACCAGGTAGGAGAGGTCACCCACCTGGGGAAAGGCCGAGGGGACAATCCCCACGTACCAGCTCTGGTTCATGAAGGGCAAGATCGCCAGCAGGCCAGCCAGCCAGGCGATGGTGCCGGCACGCAGGCCCCCGGCGGGGTCGTAGAGCTCCTGAAGTTGGTAGGCGCGCCGGTGCTTGAAGTACCAGTCCACCAGCACCACCGCCACCCACGGCGCGATCCAGTACGAGAGGAGGTAGAGGAAGTTGCTGTACTGGGTCGCTGCCGCGGTGGGGTTGCTGCCGCCGATGGCCAGAAGGCCGCCGAGCGCTCCCACCAGGATGGCCGCCTGCCAGCGCTGTAGCTTGAACCGCACCGCCGCCGCCACCACCACGCCGACCAGCACCACCGCCGCCGCCACCAACCCAAGGGCCACCTGCGACTCGTGGAAGGTGGCGAGGGTGTTGTTGGCCACCACCAGCACCAGCAGGGTCACGGCCGCGAAGATGGCGCCCACCGCCGCTGTCCGCACCGCGACCGAGCGTTCCATTCGCGCCACCAGCGCCGACATCGCGCCGCTGTAGATGTTGAGAGCGTTGGCGCACGCGGTTCCGACGGCTATCGCCAGCAGGGCGATCTGGGCGAGCGCCCCGGGCATGAGGTAGGCGATGGCATCGGCGGGGTTGGCCGCGGTCGCCGCGGGCATGGTCACGGTCGCGGTCAGCGCCCCGAGTCCCTCCAGGACCAGGCAGGGGATGAAGAGTCCCAGCGCGGTCCACCAGAAGGCAGCCCCGGGCTTGGTCGTCTTCGGCAGATAGCGGGAGTAATCGCTGGCGTAGGGCATCCAGCCCATGGCGTAAGCCAAGCCCAGGCCAACCGTGAGGATGAAGCCTCCGCTCGCGCCGCCGAAGCTGGCCGCCAGCTTGGGATCGAGCGGCTGCCCAAAGTGGCCGTGGGCGATCGTGAATATCGCGAGCAGCAGGAAGACGACTCCTAGGGCGACGCTCATCACCCGCTCGAAGGCGTGGATCATGTTGTAGCCGTAGACGGCCAGCACCACCTGCCCGACCACCATGATCACCAGGGCTGCGAAGTAGTTGAGGTGGATGAGCTGGGAGAGCGCGAAGGTCCCGTACACGGTGTTGACCGCGAACCAGCCGATCCCGGACAGGTAGGTGAGACCGGCCGGCCCGATGTTCCCGACCAGCCCGAAAGCCCCCCGGGACTGAACCATCTGCGGCACGCCCAGCCGAGGGCCGAAGGTGCTGAGCAAGCCCAGCAGCGCCGCGCCCAGCACGTTGCCGATGGCAAGTGCGATCAAAGCGCCGACCATGCTCTGACCGAACACACCGACCGAGAGGTTGCCCGCCACCCAGGTGGCCAGCACCAAGTTGGCGGCGAACCACAGCGTGAACAGGTGAAATGGCTTCCCGTGCCGCTCGGCTTGGGTTATGTGCTCCAAGCCGTGGGGCTCGATTTCAAGAATCTCGTCCCGGTAGACGGGTTCAGCGACCGCGGTCTGCGCCATTCAAACTCCCCCTTCACCCAAGGGTGCTGGCGCTCCCAGCCGGCTCCAGCACCGGCGCCAATCATAACCGATGGGCCACATTTGGTAGGCGGGCTCGGCCTTTGCCACTACATGTGGGGTTAGCAGCGGACTAGAGCCCGGCTGGAGCCCACCGCCTATGCTGGGTTCGGGCCACTGGCGGGCGGCTCGAGCTGTCCCAGCGGCCAGGAGGTAGTCGGTGCCCGGACCCTTCTTCGACTTGCACATGCCGAATTTCACATTTCCCGACGTGGCCCCCGGCCGCCTCTTCGAGCGGGTGGCGGAATTGGCCGGGGCAGCCGAGGAGGCGGGATTCGACATGGTCTCGGTGATGGACCACTTCTACCAGATCCGGGGAGTAGGTCCGGAGACCGAGCCGATGCTCGAGTGCTACACCACGCTGGCGGCGCTGAGCCAGCGGACTTCCAGGGTGCGGCTCGGCGCCCTGGTGACCGGGGTCACCTACCGCAACCCGGCCCTTTTGGCGAAGATGGTCACGACTCTGGATGTGCTCTCCCAGGGCAGGGCGGTGCTCGGCATCGGAGCGGCATGGAACGAGGCCGAGCACCTCGGCTACGGGTTCGAGTTCCCACCGGTCGGGCGGCGCCTGGACCGGCTGGGCGAGGCGCTGCAGATTGCGCGGCTCATGTTCACGCAGGAGCGGGCGTCCTTCGAGGGCCGCTACTACCGCATCGAGCAGGCGCTCAACTCGCCGCGCCCGCTGCAACCGGGGGGGCCCAAGATCCTCGTCGGCGGCGGGGGAGAGCAGCGGACGCTGCGCCTGGCCGCCCGATACGCCGACATCTGCAACTGGTTCGGCGGCCTTGAAGACATGAAGCGCAAGGGGGAACTCCTGGAGGGCTACTGCGCCGAGGTCGGCCGCGACCCCAGGGCGATCCTGCGTACCTGCATGCCCCCGGTGCTCCTGGTGGCCAGATCGGGCGACGCCGAGCGGATCAAGCGCCAGATCCCCGCGGAGCGGCTCGCCACCATGGGGGATCCAGTCGGGCCGGAGCAGGCGGCCGAGCGCCTGCGCCCGTTCTTGGACGCGGGGATCGGGGGTTTCACCTTCGGCAACCAGAACCTGCGCGACCCGGAGGTGATCGCCGCCGCCGGCGAGGTGAAACGCCTGCTCAGCTGAGCTGGCCGCGGCGGCTCTGAGAACCGCCCGGGCCGGCACAGCCGGACGGTCATGCTCTTGGCGTCACCGCCTCGGTCGCCGGAGTTGGGGGGGTGCCGCATCTGCGGCAAGCGAACTTCGGAGTCCGCCCGCAGGGACCTGCAGAGGCGGAGCGGCGGCGCGCGGAAGTGGCAGCGCGACACCGGGCTCCTGCTCGCCGTCCGCGCAGACAGCGCCCCGGTAGTGAAGCAGAAAGTTGTCCAGCGTGTGCTGCAGCAGGGCTAGGCGCTCGCTCCAACCCTGCAGGTGCGCCTCTCCTTCAGGCAGGAGCTCGTACCGCCGCCGGCAGGGTCCGCTGTGGGAGCGTTCCTCGCGGGAACGGATCCCGCCGCCGCGTTCGAGGTCGTGGAGCGCTCGATAAACGGCACCGGTGTCGTAGTCCAGCCCCCAAGCGCGCAGTGCCTTGAGTAGCTCGTAGCCGTACGCAGACCGCTCCGCCAGGTGCAGCAGCAGGCACGGCTGCAAAAAGTCGCGTGGCAGCACCGACCTAGGCGTGCCGCCACCACCCACGGGCAGGCTCACTGATCACCCTCAAGCTAGCCGGTATCTGCCGAAAACAGATATTGACACCCGCGTGAAGTCGCTGCAGTGTCGATCTCAATGCGGGCGTCCGGGCCGGCAAACCGTCGACGTCCGCCCGCGGCCCGGTGCCGAGAAACGCGAACGTCAGGAGTGGACATGGCCGAAGCAAGTCCCTACGGAAGCAAGACCCAGCGCCCGCCCGCGGTCTCCGACGTGCACGTGGTCTGGATGACGACTGGTCTGGGCTGCGACGGTGATTCGGTGTCAATTACCGCCGCGATGCAGCCCAGCCTGGAGGACGTGGTGTTGGGCGCAATTCCCGGTCTGCCCCGAGTCCACCTCTACAACCCGGTCTTGGCCTACGAGGTTGGCGGCGAGCTGATGCAGTACTGGTACAAGGCCGAGCGCGGCGAACTTGAGCCCTTCGTGCTGGTGCTGGAGGGATCTGTACCCAACGAGGAGATCAAGTCCGAGGGCTACTGGGCGGCCATGGGCACCAACTCCGCTACCGGGCAACCGATCACCACCAACGAGTGGCTCCAGCGGCTCGCTCCACACGCGACTGCAGTGGTAGCGGCGGGGACCTGCGCGACCTACGGTGGCATCCACGCCATGGCCGGCAATCCCACTGGCGCCATGGGCCTGGCCGACTTCTTGGGTTGGGACTGGCGCTCAAAGGCAGGGCTGCCGATCGTGTGCGTACCCGGCTGCCCGGTCCAGCCCGACAACTTCATGGAAACCTTGCTGTACCTGCTCTACCAGCTGGCCGGGCGGGCCCCGATGATACCTCTGGACGACAAGCTCCGGCCCACGTGGCTGTTCGGGCAGACAGTGCATGAAGGATGCGACCGGGGCGGATATTACGAGCAGGGCCAGTTCGCCAGCGCCTACGGCTCGCGCGACTGCCTGGTAAAGCTCGGCTGCTGGGGGCCAGTGGTCAACTGCAACGTCACCAAACGCGGCTGGATGTCCGGCATCGGCGGCTGCCCGAACGTCGGCGGGATCTGCATCGGTTGCACCATGCCTGGGTTCCCGGACAAGTTCATGCCCTTCATGGATGAGCCGCCCGGCGGGCGCTTCTCGTCGGCAATGAGCGGTATGTACGGGGGAGTGATCCGCAACCTGCGCCACATCACCAACGACACCGTCAACAAGGAACCCAAGTGGCGCCACACCGGCGCCAGACTCACCACCGGATACCGGCCTCGGGCCTACTGAAGGGAGAGCATCAATGGCGATAGCTCGTCAAGAGCGGCAGCAGGCGGGTCGAACCCTCGTGGAGATGTCCTGGGATCCCATCACCAGGATCGTCGGAAGTCTGGGGATCTTCACCAAGATAGACTTCGCCAACCAGGAAGTCGCCGAGTGCTATAGCACGTCCTCGATCTTCCGCGGATACAGCGTCTTCATGAAGGGCAAGGATCCCCGCGATGCTCACTTCATCACCAGCCGCATCTGCGGAATCTGTGGTGACAATCACGCAACCTGCTCATGCTACGCACAGAACATGGCCTACGGAATCCGCCCCCCGGCACTAGCCGAGTGGATTGTAAACCTGGGCGAGGCCGCTGAATACATGTTCGACCACAACATCTTCCAGGACAACCTGCTGATGGTTGATTTCTGCGAGAAGATGGTGCGCGAGACCAACCCTAGCGTGTGGGAGAAGGCGAAAACCACCGACGCGCCCAATGCCGGCAAGCACGGCTACCGGACCATCGCTGAAATTATGACCGCCCTCAACCCGTTCGAGGGGGAGTTCTACCGGGAGACCCTGCAGGTGAGCCGCTTCACCCGCGAGATGTTCTGCCTCATGGAGGGCCGTCACGTGCATCCCTCCACTCTGTACCCCGGTGGGGTGGGCACGGTTCCCTCCGTGCAGCTGTTCTCTGACTACATGGTGCGGCTGGCAAGATATTCCGAGTTCATGAAGCGCTGCGTGCCGCTGCACGACGACATATTCAACTTCTTCTACGAGGCTTTGCCCGGCTATGAGAAGGTAGGGCAGCGACGCATCCAGATCGGGTGCTGGGGATCCTTCAACGATCCCGATGTCTGCGACTACCGCTACGCGAACATGAACCGCTGGGGCCAGGCCATGTTCGTCACCCCCGGCGTGGTGGTGGACGGGAAGCTGGTCACGACTGATTTGGTTGACATCAATTTAAACATCCGGATCTTGCTGGGAAGTTCGTACTACGACGACTGGGAGGACGAGGAAACGTTCGTCGCAGCCGATCCTCTGGGCAATCCAGTCGACAAGCACCATCCCTGGAACCAGACCACCATTCCTCGACCGCAGAAGCGCGAGATGCAGAAGGGCGGTAAGTACTCTTGGACGATGTCGCCCCGCTGGCTGCACCAAGGTGAGCACTTGGCGCTGGACACGGGCGGCGGTGCTTTGGCCCGCCTTTGGGCGACTGCGCTGGCGGGCCGGGTGGACATCGGCTACGTCAAGGCGACCGGCGCGAGCGTGAAGATCTACCTTCCCAAGACCGCCACCCTGCCTGAGACTGAGTTCGAGTGGAAGGTGCCGCAGTGGAGCAACGCCATCGAGCGCGACCGCGCCCGCACCTACTTTCAGGCCTATGCCGCGGCGTGCGCCTACCACTTCGCCGAGAAGGCGCTAGAGGAGCTGCATGCCGGGAGGACCGACACCTTCACCCCCTTCGAGGTCCCGGACGAGGCGATCGGCTGCGGCTTTCACGAGGCGGTCAGAGGCGTGCTGTCCCACCATCTGGTGATCCGCGACAAGAAGATCGCCAATTACCACCCGTACCCGCCCACCCCTTGGAACGGTAGCGTGCGCGACTCCTTCGGCACGCCCGGTCCGTACGAGGATTCGGTGCAAAACACGCCGATCTTCGAGGAGAACGGCCCAGACGACTTCAAGGGGATCGACATCATGCGCGCTGTGCGCAGCTTTGACCCCTGCTTGCCGTGCGGTGTGCACATGTACCTGGGGCCCGGCCGGGAACTGGATGTGCGCCACGTGCCCATGCTTGGCGCCCAGGGCTAGCGCTTTGCCAGTGGACGCCACCTCGCACTTCACTGCCTCCCTGAAGTCGCTGGACCAGCGGCTCAGGGCGTTGGAGGCGCTGCCCAGGGAGTCCGATCGGAAAGCGGCGGTTGACGCTGTCCGGGCGGTGCTGCTCCTGCACGGCGAGGTGCTGGAGCACCTGCTGGAGCTGGTCGCCGGGGTAACCCAGGGCCGCGAACCTCTGGAGAGCATCGCCGACGACCCACGGGTGCGGGGGCTTCTGCTTCTTCACGGCATCCATCCCAAACCGCTCGGCGAACGGGTGGAGGAGGCTCTGGAAGCGGTGCGCCCGTACCTGGATTCCCACGGCGGCTCCATACAGCTTTTGGGCGTGGTTGACGGGGTAGCCCGGTTGCGCCTGGAGGGGAGTTGCCGGACCTGCCCCTCGTCGGCCGCGACCCTCAAATACGCCGTCGAGGACGCACTCCAGGCCTACGCTCCGGACCTAGTGGACACCGAGCTCGAGTCACCAGCCGCTCCAGGCGATGCGTTCATTCCCCTGACCACCGTGCACGCCTCCGGGACGGGAGCAAATGGCTCCGACTGGCAAGCGGCGGCTCGGCTCCACGAGCTCACCGAGTCTGTGCCCACCGTGGTCCGGGTGGGGGAACTTGCCGTCCTGTTGGTCCGCTTCCGCGGGGGGTGCTGGGCATACGAGGCGGAGTGCGCCGCCTGCGCTGCCAACCTGGATTCCGCCGTGCTCGAGGGACCCAGGCTGACCTGCGGGAACTGCGCCAGCAGTTGGGCGCTCGATCGAGGTGGCCGCCCGGAAGGAGCGGGGGGGCCGGCGCTGCGGCCGTTTCCCCTGCGCCTCAGCGGCGGCACCGTCCAAGTTGCCCGGCGCGCTCTGGTCGCGTGATGTCCCAGTCCCCGGGACTTCTCGCCGAGCTGAGTCGACGGCATCCGATCCAGCCCTGCGACCTCTGCGGGGCCGGCATCGACGCCCGCCACCGGCACTTGGTCGAGCCCGAGACCAGAACTGTGGTCTGCAGCTGCAGGGCATGCGGCTTGCTCTTCAGTCAGAAGGCGCAGACCAAGTACCGGCTGGTGCCGGAGTGGCCAAGGGCCTTGCCCAACTTCGTCATTCCCGACGAACTCTGGGCGCGTCTGGTGATGCCGGTAGCACTGGCGTTCTTCTACCGCAGCGGTACAGGGAACACTCCGGTCGGGCTTTACCCGAGTGCCGCGGGTGCCCTGCAGGCCGAGTTGGACCTGGAAGCGTGGGCGGAGCTCGAGGCGAGCTCGCCATCGCTGCGAGAGATGGCCCCCGACGTCGAAGCGCTGCTGGTGAACCGGCTCGCCGATCCGCCGGTGCATCTGGTCGCTCCGATCGACCGCTGCTACGAGCTGGTCGGACTCTTGCGGTTGGGCTGGAAGGGCTTGTCGGGTGGCACCGCCATCTGGCGCCAGGTGGGTGAGTTTCTCGATGGGCTGGCCGCCGAGGCCAGGCCATGATCCCGGAGCTGCGCTTCGAAGTGCTCGGATCCCGTGTGCTCCCTTTTGCCATGGCGCCCACCTTGGGCCTCGACCTGCGGGTGGCGGCCGAGGGCGGTGCGGTAGAGGCGCTCGACCTCGACTGCCAAATTCGCATCGAGGCCCCCCGGCGGCCCTACTCAGGCGCGGAGCAGGCCTGCTTGAGCGAACTCTTCGGCCCCAGCGATTCCTGGGCACGCTCTCTCTCCAGCATGCTCTGGGCGCACACCCGGGTCCGGGTGCCCCGCTTCACTGGCCAGGCTCGGGTCGAGCTGCCGGTTCCCTGCAGCTTCGACTTCAACGCCGCCGCGACCAAGTACTTCCAGGCCTTGGGGTCCGGCGACGTGCCGCTGCTGCTGCTCTACAGCGGCAGCCTCTTCTACCTCGACGACCAAAGCAGGTTGCAGATCTCCCGAGTGCCCTGGGCCCACGAATCGCGCTTCAGGCTGCCGGTTGAGTCTTGGCGGAGCATGATGGCGAGCTACTACCCGAACCGTGCCTGGCTCTGCCTGGACCGCGTCAGCGTCGAGCGCCTGCACGATTACCGCCGACGCCAGGGACTGCCCAGCTTCGAGGCGGCTCTGGATGCCTTGATGGCTGGCGCAAACGCCGCGGCGCAGACGTGAAGACCTCATTGGCGGTCGAGCGGCTGCTGGCGGCCACCATGTTCGAGGGCTACCTGCTCTACCCTTATCGCCCCTCGGTCAAAAACCAGTTCCGCTGGACGTTCGGTGTCGTACATGCCCCCGAGTACGCCGCCGCCCAACGGACGTCCGAGACCTCGCGGACCTTTACCGACTGCCTGGTGCAGCCCGAACCTCACTGCCGTCTGGAGGCGGAGCTGCGCTTCTTGCACTTGGTGGAGCGCACGGAAGGCCGAGAGCCACCCTGGCAGGAGGCCGTCGAAGAGCGGGTCGGGCTGGACGCGGGGACGATCGAAGGTCGCGGCACCGTCCAGAAGTGCTTCCAGCTGGCGGGCGGCGCGGAGAAGAACACCCCTGAGGAGCGCCGCTGGTGGCCGGTCGCCGGTGAGCTGACCCTTACATGGCGGCCGCTGTCACAGGGCGTCTACCACCTCCGGGTGGCCGTGGCCAACAGCACGGCAGGGGGGTTGGGACGCAGCCGCGACCTGGCGCTCCGCAACGCCATGATCGCCACCCACACGCTGCTGCAGGTGAGTGGAGGGCGCTTCATCTCCACCAGCAACCCGCCCGTCCGCCTGCGGCAGCTCGCGTCCCGGTGCTGCTCCGGCGGCGCCTGGCCGGTGCTGCTGGGCCTGCCTGGCGACTCGGACACCCTGCTGGCCTCGCCCATAGTCCTCGACGACCACCCGCAGGTGGCAGACGAGAGTCCCCAAGACCTCTTCGACTCCACCGAGATCGACGAGCTGCTCACCCTCAGGGTTCTGGCCCTCACCGACCGGGAGAAGGAGCTGATGCGGCGCACCGACCCCCGCGCCCGCGCGCTGGTCGAGCGCACGGAACGGCTCCTCCCTGACGATTTCCTGCGTCTCCACGGGCGGCTGCGCAGGCAATGACCGAATTGCCCGCCAACCTAGACCCGTTCGGAGAGATCAGGCGTCTCGACCAAGTCGAGCTGCAGGGGCGCTGGCTCCGGGTTGGAGACCGGGTGAGGCTTAGACCCCAAGGGCGCAGCGACATTCTGGACCTGGCGTTGGCGGGGCGACTCGCCGTGGTGCGGGCGATTGAGCAGGAGCTCGACGACCGCGTGCAGCTGGCGGTGGTGCTTGAGGACGATCCCGGGAGGGATATGGGGGAGCTGCGCCAGCCAGGCCACCAATTCTTCTACCGGCTCGGGGAGGTCGAGCTTCTGTGACGAGGGTGCTGGTGGCTGGCGTGGGAAACGTCTTTCGGGCGGACGACGGCTTCGGGGTGGAGGTGGTTGGCCGGCTGGCTCGTTCCACGCTGCCCTCCGAGGTCGTGGTGGCAGACTTCGGCACCCGCGGCTTCGATCTGGCCCTGGCGCTGCTGGAACCGCTGGAGGCCGTGGTTTTGGTGGACGCCGCGCCGATTCAAGAGAGCCCAGGGACAGTGCGGTTGCTGAGTGTGGAAGAGACTGGCGCCATCGAGCAGGAGCCGCTGAGCCCGCATGGGCTCAGTCCCTGGGCGGTTCTCCAGCTAGTCCGGCAGCTGGGGGGCACACCGCCGCCGTTGTACTTGGTCGCCTGCCAGCCGGACGATCTGGACGAGGGGGAGGCCCGGGTCGGCCTGAGTCCTGCCTGCCAAGCCGCCGTGGCCGAGGCGCAAGGACTTGTGCTCCGATTGCTGCGCCGCCTGTTGGGACAAAGGGTCAGCCTAGGAGTCACCCATGCATGAACTTGGACTCTGTGAGGGAGTTCTCCAGGTCGGCCTGGATGCCACACGGGGAGGCCCCATCCGCCGGATCTGCGTAAGGGTGGGCGAGCGCCTCGGGGTCAGCCGGGACAGCTGGATGCAGGCGTGGGAGATGGTCGTCCAGGACACCCCAGCCGATGGTGCCCGGATGGAGATGACCGCGGAAGCGCCTGGGCGGCGCTGCCGCAGTTGTGGAGATTGGCAAAACGCAGATCGATCGACCTGCCGGAGCTGCCAGACCACTGACCTGGAGCTCGCTGGAGGAGATGGCCTGATGGTTGAGGAGGTTGAGTCGGTGGACGGCAAGGTATTCCGCAATCCCGCCCTTCTCGGGCAGGAGAATCCCTGAAATGTGCCTGGCGCTGATCGGCCAGGTGTCCGCATTGGATCAGGACGGCGCCGAAGTGGCCGAAGTGATGGTAGCTGGCATCGGCAGACGCGTGAGCCTGCAGATGCTCGAAGGCGCACCAGTCGCGGTAGGTGACCACCTGCTGCTGCAGTTCGGCTACGCGATGGCGAGGCTCACCGACGAAGAGGTGCGGGAGACGGAAGCGGCCCTGGAGGAATTTCGCAGCGGATCGCAGGATTGGCAGGAGTCTCGCGACGGAGGTGAACGTCCATGAACAACGGCCTGGGTGCTCGCGTATTTGCGGGCGTGCTGTCAGTCGGTGCGCTGGTCGCTCTGGTGGCGGCCGTCATCAACAGTCTTCCCGACATCAAGCGCTACTTGCGCATCCGCAGCATGTGAACCGGCGCCGGCTTAGCTGATTTGCAAAGGCAGGCCAGCTAGTTTCACGGAGAATGGGCAATGGAATCAAATTTGGGGGGAAGATCCCGCAAACTTGCGACCAGGACCAGGACCGGCATCGGGCTGCTGGGCTGGCTGCCCGCCGAGCGGTCCGGGCGCACCTACCCGCGCCTCGGCTTTGCCCTGGCGGGGCTGGCGGCCCTGATCAGCGGGGTCGCCATCTGGACCAATGCTATCGGTGTGCGTACCTTCACCAGCCCGGTGCTCTACACAACCCTCAAGAATGCATTTGTGGCTGTGGTGCTGCTGCTCCCTTTGATGTTTTCCTCGCGCATCCGCTCCGAATGGAGATTGCTCAGTCGCAGCGAATGGCTCTGGCTGCTGGCTTTGGCACTGACTGGAGGTAGCTTTGCCTTCGCGCTCAACTTCACCGGCCTGCGCATGACCACCGCCGCCACCGGGTCCCTGATCGGCCACTTCGAGTACGTGGCGGTCGGCGTGATCGCAGTCCTGTATCTCAAAGAGCGGCTGAAGCCGGCCATGTGGGCCGGGTTCGGCGTGCTCCTGATTGGGCTGATATTCGCCACCGGTTTGGGTGCGCTGAATTGGAACCAGGGTGCAGTGCTCATCGGTATGGCCACGATCATGTACGCAGTGAGTTGGGTGATCGCCAAGCGCATGCTCCGCCAGCGCTCCACTCTGCTGGTCTACACCGCGCTTATGGCGATCGGCGTGGTCATTCTCGCCATATACACGGCGGCCACCGGACAGTTTGCCGAGATCGGTCACCTGGGCGCGATTCAGTGGCATTTTGTCCTGATCGTCGGTGCGATCCTGCTGGGCAACAACGCAGTGACTCTCACGGCCATCCGCCATGCGCCGGTGGCGGCCGTGATGGCCATCGGTACGGCGGCTCCGATCATCACCACTGTGCTCCAGGTCACCACCACCGGGCAGCTCAGGCTGACCCTGGTCGAGGGGCTGGGTCTGGGTCTGCTGCTGCTGGCCGCGCTCTTCATCCTGGTGATGGGGGCGCATTCGGAGTCGGTTGCGCGCTACTCGGGCGCAGTGGCTGGACAATGAGTTTTAGAGGGGTCCTTCTGTTCGGCCGCTTCGCCTTCCCGCCCAACCAGCTGGGCTACTGTGGGCCGGCGGATCATGCAGCGCTTCTGGACTATGTCTCGGAGGAGAGTCCCGACCAGGGAATGGTGGAGCTGGGGCGCCGCTTCGAGGGCGCCTACCCCTACCTCAACCTGATCGCACATGCGAACGGCAGCGACGATCCCTTCGACGAGCGCGTGGTTGAGGCGTACTGGATCGGCAACTCTCTGCTGCGCGGCGTCGATGGCCGCGCACTGTATGGGTCGTTGCGCGACCGCTTCTCAAAGCGCATCCCAGGACCGCAGTTCGAGTGGCTGGTGCCCAAGCTGGAGGCGGGAGCCCACCCCCACCACAACTTCCACGTGTTCGACGTGACCTTTCTGGCTGGGCACGGCCGGCAAGCCCGGACCACGGTGACGCTTCCAGCCCTCGACTCCTGCCGCATCAGCTGGGGCAAGGTGGTGGCGATCGAGGCTGACCAGCTGGTGCTGCGCCGGCGGCCGCTGGAGTCTGGCGCCCAAGGCCTGCGCCTAGGTGCGGTTCAGACGGTCAAAGTCGCGGGCCAGCTGGGCGGCCGGGCCCTCGCTGGTCGGGTTGAGCTGGGCGATACGGTGGCGGTGCATTGGGGCTGGGCCTGCTCCCGGCTGGACCAGCGCCAGTTGGCGGCCCTGCGGGTGGCAACCGCCGACTGTCTCGCCTGGGCCAACCAGACTATGTGATCGAGCCGTCGTCGACAGGAGCGGCCTTGCCCCCTCAGCCTGCCGCCGCTGCCAGCACCTTGGTCACGAGCCCCAGGTGAACTCGGGACCAGCAGGCTAGCTCTTCTCCGGGCCGTCTGGTGCTCGGGCGCGCGCCCTGGCTGCGGCCGTCTCCCAGCGGTGCTCGATTCGCCCGTAGCGCCAGATGCCCAAAGCCAGCGCCCAGGTGACGACGAACAGCCCAACTATGACGAAGCCGGCGCTGTTGATGGAGAAGCCGGCGGTGAAGTTCCATATGCCTCCCTTCAGGTGAAGCTCGGTCTGCAGCACCTGCAGCACCTCGATCGTCCCGATCAGGAGGGCCACCACCACCGAGAGGCCGGTGATGGCGATGTTGTAGTAGACCTTGCGCAGCGGCTTGGAGAAAGCCCAGCCGTACGCGTAGTTCATGAAGGCACCGTCCAGCGAGTCCATCAGGGACATTCCCGCCGCGAACAAAAACGGCAAAGACAGGATGGCGTAGAGCGGGAGCCCGGCACTGGACGCGGCTCCGGCGACCACCAGAATCGCCACCTCGGTGGCAGTGTCGAATCCCAAGCCGAAGAGCACACCGATCGGGTACATGTGCCAGGGCTTGGTGACCGCCTTGGCCAGCGGTCGGAAGAACCGAAACATCAGCCCGCGATTGTTGAGCTGCTCCTCCAACTGGACGTCGTCGTAGCGTCCGCGGCGGATGTGCACGAAGACTTGGACGATCCCCACCAGCACCACCAGGTTGAGTCCTGCGATGAGGTAGAGAAAGCCACCCGAGACGGCGGTGCCGAAGATCGCTCCGAAGGTCTGCAGGCCCGAGTGGCCGTTGGTCACCGCTCCCGCCACTGCCTTGGCGGCGAACCCGATCACCACGGCCAGGACCAGGACGATCGTCGAGTGCCCTAGGGAGAAGTAGGTCCCGAGGCTGAGCGGGCGTTTGCCCTCGGATTGCAGCTTGCGGGTGGTGTTGTCGATGGCGGCGATGTGGTCGGCATCGAAGGCGTGGCGCAGACCGAACGAGTAGGCGAGCACCCCCAGGCCCACACCGAAGACCTTGGCTCCCACCTGGAAGTGGTGGGGCAGCGCCAAGAGCAGCAGACCGATGCCGAGCACGTGCAGCAGCACCACCACGCTGGCGATGAAGATCGCCTGGCGGCGCTGATCGGGCTCCAGCGCCCGAACCCAGTCGCCCACCCTTGGGCGGGCCGCGGCGTGTACGCCCCCAGCGGCCATCAGCTGACTCCCTTGCAGACTCCTGACGCCATCTTAGTGCTCCTGCCACCCAGATGCAATAACGTCTTCATGACAGAAGGGATTCTGGCCCAGCAGATCGATTCGGCAAACAGTCGCCTCCCCAAGTCACGATCGGGTGCCCGGCGGGGGCGCCGGCTCTGCTATGCCTGGGCGCAGGTGGTGGCCGTAAGGGAGTGAACTAGTGCGGGTGGCTGTTCTGGGTCTGGGGACGATGGGCGGTGCCATCGCCTCCCGTCTGCTGGACGGCGGCCACGAGCTGGTGGTCTGGAACCGCAGCCCGGAGCGGGGCCGAGAGCTCGTGGACCGCGGTGCCCGGCGGGGACGATCACTGGGGGCTGCGGTGAGGCAAGCCGAGGTGGTAATCACCTCGCTCTCTGACGACACCGCCGTGATGGCGGTGGCCACCGAACAGGATGGAGCGATCCGGCAGATGCCACCCGGGGCGGTACTGGTCGACATGAGCACGGTGTCGCCCACCACCTCGCGCGAGCTCGCCCAGGAGGCGCGCGGGCGCTTCGTGGATTGCCCGGTGCTCGGTGGGCCGCTCCAGGTCACTTCCGGCGCCGCGACCTTGCTGGTGGGGGGAGCCCAGGAGCAGGTTGATCGCGTCGCCCCGGCATTGAACAGCGTGAGCCCCAGGCAGTGGCGTTGCCCGGGGGTGGGCAGCGGCGCCGCGGCCAAGCTCATCGCCAACCTCACCATGATGGACGGCCTCGCCGTGCTGGCCGAGGCGATTGCCACCGCGGAGGCGGTGGGCCTCCCCGACTCCGCCCTGGAGAACCTGCTCGACTCCCCCCTGGTGCCACCGATGCTGAAGTCGCGCATCCCGATGATGCGCAGGCGCGACTACCGGGGCTGGTTCGCGGCGCGCATGGGACTCAAGGACACGCGGCTCGCCATCGGCCTAGCCGCCGAGCAGGGCCTGGAACTCCCTGTGACCGCGGCGGTGGCGCGCCTGTTCGAGCGCGCCATCGCGCTCGGGCTGGGCGAGCAAGACATAGCCTCGCTGCGCGCCGTGCTCGAGCACCGGTGAGCGGCCCCAGGGGACGGAGTGGGTGGAGGGCCCAAGCCGGCCGCCTCCAGGCCACAGCTACCTCGCCAGCGCGGCCATGGTGCTGCTGGCCCTGCCCTAACACGGTCGTCACTACCGGGCCCGGCTCAAGTTGACCGCTCCAGACCCGGAGGGCTGGCTCGGCGAGGCCGAGCAGGCCCTGGGGTCGCCGCCGCTGGCGGCGGCGCTGCGGCAGTAGTTAGGCCGGGCCAGGCGCGCGCCGGGTGGGGCAAGTCGATTCGCTGCCCCTAGCAGCCGGCCGGCGCTGCAGCTGGCTCGTCAGCAT
>JBJKSO010000083.1:0-16611 GCA_046703825.1 Candidatus Dormibacteria bacterium
GGCGCCGCCGCCAGCAGCTCGCCCAGCGGCCTGCCGACGTCCTGCTTGCGCACCACCATGCTCTGCCCCAGGTAGTCCTCGAACCCCCGGCGGTCCGGTCGGAAGAGGATCAGCGAGGTGCTGCCGAAGTACTGGAAGGCCCAGAGCACCGGTCCGACCACGGGAATCATCAGCGGCAGCCAGAAGGGCAGCGAGCGCAGCACCGCGTTCAGCGGCGATAGCCGTCCGCCGTCGATGCGGGTGATGCGCAGGCCCAAGGCCAGCTTGCCGACGGTGGCGCCCCGGGCCAGGTACATCAGCACCAAGTAGACGGCGGTGATGCCGAACACCAGGTAGAGGAGGTGGACGAAGTCGGTGGAGAAGGCGGGGTAGCGATGGAGCGCCGCGTTCATCCCCGCCTTGACGTGGTGCTCGTAGTAGTGGACCACCTGGTTCTCGGCAGGAGCGACCATCAGCTCGAAGGCGATGATGCTGGGAATCAGCAGGACCAGGAAGTCGATCACCGCGGCCAGAATCCGCTCCGCCCCCGGCAGGGCCTGGCGATTCTGCACCCGGGCCGGAGTCAGCATCGGGGGTTCCTCGATTGGCAGGGCGTCCGCCGTCGGGGCGGGCGGAGGCGGTGGCCTCCGCCCAGGCATTCTAGTTGGCACAGGACCCAAGCGCGGCCCGGACCATGAATCGGGGCGTAACGATCTGAGAAAGAAGGTGGAAATTTGACGCCCCCTGGATAAGGTGGCGCCATGCAGAACCCCATCTTGGGGCTACCGTGGCGGAATCCCGCAAGGATGCAACGACTTCTTGGCGGCTTGCGGGCCCGCGCCCGGCAGGGTTCCTCGGGTCAGGGGATGGTCGAGTACTCCTTGATTCTCCTTTTGATCGTCATGGTCGTCATCGTGGTGCTGACGTTGACGGGACAGCATGTCTCGGACATGTACTCCAACGTCGCCAATTCGATTCCTGGCTGACCTTTGACCCGGGGGCCCGCCGGGGCCTCTGCTAAGGGGGGAGCGGGCGGCCTCTGCTATCCTCGATTGGCCGCTCAAAGTCTGGAGTTCATCTGCTCATGACCTACGTCATCGGCGAGACCTGCGTCGACGTCAAGGACAAGTCCTGCGTCGAGGTCTGCCCGGTGGACTGCATCATCGGGGCCGACGAAGATCGCATGCTCTTCATCGACCCCCAGGAGTGCATTGACTGCGGCGCCTGCGTGGACCCGTGCCCGGTCGACGCGATCTACGCCGAGGAGGACCTGCCCCAGGAGTGGGTGGAGTGGACTGAGATCAATAAGCTCTACTTCAGCGACCCGGAGGCGGCACGGTCCCAGGTCGACACCAAAACACCGCAGACCGCCCAGCCCAGCTAGCCGCACCGCCCGAGCCTCGGCTGCGCTGCCAAGACGGGGATCTCCCCAGGTGGCCGGGGAGATCCCTGGTCTCGGTCCGGACCCTGACGGTCTAGTTACGGTTGGTGGGCGGCTTGGTCCGACTCCAACGGCGCCGCAGACCGCCCCTTGGCCAGCTTCCTAGGGGGATCGGGATGGAGGCGGTGCAGTGCCCGAGGATGCGCCTCGGGCGCTGGACGCCGGCGGCTGGGCCGCGCCCGGATCCGGTCACCGGTAGCTAGTTGCGGCAGCCGGCGACACCTTGGCGGGGCGATCGGCCAGCGGCAGCGCAACGACTCCGCGTCTCTGAACCCGATCCTGGAACCGCCCCACCACCAGCCCGTCCTGCCGCGTCGGCGGGGTGCCGCGGACGGCGGTGCCGCGGTGGTGGAGGGGCGCCTTCACGGATCGGCGGCCGCCGGACCCGCGTCGCGCAGCTCCTCCGCGCGGAGCAGCAACAGTGCCGCACCCGCCACCAGTGCCAGCATCCCGGCCGACAGGAAGAAAGGGGCCCTCAGCCCCAGGTGGTTGGCCACCAGGCCCCCGAGGATCGCCCCCAGCGGGTAGGCACCCAGACCGAAGAGGCGGAAGCCACTGGTCACCCGGCCGATCAGCGCGTCCGGAACCACCCGCTGCCGGAAGGAGATCACCACAATGTCCCAGATCCCAGACGCCATGCCGGCCAGCGCCATGGCCGGCACCACCACCCAGAGCACGGCGAAGTACCCGGCGGCGGCGGCCGCCAGCGCCTGGATCGCCAGGGTGGCGGCCAGGCCGGCCGGCGTCAGCCAGCTCCGCCCCCAGCGGCCACCGACCACGGCGCCTGCCACCCCGCCCAGCGCGAGCGAGGCCAGCAGCGGCCCGTACACCGCCTTGGGGAGGTGCATAACCTCGAGCACGAACAGCACGAGGATTCCATAGAGCATTCCCCAGCACAGGTTGCTGGTTCCCACCAGCACCGAGAGGGTCCGCAACGAGCGGTGGCGCGAGAGCCAGCGGACACCCTCCGCCATCTCGGCCCAGAGCGAGCCGTCGGCCTCGGCCGGCGCCGACCTGCGGGCCGAGAACTGACCCCGCAGCGTGGCTAGCAGTACCACCCCCACCACCACGACCAGCGCCTCGGCAGAGAAGGGGAGGAACGCGCTGCCGGCGAACAGCAAGCTCCCCAGGGCCGGGCCGACCAGGGCGCCAGTGATCGAAAACACGCCGCTCAGCACTGCGTTGGCGCGCTCCAGCTGGCGCGGCTTGACCACCCCGCGAACCAGGCCGATACCGGCGTTGGAGCCGAAGACGTCGGGGCAGCCCAGCAGGAAACCGACCGTCACCAAGAGCGGGACTGAGACCCGTTGGGCAAGGATGCTGCCGATCAGGAACACGGTGAGCGCCAGCCGCGCCAGGGCCGCCCACTGCATGATGCGGCGGCGGTCGTGACGGTCAACGTAGACCCCGCTCGGGAGGTTCACCAGCAGCCAGGGCAGGCTTTCCGCGAAGGTCACAGCGGCCACCGCCAGGGGGACGCGGGTTACCGAAGCCGCCAGCAGGGGCAGCGCCGCTTGCCGCACCCCGTCTCCCAGCCCGATGCTGGTGTAGGCTGCGGCGAAGCGCCAGAAGTTGGCCGGCAGCCGCTCCGGGCTCGCGCCGGCAGGCACGGTGGCTTGTTGCACTGGGGCTCCCAGATGATCCGGCGCCGCCCTGGCTCAGCTCTACTCGCCGGCCGACTTGTCCTGGGACTGCGGGATCAGCAGCCCAAGATCATCCTAGGTGGACGGTTCCAGATGGCGCGGCGCTCGTCTACAGAGCGACGAGTGGCATCACCCACTTCGGCTCAGCGTCTGGCGCACAAAGACCGCTGACCCAGCAAGCCTATTTTCGCCGGCCGACCCGCGCCGCTCGTGGAGCTGCTCGACAACTCTCGATCCGGTACCGCTTGGGTGTGGGTGCTGCGGCTGATTTCCACCGCTAACCAGGCCGCTCGTCCGGTGCCTCTCCGGCCGCCAACTCAACCCCCTCCGTCTCTGTGTCGGTCACACATAGTTATCCCCGGGGTTTTGGTGCCCAGACAACGATGGTTCGACTCCTGAGCTGACCTACCCTGGTAGCCAAGGCAGGCTGTGTCCCGATCGATTCAGGAGGGTCTCCATGGCAATGGCGCTGGGTGAGAGGCTGGGGGAGGGAACGAGCACCGACCCCCAGGCTGTGATCGCGTTCGCCCGCGATCAGGGAATCAAGATCGTCGATTTCCGTTTCACCGACCTGCTGGGGAAGTGGCAGCACTTCAGCATCCCCACCCAGGAGCTGTCCGAGTCGATCTTCTCTGAGGGAATCGGCTTCGACGGCAGCAGCATTCAGGGCTTCCAGCACATCCACGAGAGCGACATGCTGCTGATCCCGGATCCTCGTACCGCCTTCGTCGACCCAGTGCTCGAAGTGCCAACCCTGTCTTTGATCTGCGACATCCGGGACCCGGTGACCAAGGCTCGCTACAGCCGCGATCCCCGTTTCGTCGCCTCGAAGGCCGAGGAGTTCCTGAGGATGAGCGGCATCGCAGACACCAGCTACTGGGGTCCGGAGTGCGAGTTCTACATCTTCAACTCCATTCGGTTCGACCAGGGTGTCAACGAGGGCTATTACCACATCGACAGCATCGAGGGGATCTGGAACTCCGGCAAGAACAGCGCACCCAACTTGGCGTTCCGGCCTCGGCTTAAAGAGGGCTACTTTCCCGCGCCTCCGGTTGACAAGCTGCAGGACCTTCGCAGCCGGATCACGCTGGCGCTGGGTGAGGCCGGGATCGACGTCGAGGTCCATCACCACGAAGTCGGTACCGCTGGACAGACCGAGATTGACATGCGCTACGACACCCTGGTCTCGATGGCGGACAAGGTTGAGGTCTACAAGTACATCGTCAAGAACGTCTGCTACCGCGAGGGCTTCACGGCGACCTTCATGCCCAAACCGCTCTTCGGTGACAACGGCAGCGGCATGCACACCCACCAGTCGCTCTGGCGCGAGGGTGTCCCCCTGTTCTACGACAAGAACGGCTATGCCATGCTCAGCGACCTCGCACGCTGGTACATCGGGGGACTGCTGAAGCATGCCCCCGCGCTCCTGGCTTTCGCCGCCCCCACGACCAACAGCTACAAGCGGCTCGTCCCCGGCTATGAGGCTCCGATCAAGCTGGCCTACAGCGCCCGCAACCGCAGCGCCTGCATAAGGATTCCCATGTACAGCGACCGGCCGCAGCTGCGCCGGCTGGAGTTCCGGTCTCCCGATCCGACCTGCAATCCCTACCTCGCCTTCGCGGCGATGCTGATGGCCGGCCTGGACGGTATCCAGAAGCGGATTGAGCCGCCGCCGCCGGTGGAAGCCGACCTCTACGAGCTGGCGGGTGAGGGTGCGCGGGCGGTCCAGGACCTGCCAGGCAGCCTGGAGGCGGTGCTGGCGGCACTGGAGGAGGATCAGGAGTTCCTCTACCAGGGTGACGTCTTCACCAAGGATGTGGTCACCACCTGGATCGATGTCAAGCGCGAGCGTGAGGTCGACCCGGTGCGACTCCGTCCCCACCCTTACGAATTCTTCCTCTACGCCGATAGCTGACTCCAGGAGGTGGTGCCGCCGATCAGGTGGCGCCACCTCTGGCGACGCGTAACCTTCGGTGCTCGGGTAGCGTATCCACGCCTTGTGGCCGAGTCCTCTTCGATCCCGCTGCGGCGGCCCGTCCGTCGCACGCAGATCGTCGTGGCTGCACTGGCCTCCACGGTGCTGGCGCTGGCATTGGCCGCTTGTGCCTCCCAGCCCCAGACCGAGCACCGCGAGCAGCAGCATCACGCTAGTGGAACCGCCAGTCCGCATCCCACCGAGTCGCCCAGTCCGTCAGGTGCGGCCTCCCAGGTGCCTGCTGGCTTTGAACCCACCTCCTTCACCGCCATCAGCGAGACCGACTTCTGGGTGCTGGGCGGCGCGCCGTGCTCGGGCGGCACCTGCACCTACATCGCGCACACCACGAACGGCGGTGCCAGCTTCAGCCTCGTAAATTCACCCCCGCTGGGAGCTCCCAACACCGGGCAGGCGCCGGTGCTCCGCTTCACCGACCAGGAAGATGGCTTCGCCTACATACCGAGGGCCACAGGTGAGTTCTTCGCCACCCACAACGGGGGCAACAGCTGGCACGCGGTGGCGCTGGGCGAGGTGCTCAACTTCGCGAGCGCCGGTGGCTACGCCTATGCGATCACCGCCTCCTGTCCAACCGCCAGCTGCCTCCACTTCCAGCGCTCCCCGGTGTCGTCCGACTCCTGGCAATCCTCCTCGCTGCCGTTCAGCAGCGATAGATCGTCGATGGATCTGGAGGCGCACGGCCCCGACGTTTGGCTGATGGGGACGCCAACCGCCCCGCAGTCCCCCCAGCTCCCGATCCTGGCCCGGTCCAGCGACCAGGGGGCATCATTCACCAACCTGCCGAGTCCGTGTCTGTCCGACCTGGGAGGGGCGGTCGCACCCAGCTCCGTCAACGTGCTGTGGGCGGTCTGCCCGACCGGGATGCAGGCTTATGCTTCGCGCTCCACCGACGGCGGCTCCAGCTTCACGAGCCTGAACTCGTTAACGTCGCCGATGCCCAACTCTGCCCAGCTGGCTCCCGCCAGTGACACCACCGCCGTGCTCGCCTACCCCGACCCTTCCGGCTGGCTCCGGACCACGGACGGGGGCACGAGCTGGTCCGCAGTGAGCACCGCCGCCGACTCCGACCCGGTCCTGTTCATAGGCTTCACCGATGCTGAGGTCGGCGTGGCCCTGGTGAGCACCGGTCAGGGTGCGGACTCCGAGCTCTGGCGGACGACTGATGCGGGGGCTTCCTGGGCGCTGGTGAACATCTCCTAGCTGCCGCCTTTCCCGGGCTGCCGCTGTTGCTTAAGCGGTTGGCCGGAAGGTCGGTGCTACGGTGAGGCTGGCGGCGCCACCCCCGCGTCGCTCCGCAATTCGACAGCTTCTCGAGGAGCGCCGCCCTTGCCAGTGAGCAGCACCACGGTTCCGATTGAGGGTCTGGAGGTACTCGCGTACGAGGTCCCGACCGACGGGCCGGACGGACGCGAGAGCGACGGCACTCTCGAGTGGTCATCCACCACCTGCATCGTCGTTGTGGTCCGCGCCGGCGGCCAGAGTGGCTTGGGTTACACGTACGGAGACGTGTCCGTCGCGCACCTCATCAACACGAAGCTTGCATCCTTGGTGCTCGGTATGGATGCTCTGGTACCAGGGCGCATCTGGCGGCGGATGTTCACCGAGCTCCGCAACGTTGGGCGCCCCGGCGTCGGGTCTATGGCCGTGGCCGCGGTGGACATCGCCGTGTGGGATCTCAAGGCGCGCCTGCTGCAGCTGCCACTCATCCGGGCGCTGCCCGCGTTCCACGACCAGGTCCCCGTCTACGGCAGTGGCGGTTTCACCAACTACTCCCTTGACCGCCTGGGCGCCCAGCTCTCCGGGTGGACCGCCGCGGGGATTAGCTCTGTCAAGCTCAAGACCTCGCGCCGTCCGCGGGAGGATCCGGCACGCCTCGACGCCGTGCGCCGAGCCATTGGCGACGAAGTGCACATCTTCACCGATGCCAACGGTGCCCTGAGCCGAAAGGACGCTCTCTACTGGGCTGCGCGCTTCCGCGAGCAGTGGGGAGTGGTGTGGTTCGAGGAGCCGGTCTCGTCAGATGACCTTGAGGGGTTGCGCCTGATGAGGGAGCGCGGGCCGGGAGGCTTGGAGATCGCCGCCGGTGAGTATGGATTCGTGCTGGCGGACTTTGCCAAGTGGCTTGAGGGCGGATGTGTCGACTGCCTTCAGGCCGATGTGACTCGCTGCGGCGGCATCACCGGGCTGCTCGAGGTCTCCGGGCTCTCAGCGGCTAAGCAGATCGATATGTCCGCCCACTGCGCGCCAGCCATCTCCGCCCATGCGTTCTGCGCTGTGGAGCGTCTGCGCCACCTGGAGTACTTCCACGATCACGTCCGGATCGAGTCGATGATCTTCGACGGCACGATCCCGCCGGTCGACAGCGCCCTGCGTCCGGACCAGTCCGTGCCCGGGCACGGACTGGTCCTGCGCCGGCCGGACCCGGAGCGATTCCAGGTTTTTGCCGGCCAGCACTGAGCCGACCGCAGCCGCCCGTCGGTGGGGGGCTGGGCTTCACTTTTCGGGGTCCCAACCGCTCTAGGCGGCTCGGGTCGTGGAGAGGGGCGCACCTCCTCCGCGCGACTGCCAGAGGGTCAGCCCGGCGAGCCCCAGGAGACCGCCTGCCGTCCAGAAGGCCATGATCCAGGCCAACGGTGCAACCGCGTGGCCGTGGAAGTAGTTGATGTTGGTGAGGGCCTGGTAGGCCATGGCGTCGGGAAAGGCCCGGGCGAAGGCGTTGAACGGCTGCACCAGCAGCTGCGGCGCGCCGCCCGGTCCACCTGTGGCGGGCAGGCCGCCCACGATGTACACGAGCACGGCGACCAGTGCTCCCACGGGGTGGATGCGGACGAAGAGGGCGGCCGGGTAGCTCACTGAGGCCGCGAAGAGTGTCGAGACGCCCGCGACGAGCCAGAACTGGCTGCCAATGGTCGCGTTGAAGATCTGACCGACGGCCACCTCCACCGGTCCGACGCCCAGGCAGTAGACGGCTATCAGCAGCAATTGCTCCCACGACCACCTGTTGCTGCGCCCGAGGACAGATGACCAGATGCCCACGAAGAGACTCGGAATCAGCACCGTGAAGGCGAGGAACCACATCGCCAGGTCGAATGGATCGTCCTTCGGCAGTGGGGCGACGTCGACCGAAGCCAGCCTCCTCCCAGTCGCCTTGGCCCACATCGCAACAGCCCTGGACAGCGTCGCGAAGACCTCGTAGCCCGCTCTGGTGGAGGCGAGAAGTTCGGCGCGCCTCCCAAAGAGGTCCAAGCCCGCGTACACGCTTCGGTGATCGATCGCGGATTTGACCTCGGCTGGACTGCCCATCGGCTTCCAGACGAAGCCGTCGGGCACCAGCCGGTCCAGCTGGCTCTCGGCGACATTGGCGGCCGGGCCGGCACCGACGATAGCCACCGGTAGATGGTGTGGTTTGGGGTTGATGAAGGCGGAGGTGTAGGCGGCGGTCCAAAGACATGCCAGCGCCAGTCCGCCGACGAAAAGGACCAACTGCCAGCGCAAGGACGGTGACACTCGACACCTCCGCCATCGGCCGCCCCGTACCCACTCTCACCGTACGGTATCCCGGCAGCGCCAGCGCAATTGATCTTCTTTTGACGTCTGGAGGCCAGCTGTTGACCCCGCTTTGTCGTGAAGCGGGCTACTCTCCTGACGTGTTCGACCTGTATGTGGTCCTGATGGTCCTAGCGGTCTTCGGCCTGCTCTATCTCATGATCGGAGCGCTCGACCGGTACTCATGAGCGTCGCCGACATCGTGCTGCTGGTCGTTTCCACCGCAGCTTTCGCCTATCTTGTGCTGGCGCTCTTTCGCCCCGAGTGGTTCTGATGGGATTCTGGTTCTCCCTTGGGTTGCTCGCCGTCATCCTGGGGTTCGCCTGGCGCTTTCTCGGCTCGTATATGGCCTCCGTCTACACCAGAAGGGTGCACTGGCTGAGTTGGGTCGAGAGCCCTATCTACCGGGCGCTGGGAATCGATCCTACCGCCGAGCAATCGTGGAAGCGGTATGCGGGTGCGACCATCGTCTTCTCCGCGGCCGGAGTGCTGCTGGTGTATGCACTGGAACGGCTCCAAGGCTTTCTGCCTCTCAACCCCCAACACCTGGCAGCAGTTCCCCCTTTCCTTGCGCTGAACACCGCGGTGTCGTTCGTGACCAACACCAACTGGCAGAACTATGCCGGTGAGGCGACGATGTCCTACTTCACGCAGATGGTGGCGCTGGCCACTCAGCAGTTCATCAGCGCCGCAGTGGGTATTCAGATCGCCATCGTCTTGGTGCGGGGATTTGTGCGGCGGGACTCGCCCACTATCGGCAACTTCTGGTCCGACCTGATCCGGGGCACGCTTTACATCCTCCTGCCGATTGCCTCCGTGATGGCGGTGATCTTCGTGGCCCAGGGCGCCGTTCAGACCCTGAGCGGCCCGGCACACATACACGACTCCATGAACAATGTGTCCCAGATCATCCCGTTGGGCCCCGTGGCATCGATGGCGGTGATCAAGCAGTTGGGCACCAACGGGGGCGGGTTTTTCAACGCCAACGCAGCTCACCCGTTTGAGAACCCGACCGGACTGACCAACCTGCTCGAGATTGCGCTCCTGCTGTCCATTCCCTTCTCTCTTACCTACACATTCGGCAAGATGGTGGGGAGCATCCGACAGGGGGTGGCTCTGCTGGCGACCATGCTGATCCTGTTCAGCGCGGTGGTCGGCTTCAGCCTGTACTCGGAGACCGGCCCGAACCCCGCGGTGACGGCCGCCGGCCTGCCCCATCAATCCGGTGGAAACATGGTCGGAAAGGAGACGCGGTTCGGTCCTGCGATCTCGGACGTGTTCGACATGGCCTCCACCTCCACCTCCACCGGCTCGGTTGATTCCATGCTCGACTCCTACACCCCCATAGGGGGGGCAGGCGCACTCACCGGGATGATGCTGGGCGAGGTCTCGCCGGGGGGCGTGGGGAGCGGCTTGTACACACTGCTGCTGTTCGCGATCGTGGCGGTATTCGTGGGCGGGCTGATGGTGGGGCGGACGCCCGAGTACCTGGGCAAGAAGATCCAGGCCAAGGAGATGAAGATCGCCGCGGTCGGGGTGCTGATGATGCCCATGACAGTGCTGGCGCTCACGGCGTTGGCCGTCGCATTGCCGGCGGGCCGAAGTTCGATCCTGAATCTAGGGCCGCACGGCTTCTCGGAGATCCTCTACGCGTTCACCTCGCAGGCGAACAACAACGGGTCCGCCTTTGCTGGCCTGAACGGCAACACCACCTTCTTCAATCTCACAGGTGCGCTGGCGATGGTGCTCGGGAGGTTCGGGATCATCGTGCCGGTGCTGGCGGTGGCGGGGTCGCTGGCGGCCAAGGGCCGGGTCCCGGTGACGGCGGGGACGATGCGCACCGACAAACCGATCTTCGTCGGCTTGCTGGTCGGGACTGTGGTCCTGGTTGGAGGGCTCACCTTCCTGCCTGCGCTGGCGCTCGGGCCGCTGGCCGAAGCCCTGGTTCACCATGGGGTGCTCTTCGGATGAGCTCGCAGGAACTCGCCGAGCGTGAACCCGAACCAAGCCAATCGCAACCTGGCTCGCCGGCGCCAGGAGGTCAGCACCCCGGCCACCACCGCCAGCGCACGGTCCCCTGGATGACCGGACCTATGCTGGGCCGGGCCGTCCGCGACGCGGTGCTCAAGCTGGACCCGCGGATTCAGGTCCGCAACCCCGTGATGTTCGTGGTCCTGGTTGGCACGGTGATCACGGTGATTGAGTCGATACTCCACCCCTCCGTGTTCGATTGGCTAGTGACCATAACTCTCTTTTTCACTGTTCTCTTCGCCAACTTTGCCGAGGCCACGGCCGAGGGACGGGGTCGAGCCCAGGCCGACACCCTCCGCCGCGGCCGCCAGCAAGCCACCGCGCGACTACTCAAGCCGGACGGCGACGAGCAACAGGTGACCGCGGCCCAGCTGCGCAAGGGGGACACCGTCGTCTGCGAGGCGCAGGACGTGATTCCTTCCGACGGCGAAGTCATCGAGGGAGTGGCGTCCGTTGACGAGTCCGCCATCACCGGCGAGTCGGCGCCGGTCATCAGAGAGAGTGGTGGCGATCGGTCGGCCGTCACAGGCGGCACCCGAGTTCTCTCCGACCGCATAGTGGTGCGGATCACCGCCGAGCCGGGTCACACGTTCATGGATCGCATGATCCAACTGGTAGAGGGAGCCAACCGGCAGAAGACTCCCAACGAGCTCGCGCTCACGATCCTGCTGGCGATGCTCACCATCATCTTCATTCCGGTCTGCGTCGCCCTCGAACCGTTCGGCGCCTTCGCCGGTGGCGGGGTCCCGGTGGTGATCCTTATCGCGCTGCTGGTCTGCCTGATCCCGACCACGATCGGCGCTCTGCTTTCTGCGATCGGGATCGCGGGAATGGACCGGCTGGTCCAGCGCAACGTGCTGGCCATGAGCGGCAGGGCGGTGGAGGCGGCGGGAGATGTCAGCACCCTGCTCTTGGACAAGACCGGCACCATCACCCTGGGCAACCGCATGGCGGAGAGCTTCGTGCCCATGCCCCAGGTCAGCGAGCGCGAGCTGGCCGAGGCTGCCCAGCTGGCGTCGATGGCCGATGACACACCCGAGGGCCGATCGATCGTGGTGCTGGCCAAGGAGCGCTTCAATATCCGTGGTCGCGAGCTGAGCGCCGAGCACCGCGTGGTGCCGTTCAGCGCCACCACGCGCATGTCGGGGCTTGACATCCGCGGCCGCCACCTGCGCAAGGGAGCCGGGGACGCGGTGCGTGCCTGGGTGCAGGAGCAGGGTGGGCCGATTCCGCCGGAACTGGTTCCCACCATCGAGCGCATGTCCAAGGCGGGATCCACTCCGCTGGTGGTGGCGGACGGACCTCAGATTCTCGGGGTGATTGAGCTCAAGGACGTGGTGAAGTCGGGGATCCGCGCCCGCTTCGATGAGCTCCGGCGCATGGGCATCCGCACCGTGATGATCACCGGTGACAACCCACTGACCGCTGCCACCATCGCCGCCGAGGCGGGCGTTGACGACTTCCTCGCCGAGGCGACGCCCGAGGCCAAGCTCGAGCTGATCCGCAAGGAGCAGGCGGGGGGTCGGCTGGTCGCCATGGCCGGCGACGGCACCAACGACGCGCCGGCGTTGGCGCAGGCCGACGTCGGGGTGGCCATGAACACCGGCACCATGGCAGCCAAGGAGGCGGGCAACATGGTCGACCTCGATTCCAACCCCACCAAGTTGATCGAGGTGGTGGCGATCGGCAAGCAGCTGCTGATCACCCGCGGCGCACTCACCACCTTCTCAATCGCCAATGACGTCGCCAAGTACTTCGCCATCATCCCCGCGCTGTTCGTCTCCACCTACCCGCAGCTCAAGGCGCTCAACATCCTGCGGCTCTACAGTCCGCACACAGCCATCCTCTCGGCGGTGATCTTCAACGCTCTCGTGATCGTGGCCCTGATTCCCCTGGCGCTGCGGGGAGTGCGCTATCGCCCGGTGGGCCCCCAGGCGCTGCTGCGACGCAATCTATTGGTCTACGGACTCGGTGGAGTGATCGCTCCCTTCATCTTCATCAAATTGATCGACATGGCCATCTCGGGAGTTGGTATCCGCTGATGCTCCTGCACATACGGCGTGCGCTCATCGCTCTGGCTGTGATCACGGTGATCTGCGGGTTCATCTACCCGCTCGCCGAGACCGGGTTGGCCGCCTGGTGGTTCCCGCACCAGGCTGGCGGGTCGATCACCGCCGACGGCTCCACCCTCATCGGTCAGCACTGGACCGGGGCGAAATGGTTTCACGGTCGGCCGGACGCTGACAATCCTTCGCTCAGCGGCGGCACCAACCTCGGCCCCACCTCGAAGGTTCTGGCAACCCAGGTTCGCGCCGCGATCGCGGCCGAGAAGAAGCTGGGCGTGATCAATCCGCCCGCCGACCTGGTCACCACTTCTGGGAGCGGGGTCGACCCGGATATCACCCCCCAGGCGGCTCTGGTGCAGGTGCCCCAGGTGGCGCGGGCCCGCGGCCTGAGCCAGGCGGCGCTGCGCCGGCTGGTCCACCGGAAGACTCAGGGGGCCGAGTGGGGCTTCCTCGGTGAGCCCGTGGTCAACGTGCTGCAGCTCAACGAGGCCGTGGCGCGGCTGGCGCAGCACAGCCGGAGGTCGGTCACCTCGCGCTCTCGGGGGTCCTGAGCTCGTAGCCGACCCCCGGGTGGGTCAGCAGCAGCTCGCCGTGGCGAAGGCCGAGCTTGCGCCGCAGGCGGTTGGCGTAGACCCGCAGATAGTGGGCGTCAGCGCCGTACCGGCTGCCCCAGACCTCGGCCAGCAGCCGGTCCTGAGTCACCACCCGGTCGGCATTGCGTGCCAGGTAGGCGAGCATCTGGTACTCGGTGGCGGTGAGGTCCACTCTCTGGCCGTCCTTGGTCACCCGGCGGGCGGCGAGGTCGAGGCGGAGGGGTCCGACCAGCAGGTCGGGCTCCGGCGGGCGCTGATCCTTGTGGCGCAGCGCCACCCTGATCCGGGCCTGCAGCTCCGCCATCCCGAACGGCTTGGTGATGAAGTCGTCGGCACCAGCGTCCAGGGCGGCCACCTTGCGGTCTTCGTGCCCGTGGGCCGACAGCACCAGGATCGGCACCTCGCTCCAGCCCCGCAGCTGGCGGCAGACCTCGGTGCCGTCCATGTCCGGCAGTTGCAGGTCGAGCACCACCACGTCGGGGCGCTTCAGGGCCGCCTCCGCCAGCCCCTGCTCGCCGGTGCGCGCGGTCACCAGCTCGTAGCCTCTGGCCCGCAGCCCCACGCTGAGGGCGCGCAGGATCGCCGGCTCGTCGTCGATCAGAAGGAGCCTGGACAAGCGCTTCTAGGCGGCCGGAAGCAGGATTCCCAGCTCGAGACCGCCCTCCCGGCCTCTGGCCGCGCGGATGCGACCGCCATGGGCCTCGACGAAGCTCTGGCAGATCGACAGCCCGACCCCGCCCTGCTCCAGCCGCCGGGCGCTGGGGGCGAAGACCTGGGCGAGCTTGTCCTCGGAGAGTCCGGGCCCGCGGTCGGAGACGGTGAGCTCGATCCACTCGCCCCTGGCCTGGGCGGCGATCGTGACCGGGGTATGGTCCGGCGTGTGCCGGACCGCGTTGTCCAGAAGGTTCACCAGCACCCGCACCATCAGCGCGTGGTCGACCTGGACCGAAAGACCGGTCGGGAGCCGGGTGGTGACCGAAACGCCGAGCAGCCGCCCGCGCATGCTCTCCAGGGCGTCCTCCACCAGCTCACCCACTGGTACCAGCTCCAGGGAGAGACGCCTCGTGCCGGCCTCGATCCGGTACATGTCGAGCAGATTGCTCACCAGCTCGGCCAGGTGGTCGGTCTCCTCCTCAGCCGTGGCCAGGAGTTCGCGGCGGTCGGCGAAGGAGAGGCGCAGGCTGTCGTCGGCCAAGTCCGACAAAGCGGCCTTGATCGACGCCAGCGGCGTGCGCAGGTCGTGGGCGACTGACCCCAGCAGGGCCCGGCGCCAGCTGTCCACCTGGCTGAGCAGGCGGGTGCGCAGCGCCTGCTCACGCAGCTGAGCCCGCTCCACCGCCAAAGCAGCGTGGTTGGCGTAGATGCCGAGCAGCCGGTGTTCCTCCGGGCTCAGTGCCGCCCCCGCCAGCAGCAGGGTGCCGACCGGGCGCTGGGACGTGACCAGCGGCAGGGTGCGCAGGCCCGCACGCCCGGCCAGCGCCAGCGGAGCGGAGGATCCCTGGCTGCCGACCGCAGCCGCCACCGCCTCATCGCCGATGGGCTGGCCCGCCAGCGCCACCACCCGCAACCGCCCCGCTGGTCCGGGGAGCAGCACCGCTGCCGAGTCCAACCTGAACTCCCGGTGCACGGTCTCGACCACCGACGCGAGCAGCTCCTCCAGCGATTTGTCCTCGATCAGGAGCTCAGCCACCGCGAGCAGGTGGCCGGTGTCCTCCTCCCCCCGCCGCGCCTGGCGCCGCGCCCGCTGCAGCGAGAGCACGACCTGGGAGACCACGAGCGCCACCACCACGTACACGCCGAGCGTTGCCCAGTCGCGAAGGCTGCTGACCGCCAGCGTCAGGTAGGGGGGGATGTACAGGAGGTCGTAGGTCAAAAATCCCAGCCCCACCGCCAGCAGGCCCGCCAACCAGCCCCCGAGGCTGGTCCCGACCACCACCGGGATCACCAGGATCAGGCCGCTGGTCCCCTGGCCTACGTCCTGGCGTATCGGCAGCATGACCGCCGCCAGGGCCGCCGTCAGCAGGATGGCTGCGACCGCCCCACGGGGGGCGGCAACATCGAGTGCCGGCGCCGCCTGGCCTGGGGAGGGCCATCCGGCCCGCAGCCACCGCGCCACCGCGTTCACCAACGTCGCTGTCTCCGATGCTTGCGTCCCGAGTTCGAACCCGGGCACCTCCAGATCAAGCATATACCCGGCTCGCGGCTGTCCCGGTGGCGTCCGGGCCTATAGTCCGGTTGCTGGACTGGTTGGAGTTCCAAGTTGGGCATTGACGGCAGGACCAGGCTGGCCTGGACCGACTCCGCGGCAGGGATCTCGCCACCGCGCGGCAGCCTGCGCATCTATCTGGGTGCCGCGCCCGGCGTGGGCAAGACCTTTGCCATGCTGTCTGAGGGTCACCGCCGGCACGCCCGCGGCACCGATGTGGTGGTCGGCTGGGCTGAGACCCACGGGCGCCGCTACACCGCGGAGCTGATCGAGGGCCTGGAGGTGGTGCCTGCGCGCCTCCTGGACTACCGGGGTCAGCAGCGCCAGGAGATGGACGTGGACGCGGTTCTGGCGCGCAAGCCGGTGGTGGCCCTGGTGGACGAACTCGCCCACACCAATGTTCCCGGCAGCCGCAACCGTAAGCGCTGGCAGGATGTGGAGCGCCTGCTGGACGCCGGCATCAACGTCATCTCCACGGTCAATATCCAGCACCTGGAGTCGCTCAACGACGTGGTGGCCAGCGTGACCGGGGTTGTGCAGCGCGAGACCATCCCCGATGCGGTGGTGCGGGCGGCGGACCAGATCGAGCTGGTGGACCAGACCCCGGAGGCACTCCGGCGACGCATGGCCCACGGCAACATCTACCCGGCCGACCGCGTGGATGTGGCGCTGGCCAACTACTTCCGTCCCGGCAACCTGATCGCTCTGCGCGAGCTGGCCCTGCTCTGGGTCGCCGACCGGGTGGACGAGCGGCTGCAGGAGTACCGCCAACGGCACGGCATCGATGAGACCTGGGAGACGCGTGAGCGAATCCTGGTGGCCTTGACCGGTACGCCCCTGGACGAGCACCTGATCCGCCGGGCGGCCCGGATGGCGACCCGGGTCAAGGGCGAGCTGATTGGGGTCTGGGTGCGCTCCGACGACGACCTGAGCCGGCCCTCCCGCACCTCGATGGAGCACCAGCGCACCCTGCTGGCCGAGCTCGGCGGACGCTACCAGGAGGTTGCCGCCAGCAACGTGGCCCGGGCCCTGGTGGACCTGGCCCGGACCCACAACGCCACCCAGATCGTTATGGGCTCCAGCCGCCGGGCCCGCTGGGCCCCGCGCGCCCCG
>JBJKSO010000084.1:0-48887 GCA_046703825.1 Candidatus Dormibacteria bacterium
CCCCTACTCCGCCCAACTGACCCGCCGCCCGGGCGCGCTCTACGCGGCCTCTGTCTTTCACCGTCACACCCCCTCCCCCGGGTCAGCCTGAAGGGATCGCCGCCCCCCTGGGGCTACGGGCGCGCCCTGGCCGGGACAATGCTGGCGGTCCTTTTGGCCGCGGCGAGCCTCTTCCGCGACCGTCTGCCCCGGGTCATGCCGCCGAGGCTCACGGCGCTGTTGGTGAGCGCTCCGCCGGCGGCTCTGCGGGGTCTGCAGAGCGGGAATGCGGCGGATTAATGCGACCTGGATCGCCGTCGGGTTCGCCGGGCTGGGCGCGTGCCCCGCACTTTCCGTCCGCTGAGTGGACATCGCCATCCCCGCGAGCCGGCTTACGCTCAGACGTCCTCGGCGCCGCCGAGGCGGCGCGCCTGCTCCTCAGCCCGGAGCGGGTCGATCAGCAGCTCCAGCTCCCCCTCCAGGATCCGCTGCAGCTGTGCCGTCTTGAGGTCGATGCGGTGGTCGGTGATCCGGCTGTCGGGGAAGTTGTAGGTCCGCACCTTTTCGCTGCGGTCGCCGTGGCGGACCATGGAGCGGCGGGTCTGCTGCAGCTCCGCCTCGCGCTCCGCCATCCGCATGTCGTACAGGCGGGAGCGCAGCACTCGCAGGGCCTTGGCGCGGTTCTTGTGCTGCGACTTCTCGTCCTGAATGGCGACGACCAGCCCGGTGGGGAGGTGGGTGATCCTCACTGCCGAATCGGTCGTGTTGACGCTCTGGCCCCCAGGGCCGGTGGAACGGTACACGTCGATGCGTAGGTCCTCCTCGTTGAGGTCCACCTCGAGGTCCTCGGCTTCGGGAAGCACCACCACGCTGGCGGCTGAGGTGTGGATCCGCCCCTGGGACTCGGTGCGTGGGACGCGCTGGACCCGGTGCACCCCGCTCTCGAACTTGAGCGTGCCGTAGGCGCCGCGCCCGTGCACCTCGAAGCTCACCTCCTTGAGGCCGCCCGCCTCGCTGGGCGAGCTGGTGAGTAGCTCGAGCTCCCAGCCCCGGCGCTCGCAAAAGCGCGTGTACATGCGCAGCAGGTCGGCGGCGAAAAGGGCAGCCTCCTCCCCGCCGGTGCCGGACCTGATCTCCACCACCGCGTCCCTCTCGTCGTCCGGGTCGCGGGGCAGCAGCAGGCGCTTGAGCTGGGCGGTGAGCTGCTCCGCCCGGCTGTCGGCGGCCTGAGCCTCGTCCAGCAGGTAGGCGTGCATCTCGCCATCGGCCTCGTCCTCGGCTAGGCGGCGAGCCTCGGCGGCCTCGTCGCTGGCGCGGATCAGAGCGCGGTAGGCCTCCACCGCCGGGCGCAGCTGGGCGAGCTCCTTGCCCAGCCGCTCGAGCTGGGCCGGGTTTGAGGCCAGCTTGGGATCCTCTAGCTGGGTGCTGACGGCCTGATACCGCTGGCGCGCCGTCTCCATGCGCGCCACCAGCCCGGGAGAGAGCTGAGCGACCTCAGCCTGCACCGCTGAGCCGCCGTGCGGCTTTAGCGCTGGGCCCGCTGGGCCCGGCGGCGGAAGCGCTCCACCTGGCCACCGGTGTCAACGATGCGCTGCTAGCCGGTGAAGAACGGATGGCAGACGCTGCAGACCTCGGTGTGGAGCGTCTTCTGGGTGGACCCCGTAGTGAAGACGTTGCCGCAGGAGCAGATCACCTGCGCGTCATGGAAGTACTCGGGATGTATGGCTTTCATCGGGACCTCGAGTCTAGCAGAGGGATTTTTGGACGGTCGACCGGCCGACGCTTAGCAACCTACCCAACTCAGGCGCACTTCACGCCTGCACGTACCGCCAGGAGGCGCCGCCAGCGGGCGGGCGACCCCGGCCCCGGCGCGGGTTGGGACTCCGGCGGGCAAGCCTAGCCGACTATCTGATGCACGTGCTGCAGGTAGGTGTTGCCGCTGATCACGCCCAGGACCGCGACCAGCACCAAACCCAAGTAGAGGCCCAAAAACGCCCAGCGCCTGGCGGTGGGCACGCTCAGGTACTGGGGCATGAACCGGGCCTGGCGGAAGCGTGAGATGGTCCCGAAGATGGCGAAGACCATGATGATCAGCAGCACCGGGGAGGCGGCCTGGGCGACGCTGAACGACCAGAGCGCGTAGCCGGCCAGCACCAGCAGGCCGACCAGGTTTGCCCACTTGGAGATGGCGGCGGACACGCGACCCCCGTCCAGCGGGGTGGCCGGGATCAGGTTGAAGAGGTTGATCAGGCAGCCCAGATAGCCGAGGGCCGCCCAGAACTCCTGGTGCAGCAAGAGCGCCGGCACCAGACAGGCCCAGGACGCGGCCGTGCCCACCAGCGGGCCCGCCAGGGCCATTGTGGCCTCCTCGCTGACGGATCGCGGCTGCTGGCGCATGTTGATCAGCGCACCCAGCAGCGGGATGAAGACGGGTGCGCCCACCCGCTGCCCCATCCGCCGGGCAACGACGTAGTGGCCCATTTCGTGCACCAGCAGGAGGAGCACGAATCCGATCGCGAACACGGGGCCGAAGAAGAGGGAGTAGACGACGACGCTGATCGCCATCGTGATCAGGGTGCCCTTGAAGGCCCCCAGCTTCAGCAGCAGCACCCCGTACTTCAGGAAGGCGCCCAGCGCCGCCACCAGCCCGCCCCAGAGACCGCGCTTCACCGTCGGCGCCGCCTCGGTACGGTGGCGACCAGGGTCCGGCTGCGGCCAGCTCGGGGTCGGGGCTTCGACTACCTCCGCAGGGCTGCCCGCACCGGCACCGCCCTCCCAGGTCAGGGGGGGCCAGCGCTCGCCGGAATCGGTATCGCTCATGAGCCGGAAGTGGCCTCCAACGCCGCTGCCACCGGCCGGGTGAAGTTCCCAAGTTTCAGGCCGGGCAGCTCAACACGTACCCGCTCGACGAACTTTCTAAGCCCGAGCGGGCGGGCGGTGGAGGCGGGCAGCCTCGACAACAGCCAGCTGGGGTCGACGTTGAGCGAGCGCAGCTGCAGCTGCTGCACGTCCAGCTCGCCCAAGCGGCGGATGGTGAGGGCGGCCTCGTCGGGGAGGTCGGTCACACCGGGGAAGGTGAGCAGGTTGATCGTGAGCTGGCAGCCCAGCTCCCGAGCCACCCGGGCACACGCGAGCACCTCCGCCAACCCGTAGCCCCGCGGCCGGTAGTAGGCGCGGAGCAGCTCCTCCCGAAAGCTGAAGACGCTGATGCGGCAGCTGTTGAGCCCCGCCTCGATCAGGCGGCGGAGCGCCTGGGGCCGGCTGCCGTTGGTGTTGATGTGGATGGTCGCCCCGGGAAAGCGGTCTTTGAGCTCGGCCACGACTGAGCGCAGCGCCCGCTCGCGCAAGAGCGGCTCGCCCTCGCACCCCTGTCCGAAGCTGACCATGCTCCCGCTGGGGGCCTCGAGGTGGTAGCCGGCGACTTCGACCAACTCCTGGGCGGTCGGGCCCTTGGGCATCCGGGGCTGCGGCGCGGGAGCGCCGGAGTCCGTCTGCAGCGAGATGCAGCCCAGGCAGTCGGCGTTGCAGGCGGCCGAGGTCGGCAAAGCTCCCTCGCCCCTGCGCAGGAAGGTGTTCTGGGCGGTGAGGCACCCGTGCTGCAGGGCGCAGATCGACAGCTGGGCCACCACCCGGTTCCGCGGCAGCAACCGCTGGGCGGCGATCACCGCCCGCTCCAGCTCGGGCCGCGGCGCCCGGGCACCGGTCCAGGGCCCGTAGTCATCGCTGCGCAGCGCCGCCACCACCACCTCGCCTTCCCTCTCCGCGGCGGCGCAGTAACCGTACAAAGGCAAAGTCGGCTGCTCGCGGCCCGGGAGATGGAGCGCGGGCAGCATCAGGCGCAAATAACCCACCGGCAGCACGGCGGCCACGGCCAGCGCCCCGCTGATGGGTCGCGGTTCCGGCTCCCCCGCCCGCCACCCCACCGCAAGTCTCCCGGGGAGGTGCATCAGCGTCGAGCCTTGGGGCAGCGGGATCCACTCCGACCAGGAGGTCCAGCTGGCGCCGGTCTGGGCCACCGCTTGCCAGCCGGACGGTGCCACCCGGAGTGATCCGGCGGGATCGCTCAGAAGGGGCCTGAGCGCACCCCGGTTCACACCGAGGCTACGGCAGGGTCGTGTGGCAGCTCCGGCTGCAGGGAAAGCCCTGCCCGCTCCAAGCAGGCGGCCATGAACGCATGGAAGAGGGGATGCGGCCGATGCGGCCGGGAACGGAACTCGGGGTGGAACTGGCTGCCGACGAAGAAGGGATGGTCGCGGAGTTCCATGATCTCCACCAGCCGTCCGGTCGGCGAGGTGCCACTGAACACCACCCCGGACCGCTCCAAGACTTCACGGTAGCGGTTGTTGAACTCGAAGCGATGGCGGTGGCGCTCGTAGACCACCGGTTCGCCGTATGCCTGAGCTGCGCGGGTTTCCGGCTCAAGCTTGCAGGGGTACATCCCCAGCCGCATGGTCCCACCCATGTCGGCCACGTCGCGCTGCTCCGGCAAAAGGTCGATCACCGGGTGCTCGGTGAAGGCGTTGAACTCGGTGCTGTTGGCGTCGTCGGTCCCCAGAGCCTCACGGGCGATGTCGATGCAGGCGCACTGCATGCCGAGGCACAGTCCGAGGTAGGGAAGGTGGTGCCGGCGCGCGTACCGGGAGGCTGCGATCTTGCCCTCGATGCCGCGGTGGCCGAACCCGCCCGGGATCACGAGTCCGTGGAGACCTTCGAACGGGCTGCGGTCGCCCAGATCCAGGGTCTCCGTGTTGATCCAGCGGACGTCCAGCCCGACGCCGTGGGCGGCGGCGGCGTGGCGCAGCGCCTCGGTGACGCTGATGTAGGCGTCGGGAAGTGCGACGTACTTGCCCGCAACCCCCACGGTGACGGCGTCCTCGGCCCCCAGCACACGGTCCACCAGACGCTCCCACTGGCCGAGGCTGGCCGCGGGCGCCTCGATCCCGAGCTGGTCGGTGATGTAGCGGCCGAGGCCGCTCCCCTCGAGCATCAGGGGCACCTCGTAGATGGTCCGGGCGTCGGGAACCGAGATCACCGCCTGGGATTCGACGTCGGCGAAGAGGGCGATCTTGTCGCGGACCCCTGCGCCAAGCGGCTGGCGGGACCGGCAGACGATGGCGTCGGGCTGGATGCCGATGCCGCGCAGCGTCTGCACCGAGTGCTGGGTGGGCTTGCTCTTGAACTCCTCGCTGGCCTCGACGAAGGGCACCAGGGTGACGTGCACGTAGAAGGTGTTGCGCCGGCCGACGTCGTTCTTGAGCTGGCGGATGGCCTCCAAGAACGGCAGCGACTCGATGTCGCCCACCGTCCCCCCCACCTCGACGATCACGATCTCCGCCTCGGCCTCCTCGGCGACGCGGCGGACCCGGTCCTTGATCTCGTTGGTGATGTGGGGGATCACCTGCACCGTCGCCCCCAGGAAGTCGCCCCGGCGCTCCTTGGCGATCACCTCGCTGTAGATCTTCCCGGTGGTGACGTTGCTTGCCTTGCTGAGGTTGGTGTCGACGAACCTCTCGTAGTGGCCCAGGTCGAGGTCGGTCTCGCCTCCGTCGTCGGTGACGAAGACCTCGCCGTGCTGGTAGGGGGACATGGTTCCGGGATCGATGTTGATGTAGGGGTCGAGCTTTTGCAGGGCAACGCGGAGCCCTCTCGCTTTCAGGATCGTGCCCAGAGAAGCGGCGGTTATCCCCTTGCCGATCCCGGACACCACTCCCCCGGTGACGAAGATGAACTTCGCCATCAGCGGCTCCCGCCGCCACACGGGGGGACAACACCCATGTGGCCGGATCCTAGCACATGCCCCTCAGCCCCGGGCCTCCAGCAGGACCACCCTGGTCTCATCCCCGCCGCCGGCCGATCCCGTAAGCGTGAGCTTGGCTTGAGGTGAGAACTGGGTGACTCCCATCTCCTTGGCGAACGCCGCCAGCTGGTCGGGCATGCCTTCGCCCTGCGCCCGGTACCCCACCGGCACCACCACCGCGGGCTGCAGGCGGGACACCAGCTGGGCCGCCTCCAGCGCCCGCTGAGGCGAGCCCGGCTCCAGCGAGACCGTGAGCACGTCGATGTTCCCGAGGCTGTCGATCTGCTCCTCCTGCAGGCGAGCCGGGAGGTCGCCGAAGTTGCAGACCGCGACGTCGTCCACCTCGGTCACGAAGACGGTGCCGTCGCTGACGGCCACCCCCACCACCGAGACCCCTTTGAGCTCGTACTCGCCGGGCAGGGCCACCACCTGGGGACCGTTCTCCGGCCTGAGGATGTTCTCACCCCCTCGAGCGGTCACCACGATCTCGGCCGGCTGGGATGCCTTGGACCGTCCCGCGGGCGGATCCAGCAGAACCCGGGTTTGTTTGCCGCGCAGCAGCAGCTGGTTGTCGCCGAGCCAGGTGATCTCCAAGCGCTCTCCCCTTCTTCTGGATTCAGGCCGAGGGAAGGGTAAGCGATAGCTGGTGCTGGACAGAGGCGCGGTAGATGGTCAGGGTTACCGACGCCCCCGCGCCGTACGATCGGAGCAGGTCGGCCAGGCTGGGGTAGGCGGGCGCACGCCCGGCCGCCTCCACCGCCTTGCCGTTGACGGCGGTGACCACATCGCCGGGCAGCAGGCCCGAGGTGGCAGCGGCCGACCCCGCGACCACCGACACCACCTGGGCGCCGGCGGGAAGCCCCAACGCGGCCGCGCTGGAGGGGTCCAGCAGCCGTGCCACCACACCGACGGGCGCGGGAAGGGTGCCCAGCTCAGACAAAGAAGAGACCATCGCCTGAGAGTCGCTGGCATCGAGGGCAAAGCCCAGTGCGCCTGCGTTGGCGCCCTGGTCGGTGGGCTGCATCGGCTGGCCCGCCATCACCCCCACCACCTGGCCCGCCGAGTTGACCAACGGCCCTCCGGAGCTGCCCAGCGGCTCGGCGAAGTTGACCTGGGCCACCCCGTCGATCGTGGCGGAGCCGCCCTTGGCCGCCGAGTCTGGCACGGTCACGGTCATCGCCACCTGGCTCACGGTGCCGATGTCCACGTTCAGCCCCGATCCATAGGGGTGGGATACGGCCACCACCGCATCACCCAGGCTTGGCGGCGAGCCGAAGCTCAGCCCGGAAGGGAGATTGGACCCGGACACCTGAAGCAGTACCACCCCGGTCGCGGGGTCGCTGCCGGCGACGGTGGCGGGCAGCACCTGACCGGAGTTCAGCAGGACCGCGAGGCCGGAGGCGCCGTCCACCGCTCCCTCGCTGGTGACCACCACCCCAGTCGAGCCGACCAAAAAGCCTGATGACACGTCGGCGGGGATCGGCGGGGTCGCCGCGGCCGATTCCCTGACCACCTGCACCACCGCCGGGGAGATGTTGGCGGCGATCGCGGCCACGGAGCTGCCCCCGGACGGCGACTTGGTCACGCTGTGCACGATCACGGGCGGCGCGGTGGTGAGCCCGAAGTGGCGGATCAGGAGATAGGCTCCCCCGCCGCCGGCGATCAGCCCCAGCAAGAGCGCCGCCGCAGCTCCGGCCAGCACCCGGATCGCCGGTCGTTGGTGCGCTCCCGGTCGCTCCTCCACCGGCTACGGGTACCAGGTCATGACCAGCTGGTCCGTCGGCGAGAAGCCCGCCCGGCGATAGGTCCGCACCGCCGTCTCGTTCTCCGGCCGGGTCCAGACGCAGGCGAAAGTGACGCGTTCGCGCTTGAACAGCTCCACCGCCGCCTGCACCAGCCGTCCGGCCAATCCCTGCCCGCGCGCGCCGGGCTCGACGTAGAGCTCGGCCACCTCCCCCTCCAGACCGGTGCCCGGGTCGAAGATCACGCACCAGCAGAAACCGACCACGCGCCCGTTCAAGCGCGCCGCGTAGATGTGATTGCGACCCTGAAAGCTGGCCGCGGTGGCGGGCAACCACTGTTCTAGGCTCTCCCGGCTGACCTGCACCTCGGCGGAACTGTTCTGCTCCGAGTGGAGCAGGTCCAGCAGCAGCGGCCGGATCTCCTCCAGCTGGGATTCCGGCACCACGTCGATGGTCAGGCTCGGCACCCGGTCATCGTAAGTTGCCCCCGGGCGGATCAGCCCGCCGGCCAGTCCTCGTAGTAGTCGGTGGTCGGCTCCTGGCGGGCCACGCCCGAGCGCACCGCGGCGCGCGCCACGGCCCGCGCCACGGCTTGGTGGACGGCCGGGTCGAGAGCGTCGGGGACGACCTCCTCCTCTCGGGCCAGGTCGGCGATCGCCGCGGCGGCGGCCAGGTACATCTCGGTGTTGAAGCGGCGTGCCCGGGTGTCGAGCGCGCCGCGGTAGAGCCCGGGAAAGCCCAGCAGGTTGTTGACCACCGCCCCGTCGACCGCGAGTACCGCGCCGGCGGCCATTGCCAGCTCCGGTTCTATCTCCGGCAGCGGATTGGAAAGGGCAAAGATGATTTGGCCCGGTCGGATCTGGTCCGGGCGAATCAGCCCGGGCTGGGCGGTCGCGGCGATCACCACGTCGGCCCTCCCCAGCAGCTCGTCCATCTCCACCGCCTCGCCCCCGGCCTCACGAAGGCGCTGGACGGAGTCGGCGGTGCGCCCGGTTCCCAAGACCGGACGTCCCTGAAAGCGCATCAGCAACTGGGCGATGGCCGATCCCGCCGCCCCCAGCCCAATCACGCCGGCGGTTAGCGATGCCAGGTCGCGCTCGACCAGCTGCGACGCGCGCACCAACGCGGCCAGCACCACGGTGGCGGTGCCGTGCTGATCGTCGTGCATCACCGGAATCTCCAGCCGTTCCTGCAGGGCCGGAGCGATCTCGAAGCAGTGGGGCGCGGCGAAGTCCTCCAGCTGGATCGCTCCGAAGGTCGGGCTGATCCGAACCACGGCGTCGACAATCGCCTGCGAATCGCCGGGCTGGACCAGGACGGGAAAGGCCTCGATCCCGACCAGCTGGGCGAGCAGGGCGCACTTACCCTCGATCACCGGCATGCCCGCGACCGGCCCGATATTCCCGAGCCCCAGGATGGCGGTGCCGTCGGTGACCACGGCGACGGAGTTGCTGATCCCGGTGTAGCGATCCGCCACCGACTTGTCGCCGGCGATGCGCCGGCAGACCTCGGCCACGCCCGGGGTGTAGACCAGGCGCAGGTCCGCGATGCTGTGCACCGGGTAGCGGGCGCCCACCCGCAGCTTGCCACCGAGGTGCACCTTGAGCACCTCGTCGCGGACGTCCAGCAGCTGGGTGTGCGGCAAGGCGCGCACGGCGTCGAGAACCTCCTCCAGCATCTGCAGGTCCACGGTGCTGACGGTCATGTCCCGGACCACGTGCCGCGAACCCCGCTGCACGGTGCGGATGTCACCCAGGTTGCCTCCGGCGGACCCGATGGCGGTGGCGACCTCTCCCAGCACGCCCGGCCGGTTCTCGTTGCGCAGTCGCAGAGTCCGCTCGATCCGGTAGCGGTAGATCCCCTCGGGAGCCTGGCCAGCCTCGGCCGGAAAGGCGGGGGCCCCCGGCTGCTCCACGCTCAACCGCGGGGGCGGCGGGGGAGGGTTCCCAGCGATTCCATGCTCCCACGGTACCGCCTGCCAGTGGGCGAGCGCAGGGGGCGGGGGCCAACTGCCCCCACCCCCGCTTCGCTCAGCGCTCGATGGGGGCGCGGACCAAGCTTCCCCACTCGGTCCAGGACCCGTCGTAGTTGCGCACGTTGGGATATCCCAGCAGCTCGCTCAGGACGAACCAGGTGTGGGCCGAGCGCTCACCGATGCGGCAGTAGGCAACCACCTCCTTGTCCGGAGTGATCTCCTCCGCCTGGTAGAGCTCCCGCAGCCGCTCGGCGGGCAGGAAGGTCTCCTGCTCCGGGTCCACCGCCTTGGCCCAGGGGATGTTGCGCGCCCCCGGAATGTGGCCTCCGCGCTGGGCCCCCTCGCTGGGCAGGTGGTCTGGCGCCAAACGCTCGCCGCGGTACTCCTCGGGGGAGCGGACGTCGACCAGCCCCTTGTCCTGCCTGCCAACCACCTCGGCGGCAATTTGGTCGCGGAAGGCGCGGATGCGGTCGTTGCCCCGGGGCACCGGGTAGCCACTGCTGGCAGGCGGGTTGGCCACTTCGGTGACCAGGGGCCTGCCCTCCAGCTCCCACTTCTTGCGCCCCCCGTCGAGAAGCTGGACTTGGTCGTGCCCGTAGTACTTGAAGTACCAGTAGGCGTACGCGGCGAACCAGTTCTTGTTGCCTCCGTAGAGGATCACCCTGGTTTCTGGCGTGATGCCGAGGCGGTCCATGAGCTCGGCGAACTCCTTGGGACCGATGAAGTCCCGCTGGAGCGGGGTCTGCAGGTCGTCGCGCCAGTGCACCCCGAGCGCGCCCGGGATGTGCCCGCGGCCGTAGGCCTCGGTGTCCTCGTCCACGTCGAGGATGCGCAGTTCGGGATCGTTGAGGTGCTGGGCCAGCCAATCGGGGGTGACCAGCGCCTGCGGGTTGGCGTACTCGCTCACGGCTGTCTCCTAATTTCTGAGTGGATGGTCGGTTCGCGGCAGCAGACCCAAGGGACTGCGCGCGGCAACGAACAGCCGCCGGACGTGTCGCCCGCTGGCGACGGCGCTAGCTCAGAAAACCCAGCGGGCGCCCGATACATCGCAAGGGCATCGGCACCCGGGCCGCCGGAGACATGCGGCCGATGCTAGCAAGAGCCGCCGCGCTCACGGCCCGAGGATCTTGGGTATGTCCTGCTGGACTTGTGCCTGCTGAAGCTGGCCGAGCTCGATCGCCTTGACCGTCCCGGCCTTGGAGATGAATACCGCCACCGGCAGTCCCGGCACCCCGTACCTCTGAGCGACCTTGGCCTGAGAGTCGAGCAGCGAGGGCAGGTTGATCCCGTTCTGGCGCAGGAACTTGGTCACCGCGCTGCGCGACTCCTGGTAGTCGATCAGCTCCACCTTCAGCCCCTGGGGCGCGTATTTGGATGCCGTCTGCTCCACAAGCTTCATATCGGCGCGGCAGTTGGTGCACCAGGTGGCCCAGAAATCGAGCATCACCGGGTGGCCGCGCAGCCCGCTCAGGGAGACGCTCCCGCCGGCGGTCGAAGCCAGGGTGAAGCCCGGGGCTCGGTCGCCGGGGACCGGGGCTGCGCCTGGCCGCTGGAAGGCCTTGATGTTGCCCCGCGCCTGCAGCAGACCGGCCACCACCTGGTAAACGTCCAGGGAGTTCCAGGAACCACCCGCGCGCTGCTCGGCGAGCCCCTGCTGATCCAGGTAGTTGTAGATCGACTTGGGCACCGGCTTGCTGCCAAGCGAGGGCTGGCCCTGGACCTGGGCCACGACGTAGCCCTGGGGGCTGATCACGTCCAGGACCGACTCGTGAACGATGTTGTACGGCTCGGGCTTACCGGTGAGCAGATCGACCGCCGGAGTCCCGCCCCACGGCTGGTCGACCGCCGGGGGCACTTTGAGCGCGCTCCAGAAGCTGTTGACGTTGCTGGTCGAGCCCGTCAGCAGCGGCCAGGGCAGCGAGAGGTAGTTGCGGTACTTGGTCAGGATCGCCGGGCTGTCGTCCTTGGGATCCTGCGTCACCTCCAGGATCTGGACCGAGCCCGACAACCCCTTCTGCACCAGCTCCTGGTGGAGCTGGAGCAGTGCTGCCGCGATCAGAGGGCAGGTCTCCTGGCACTCGGTGAGGAAGGAGGCCAGGACGACCACCTTGCCGCGGTACTGGCTTAGCGACACCGGCTGGCCGCTCTGATTTTGAAGGCCCACCGTGGGCGCCTTGACCACCTGCCCCGCCGCCACCTGCAGGCCGAAGTTGACCTGGGTGCCGCCGGCGTAGGCCAGCATCGAGGTCAGCTGGGTGGCTCCGGCGGAGGAGGTGCCCAGGCGGACCGTGAAGAGAAGTTCGTTCAGCCTGCCCGCGTTCACCTTGAGGTCAACCGGCTGGGAAGGCGCACCCGACCCCGACCGGGACCGCAGCTCCAGCTGGGCGCGGTCATAGGTCTGGGCCGGCACCGAGGTGAGGAAGAGGCTGTCACTGTTGGGAGCGGTGAAGTTGCCCGGCAGCCTCAGCTCCCGGGCCGACGAGCCGTAGGTGGTCCAGGAGCCGGAGTCGGACCTGAGCCGAATTCCGCTGACCTGGGCGTTCAGCGAGCCGGTCGGGTGAGAGGGAACTGCGACCGACAGCATGACCAAAAGCCTTCCCGATCCGGTCGTTGCCCCCGCACCGCCGGAGCCGCCCCGGGTGAGGTTGCCCACCACGAGCCCGAGCACCAGCACCACGACCGCCAGCACGGCCAGGCCGGCCAAGGCGACGTTCCTTCGGTTGAAGACCACCCGCCCCTCGTCCGGGGGTCCCTGCGGGCTACCGCCGTCCAGAGCCAAGCGGGGTCAGCCCTTGCGCCACTCCGGCCGCTTGCGAAAAAGCCCGCCCTCGCCCAAGTGAAACCAGCGCTCCTCCTGGTAGGGAGGCAGCTGATCGGCGTCGGCGGCGGTGAGATCGGTGTATACGGCCACGGTGGTGATCTTGGCGATGTTGTCGGCCTTAAGCTCGCGGAGCGGTCCCCCATGCGCCGGCTTCACCGCCAGCCCGTGGAATATGTCTGATTCCTCGTCTCCCAACAGGGACTCCGCCGTGCCGAACTCGGCACCGTCGCGGTCGTAGATCGGGGCGCGGTAGGGCGTGCGCAGCCAGGCGACCTGCTCCTCCCCCTCGCCCATGCCGTGCTGGCCGGGTTCCGTCATCTGCCACCTCCTTTGCGACCAGTACCCATCTTAGGCCGAAGCCGAGGAGGCCCCCTAGCCGCTGGTGGCCGGCAGTTCGCCCAGCTTGAGGTGGATCGTGGTCTGGCTGCCGTTGGGCTGCTTGATCTTGAGCGTGATCACCTGGCCCGGCTTCTTGGTCGCCAAGAGGTCGGTCAGGCTGGATACCGACAGCGTCTGGTGACCGTCGACCGCCAGGATCACGTCCTGGGGCTTGAGTCCGGCTTTGGCGGCGGCGGCACGGGACACCTTGGTCACCAACACCCCCGCGTCCGCGCCGCTGCTGTTGGTGACCTGGTCCACCTCAACCCCGATGAAGGCTCGGCCGGAATTGATCACGTGGCCGTGCTTGACGATCTGCCCGGCAATCGCCGCGACCACGTTGCTCGGGATGGCGAAGCCGATTCCTGAGGCCTCGCCGCCCAATTGCTGGTCTACCGCCGCCAGAGTGGGGATGCCGATCACCTGGCCTTCCAGGTCGACCAAAGCACCGCCGCTGTTGCCGGGATTGATGGGAGCACTGGTCTGGATTGCGTTGGGCAGGGTCACCCCGTTGGGCTCGCTGACGGTGCGCCCGAGTGCGCTCACGATCCCGGTGGTGGCGCTGCTCTGGAACCCGAGCGGGTTGCCGATCGCCATCACCAGGTCGCCCACCTGCAGCTGTGAGGAGTTGGCAAAGGTCGCCGGATGCAGACCGCTGGCGTTGATGTGAATCACCGCGAGGTCGTCGGGAGCAAAGTTGTTGACCAGCGTGCCCTGGTACTGCTTGCCGTTGGCCAGAGTGACGGTGAAGGTCTTCTTACCGTTGGCGACGTGGTTGTTGGTCACGATGTCACCCGAGGAGTTGAAGATCACGCCGGACCCGAGGTCGGACGAAGTGGCGATCTGGACCACAGAAGGGCTCACGGTCTTGTAGAGGCTGGCGTAACCCTGGTTCAGCGACTTGGCTGCCTTCTGCTCGGCGGCGGAGGCGGTTTGCGCGGGAATGCTGGCCACTTTGGGGGCGCTGCCGCCCGTGCCGGCCGAGGCGCTGGCACACCCTGCCACCATCACGGCAAGCACGGGTGCGATCAGGGCAGCTGACCACCGGCGAACGCTGGACCGACTCGCTGCAGCCGTTAGCGCCCGCTTCTCGTGCATCATTCCTTACCTGACGTTATCAGGCCCCATCTCCTATGGCTCTGACCACCAAGCTAGGCCGGGCACATAGGAGCCATCTGAGAGAAAGCTGAGGGTGAGCTTAGTCGCCGACTTGGTGCGGGTCTCCCGCGATGGCCCGGTTTTGCGCCTGACCCTGGACTCGCCCAGCAACCGCAACGCCCTCTCCGCGGAGCTGGTGGCGCAGCTCACCAACCATCTGCAGGAGGCAGCGGCGGACGATCAGGTCCGGGTGGTGCTGATCGACCACACCGGCCCAGCCTTTTGCGCGGGCGCGGATCTGCGCGAGCAGCTCGCATCTTTTGAGGCCAGTGGCAGGGCGTCCGGCGTGGCGGGGCTGGTCCCCTTGCTGATGGCGGTGGTGACCTGCTCCAAGCCGGTGGTTTGTCAGGTTGCGGGGGCGACTCGCGCCGGCGGAGTCGGCCTGGTGGCAGCCTGTGACATCGCCCTAGCCGGCAGCTCGGCCACGTTCGCCACCAGCGAGGTGCGGCTGGGGGTGGCGCCCGCGGTCATTTCCGTCGTAACCGTGCCGAAGATTGGGCAGACCGCGGCATCGCGGCTGTTCCTCGCCGGCGAGCCGATCGGGGCTGAGGAGGCGGCTCGCATCGGCCTGATCTCCCAGGCGGTCTCAGACCAGCACCTGGCCGAAGCCACGGCGCGAGTCGTCCGATCGCTGCTGCAGGCGCACCCCCATGGGCTGTCGGCGACCAAGCGGATCCTGAGCGGCGAACCAGCGCACCTTGAGGAGAGGTTCCAGGCGATGTCGCGCCTCTCCGCAGAACTCTTCGGCACCGCCGCCGCCGCCGAGGGCATGCAGGCGTTCTTCCAGCGGCGGCCGCCGGCCTGGGCACCGCCCTTGGACGAGGGCTAGGAGCTCATCACTGGGGGCGGCCCCCGTTTACGTACAGCACCTGGCCGCTGATGTACGAGGCGTCCTCCGAGCTCAAGAAGGCAACCGCGGCGGCTATGTCCTCAGGCTGTCCCAGCCGCCCCAGCGGCACCCGGCTAGCCGCTTCCCGCTGAAAGTCCTCCAAGCTCATGTGCAGTCGCTCGGCCACCGCCCGCGTCATGGCCGTGTCCACGAATCCAGGGGCCACCGCGTTGACGTTGATCTGGTAGGGGCCGAGTTCCAGAGCCAGGGTGCGGGTGAGGCCCTGCAGGCCCGCCTTGGCGGTGGAGTAGTTGGCCTGGCCACGATTCCCCAGCGCCGAGGTGGACGAGAGGAAGACGACCTTCCCGTAGCGCTGCGCCACCATGCTGCGAGCCACCGCCCGGGCGCATAGGAACCCTCCCCGGCAGTGGACCTGCATCACCTGGTCCCAGTCCGCAACCGACATCTTGTGGAGGAGGTTGTCGCGGGTGACACCCGCGTTGCTGACTAGGATGTCCAGCCGGCCAAACCGCTCCAGCGCTGCTTGGACCGCCGCCTCGACCTGCTCCTCCACCTGGACGTCGCAGGCGATCGCCAGCGCTTGGCCGCCGCCCGCCTCGATGTCGCGAGCCAGCGCCTGCGCAGGTTGCGTGTTGAGCTCTGCCAGGGCCACCGCGGCTCCTTCCCGGGACAGGCGTCGAGCCACGGCCGCACCGATGCCCTGGCCGGCCCCGGTGACCAGCGCCACTCTGCCGGCGAACGAAGACTTATCTCCCATCAGGACCATTCTCCCGCTGTCGCACCGGCGCTGTCCGCCCGACGGGGCAGGCGAGCGGCTGCCGGGGCGACCCACCACCACTGGGCATCACTCGCCGCCTGCGCTGACGTTGATGGTCGGACCGGCCGCTTGGGGCGCCATACCCTCGTCAAAGACAGCACCGGGAGCGGGGTGCTGCTATCGCTGAGACGGGTCAGGGCCAGCTGGAGAGACCGCCCCGGCCTGGATTACTCGACCCAGGGTGTTTCGGCGCCGGTCCGCCGCGAGAGTGCACTCGTCCGATTGGCTGGCCCACCGGGCGGCCTAAAGCCCGAGGCGACGCAGTAGCTGCATAGGCTGGGTTGGCTGGCTCGGGAGCGGACCAGGTGCCGGCACGGCGATGCTGCTCGGGCAGCACGGTGCAGGGTTGGGCGTGGTGAACTGACCACTACTTCCGTCACCGACATTCGGCCCGAGCCGCCTCACCTCCTTGGAGGCACCCGCTCCGCACGATGTGACAACTCCCCGACGTCAGCCACCACCTGACGCCGCCTTGCTAGGCTCTGGGCTCGTGGGTCGTTCCTACGGCGGTTCCTTCCCGCTAGGGTCAACCAACGATTTGGTGCGCGAGCACGCGCATCGGCTGGTGGCGTTTGTGTTCTCCGGTGTGGCGGGAGTTATCACAACCTTCGGCGGCACGGTGCTTCTCTACCGTGACGTTCACCTGGCACTGTGGTTCGCCTCCGCCCTCTCGATTCAGACCGCAATCTTGGTGACGTTCACCATCAACGCCAGCGTGACCTGGCGGGACCGCCGCAACCGCGGGCTGGTCCAGCTCTTCTTGGTCTTCGAGGCGGTGAGCCTGGTTGGCATGGGGATCAACGAGGCGGGACTGCTCACCTCGGTGGACGCCTTCCACCTCTACTACTTGCTGGGGCTGGTGATCGGTTCCGGGTTAGCCGCGGTCTGGAACTACCTCGCCAACCACAACGTCACCTTCGCCGCGCGCTGAACCGGCCTCCAACTCGCGCAGGAGCCAATCCAGTCCCTCGCCGATCGGGATACTGCCCTCCCTGACCATAGCCGCGATACGGGCCGGGTCGTCGGCTAGGTAAGTCCGCAGTGCGCTGGACACCCGCAGCAGGGTCTGTTCGAGCTGTGGAGTCGGCGAGATTGCGTAGAGCCGGCTCAGGACTACCTGCAGGGTCTCCACGGTGGGAACCGGGATGTAGTTGTCCGCGTCGAAGAACGCAGGTTCCCCGTACTTGGTCAGGAATTGCCGGTCGCGCGCCCGCCGCCGCGCCTGGATCGCCCGCCTCGAGGAGAGCATCGGCGCAAGCCCGCCGAACGCCTCGATCACAGCCCGCAGCGAGGTCCAGGAATGCTTTCCCTTGGCTGCGCGGATGCCGTTGGCCGCCGTGCGCCGAATCACGACCCGGACAGCGCTGGGGGTCTCGAGGTTCTTGACCGCAGTCCAAATCAGGTTCCGCTGGATCAAGCGCGTCTTGAACCCGCCACCAAGTGACCGCGTGCTTGCCGAGTGCACATGGTGGACCACCGCATCGGGCACCGTTCGTAGGGTCTCACCGAGCACCTGCGAGCGCAGGGACCAGTCCACGTCCTCGTAGAACATGAAGTAGCGGTCGTCAAGGAGTCCTACCCGCTGGTCGTCGAACGCGGCCCGGCGGACAAGTGCCGCGGCGAAGCACAATCCGGCCACCTTCTCCTGCACGTCGTACTGCCCCGCATCCGGCTGTCCCAACCCGCGCTGGCTGGCAAGCCCGTTGGCGTGGATCGCCAAGCCAACGGAGTCGATGATGGGAGCCGAGTGCATCAGCAGCACCTTCGGCGCAAACCCGGCCGTTTCTGGGTGACGATCCGCCGCTGCCAGCAGATTCGGCAGTGCATCGGGGTCCAGCACTGTATCGGGATTGAGCAGGAACACGAATTCCCCTCGCGACCGTCGGATCCCGATGTTGGTCCCCCGAGCGTAGCCGAGGTTGCGGCCCTGCGGGAGCACAACTGACTCCAGGCCCCCCGCCGCATCGCCGGTAGCGCCGCGCAGGTCGGCGCCGACGTCGCGGCGCGATCCGTTGTCGACCACCACCACCTCCAGCGGGCGGTAGTGGCTCCGCACCAGGCTCGAAATGCATTCACCTAGCATCCGCGGGTCGGGGTTGTAGGTGACCAGCACCACACTGACCAGGCGGCCCCGATCCGGCGAGTCGGTCATACCTTGACGGGCTTGCTGGGTATCCCGGGCAGGGTCCAGCTGTGGCCAGGCAGCGCCACGCCCGCCTCCCTCCTTCCTGGGCTGTGCACTCGAAACGGCTGCACACGATCGAGCCGAATCAGCGGGTCGCCGGTGGTGATGTCCGTCAGCTCGACAGAGACACAGTAGAGACCCTCGAGGAAGGGCAGCTGCGGGACGCTGAGCGAGACCGCCCCAACTGCTGGCCAGGGTCTGGTCCCGGCCGTGGTGTCGTCCGTGGTCACGCTCAGCAGACCCGGACCGTCGACGTAGGCAAAGCTAAGACGCACCCGTACTCCACGCAGCTCGGTCGGTGAGGTATAGCCAACGTGGACGGAAAACGGCTCCCCCGTGTTCACCTGGTTCGTCGACCCTCGGCGCCCACTGTAACCGACGGATGTGATCCGAATGCCGTTGCGACCGACCGCCGATTCGACGCTGGCAGTAGCCGTCCGGGCCAGCGCAGCCGCCTCTCGCCGATCCACCTCGGTGAGGTAGGCGTCAACCACCTCCTTGGTGTCACCGTACATCCTGGCGACACCGCTGTCGATCCAGAGGCACGCGTCACAGAGGTTGCGCACCGACTCCATGCCATGAGAGACGAACATCAAAGTTCGGCCCTCGGCGCGCATCTCCTCGATGCGCTCGAGGCAGCGCCGCTGGAACGCCTCATCGCCGACCGCCAGCACTTCGTCAACAAGCAGGATGTCTGGGTCGAGATGAACCGCTATCGAGAACCCGAGCCGGGTGTACATGCCCGAGCTGTATGTGCGGACGGGGTTGTCGATGAAGCGTTCGAGTTCGGCAAAACCGACGATCTCATCGATCACAGAGTTGATGTAGCGACGGGGGAGGCCGAGGATCGCGCCGTTTAGGTAGATGTTCTCCCGCCCGCTGTATTCCGGGTGGAAGCCGGCGCCCACCTCGAGGAGAGAGGCCAGGCGGCCCCGTACCCGGACCGTACCCTCATCGGGAACCAAGATGCCGGCGACGCACTTGAGAAGCGTCGACTTGCCCGAACCGTTCTCACCGATGACGCCGAGAGTGGTGCCCGGCTCCAGCGAGTAGCTGACGTCCCTGACCGCCCAGAACTCCTCATACCGCGCCCTCCCCCGTTCCACCAGCGCCTCCTTGAAGGTGACGCTGCGCTGGTGGTAGACCCGAAAGCGCTTGCTGAGGTGCTCGACGGTGATGACGGACTCGGCCATCAGACCTCCTCGGCAAAGCGCCGTCGGAGCTTGCGGAAGACCAGGACCCCCAGAACTATGAGGACGGCGCCCAGCGCCGCCGAGTACAGCAGCCCGTGCCAGTGCTGGGGCCAGCGGTTGAACTCGAACACATCCTGGAAGGCGACGACCACCCAGGTCATGGGATTCGCATAGACGACCACATGGGCGACGGCGCCCGAGACCCCGGTGTTGAACTTTGCCTGCACGTACGCCAGGGGGTAGATCACGGGCGTGATGTACATCCATGCCAGCGTTGCCAGGCTGATCAGGTACTGAAGGTCGCGGAAATAGACGTTGCCCGCTGCGAGGATCAGTCCCAAGCCCAGCGTCAGTGCGGAGGTGACGAGAACCAGAGCTGGAACGGTTAAGAGCGGCCAACCCACCGACAGGTGCGCCAAGATGAGAAACGGTATGAGCAGGACGAGACTGATCAGGTAGTTCACCAGCGCCGCCACAACAGATGACACCGTAAGGAGCATCCAGGGGAACGCCACCTTGCGGATGAGGCCGGCATTGCTGAGGATGCTGTTGGTGGCCATCACCAGACCCTGCTGGAAGAAGTTCCAAGCGAGAAGTCCGGACAGGATGAACACGGCATAGGACTTACCGAACTCGCCGGTGCTCACAATGTGCAGCAGGTGTCCGAACACCAGCACGTAGATGAGCATGAAGACCAACGGATTGACCAGGGTCCAGACGATGCCCAGCGCGGATCCGCGGTACCGCGCCCACACGTCGCGCCGCACCAATTCAAGGAGCAGCTCCCCGCGCCGGCCCAGTGGCCCGGCCTGCGGAACGCGAGGGCGTGGCTGCGGCCGCGCTTCAGGAAGCGCGTGGGTGGTGGCCACGATGCCCGAGTCTAACAGCCGGTCGTTGCGCTAACTGCCCGACTTCCAGATCGGGGCACGCGCCTTGAGCTCATCGATGACGTACGCGCACGCCTGCAGCGCCGGCTGGCGGTGGGGCGCGCTGACCACCACCACCACCGACGGTTCGCTCCGGAGCACCCGTCCGGTCCGGTGGTGCACGAGGACATGGTGCACCGAAAATCGATCCAGAGCCTCCCCGGCCACCAGGGCCAGCTCCTTCTCCGCCATCTCCTGGTACGCCTCGTAGTCCAGGTGGGGTACCCGCGTCCCGTCGTCGTCGGGATCCCGGACCACCCCCACGAAGGTGGCGATGGCTCCGCAGCCGTTCAGCCGGGCGCGCTCCTCAATTCGGTGGGGGTCGAGGGGATCGGACGTGACCCGGACCTCCACCTCGGCCCGAGTCTCGGTGGCGCCGCCGGAGACGGGCGGCAAGAAGGCCAGCTCATCTCCCGCTGCCACAGAGTCGTCCCAGTCGACGTACTGCCGGTTCAAAGCGGGACGGACCGACTCGCCCAGGCGGCGCAGCTCCGGACGCCGGTCGCATAGTTCCTCCCAGCAGCTGCGCACCGAGTCGCCGGCACGGACCGGCAGCTCGAGTTCCGGCGCACCCCAGACCTCGCGGAGGGTGGCGAACAGGCGGATGCAGACCGTGTGCGCGGCGGCCACCCGGTGAGGGTAGCAAGTGGCCACGGATCTCACCAGCGGAAGATGTCCCGGCTCGGGCTCCGGATCAGCGCCTCGGCGCCTGCTTCAGGCCCGCTCCAGCGCAGACCGCGGACAACTGCGAGCGGTCGCGCGTCTACCTTTCCCGCCACCATTTCCCCCATTGCCGCTATCTCGTCAGCCGAGGCGATCACCGAGACGTGAAGCTGGTAACCCGAGCTGTCGGTGAGACCGCGGTGGTCACTGAGGGCGGGCAGGCCCGCCACCCCGATGGCGACGTTGGCTGCTCCTTCCCTAAAGGGGCGGCCGAAGGTGTCTGAGATCACCACTCCCAGAGGTCCGCCGCCGGCAAGCTCGATCCACGCGGCGCGCAGCTGGGCGGCGGTGCGGTCGGGGTCTTGAGGCAGGCAGGTCACCACCTCCCCGCCACCCACGTTGCTGCGATCGACACCAGCGTTGGCGCAGATCAAACCGTGATGGGTCTCGGTGATGAGGACTCCGAGCTCCGCGCGGATGACCCGACGGCTCTCGCGGAGGACGACTTCGGTCATGCGGGGGTCCTGGCGCAGGCGATCCGCCAGGGCCAGCGCTCGCGGGCTGGGAGATACGTCGGCGAGCGCCACCAAACGCCCCTCCGCCTTGGAGACCACCTTGTGGGTGACCACAACCACGTCCCAGGGTGCAAGCCCGCTCGCGGCCAGCAGCGCGGACCGCCCGAGAGCTGCCAGGTCATCCCCGGGGACCACTTCCGGCACACCCGAGACCGCCCATACCGAAAGCCGTTCGCCGACCACCAGGGGGCGTTGCTCGTCCGCGGCCTCGTTCAAGCCGGCCCCCGCTCAAAACCGATCGCGGCCCGCCCCCGGCGGGGGTCGGAGATGGGGTCGTCCAGGTCAGCCAGGCGGTCGACGTCCCAGGCCAGCCCAGCCACGGCCAGCGAGTGGAAGTCGAGCCCAAGCTGCCGGGCAACCTCCCGGTGCCGCCCGGCTGAGTTCGGCCCGAATCTATAGACATCCAGTCCGGCCGGACGCACCACCAGGGCGTTGGTGCCGCTGCCCTCGCGGTCTGGGACGGCGATCAGGAAGCGAGGCTCGGGCCGCTCCCCGGCCCGGCGGAGCTGAGCCAGGTCGGCGGCTTCAACCCGCAACAGGTCGGCCGCGACCGTCGCCACCACTTGAGCGCCGTGGGCAGAGGCGAACTCTGCTCCCTGCCGCACCGCGGCGCTCTGTCCGGCTCCGGGATCGTCCAGGCAGACCACCGCCAACCTTCCGGCAGTGGTCCTGGTCCACGCGTCCCCCCCAACGACCAGCACCCGCTCCCGCGGCCAGACGGCGACCGCGCAGTGCAGCAAGCGGTCGGCGAGCCGGTGGCTCAGGAGCTCTCGCTCGTCCTGGCGCAGGTGCGCTGCCAGGCGCTGCTTGCCTCCCACCGCCGGCTTGATCGGGACCACCAGCCAATCCCGCACGCCATCACTCATCGCTCGCCCGGCCCGAGGCGGCACTCGCCACCGGATTGGCGCTCCATCGCGCTCCGCGCGGGAGGGGACTGAGCTGCGCCAGCTCCACCGCGGCCAGGACCTGCCGCGCCAGCCCCAGCCGGGCGGCGGCATCCACCATGAGGGTGTCGCAGGCGAAGGCGCGGAGACCCAGTTCTTCGATCCTGGGCACCAGCTCCCGGTCCTGATTGTCCACGACCATCGTCCCGAGGAAGTCGCGGTAGAGGCTCGCCACCCCGAAGGCGCTGGGCTCGACCCCGGCCGCCAGCAGCATCTCGACCGCCGGGCCCTTGATGGCGCTCCCGGCCACAATCGGGCTAACCGCCGCGACCTCCGCGGCGGCCTGCAGCTCGGCGCGGATCCCCGGTACGGCCAGGATGGGCCCGATCGAGATGATGGGGTTGCTGGGGGCGATCAGCACCAGCTCAGCGTCACGCAGCGCCTCCACTACCCCGGGCGCGGGGCGGGCGCGGGCGGCGCCCAAATAGTCGATCCGGGCGATCTTGGGAGCGCATCGCTCCCGCACCAGGAACTCCTGGATATGGAGATCGCGGCCGTCGGTGGTGTGGACGCGGCTGGTGACCGCCTGGTCGCTCATCGGGATCAGCTCGACCGGCAGTTGCAGGCGGGCGCCGAGCCGGGCCGTGACCTGGGTGAGGGTGCGCCCGTGGCGAAGCTGATCGGTACGCCAGATGTGGGTGGCAAGGTCCCGGTCTCCCAGCTGGAACCAGGTCTCGGCCCCCAGCTGCTCCAGCTGACCCAGGGCGCTCCAGGTCTCCCCGGCCAGCCCCCAGCCGCGCTCCAGATCGGCAAGCCCGGCCAGGGTGTAGGTGACGGTGTCCAGGTCCGGCGACACGTGCAGGCCATGGACCTCGAAGTCGTCGGCGGTGTTGCCAATGGCGGTGATCCGGGCTTGCGGTAGGGAGCGTCGCAGGCCCTCGAGGAAGCGGGAAGCACCGACTCCCCCAGCGAGCACTACGATGTGCGGCGAGCTTGAGGGGTCCACCCGGCCATTGTGGGGTAGATGGCGAGGCCGACAACACTGACACCCGTCCGCCGGTCGATCTGGCGGGAGGGCGCCACCGGCACCAGGCGGGAGCTGCTGCAGAGACGCGCGCGGCTGCTGCTGGCGCTGGTGGTGTTGGCGCTGCCGGTGGCCGTTTATCTCGCCTTCGTCCACAGCTACGGCGTCAACGTGCCCTTCAAGGACGAGTGGAACGCCGTCAACCTCTACCAGCTGCTCCAGCACGGTCACCTGAGTCTCAGCGCCATCTGGGCTCAGGAGAACGAAAGCCGGCTGCTCTTCGCCTACCCGGTGATGCTGGTCATCTACGCCCTGAGCCACGCCGACACCAAGGTGGAGATGTACGTAAGCGCGGTGCTGCTTTTGGCAGCCGCGCTCACCGCACTGAACCTCTTCAGGCGCACCTCCCAGAGCCCGCTGCTCTGGGCGGCGCCGGCCTTTCTCTTCCTCTTCAGTCTGGCCCAATACGCCATCACCCTGCAGGGCTTCGCGGTCGCCATCTACATGGTGGTCTTCTTCTCGATGGCGGCCCTGGCCGGGTTGCTCGGCTCCGAGCGGCGGTCCTGGATTTTCGCCCTGGCGATCGCCGCCGCCATCGTCGCCTCCTACTCCGAGATCGAGGGGCTGGCGATCTGGCCAGCTGGGCTTGTTTTTCTCGCGGCGACCGGCCAGCACCCGAGGCGGATCCTGGTCTGGCTGGCGTCTGGTGCGCTCATCAGCGGCATCTACTGGATCGGCTACCAGTGGAGCAGCACCGGCGGTGGCACCCACTGGCTGGTCACCCATCCCCTGGCAGCGGTCCGCTACCTGCTGGTCCTGATGGGCTCCAGCCTGCCCCACTCCCGACAGCTGCATCTGAACAGCGCCAGCCTCACCGCGGTGGGAGGCGCGGTGCTGCTGCTCGGTCTCAGCCTGTTCCTGGTCTGGCTGCGCCACCGCCGGCTGGGGCGCCTGCTGTCAGTGCCGCTGGCACTCCTCACCGTTGGGTTCGTGATCGACGTGCTGATCACGATCGGGAGGGGCCACCTGGGACTGGCGACCGCGAGCAGCTCACGCTACACCGTCTACAACCTCTGGCTGCTGGCCGGACTCTGGCTGGGCGCGGTCGCCATCTACCGGGCCCTGCCGTCGATGGCGGCCAAGGCTCAGCTGGGGTTGACGGCAGCCCTCGGGCTGGTCCAGGTCATCCTCTCCTACCACGCCGGGCTCGCCGCCGGATCCAGCCTCCACGCTCAGCACCTGATCGCGGCCGACCAGTTGCGCCACTACCGCACCGCCTCGGCGGGTCAGGTGGTCCGCTACGTCACCCCCGACTACTCGGTGTTCCGGCGGCTGGCGCCGTTTTTGGCCCGCCACCATCTGAGCGTCTTCAGCCGCTAGCGCAGCGCGGTTACCGGGAAGATTGAGACGCCCGCCGGGGGTCGGCGCGTCGAAAATTAGCTCAGACGGCGCTGCAGGACTTGGCCGCGCCGGCGCCGTCGCCAGCGTCGAAACTGTGCCCGCAGGAGCAGGTCTTGACGGCGTTGGGGTTGTGGACGGTGAAGCCGCCACCCATCAGGCTGTCGACGAAGTCGATCTCCGCGCCCTCCAGGTAGGTGGCGCTGTAGGGGTCCACGAAAACCTTGATCCCCTGGTGCTCGAGCACCTCGTCGTCCTCGGCAGGGGCCTCGTCGAATCCCATGCCGTAGCTGAAGCCGGAGCAACCGCCCGGGCTCACGTAGACCCGCAGCCCCAGGTCCTGGCTGTCCTGCTGCTGGAGCAGCAGCTTGAGTTGCGAGATCGCTTGCTCAGAAACGGAGATCATCTGATGTTTCCCTGGTTTGCTCGGTCCGCCCGTCGGGGGGCGTGGGCACCAGTCTACCTGGTTGCGCCCGCAACTTCACCAGTATCGTTCCTCGAGCCAGGGATCGGCGCCGTTGTTGTAGCCGTTGCGCTCCCAAAAGCCGAGCCGGTCGCGCCGGAGGAAGGCCAGGCCCTCGACCCACTTCGCGCTCTTCCAGAAGTACCGCCTCGGGAATAGGCCGCGGGCGGGGAAGCCGTGTTCGGGGACCAGCGGCTTGCCCTCGTGACGCAGCGCCAAGAGGGCATCCTCCGCCAAAGCGAACTCCAGTGGCACCGAGGTGGTGAAGCCCGCGAAGCACTGCAGCTCCAGAAACACCGCCCCCTGCCTCACCCCCGCCAGTTCCGCTAGGTGGGCCATGGGGATCCCCCCGAAGCTCGCGTCCAGCCGGCTCCAGGTGGTGACACAGTGGATGTCGCAGGTAAGCTCGCGCTGCGGCAGGCGCAGCAAATCGGCGTAGGAGAACTCCAACTCCCGCTCGACCTCGCCGAGCACCCTGAGCCTCCAGCGCTCCAAGTCGTATTGCGGGACCGCGCCGTAGTGCAGGACCGGCCACTTGGCGGTCAGCACCTGCCCCGGAGGCAGCCGGTGGGGATCGGCGAGCACGCGAGGGTCGGGGGCGCGGGATGGGCTCACCCTGGGGATGCTAGCGAAAGGGAGTTCAGCGACAGCCGCCTCGACCGGGGCCGCTTTTGCAGCGCAGGGCCGCCGGTCGGCCCCTCCTCCTGGGGCCGCAGCTGACGGGGGCCCCGCAGGCGGTCCCTGCGCCCCGGTCAATAACCGCTCAGACCTTGCGGTACTTGGGCACCCAGGAGCCGTCGGGTTGGCGCTCGAAGTCGCCGAACACGGCGGGGCACTCGGCCAGCATCACCTCGGCCACCTTGCCAAAGATGAGCCGGAGCTCCTCCTCCGCGCCCGGGGCGGTGCGCATCTCAACCACATGGCGCAGGGTGCGGAGATTCATGGTCATGATCAGATCGGTGCTCACCCCGATCGGGGCGAGCCGGCGCAGGGCGGAGGTCACCTCCTTGCGGACGTGGAAGGGTACCCCCTCTTCGTCGAGCTTGAGCTGTTCCGCAGCGGATCTTTGGAACTCCTCCAGGCGCTCGACCAGCTCCAAGCACTGGCGGCGCAGCGGCTCGAGCGCGGCGGGGATGCGAAAACCGAACTCCACGAGCCGCACGTAACGCAAACTCTCCTGGCTGTAGGCGGCGCCGGCGCGGTGGCGCACGATCTCGTGAGTAGCCACCCGGCTGACGTTGTGCAGGGCGAAGGTGAAGCTCGCATGCTCGAGCACGCTGCCGTGGGCGCTGCTCAGAATGTTCTCCAGGTACTTGAAGCGGTTCTCCCGCACCCGGCGCACGTTGGGGTTGAGGCCCGGCTCCCAGCTGCGGTAGCAGGCCCGGCCGGCGAACTCCACCAGCAGCTCCGCCGACCCCGCGTCGCCCTGGCTGAGGCGGCGCTCCAACCAAGAGCGCCCGCCGATCTCGTCCAGGTAGGCGCCCATCGCCTCGGGGTCGACCTGGGGGCGGGCGACGAGGTGGATGCTGGGCTGGGTCTCATGCATGGCGGCTGCCTTCTGGTGCGTTGCGCAGGGGCCGATCGCAGAACAAAGGTTCGGCCAGGATACCAGCCGCTAAAGCCGGGCGGCGGCCCGGAACCGAGGGGCGGCCGGCCTCAGCCGAGCGCCTCCAGCATGGCTTCGGGTTCGGCGCGCACGCAGGTGAAGCTGGGCACGTCACGCAGCGTGTAGGAAGACGCCTCGGTGTCCCGGAGCGCCTGGACGCAATCCAGGAAGTCGGCGGCGCTGTCGGTCTCGAAGGCGACCACGAACTCCTGGTCGTCCAGGCCGAAGGAGTAGGTGGTGTTGATCTTGACGCTGGGGAAGAGATGGCCGACGCGGATGTGCTCCTGCATCATCCGCTGCCGCTCGGAGTCAGTCAGCGCGTACCAGGAGCGGGTCTTGACGAAGGGGTAGACGAACAAAAAGCGACGGCTGCCCGGCGCCAGCACCAGCCGGTCCGCCCCAGATCCCTGGGGGTGGTCCTTGTCGACGTAGGTCGAGCGCTTGGTCATCGAGGTGTAGCTGTGCGGAGTCGTCAGATAGCCGGCCAGGTCGGTGCGGTTGATGGCGGCGAAAAGCTCCTGCAGCCGGCCGGGCTCGTCGCTCACCGCCCAGACCATCATGTCGGCGTCCCCACGGGTCCCGACCAAACAGTAGGTGCGCACCATGAGATTGGCCAGGTCCTGTCGCAGCACCCGGGCCAGCTGCTGGCGGTGGGCGGCCTTGGTGGCGGAGTCGAGCCGGCGCCACTCCGGCATCACCCGGAAGAAGGCAAAGCGGACCATCTGCCGCGGCAGCGGCCGGCTGGCGTCGCGGATGCGGATCGGGCCGACGGCGGCCCGCGGCTCAGGCGGTGAGGCGGTCTCGGTCATCGCGCTCCTGATCGGCGAATCAGCCCAGGGTCTCCTGGCCGGCGGGAACAGCGTGCCCGCACTGCTGGCAAACATACACCCGGCCCCGCCTTACCACCTGGCGGCCGTCGGCGAGCACCACCCGCGCCTCCTTACCCGAAAGCGCGGTCCAGCTCACCTCGGCCGAGCACTGCTCACAGCTGTCCGGAGGGGGGTTGAGCACCTTGTCAGGCGGCCCCCAGAAAGTCCAGCGCGGCCTGCGCCATCACCTCAGCGCCCAGCCGCAGACAGCGCTCGTCGAGGTCGAACTCAGGGTGGTGGTGGGGCGCTGCCCCGGGGCCCCCCGAGCCGAGCAGGAAGTAGCAACCGGGCGCCTGGCGCAGAAAGAGCGCTACGTCGTCGCCCACGGTCAGCGCCGGCGCCTCGACCAACTGCGCCCCCTCGACCCGGCGCACCGCTCGGCGCACCAGTTCGCACATCGCCGGCTCGGAGACCACCGGCGGGCAACCACGGCCGAGCGACATCTGCGCTCTGGCGCCGAACCCGGCGGCGATGCCGGCCGAGAGTTCGCCCAGGCGGCGCAGCAGCCGCTCCCGCTCCCGGTCCGAGAAGGTGCGCAGCGTCCCCACCAGCTGGGCCGTCTCGGGGATCACGTTGAAACTCTCGCCCGCTCGAAGCGCGCCCACCGTGATCACCGCCTGCTCGGCCGGCGAGGTCTCACGCGATACCAGGGTCTGCAGTGCCAGCACGATCGTGCTGGCGATCGGCACCGGGTCCAGGGCTTGGTGGGGCAGAGCACCGTGGCCTCCCCGGCCGACCACGTCGATCCGGAACTCGTCGGCGGAGGCGAAGATGGCACCGTCCCGGACCCCGACCGACCCCACCTCAAGCCCACTCCACAGGTGCAGGCCCAGCACGCCGTCCGGGCGAGGGGCGGAGGTGACCCCGGCCGCAATCATGGGCTCCGCCCCGCCCGCCTGCTCCTCGGCGGGCTGGAAGGCGATCCGGACCGTACCCGCCCACTGACGCCGGAGCCGCGCCAGGCGGTCAGCGGTGGCCAGGGCGATCGCGGTGTGGCCGTCGTGGCCGCAGGCGTGCATAACCCCGGGGACGGCCGACCGGAAAGGTAGAGAGCCGCGCTCCTGGATCGGCAGCGCGTCGATGTCGGCGCGGAGGAGCAGGTTCCGGCCCGCCTCCCGGCCAGCGATGTCGACCACCACCGCGGTCCCGTCGAGCAGGGTCACCGGTTGCAGCCCCATCCCGCGCAACCTCGCGGCGATGTACGCGGCGGTTTCGTGCTCGTGGAACGCCAGCTCCGGGTGCTGGTGCAGGTGGCGGCGGTCCTGGGTCAGCTGCTCGACCCAAGCGCCTTCCTCAAGGCCGGAGTCTTGGGCCATCGATGTCCTCCTTGAACCGGCGCTGCAGCAGGGTGGTGAGGTGACTGTTGGCGACGCAGCGGTCAGCACCGGCCGCCAGGGCTCGGTCCCGGAGCGCGGGAAGCTCCAGGTGGGCGCCGAAGCAGATTATCTTCAGCTCCGCTCCTCCCCGGCGTCGCGCCTCCCCGATTGCGGCCAGCGCCGGCTCCAGCTCGCGGTTTAGGTCGACCAGGAGCATGGCCAGACCGTCCAAATTGTCCGGGGTCCGCACCCAGCGCACGTCCTGGGGAAGGCGCGAGCGGACCATGAGGTCCCGCGTGAAGACCCCCACCGTAGCCTCGGAGGCGCCGCCGGTCATGCGGCCCGACCCAGGCGGTGGAGCTGTGGGTAGCTCCAGGTAATCAGCAGCACCGAGCCAGCCCCGGGGCGGTCCGGCTGTGGTTCCCGCCTAGAATCGCCGGGTGAGCAGCGACCTGCTGGCCACCCGGGACGCGATCGAGCAGATCCGGACCTGGAAGGCCAAGGACAACCGGCCCGAGGCGGTGTTCCGCGTGGATGTCCGACTCGGCGGCTGCCGGGGCTTCAAGCTCTTCTTCGATCTCGAGGAGCGCGCCGCCGAAGACGATTTCGTCCTCAGCTGTGGGGACGTGCAGGTCGTGGTCCAGCAGGACGGGCTGCCCCTGATCGCAGGTTCGGTGCTGGACTACGAGGATAGCTACCGGGGCCAAGGCTTCCGGCTGGCCAACCCCAACGCCCGCAACGCCTGCGGCTGCGGCACGTCGTTCATGGCCGACTATCCGGGCCAGGCGGCGGATCTCGAGCGCGCTCCCACGGCCGCTGCCGACCCCCTGGACTAGCGCCGCAGCGGCAGCAGCGACCGGGTGGCCAGCCAGAGCCCGCGCAGCCTAACCCAGGCGGCCATCACCTTGGCCCTGGTCTCGCTGCCGGGCCAGGGGGCCAGCAGCACCCCCGCCAGGACGCCGAGCAGCAGGCCGCGGCGCAGTCCCCGCAAATAGCGGCGAGCTGGTCTCAGGAAGGCCTGGTCGGCAGCCCGCCCCAGCACCCTAGCGGTGTCGCCCACGCCGCGGCGCCGGTTCAATCGCTTTCGGTTCCAGAGGACCGGTAGTGGATGGTGCTCGGGTCGGAGAGATCGGCCTGGGACCGCTGCCCCCGCCCCACCAGCTCGATGAACTTCCCGCCCGCACCCTGGGCCACCGGCTGCATGGCCCGGGCCAGGTCCGTGGCCAGCTGGGCGGCGGTAACCACCGCCGGGCGGGCTGCCGCCCAGACCTCGCGGGCGGACTCGTAGATCTGCTCCGAGGTTTCCCGGGCCTTGACGGCACGCCGGGCCAGATCGGTGCGCGTCTCCCGGCCGGGCCTAGGCGCCACCGCCACGCCGATGGCCGCGCCCAGCATCAGACCGTGGGTCAGACCCTTGAAGTAGCCCATCGGCACTCCTCCCTAGCGCTGCGATCCCCCGGTATCAAAGCACGCCCGAGCCAGAGGCGAACCGGTCTGAGGTCGCGACCCGGGCGCTCAGTGGAGCAGAGCTGCGAGTCTGGACCTGCCGGCGACGGTGGCCGGATGGGCCGCACCCAGCTCCTCGAAGCAGAAGATCGCGAGCCGGCGCAGCTGGTCTCGCTCGGGCGGAGTCGAAGCGGCGAGGCTCTGGAGCACCGAGGCCAAGGCCGCCTCCAGGTCGCCGGCCGCCAGCGCCTCATCCGGGGCCAGCCCGCTGCCGCCAAGGTCCAGCTCGGCCCAGGCGGCCAGCCCGTCACAGATCCGGTCGTGGGGGGCCGCGCGCAGCACCTCCGCCGCCTCAGTTGGCCTCCCTGAGGTGAGCCAGTGGCGGCCCAGGGCACGCCGGGCAGGCAGATTGGAGGGATCGAGCTCCAGGGCGCGTTGCAGGGATGCCTCGTCGCCAAGACGGACCAGCTCCTCGGCCGGAGAGGGCAGCAGGCGCTGCAGGAAAGAGCGCACCATTGCCGCCGGCTGAGCTCCGGTGAACTCGGCCGCCACCTGGCCCGCCCGGAACGCCTTGACCGCCGGGATCCCGCGGATCGAGTAGCGCTGGGCCAGGCCGGGGTTGGCGTCCACGTCGACGGTCCGCAGCACCAAAGCGCCGCGATGCTCCTCGACGGCAGCGGTCAGGACCGGCCCCAGCTGGCGGCAGGGCGCGCACCAGGTGGCCCAGAAGTCCACCACCACCGGCAGCTGGTGCGAGAGGTCGAGCACATCGCTCTGGAAGCTCGACTCCCCCACCGCCAGCTTGAAGGCGGTAGGCGCCGTCGCCACGCTAGGGGATGGGCCGACGGCGGTCGTCGGTCTCGACCACCCCGGTGCCGTGGGCGCAGACCCGGTCCGCCCAACCCAGGTAGTTCTGCACGATCCGCACCGCCGACGGGACCATGGACCGCCGCCGGGCCTCGGCGGTGTCCGCGTGCACCGAGAGGGCGGCATGGACCTCTTTCACGTGGTTGGCGAAGACCCCAGACTCCAGCCTGGCCTCGTTGAGCGGGGTCCAGAGCTCCGGCGGGAAGCCCAGCGAGCGCATGGCTCGCTGGGCGTCGCGGACATCAAACAGGCAAGTGCGCCGCCTGCCGTCGTGCAGGAAGCCGCACTGCCAAGGGTCGTAGAGCGAATTGCGCGCCGGGGGTAGATCGGGGTGAAGCCGGCGGAAGGGCCGCTGAGCCGGAGTCTTGGCCGCGGCCTGCGCCACGGTCACGCTGCGCGGACTTTGCCCGCCCGAGGTCCCCGGGTGCTGGATTCGATCTCGAACTCCACCTGGGCTCCCCTGGTCAGCTGCTCGAAGGTACCGCCCTCGACGCTGGACCGGTGGAAGAAGTACTCGACCCCGTCCTCGGCGGCGAGGAATCCGAATCCGCGCTCGTTAAGCGATTTGATGGTTCCGATGGGCATCTCTGTCTCCCGTTGCCGCTGACGCGGCCCCCTCGCAGGCCTTAAGCGATCGACCGACTCGCGAGGGAAGCGGCGGCGACGGTCCATGCCAATCGGGCAAAGGACCTCTCAAGCCTAGCACACCAGGTTCGATCTCGCCCAAGTGAGCGGGGCCGCTCGCCGCAAGTGGCAGGATTAGTTGGCCGGCTCTTTCGGCACGGCACCAAAGAGGAGTCCCCGCGCAATGGCTGAACCGGTAATCGTCGCCGCCGGCCGCTCCCCCATCGGGCGCGCCGGCAAGGGCTCGCTGGTGGGGATGCGCCCCGACGACCTGGGTGCCCAGGTGCTGACCAAGGTGCTGGCGGCGCTGCCCCAGCTTTCGGTGGGCGAGATCGAGGACATCATGTGCGGCTGCGGCCTGCCCGGCGGCGAATCCGGGTTCAACCTGGGACGCGCCATCAGCATCCTGGCCGGGGTGGGGGCGCCCGCGACCACGCTCACCCGCTACTGCAGCTCCTCGCTGCAGACGACCCGGATGGCGGCCCACGCCATCCGGGCGGGAGAAGGCGAGGTCTTCGTGTCCATGGGTGTGGAGACGGTGAGCCGATACGGCTACGGCACCTCGGATCCGCCCGACGCCCGCAACCCGAGGCTGCTGCCGGGCAACCCAGAGGGTTTGCCCGACCTCTACATCCCGATGGGGCTGACGGCGGAGAACGTGGCCGAGCGGGAGGGGATCAGCCGCGAGGAGATGGATGCCTTCGCCTGCCGCAGCCAGAATCGCGCGGTGGCTTCGCGGGAGGACGGCTTCTTCGCCCGGGAAATCGTGCCGGTCAGCACTCCCGAGGGCCTGGTCGTGGACAAGGACGACGGTCCGCGCCCCAACACCACTATGGAAGGTTTGGCGGCGTTGAAGCCCGTCTTCAAGGAGGACGGCCGGGTGACGGCCGGCAACGCCTGCCCGCTCAATGACGGCGCGGCGGCTGTGGTGATCATGTCCGACGAGCGCGCCCGCGCGCTTGGCATCCCGCCCTTGGCGCGGATCGTCTCCACGGCGGTGGCGGCGCTGGAGCCTGAGTACATGGGGCTGGGCCCGATTCCCGCCACCCGGCGCGCGCTGGAGCGGGCGCGCATGTCGATCGCCGACATGGAACTGGTGGAGATCAACGAGGCCTTCGCCGCGCAGGTGATCCCCTCGGCACGGGGAATGGGACTGGACCCCACCGACGATCGGCTCAACCATTTCGGCGGCTCGATCGCCCTCGGCCACCCCTTCGGCATGACCGGCGCCCGCATCACCTGCACCTTGCTCAATGGGCTGCGGACCCTGGACCGGACCTGGGGACTGGAAACCATGTGCGTGGGCGGAGGAATGGGAATGGCCATGGTCGTGGAGCGCCTTTCCTGACGCCCCGCGGCCGCAGCCCCTCAGCCCCCCGAGAACGCCAGCGCGGCCAGTGCGAAGGCGCAGAGCGCCAACACCATCGCCAGGGCTTGGAGCGATAGGTGCCGAGCACCTTCGCCCCAGGAAAGGGACAGCGCGACCACAAAGAGGACGCCCGCAGCGATGATCAACGGTCGGCGGCGGCCGCGGACTCGCTCCAGCACCGCGTCAGAGTACGCCTGCGAGGTGGTGCCGAGCTCACGCTGCGACGCCTGCGTTACCTGGCCGCGTTTCTCGGCATCGCCGCAGCTCTGACCTTCTCGCTGACCTGGGTGCTGACTCCCGGGACCGCCGCCGTGATCCCGCTGGCCAACCACCGCGCCACCGCCCACGGCGGCCTGCTGCTAGGTACCGCTCACATCCCGAAGACGCTGGTCCACGCGGTGGTCGCGATTGAGGACTCCCAATTCTTCCAAGACGCAGGCATCGATCTGGAGGGGGTGATACGCGCCGGCGTCTACGACCTGGTCCATTTCTGCGGCTGCCAGGGGGGCTCAACCCTCACCGACCAGCTGGCCGAGGACATCTACATGCAGGGCAACGATTCCAGTGTCTGGGGTCGCTGGGTGGACACCGTCTTGGCGCTCAAGATCGCCCAGCACACCAGCAAGATGGCGGTGCTGGCCGCGTACCTGAACGAGGTCTACTTGGGTCAGGGAGCGTACGGGGTGAGGCGGGCCAGCCTCGTCTACTTCCACCGAGCACTGGCGAAGGACACCCTCGCCCAATTCGCGATGCTGGCGGGACTGCCGCAGGCGCCCTCGGCACTCGACCCACTGACCCATCCGGAGGCGGCGCGCGAGCGTCGGGCGGCGGTACTGGCACAGATGCGCGCCGACGGCTACATCAGCGCCGTAGCGGAAAAGCGGGCCATGGCCGCAAGGGTCTGACAGTCCGGACCGGCGAACTCAGTTGACTTCGAGCAAGGACCCGCTAAATCACCCCATCGGGCGATGCGGGCACCCGATCGGGACGACTATGCTACCGCCCGACCATTGTGGCCTAACCAGCCCCCGGTGAGCTGCCAGAGAGACCCGGGGCTAGCAGGAGGAAGAGCATGCCCAACCTCAGGTTTCTTTCCAGGCTGACGTTCTGGCGAACGGCTGGCCTGGGAATCGTGGCCGCCGTGCTGCTTGCCAGCTGCGGCGCCGCGGCGGGGACGAGCCAAACCGCCAAGAGCGGCGGTGTGGTCACCTTTGCCGAGGAACCGGCCACACCCCCGACCTACATCTCGCCGCTGATGAGCGCCAACCTTGAGTCCAACGCCAACCTCTACCAGTTTTCCAACCTGCTCTACCTACCTCTTTACTGGTTCGGCAAGCACGGACAGCCGACGATCAACGAGAGCCTCAGCGTCGCCAAGCTGCCCGTCTTCTCCAACGGCAACAAGACCGTGACCGTGAACCTCAAGCACTGGGTCTGGTCCGACGGCAAGCCGATCACCGCCCGGGACGTGGTCTTCTGGATGAACCTGCTGAGCGCCGTCAGCGATCCCAACGCTCCCTCGATCGGTTCCAGCAGCGCCCCCGGCCCCGGTTGGTTCGACGCTAGCCCCGGTGGTTTCCCCGAGAACGTGGTCAGCTACAAGGCCACCGGTACCTACCAGCTGGTGTTCAACCTGAACCAGTCCTACAACCCGACTTGGTTCCTCTACAACGAGGTGTGCCAGGTCTACCCGCTGCCGACTGCCACCTGGGACAAGCTGTCCGCCAGCGGCACTGTCGGCAACTACGACACCGAGGCGGAGACCCGCACCACCTTGAGCGGGACCTCTCCGGCCAGCTACGTGCCGGCCAACCCGGGCACCGCGACCAGCGGTGCGTTCGGTGTGGCTGCCTTCATCAACACCCAGGCCGAGACCCTCAGCACCTACGCCAGCAACCCACTCTGGAAGGTGGTCGACGGCCCCATGAAGCTGACCCAGTTCACAGCGCAGGGCTACGTCAAGATGGTGCCCAACAAGCGCTACTCCGGGTCTCCCAAGCCGACTATCTCGGCGTTCGAGGAACTGCCGTTCACGACCGACACGGCGGAGTTCAACTCGCTGCGCTCCGGCAGTGTCGACATCGGCTACATCCCCCCGCAGGACATCAAGCAGAAGGCGGCGGTCGAGCGCCTCGGTTACAAGTTCAATCCCTGGTACGAGTTCCAGACCGAGTACGGTGCGTTTAACTTCACCAACCCGACGACCGGCCCGATCATGTCCCAGCTGTACTTCCGGCAGGCGTTCCAGTCGCTTCTAAATCAGAAGCAGTACTTCAACTCCTTCGACGCCGGAATCGGCAGCGTCAACAATGGCCCGGTCCCGACGTACCCGCCGCACAACCAGTTCGAAAGCGCACTGGAAGCAGGCAAGGCCGTATATCCGTACAATCCGAGCAAGGCGGCAAGTCTGCTGAAGAACAACGGCTGGACCGTGCAACCGGGAGGCACGAGCACGTGCACGCATCCCGGCACCGGCAGTGGTGAGTGCGGCGCCGGGATCAAGCAGGGACAGGCCGCGACCTTCACCATGCTCTACGTGAGCGGCAGCGTGCTGGCCACCGAGGAGATGCAAGCTCTCCAGTCGGCGCTGCATCAACACGCCGGCATAGTCATGAACTTGAAGCAGGCTCCGTTCTCCCAGGTGATCTCCACCATGGACAACGGCTGCACATTCAAGACCCCGTGTTCGACATGGGACATGGCCAACTGGAACTTCGGCTGGTCGTACGCCCCGGACTTCTACCCCAGCGGCGAGGCGATCTTCGCCTGTGGGGCGGCCAGCAACGGTGGCGACTACTGCAACTCCACCAACGACCACTACATCCAGCTGACCAACACGTCTTCGAGCAAGTCGCAGGCGAAGGCAGCCATGACCAAGTACCAAAACTTCCTGGCCAAGCAGCTGCCGGCGTTCTGGTTGCCCAACCTTCCCTTCCAGTTCACCATGTACAAGAGCAACATCAAGAACGTCGTTCCGCAAGACGTCCTCGACATCGTCTACCCTCAGTACTACAGAGTCGGATGATCTGAGCGCCGGTGCCGCCCCGCGGCGGCACCGGCCGCTCTTTTTCCTCAGGGACAGGGGGTACTGGAGCTGCAACTAACCATCATCGGCGCGGGTGCGATCGGGGGGACCATCGGCGCCCACATGGCCCGCGCCGGCCATGACATCCTCTTCTGCGACGCGGACCGGGCCCATGTAGAGGCCATTCGGCGGTCGGGGCTCCGCATCGAGGGGCCAGTCGCCAATTTCACAGTCCAGGTGCCCGCGGTCACCCCGGACGAGCTGCCCGCCCAGCTGACCCATGCCGCGGTGGCGGTCAAAAGCCACCACACCCAGTCGGCCGCCGACCTGCTGCGGGGCCGGCTGACGCCGGACGGCTACGTGGTGAGCTTCCAGAACGGCCTGACTGCCGACATCCTGGCCGATGCAGTTGGCTGGGACCACCTGCTGGTCAGCTTTGTCAACTTCGGCGCCGACGTCATGGCGCCGGGGGTGATCATGCAGGGGAACGTGGGCACCTTCCGGGTGGGCGAGCCCAAGGGCGGCCCGCCCACCCCGCGGGTGCTGGAACTAGTGGAGGCGCTGCCCTATGCCGAGGCCACCGACAGCGTGCTCGGCTACCTCTGGGGGAAGGAGGCCTACGGCTCGATGCTCTACGCCGGGGCGGTCAGCGACCTCTCTATCGCCGACACCCTGGAGGCCCCGCAGTGGCGGGAGCTGATGCTGGCGGTGGCCCGCGAGGTGCTGGCTCAGGCGCCGGTGCCACCCAGAGGCTTTGACGGCTTCGAACCAGACGACCTGGAAGGTTCGCTGGCACGGCTGGTGACCTTCAACCGGCTCAGCGCCAAGTCGCACAGCGGCATCTACCGCGACCTCATGGTGCGCAAGCGCCCCACCGAGGTGGGGGACCAGCTGCGCGACCTGCGGGGGCCGCTCACCACGTACTCCGGCCGCTTGATCCAGGCGATAGAGCGCGGCGAGCGCACCTGCGAGGTGGCGAACCTGGACCTGCTCGCCTGCTACGAGCGCGCCGAGCGCCTGGGACGCCCACTCAACGCGGTGGTGCGCCTGCTACCCGCCCCCCGCCGGTCCCTGCAGGGGCCGCTGGTGGGGCTGGCCGTGGCAGTGAAGGACATGATCGACATCGAGGGCCAGCCTCGCGGCAACGGCAACCCCGAGGACATGGCGGGACCGCCAGCCGCCGAGGATGCGCCGATCATCACCACCCTGCGCAACTTGGGCGCTGACGTCTTCGCGATGACCAGCCTGCTTGAGTACGCGGCCGGCGCCCAGCACCCGGGCCTGGGGGAGGCGCGCAACCCCCACGATCCCTCGCGAACCGCGGGCGGGTCCAGCGGCGGCTCCGCGGCTTTGGTGGCCGCGGGAGTCTGCCCGCTCGCCCTCGGCACCGACACCGGCGGTTCCATCCGCATCCCCGCCGCCTACTGCGGCGCGGTTGGGCTGAAACCCACCTTCGGCACCCTCGACCTCAGCGGCGTGGAGCCGCTCTCCCCCTCCCTGGACCACCTCGGCCTGATCGGGGACCGGGTAGCGACGGTGGAGCAGGCGCTGGCTGCGCTCACCGGCCAGCCGGTTGTCGCTGCGCCCGACCGCCCCCGGATCGCCTGGATCCCGGCCCAGCTCGAACTCGCCGGGGTGCAGCCCGAGGTGGCGGCCGGGCTGCGGGCGGCGGTGGAGCGGGCCAAGCGCGCGGACTGGGAGGTGGTGGAGACCGACGGCCAGCCGTTCAAGGATCTGGCGGCCGTGCTCGAGGACATCCTGCTCTTCGAGGCCTGGCAGGTGCACGGCGACCGTGTCCGGGCTCGGCCGGACCACTACGGACCCGAAACTTTGCGGCTGCTCCGCCTGGGCTCCCAGGTGTCTGAGGAGCGCTACCACCAGGCTGAGCAGGAGCGCCAGCGGCTGCGCGAGCCTGTGTTGGCCGCGCTCGCCGGCGTCGACGCGCTGCTGGAGCCGACGGTGGGCTTCACCGCGCCGGAAAAGAGCCCCCCCGTGGACACCGCCCAGGGAGAGGCCGAGGGCCTCTTCACCACGGTGCACAATGGCTCCGGCTGCCCCTCCTTGGCCCTGCCCGCGGGCTTCGGTGCGGGAGACCTGCCGGTCTCGGTGCTGCTCTCCGCCAGCCCGGGTGAGGACATGCGGCTACTGGCCCTGGCCGGCGCCATGGAGCGCTTGCTCAGCGATCGCTGGCCGGTGCGCAGCGCAGGGTCGGTCGCGCCTGCTTAAGTATCGATCGAGCTGCGACCAGCGCCGGCCGGCCGGTTGACGAGGGAGAGTCAAATGAAAGCGCGCGCCTACCGAGGCTACCGGTCCTACCAGTACCTGCAACCCGGCACCGACTACCGCGAGTTCGAGCTGGCGGCCGAACTGGATCGGGTGCCCTCGGCCCAGGTGGAGCTGGAGCCGGAGAACCGAAAGCGGGTGGAGCGGCTGGTGGGCCAGTTCCCGGTCGTCTCGTTTCACGACCACCCCAGCATCATGCCCGCCGACGCCGATGAGCTCTTCGAGTACCGCCGCCACGGTCGCGACTTCACCGGCTATGAGGGACTGAGCCGCTCGGGAATGGACGTGGTCTTCGACAACCTCGCCGACGGCGAGGGTCAGCTGACCTCGCTCAGCGGCTGGAAGTGGGACGACACCATCCTCGACTTGGGGATGCGGCTGTGCGACATCGCCCACCAGGATTTCGTCCAGATCGTGCACCGGCTGGAGGACATCGAGCGCTACCGCCAGGCGGGTCAGCTGGGGCTGGTGCTGGCGATAGAGTCGGCCACCCCGATCGAGAACGAGCTGGACCGCTTGGACGTGCTCTACGGCCTAGGGGTGCGCGGAGTGGGGATCGCCTACAGCGAGGCCAACCAGCTGGGGAGTGGGCTCAGCGAGGCAAGCGACGCCGGGCTCACCAACTTCGGGCGCAAGGCGGTGCGGCGGATGAACCAGCTCGGAATCCTGATCGACTGCTCCCACGCCGGCGACCGGACCACCCTGGAGACGATCGAGGCCAGCCGCACCCCGATCTCGATCTCCCACGCCGGAGCGCGCGGCCTCTGGCCCACCGCGCGCATGAAGCCTGACGAGGTGCTGCGGGCCATGGCCGAGCGCGGGGGGGTGATCGGGATCGAGGCCGCCCCCCACACCACCCTCACCCCCGAGCTCCGGCGCCACGGCCTCGACAGCTTCATGGCCCACTTTGAGTACTGCTGCGACCTGATCGGCATCGACCACGTCGCCTTCGGCCCGGACACGATCTTCGGGGACCACGTCGGCCTGCACCGGGTGGTGAGCCAGCGCCTGGGCCCCGGAATGCCGGACTCAGGACTTGAGTTCGAGCGGGTCCAGTGGGTGGACGGCCTGGAGAATCCCGCCGAGGCCTTCTGGAACATCACCGGCTGGCTGGTCAACCACGGCTACAGCGACCAGGACATTGCGAAGGTGATCGGTGGGAACATCCTGCGCCTGATGCAGCAGGCCTGGACCCCTCAGCCCGCCTGACGCCGGTCGGTCGGCGTCAGGCTCACGCCACCCCGATCCCCAGCAGCGGGTCACCCGCCTTGACCGCCAGCGACGTGACCAGGAAGATCACCACACCGGTGGCGGCCGCCGCCAGACCCTCCAGAGGGTCGCCGAAGATGTCGCGCAGCTCGCCGATCGGCTGACCCTGCTCCACCATCTCCCCCACCGCCACCGTCGGGTGGTAGGTGGCGGACTTGGAGGTGCGCGTCCAAACCATCTCCGCCAGTTCCTGGGGAGGAGCCGGCGGCTCGCCCGGGGCGTCGTACATCCCCAGGTGGGCCATGACGTTGCGCAGCCCACCCAAGTGCCGGCGCACCGACGGCTCGTCGCAGATCCCCTGCTGCCCGATCTCGGCGATCATGGCTGGGACTCCCTGCAGCGCGGCCGAGGCGTAGGCGGCCCCGGGAACCGAGTCGGGCTCCACCCCGAGGCTGTGCGGAAACCCGTACGAGTGGGCCATGGCCTTGGAGCGGCGGGCGACCTCGGGATCGCCGGCCCGGGTCCACAGGGTGAAGGGGCTCAACGCTTCGATCATGTCCCCGCAGTGGGCGTCGACGTAGGCGTCGGCGCCGCTGATGAACTCACGGAGGATGAACTCGGCGACCCGCTCGGCCTCGGTCCCCTGCGCCGAACCCGGGAAGGAGCGGTTGAGGTTCTTGCCATCGCGGGGGTTGACGTAGATGGAGCGCTCATAGAAGCCCGGTTGGTTGACCAGCAGCACCGCCCGCAGCGTGCCCCGCAGCCGGGCGGGATCCACCTCGCGGGTAAGCCGGGTGACCGCCTCGATGGGCACGTACTCGGCCGCGTGCATGCCCGAGGTCACCGCCAGGGTCGGGCCGGGTTGGGAACCGTGGATCACTACCGCCGGAACCTCCCACGCGGGATCCACACCGGGCACCGCCACCATCCCTCGCCGGCGCTCGCCCGGCCCGGCGTCAAGATCACCAAAGGTCTGAGCTGCTGCCACCTGAACCCTCCAATCAGTTCCGCTGCCGCGCTGTAAGTCGCTGTCCCAGGTTCTGCCAGAGTTCGGCCCAAGCCCGCATGCCCTCCCGCAGCCGGTTGACCCGCAGGAATTCGTTGGGAGCGTGGAGGTGCTCGTCAGCGGTCGAGAACGAGAAGAAGAGCGTCTTGGCTCCCAGCACTTCCTCGAAGAGTTGAGTGGCCGGCAGGGTGCCGCCGATCTTGGCGAAGATCACCGGCTGGCCCGGGTAGACGCTCTCCAGGGCGGCCTTGGCGGCGCCCACCGCCGGGTGGCCGGGGTCTAGGGTGTAGGCCCGCACCCCGTTGGGCTCGGGGCGCATCTCGACCCGCAGGCCCGGGGGGGCCTCGCGCTGCACGAACTGGCGGATCGCCCCCAGCACCGCCTGCGGGTCCTGCCCGGGCACCAGCCGGCAGGAGAGGTGGGCCCGGGCCAGGTGGGGGATCACCGTGTACCAGCCGCCGCCGCTCACCCCGTTGATCTCCAGAGTGGGACGCTCCCAGAGCCGCTCAAGGGTGGAGTAGCCGGGCTCGCCGTGAAGCCCAGCCACCCCCAGTTCAGCGCGGTAGGCGTCGTCGTCGAAAGGGATGGCCTTGATCTCGCCGCGCCGCTCGGGGCTGAGCTCCGGAATCCCCGCATAGAAGCCCGGCACCGCCACCGCCCCGTCGGGTCGGTGCAGCCGGGCCAAAAGCTCGGTCAGCCCATGAAGGGGGTTGGCCACCGTCCCGCCGTAGCGGCCGGAGTGCAGGTCGTCGCGGGCACCCGTCACCTCCAGGTCGAAGGCGACCAGGCCCTTGGAACCCAGCGAGATGGATGGTTCCCCGGGGCGCCACATGGCGCCATCGGCCGAGATCACGAGGTCTGCCGCCAGCTCCCGGCGGTGGGCGGTGACGAACTCTGGGAAGTGGGGGCTGCCGATCTCCTCCTCTCCCTCGAGCACGAACTTCACGTTGAGGGGCAGGCCTCCCTGCTGCTCCATGAAGGCCTTGGCCACCTGGAGCATGATGTAGACGGGGCCCTTGTCGTCGCTGACGCCGCGGCCGCGCACCACTTCCCCGTCCCGGGTGAGCTCGAAGGGCGGCGAAGTCCACTCCGCCAGGTCCCCGGTTGGCTGCACGTCGTAGTGGCCGTAGACCAGGACGGTGGGGCCGCCAGGCCGTCCCAGCCACTCCCCCACCACCGCCGGGTGGCCGGAGGTGGGCATCACCCTGGGGTTGGCGAAGGCCAGCCGCGCCGTCAGCCAGTCGGCGGCCCGGCGCATGACCTCGGGCGCCGCGTCCCGGCTGACGCTGGGGATGGCCACGTACTCGGCCAACTCCGCCAGATAGGCGGAGTCGTCGCCGTCAAAAGAGGGAGTGGCCACCGTCTATCGATATCACCTGGCCCGTGACCCAGGACGAGTCTTCAGAGACGAAGAAGAGGACCCCGTTGGCGATGTCCTCGGGAAGGCCAAGACGCCGCACCGCGATCCCCTCCACCAGCTTGCGCTGGCCCTCGGGGCCGTAGCCTTCCCACTGGCGGACGGTGGTGGGGTTGGACAGCACGAAGCCGGGGGCGATGCAGTTCACCGTCACCCCGTGCGGCCCGAGCTCGTGGGCCATCTGCCGGGTGAAGCCGATCTGCCCGGCCTTGGAGCTGGTGTAGGCCTGGATGCCGGTAAGGCTCACGCTGCGCCCGGCGCCGGAGGAGATGTTGACGATCCGGCCCCAGCCCGAGGCCTTCATGGACTTGGCCACCGCGCGCGTGCAGACGAAGGCGCTGGTGAGGTTGGCGTCCACCACCGCCCGCCAATCCTGGTCCGACACCTCCTCGATGGGCTGGTGCACCTGCCCACAGACGCCCCCGGCGCAGTTGACCAGGATCTCGAAGGGGCCCCGCTCCGCCACCAGGGTCGCCACCTGCTCGCTGTTGGAGACGTCGAGGTCCTCGCGGTCGACGCCGACCACCTGGTGGCCGGCCGAGCCCAGCGCCTTGGCGATAGCGGCCCCGATCCCATGGGCGGTGCCGCTGACCAGTGCGCGACGGGGCTGGCTCACGGCCGAAGCCCCGCCCGGCGACCGGACACGGTCCAACTCAACCCGAAGTAGCAGCTCACGGTTTCAAGTCACCCTCGCTGAGCCGGGCCGTCCGGCTCTCTCGCCTAAGAAGATACCAACCCCGGACCGGGCCGCCACCCGGCTGGGTCAGGAGATCTGGCGCACCTCACCCAGGTTGAGCAGCCCAGCGATCTCTGCCTCGTCGAGAGTCTCCCGTTCCACCAGCTCGCGGGCCAGGACGGTGACCAGGGCCCAGTGGTCGCGCAGCAGCGTCCTGGCCTCGTCCAGCGCGGAATCGAGCAGGTGGCGAACGGCGCGGTCGATCTCCTGGGAGGTGGCCTCGCTGTAGGCGCGCCCCGGGTAGCCCTCGAAAGCGCGGGCGCGCTCCCAGGCGGCGTAGTTGGCCGGGCCCATGGCGCTCATCCCCCACTGGCTGACCATGCGCACTGCGGTCAAGGTAGCCTCCTGGAAGTCGTCCTCGGCGCCGGTGCTCACGTCGCCGTCGTAGCGGAGCTCCTCGGCGGCCCTGCCGCCGCAGGCCCTCACCAGGGACGCCTTGAGCTGGCCGGCGCTCTGCTGCTGCGCGTCCGCCTCGGTTCGGCTCAGGGTGACCCCCAGCTTGCGCCCCCGGGGGGTGATGCTCACCGAGCTCACCGGCGGCGAGCCGGGGGTGAGCATGGCCACCACCGTGTGACCCGCCTCGTGGTGTGCGACCCGCTCCTTCTCCGCCCGTCCCAGGGTCACCGAGCGCGCCGGGCCCAGCAGCGCCTGGTGATAGGAGACCTGGAAGGCCTCCATGGTCACCTCGGCCAGGTTGCGCCGGGCCGACCAGATCGCGGCCTTGTTGGCCAGGTTCTTGAGGTGGGCTCCGGTCCAGCCGGTGGTGCGCAGCGCCAGCTCGTCCAGATCCACTTCGGGCGCCAGCGGCAGCTTACCGGTGTGGATGTCGAGGATGGCGCGTCGGCCGGCGCGGTCCGGAACGTGCACGGTGATCTGCTGGTCGAAGCGCCCAGGGCGAAGCAGGGCGGGGTCGAGCACGTCCACCCGGTTGGTCGCGGCCAGCACCACCACCTGGGAGCGCACCTTGAATCCGTCCAGCTCGGTGAGCAGCTGGTTGAGGGTGTGGTTCTGCTCCGACGTGCCGGCGCCGCCAAGCTGGCGCCGACCACCGACGGCGTCGATCTCGTCTATGAACACGATGGCGGAGCCGTGCTGACGGGCCTTGGTGAAGAGCCGCCGCACCCGGCTGGCGCCTACCCCGACGTAGACCTCGACGAACTCCGACCCAGCCATGTCGATGAAAGGCACCCCCGCCTCGCCGGCGACGGCGCGGGCCAGCAGCGTCTTGCCGGTGCCCGGCTCGCCCACCAGCAGGATCCCCCGCGGCAGCTCGCAGTTGAGTCGCCAATAGCGTTCCGGGTAGCGGAGGAAGTCCACCACCTGCACCAGCTCATCGCGGACCTCGTCGATGCCACCGACGCTGGCGAACGTGACCGGAGCTTCCGCGGCCAGGGGAGCGGACTCGGGCGCTCCACCCGGCGCGGCCCGCCTGCGCCACAGCCCAGCCGAGCGGGGAGCGGCTGCGTCACCCGGGGCCTGTTCGGCTAGGGCATGCAGGCGGCGCATCTCAACTGCCCGCAGTGATACCGGACCAGGGAAGCCCCGCTCCCTGCTCGCGGCGATGTGGGGCCCCGACAGCCGGGCTCATCCAGGGATTCTAGCCACAGACTGATCTGAGCGTGCCCCAGTGCAACGAAATCTGGCTAACGCCCTGACGAGCAAGGTCTGCCGCGCTGCTCGATGAGGGCATCGCCTACCACCGTCAGGCAGCGACGGCAGGGGTGCGCGTCCGTGCCTTTTGCTGCCCAGCCCGCAGCATCCCACTGGACGGGGCGCACGTCCCCGCAAGAGTCGCTACCCGGGAACGACCCTCGGAGATTCCAAGCCACCATGCTGCGCTACTGTGCGTTTCGAAGCGCAACCTGAAAGGCTCCGCCGGAGCTTCCCGCAAACCGCGCCCGGGGACCGGCGCCGGCGAAGGCCGGAGGCGTAGCTACCGCGGTGCTGCGCTACCTTGTTCGGCCCTTACAAGGCAGGAGATTTAGATTCCTGCGCTAGCACGCTATCGCTCGGGCAGGTGCGAACCAACCAGCCTGCGCAGGATCCGGGTAACCCTCCAGCTCCGGGAACCCAGGACCTCGGAGAGCCGTCGCTCGGCCGTTTCTGCCCGACGCTCAGCGTTTTGAGTTCGGCCACTCAGCTTGTACAGGTCAGCAAGCTCACCTAGTCTCGTGGGAAACTCTCGGCCGTAGCGGGATCCCTCAATCTTGAGCCGCGCAGCCTCGCGACGGGTGGCGTCTTCGGCCAGCCCGGTCTGGGTGCGCCCTCGACTCCGCCACTCGGCCACCGGTACCGGAAGAAAGTGAAACTCAGTGTGCGCCGCAAGATCGATGAAAAACGCCCAGTCCTCGAGACCCTGCAAGCTGTCGTCGAACCGTACGCCGTGCTCGACGATCAGCTGACGACGGAACAATACAGTGCATGGCGGTATAAAGTTCTCAGCCGCTAGCCGAGTTTTGCTAAAGGGGTAATTAAACACCTCCTGCAGGCTAACCGGCTCAAATCCTTGCTGCTTCTGCACTCCGTATACCCGGTGGCCTATGCCGTAGGCGAGCCCGACACCAGGATTCGACGTTAGGTAGCCCACGAGCTGGTCGCCGAACGCCGCGAGATATACGTCGTCGTCGTCAAGAATGCCCACAAAGTCCGCCGTGGCCAGATCAAGTCCAGCGTTCAGATGTGCGCCGCGACTGGCGGTGGGTTCGACGGAGGTGACGAGCGAGCACAAGCGCCCGTCGAATGACCTGACCAGTTGCTGAACCTCGACCAAATACGCGGGGCTGCTCAAGTCGACGACGATTACAGCGCGGAATCTGGCCCGCCCGTTCTCGCTGAGTGCTACCAGGGAGCTGAGCGCCTCGCGAAGCATGCCAAGCCGCCCCGGCATAGTTCGGACGAGGATATCCACGCCGCCGGCAACCCGGTCGATCGGCTGGCGCCCGGAGTCTCTCGCAACCCTAGACTTCGCCGTGCCTACGCCCTCTCATGGAGCGAACTGACCCGGATCCCCACTTGCCGCCCACTGTCCGGCGTCCCGGCGTTCAAGCCAACACATCCCCCCCCTACGACCGAGCCCTATGCTACGTGACTACCGGTTGGCCGTGCACCGGCCCCCACCGAACCAACGGCGGCCAAGACTCCGTAGTCCCGGTCGGTATTGTCACACTGGGCCGGTTGGTATCCGTCCCAAGCTCCCGTTCAGCCCGCTAGCTGCGTGTCGTCCTCGCAACGGCTGCACGTTTCAGAACGCATGCGGGTTCCGTCTCGGCAGGAGTTGCGTCCCAGTCAAACTCCAATGTCCGGCCAGAACGTGGATGCCGAAGACCGAGATCTGTCTGGCCCAATTGCCTAGTTGCAGCAGTAGGCACCTGTGATCTTGACGCTTTACTTAAGGCGCAGCCACCCGTTAGCGGCATTATCGATCCGTAGTCGCAGGCTCCGACGTGGACTCTCCCGCAGCGCCCGGCTGAGTTCTCGCCCTATGGCGACCCGTACGCGCGATGGGCACTTGACAACTTTCCACGGTGGGCGTCTATCCAGCCAACTCCCGAAACGCGGTGTAGAGGGTGCAGGCCGCTGCTGGCACCGAACCGCCCGCGCGCCGGCCGGAACCTGGGATCGAGGCGTAGTGCCTTGGCCTGTAGGGAACGACCCTGAGTTGAGCTTGGCACGTCGGGCCCAATCGGGTGCGCGGACAGGCCGCGACTCTAACCCTCGGGCAACCCTAATCCTCCTCCCCGTCGTGGCCGTATTCGCCTACACTGAGCTCGATCGGCGCCGGGCGGCGGGTTTGCTGTCCTCGCTGCACGGAACCGCCCGTCTCGAGTGCTGAGGGGAACGTTTGTACCAGTTCTATCCGCCGGCTTGGACGAATTGGCCGCAAGGTAGCCCGCACTGGGGTCGATAGGGTAACTTGCGGTCCTGCGCGGCGTCGTGCGCGAGGTCAGGTCGCCGCAACGCAGCCGATCCCGTAAGTCCCCAGCCGAGGTAGCTCAGTTGGTAGAGCACGGGTCTGAAAAACCCGGTGTCGGCGGTTCGATTCCGCCCCTCGGCACCAGATTTCGATCTCAGAACCGGCCAGTGTCAACCCCGGTCTCAAAGTCCCCAGTTCTCAGCGGTCTCAAAATCCCCAACGGGGAGTAGAGCCGGGGCAATCAGCGGTTTGAAAATCCCCAGTAGAGCCGCTCAGCGGGCCTGGGTGGCGGCGGGGACGGTGAAGACCCCGGCTCGCTTCTTGTCCTTGAGCCGGTAGCTGTCGCCGCGAATGTTCATCCAAGTGGAGTTGTGGAGCAGGCGGTCTATCACGGCCCCCGCCACCTCGTCACCAAAGACGGAGCCCCACTCGCCGTAGGTCTTGTTGGAGGTCAGGATGATGCTGCCCCGGGTGTAGCGCTTGGACACCAGCTGGAAGAGAAAGCTGGTCGCCACCTGGTCCAGCGGCACGTAACCCATCTCGTCCAGGATCAGAAGCGTCGGCACCCGCAGCTTGGTCAGCCGCTCCGAAAGCCGGTTCTCCTGGACGTCCCGCCCCAGCTGGTCCAAGAGTTCGGCCACAGTCAGAAAGTAGACGTTGTGCCCCTGGGCCACCGCCTCCATCCCCAGCGCCACCGCCAAGTGGGTCTTCCCCACCCCGGGCGGCCCCAGGAAGATCACGTTCTCGCCCGAACTCAGAAAGCGCAGGGTGGCCAGCTCACGGATCTGCTTGCGGTCAACCGAGGGCTGGAAGGAGAAGTCGAAGTCCGCCAGCGTCTTGTGGAAGGGAAAGTGCGCCAGCCGCGTCTTGGCCAAAAGCCGCCGCTCCCTGCGGGTGCCCGCCTCCGCCTCCAAAAGCCGGTCCAAAAAGTCCAAATAACTCAGGGAATCCTTGCTCGCCTGTTCGCAGATGGGGTCCAAGAGATCGGCCACCCGCTTCAACTTGAGCTCCTCCAGCCGCACCAGCACCCGCTCGTGGGCCAGGTTCAACTCAGACCCTCGTAGGCCGCCAAGGACCGTCGCTCCACCTCCGGACTCCAAAGCCGGCTCAGGCTGGCCTCGCTGCGGGCCAAGGCCTGCTCCGCCTCCCACTGCAGCCGGCGGTCCCGCCGGGCGGCCAGGCCCTGGAAGTGGCTTTGGATCACCTGGCGGCGGTAGGGACGCTCCGCCAGCGGGTGCTCCGCCAGCACCACGTCCCCGGCACTAATCACAACCTGGCTCTCGGTCTGGCGCACCCACACGTCGCGGCCCACGTACTCGGCCGGCACCGAGTACCAGCTGCCGGCCCAGCTCACAAAGCAGTCCCGGGCCACCCGGCGCCGCTCCAGCAGCAAGGCCCGGTACGGTGGCACCCGCGCCACCGGGCTCAGCCCCTCCAGCCGGAGCCGGTCCCAGGGCCGCTCCCCGGTGGTGCCGTGCACCCGCACATTGCAGGTCTGCCGCAGCCAGCGCTCGCAGATTCCGGCCAGGTCTTGGGCCTTCTGGTAGTCACCCACCCGCGGCCAGAAGTTCTTGCGCACGTAGCCCACCCCGCTCTCGGTCTTGCCCTCGGTCTGGGGTCGCCGGGCGTGGCACAGCCGGGGCACGTAGCCGTAGTGGCGGGCGAAGTCCAAGAGCCCAGGGTGGAAGACCGCCTCGCCCCTTCGGTCGTCCCGCAGCCAGACCGTCTTGGCCCGGTCGTAGAGGATCTCCTGGGGCACCCCGCCGAAGAACTGGAAGGCCTCCTCGTGGCAGAGCAGAAACGCCGCCAAAGCCTGGGTCTCCGTGAACCTCAGGTACATCGCCCGCGAGAACCCCAGGGTCATCACGAACCCCTGCACCCGGTGCCGCCCCGGCTTCTTGAACATGCCCCAGTCCACCTGGGCCTGCTTGCCCGGCGGGGTCTCGAAGCGCACCGTGGCCCGCTCCTGGGCCAGCTCGCGAAACGGGTGCAGGAACTGGCGCAGGATGCTCTTGCCTCCCTGGTAGCCCAGCTCCCGGATCTCGTCGTAGAGCACCTCGGCATTGGTCACCGGCTCCGCGCCCATCACCCGGCTCAGCAGATAACCCCGGTACGGATCCAGCTTGGACGACACCTCCCGGGCCTGCCGCGGCACCGGGCCCCCCGCCCGCAGCAGCCGGCGGATGGTCTTGCGGTCCCGCCCGCTGCGCCTGGCGATCTCGCTAATCGACTGCCCCATCCGCCAGGCGTCATGGATGTCCAAGTACTCTCCCCTGCCCACCACGGCCTTCCCTCCCTGGGCGACCTCGTCGCCTTCCCCGGCACCGTGCCACCCAGGGTGGGCATTTTCAAACCGCTGCTATCTGGGGAGTT
>JBJKSO010000085.1:0-2578 GCA_046703825.1 Candidatus Dormibacteria bacterium
GGCCGGATACCTCGCCGTCGCGGCCTTTCCACTGCTCGACAAGGACGAGTTGCGGGGCGCCATGGCCGTGTACTCACGGGAGGCCAACTTCTTCGACCCGGAGAAACTCGGGTTGCTTTGCCGTCTCTCCGACAACGTGGCGGTCGCGTGGGGGGCACTGGAGGCCCGTCTGGGCGAGGAGCAGGCGGCGCGGGAGCTGCAGGAGGGCCTGGAGCAGTTCCGCAAGGTCTTCGAGCACACCGCGGTGGCCAACGCCATCCTCGACATGCAGTTGCGCTTCAGCAGGGTCAACCGGGCGCTCGGAGATCTCCTCGGGGTGGACCCAGCGGAGCTGGAGGGGCGGAGCCTGCTGGATTTCGTCCACCCGGACGACCGCCGCCATTTGCTGCGGATCCGGCGCCGGCTCCGCCACCAGCCGGAGGCGGGCATCACCCGGCTTCAGCACCGGCTGGTGGCGGCGAACGGCGAGGTGATCCACGTGACCGCCTCCGGGACCCTCATGACGGTGGTCGAGCGCAGCGCGCGATACCTGGTATGGCAGGCGCAGAACATCACCGCTCAACTCCAGGCCGAGGCCAGCGCCACCAAGCGGTCCGCGCAGCAGGCCGCGATCGCCGAACTGGGACGGCAGGCGCTCGAACTCCGCGATCTGGACAGCCTGATGCAGCAGGCCTGCAGGCTGCTCGCGGACCATCTCGGCATGACTCATGCGGCGGTCCTACGCTGGATCCCCACGCGCGAGCAATTCCGTCCGGTGGCGGGGATCGGGTGGCCGGAGGCCCAAGCGCCGGCCGCGTGGGTCCCCGGCGGCGCGAGCTCCCAGTCGAGGTACGCACTTCTCAACTCCGGGCCCGTTGTTACCGAGGACACCCGCACCGAGCAGCGCTTCGACTGCCGGTCCCTGGCGGATGAGCACCGCATAATCTCCGGGGTCGCCACCGCGCTGCGTCCCGACGGGCGGCCTTTCGGGGTGATCTCGGCGCACTGCGGCGAGCGGCGCACCTTCAGCGAGGACGATCTGAATTTCCTGGAGGGAGTGGCCCACGTGGTGGGCGCCGCGGCGGCCCGCCAGCGCGCGGAGGAGCAGATCCAGGTGCAGGCGCTGCACGATGCCCTGACGGGACTCCCCAATCGCACCCTGCTCATGGACCGGATCGCACTGGCCCTGGGCCGACTGGGCCGCGAGCCCGGATGTCTTGCGGTGATGTTCCTGGACCTGGACCGGTTCAAGGTGGTCAACGACAGCCTGGGCCACGCCACCGGCGATGCCCTGCTCTGCGAGGTGTCGAGTCGCCTGCGTCGAATCCTGCGTCCCACCGACACCATCTCTCGGGTTGGAGGGGACGAATTCGTGGTGGTGGCTGACGGGGTCGAGTCTGACGCCGTGGCGCTGACCATGGCCAATCGCCTGGCCCGGGCGCTGGAGCCGCCGGTCAAGCTCGGGAGCAGCGAGCTGGTCGCCACCGCCAGTGTGGGGGTGGTGACCAGTCGGGACCCCCAAGCCCGGGCCGGGGACCTGCTCCGCGACGCGGACATCGCCATGTACCGCGCCAAGGCCCAGGGCGGGCGGGCCGCGGTGCTCTTCGACGCGGCCATGCGGGACGCCTTCGGCGACCGCGTCCAAGTGGAGGCGGATCTGCACCGGGCACTGCGCCTCGGTCAGTTCACCGTCCACTACCAGCCGATCGTGGCCCTGCGTACCGGTCGCATCGAGGGTGCAGAGGCCCTCGTGCGCTGGCAGCATCCCAGCCGGGGGCTGGTGCCGCCCGGGGACTTCATACCACTGGCCGAGGAGACCGGCGCGATCCTGGAGCTCGGCGAGTTCGTCCTCCAAACCGCGTGCCGGACCGCCGCCGCCTGGTCCCGCCGGCGGCGCGAGCGTCCCCACATCGCAGTGAACCTCTCCACCCGGCAGCTTCAGGACCCCGGGGTGGTCGAGGTGGTGCGCGGCGCGCTGGCGGCGGCACGGCTCGAGCCCGGCCGACTGACCCTGGAGATCACCGAGACCGCGGTGCTGGCCGACTCGCTGACGGCCTCCTCGGCCCTCGGCGAACTGACCGAACTCGGGGTCCGCCTCGCCGTGGACGACTTCGGAACCGGCTACTCCTCGGTCGCTCACCTGCAGCGCTTCCGTCTGAGCCAGTTGAAGATCGACCGCGGGTTCGTGCAGGGCCTGGACTGCAACGGGCGGGACCGGGCGATCGTGGACGGGCTGGTGAAGCTGGCCCACGCGGTGGGCCTGGAGGCGGCGGCCGAGGGCGTGGAGACTCCGCGGCAGCTGGATGCGCTCCGGGAGCTGGGCTGCGATCTCGCCCAGGGCTTCCTGATGTCCCCGCCCCTGCCAGTGGACGAATTCGAGGCCTGCTGGAGGCGGGAGGGGCTCGATCCCACCCCCTGGCCGCTCGGGGTTGCTGCGGGCCCGCAGGCGGGCCCGCGCCGCTGACCGGCACTCATCGCCGCCCCCGCCGCCCCTCCCTTGGGGCCGAGCGGCACCGTGCCCGCCTGCGGGGTCGGGGGCGGACAGCCATTCACCGGGGATGTCCGATGCCCGGTCCACCCAGATCGCCAGCCACCGATC
>JBJKSO010000086.1:0-99717 GCA_046703825.1 Candidatus Dormibacteria bacterium
GCGCTGGAGGCCGTGAGGGGCACCGGCCCCGACGGTCGGATCACCGCCCGCGACGTGGAGGCGGCGGGTCGCGGCGGCGGACCGGCCTTGGTCCCAAGTCGGCACGGGGTGATCGACCCCACCGACCCCTCGGAGCCGGTGCCGCTCTCGAGGATGCGCGAGGCGATCGCCCGGCGCATGGCCGAGGCGAACGCCTCTATCCCGCACTTCTACCTCAGCACCCAGGTGGACATGGCGGCTGCGGTCCAGCTCCGGGCCGAGCTCAACCGGCTCAGCGACCCGGCCGTCCCGCGCTTCTCGTTGACGGACTTCATCCTGCGGGCGCTGGCCATGACCCTGCAGCGGCATCCAGGACTGAACGCCGCCTGGGTCGGCGACGGAGTCCGGCGCTTCTTCACCAGCAACATCTCGCTGGCGGTGGCGGTGCCCGACGGGCTGGTGGCGCCCACCCTGCGCGGCTGTGAGACGCTCAGCTTCGCCGAGCTTGCTCGCCGCGCCCACGACCTGGCGGCCCGGGCCAAGAGCAACCAGCTGCGCTCCGAGGAGCTCTCGGGCGGGCACACCGCGCTCAGCAACCTGGGCATGTTCGGCGTCAGCCAGTTCTCAGCCATCATCACCCCGGGTCAGGGAAGCGTGCTGGCGGTGGGTGAGGTGGCGCAGGTGCCGGTAGTCCGCGACGGTCAGTTGGTGCCCGGTCAGCGCATGGCCATGACGCTTGCCATCGATCACCGGGTGACCGACGGCGCCCAGGGGGCCGAGGCGCTCGCCTACCTGCGGTGGTGTCTGGAGCATCCCAGCGTCTGCCTGGTCTGATCGCGGCCGAAGCGGCTAGACAAGGAGGGACGCGGTGAAGGATCTGGCCATCGTTGGCTCGGGACCCGGCGGCTACGTGGCGGCGATCCGCGCCGCCCAGCTCGGCATGGCCGTCAGCCTGGTCGAGGAGGAGGAGACGCTGGGAGGCATCTGCCTCAACTGGGGCTGCATCCCCTCCAAGGCGCTCCTGCGCAACGCCGAGGTGCTGCGGCTGATCCAGGACTCGGAGACCTTCGGCATCACCCGCGGCGAGGTCCGGGCTGACTTCGGTGCCGCCATCCAGCGCAGCCGCGAGGTGGTCAGCCGCCTCGTCAACGGCGTCGCCTTTCTGATGCGCAAGAACGGGGTGGAGGTGGTGCGGGGCCGGGCCCGGCTGGTCTCGGAGCAGACTCTGGAGATCGCTCCGTCGGGGCAGACCGTCGCCGCCTCCCAGATTGTCATCGCCACCGGCGCTCGACCCCGGACGCTCCCCGGACTGGAGCCCGACGGCCGCAGCGCCTTCACCTACCGCGAGGCCTTGGAACTCCGCCAGCTCCCCCGCAGCTGCGTGATCATCGGCGGTGGTGCGATCGGGGCGGAGTTCGCTTACGTGTACTCCTCCTACGGCGTGCAGGTGACCGTGGTGGAGGCGCTCGAGCGGCTGCTGCCGCAGGAGGACGCGGACATCTCCAAGGAGCTCACCCGTCATTTCGAGCGGCAGGGGATCAAGGTGGTGGCCGGTTCCCTGGTGCAGAAGTCGGAGCGTTCCGGCGACGGTTGGCGGCTCAGCCTCGACTCGGGCCAGGTGCTGGAGTGCGACGCGGTGCTCACCGCCACCGGGGTGAAGGCGAATGTCGAGGACATTGGCCTGGAGCAGCTCGGGGTCAAGGTGGAGGGTGGAGTGGTGGCGGTGGACGAGCACCAGCGCACCAACGTCCCCGGCGTCTTCGCCATCGGCGATGTCACCGGGCCACCCCTGCTCGCTCACGCGGCCAGCGCCGAGGGCGTGATCGCGGTCGAGACGGCTGCCGGCCGCCAGGTGGAGCCGCTGGATCCGGTCCAGGTCCCGCGCTGCACCTACTGCCAGCCCCAGGTGGCTTCGGCCGGCCTGACCGAGGCCGAGGCCAAAGAGCGGGGCCACCAGGTGCGGGTGGGCAAGTTCCCCTTCAGCGCCAGCGGCAAGGCGATCGCCATGGGCGAGACCGCCGGGTTCGTCAAGACCGTGGTCGACGCCGCCACCGACCGGCTGCTGGGGACCCACGCCATCGGCGCGGAGGTGACCGAGCTTTTGCCCGAGATGGTGATGGCGGCGTGGGCTGGGGTGCGCGCCGACCAGTTCGAGGCGCTGGTGCACGCCCATCCCACCCTCAGCGAGAGCCTCAAGGAGGCGGTGCTCGCCGCCGAAGGCGCCGCCATCCATATATGAGCCTGGCGGGGCCGGCGACGGCCCTGGCGCGGGAGTCCGCACCCAAAGGGCGGCGCAGGGGCAACGGCGCCGCGGAGTGGCGCATTGGCCGCCGGCCCGCGGCCGCCTGACCGGAGACCAGCCCGGAACCGAACCCGGCTTGTGGTCGGGGCGGCGCTGGTGGCGGCGCTCGGCCTTGCAGCCACCGCCTGCGGCCCGGCTCCCGGTGTCCGCCGCAGCTCGCACGCCGCTGCCTTCTTGCCCGTCTCCTTTACAGCGTCGGGTGGGCTCAGCTTCTGGCTGATGGGGCGGGGAACGTGCCAAGGCACCCCCTGCCTCACCGTGCTGCGCACCAGCAACGCCGGCCGCAGCTTTGCCAAGATGGCGGCGCCGGCACTGCCGGTGAAGCGCACCCAACCCACTCCGGTGCTGCGATTCGCCAACGCCCGGGACGGCTACGCCTTCGTTCCCGGGGCGGCCGGATCCCTCTACGCCACCCACGACGGCGGGCGCTTGTGGCGCCGGGTCGGGCTCGGAGCGCTGAGCGCGGTCGCCAGCGCAGGCGGTGAGGTCTACGCCCTCGGCGGCGGTGGTTGCGGCGGGAGCTGCCCCCGCCTCTGGCGCTCCTCGACCGCCTCGAACAGCTGGACCTCTTCCAGCCTTCCCTCGCTGTCGTCGGGTCCGGGGCTGGCTTTGGCCGCCCTCGGGAACCAGGTGTGGGTGATCGGCACCGGCGCCGGCGCCACGGCGGGCGCCGAGCTGGCCCACTCCACCGACCGTGGGGCTGCCTTCGAGGTCGGCCCGGGCCCCTGCGTGCCAGGTCTCGGCGGGCAGATCCAGGCGGCTGCCCCCCAGGTGATCTGGGCGGTCTGCCCCACCGGGATGCTCGCCCAGGCCTTGCGTTCGGTGGACGCTGGATCCAGCTTCCAAGTCCTGGCCACCGGTGAGCTGGCCAACGGGGCCGAGCTGGCCGCGGCATCTGGAGACGATGCGGTGCTGGCGCCCAACCAGGGCATGACCGCACTGCTGCGCACGGCCGACGGCGGCCGCAGCTGGAGCCGGGCCAAGACGCCGGGAGGCGCTGGTGAGGTGATCGCCCTGGACTTCGCCAGCTCCTCCGAGGCGGCCGCCCTGATCAGCAGCGCCAGCGGTCGGACGCGGCTCTGGCTGTCCCGCGATGGCGGGGCCGTCTGGTCGGTGGTGCCGGTCCCCTGAGGCGGCGGCTCAGATCCCGGTGACCCGGACCCCGGTCCGGGCATGGTGGAGGCGGTTCAGCTGCAGCAGCCAGGGGGTCAGTCCTTCGGTGTAGCGCGAAGCCGCTAAGCCCCCGGCGTCCACCGGGCGCAACTTCGGGATCGCGGCCACCAAGCGCTTCACCGCCTGCTTGGCCAGGCTGTCATCCCCGGTAAGCAGCACATCTTCGTCCAGCTCTCGGTCCAGCCGCTGCAGCGAGGAGGCGCTCACGGTGTGGAAGGCGCCCACCACCCGCGCCTCCGGGCAGATCGCGGCGACTTCCTCGGCGGCCGACCCCTGCTCGACCGCAAGCGGCACCGGGGTCCCCTCCACGAATTGCAGCGGCGAGGCGGTCGAGATCACCACCCTGCCCGCGAGGGCGGCTCGGAGCTCCCCGAGCAGCGCCGCGGCTCCCTGGTAGGGAACCGAGGCCACCACGATCTCGCAGGCGCGGGCGACCTCCGAGTTGGCGGCGCCGCCAACTCGGGCGCCGTCCGACAACCCCTGCTGCACGGCACGCGCCGCCTCTGCAGCCCTTCCGGGGTCGCGCGAGCCCAACTGCACCGGGACTCCCGCGGCCGCCCAGCGGAGCGCCAACCCCCGCCCCAGCGGTCCAGTTCCTCCCAGGATGGCGATGGGACCTTCCGGATAGCTCTGCACCGGCGCCTACGATATCGATCATGACCACGCCCGCGGAGCCGTCGGGGCTGTCCGCCGCCCCCCAGCTGGGCCGGAGCCTGCACCTGGATCGAGCGCACGATCTGGTGGAGATCGAGGGACTGGCGGTCTCGGGTGCGCTCGCGTCCCAGGCACGTCACTTCCTGCTGTTCCGCCGCGAGACCGGTCCGGGGGAGTCCGCGCCTGCGCCGGTGACCCCCCGCCTGCGGATCGGCCCCGAGGAGGCTCGCCTGGTCGCGACCGCCGGCTTCGAGGAGCGTGGCGCGCCGGCAGTCGCCTGGTTCCAGCTGCTCGAGGCTCCCGCCGCAGGCGCCGAGGTGGTGCTGGCGGCAGAGGACCGCGAGCTTGCTCGCGTGTCCCTCGGAGCAGCCACCAAGCCACCGCTGGGCGAGGCCGGGTGAGAACGGTCACCCCAGCGGCGGCGGGTCTGCCGCGGCCCCAACTCTCCTTCTCGGCGGTGGTGGGCCAGGACCGCATGAAGCTGGGCCTGCTGCTGGCCGCGGTCGAGCCGCGGATCGGTGGGCTGCTGATCCGCGGTGAGCGCGGGACTGCCAAGTCGACGCTGGTGCGTGCGCTGAGCAGCATCCTGCCCCGGCAGCGGCAGGTGGCCGACTGCCCCTATCAGTGCGACCCCGAGGGACCCGATCAGTGTCGAGAGTGCGCCCGCCGCCGGGCGGGCGGCGAGTCCCTGCCGGTCCGCCTCCGCCGGGTGCGGGTGGTGGAACTCCCCCTGGGCGCCTCCGAAGACCGCATCGTGGGATCCATCGACATCGAGCGCGCCCTGCTCCAGGGGGAGCGCGCGTTCCAGCCGGGCATCTTGGCCGAAGCCAACCGGCAGGTGCTTTACGTCGATGAGGTCAACCTGCTCGAGCACCACCTGGTGGATGTGCTCCTGGACGCCGCCGCGACCGGAGTCAACCTGGTCGAGCGGGAGGGGGTCTCGGCGAGCCACCCCGCTCGCTTCTTCCTGGTGGGGACTATGAATCCCGAGGAGGGCGAGCTGCGACCGCAGCTGCTGGACCGCTTCGGCCTTTGTGTCGACGTGGCGGGACTCCGCGACGAGGGGCAGCGGGTGGCGATCATGGAGCGCGAGCAGGGCATCGACCAAGGTCAGGTGAGCCTGCGGGACCGTGGGCTCGCCCGGACGGTGGCGAGGGCGCAGGAGCTGCTGCCGCGGGTGCACACCCCCACCCCGGTGATGGCCCTGGCGGCCACCATAAGCGTCGACCAGGCGGTGGTTGGCCACCGCTCCGACCTGGTCCTGATGCGTGCCGCCCAGGCGCGCCGGGCGCTGCTGGCCGCCGAGGATCCGGACGGCGGCGCCCTCGACGTCCAGGCCGGTGATCTGGCCGAGGTGGCCGAGCTGGCCCTGGTTCACCGCCGCCGCCGTCCGGGTTCCGGCTTTGGCAGCCCGGCCGCGACCGGAGACCTCAGCCAGCTGCCGGCCCAGGAGGCTCGGGATGCCGCCAAGCCCGACCCGGACTCGCCCGGCGAGGTGCAGAGCGAGCAGACCGGGGCGACGGCGGCCGAGGGCGAAGCCGCCGCCGAAGGCGAGGGCACCTCGGGAGAGGGGACGGCGGCGGCAACCGCCTCGGTCGGACCGGCGGCGACCGAGGTGCCAGTTGAGGAACAGTTCGCGGTGACGCGAATCCAGCTCCCCCGGGAGCGCCTCCGCCGACGCGGGGCGGGTCGGCGCAGCCAGACTAGCTCGCGCGACCGCCGCGGCCGCTACGTGGGCGCGACCGAGGTCGAGCGCACCACTGACCTCGCCATCGACGCCACGCTGCGAGCGGCGGCTCCGCACCAACTGCAGCGACGAGCGCGACGTCCCCCGGGCGGACCGGCCATCGCCCTGGAGACGCAGGACCTCCGCCAGAAAGTGCGCGAGCGGCGCATCGGCAACCTGATCGTGTTCGTGGTGGACGCGTCGGCCAGCATGGACGCGGAGCAGCGCATGGACGCCACCCGCAGTGCGATTCTCGCCCTGCTTCGCGAGGCGTACGTGCGCCGCGATCGCGTGGCCCTGGTCTCCTTCTCGGGCCGCAAGGCCCGGGTGGTGCTGCGCCCCACCTCCAGCGTCGATCTGGCTGAGCGGCAGCTGAGCCGGCTGGCGGTGGGCGGGACCACCCCGCTCACCCACGGCCTTCTGGCAGCGCTGGACCTGATCAAGTCAGAGCGCCTGCGCGATCCGGAGGTGCTGCCGCTGCTGGTGCTTATCAGCGATGGCCGGGGGAACATCAGCTACCGGGGGGAGGAGCCCCTGGTGGAGGCCCAGCGCGCCGCGGAACAGGTCCGGCGGGACCGGATCCGGGCGCTGGTGATCGATTCCTCGCGAGACCATCTGCCGGCCCTGCAGGCGGCCCCCGGCCGCTTTGCTGGTTACAACTTCAACGCCTGCGTCGACCTGGCCGGTCGCATGGGTGGCCAGTACTTCGGGCTCTTCGATCTCTCGGAGGGGGCGATCCTGCGCCCGATCACGGAGGCGCTGCGCCAGGCTGGCTGAGGGGGGCCGGAGCGGCGGTGCGGACCTTTGCGACAATCGCTCGGTGAGCGAACTCCGCCAGGTCTACCCTTTCACCGCGCTGGTTGGGCAGGCGAGCATGCGGCTTGCGCTCGTGCTCAACGCCGTCAACCCCGCCGTGGGCGGGGTCCTGATCCGCGGCGAGAAGGGCACGGCCAAGTCCACCGCGGTGCGTGCTTTGGCGCGGCTTTTGCCCGAGCTGGACGTGGTCAAGGATTGTCCCTACAGCTGCGACCCTGTCAGTGACGAGGCCTGCGCCGACTGCCGGACCCGACGTTCGCAGGGGGAACAGCTCCCGGTCGAGCGGCGCCGGATGCGGGTGGTGGAGCTACCCATCAACGCATCCGAGGATCGGGTGGTGGGGAGCATCGACCTGGAGGCGGCGATCCATTCCGGCAAGCGTCGCTTCCAGCCCGGGGTGTTGGCGGAGGCGAACCGGCAGATCCTCTACGTGGACGAGGTCAACCTGCTCGACGACCACATCGTCGACGTGCTGCTGGACGCCGCCGCCATGGGCGTCAACGTGGTGGAGCGGGAGGGGATATCGGTGTGGCACCCGTCGCGCTTCATCCTGGTCGGCACCATGAATCCCGAGGAGGGGGACCTTCGCCCGCAGCTGCTGGACCGGTTCGGTCTGTGCGTCGACGTGGCTGGGATCCAGGACGTGGCCGAAAGGGTCGAGATCGTGCAGCGGCGCGAGAGCTTCGAGGACGATCCGGAGGGTTTCGCGGCTGAGTGGGTGGGGGAGGAGGATCGCGAACGTCAGCGGATCGAGCGCGCCATCGCCGCCCTGGCCAGCGTCGAGGTCTCGCGCCCGGTTTTGGAAGCCATCGCCCGGCTGGCGATCAGCCTGGAGGTGGACGGGCACCGCGCCGACCTGGTCGCGCGCAAGGCGGCCCAGGCGCTGGCCGCCCTTGAAGGGCTGCAGCGGGCCGGGCTCGCCGAGGTGGCGGCGGTGGCGCCCATGGTGCTCGCGCATCGGGTGCGCACCCCGCCGGGCCAGCGGCCACACGACATCGCGGAGGTGGCGCGGCGGGTGCTGGGCGAGGCGTGATCCGGTCGCGCTCGACTGCCGGCCCGGTCACAGCCGGGTCGCGGCTGCTTGGCGGCTCCATGATCGATGCTAGCTTCCGAAGGCCGGCCGCTGCTTGGGAACCGTCCTCCCACCTAGGTGGGACCTCGGGCGCGGTCGGTTCCCAGCGCACCGGGAGTTGAGTGAGTGGCGATGGATGAGGATGGCCCGCTCGCGGATCTGCTTCCCGTGCCCTTGGAAGAACTGGTCTACCGCGAGGCGCTGGGGGCTCCCGGCAGTCCCTCGGTCGAGGTGGGCCTTCGTGGGGACCGCTTCGCCGCGAGCCGCGGCCGACCGCGTGATCGCGGCCACTTCGTGTGGCTGCGGGCCTTGGGCGCGGTCCGCTACCCGGCGAGTCGGGTTGAGCTGGTGGAGCAGGCGGCAGCCTTTCTGCCCCCAGAGCTGGCGGGGCGCCTGCAGGCACTTCCCGAGCAGCAGTACGGGGGCGAGCTGGAGGTCCTGGAGCAGCTGCAGGCCCTAGATCAGCGGGCGGAGCCCTCCGCCGGGGACGGGAACCAGTCCGGGAGCCTGGCGAACCGGTAGCTGGCCTCTGCCTGATCGTAGTCGACCGCGCTGAACCCGGCGGCCAAGGCGGTCTCCAGGTCCTGGCGGAGCCGCAGGTAGTCGGCCTCCTGCTCCTCGGCGGGCAGCGGCGCCAGCAGGGTGGAACCCACCTTGACCCGGTGCTGCGGGGCCGCGGCGCGCAGCCGCTCCAGCTCGGCCGCCTCGTCGCCCGCCAGGTACCACTCCACTACCAGCCGGTCCGAGTGGCCGCGGCGGTTGATGGCGTCGATCCGGCCGCCGTAGTAGTCGCGCCGGAACACCCGCCCGACCGCCCCCAGCCGGCGCAGATTGAAGTGGGCGTTACGCAGCTGAGCCGGGTCGAAGGTCCACACCATCTGGTTCAGGCCCAGCTGCAGGGCCCGCCGCCGCTGCTCGGACTTGAGCCGCCGGCCCAGCCCGGCGTCGCGGGCCTCCGGCAGGACTCCCGCGGCGTGGGAGCGGTGGTACACCTTGCCGTCGGCGCCGAGGCCGGTGAAGCCGTAGACGAAGCCCACCGGGCGGTCGCCCTGCAGCGCCAGGACAACCACCCCGCCCGCCTCGACCATGGCCTTCAGCAGGCTCGCCGGGGCCTCGACCGAGCTGCCCCAGATGCTGGCCTGGAGTTCGCTCACCGCCTCGAGGTCCTCGAGGCGAGTCGCCAGGCGGACGCGATAATCGCGAATCAGATGGACTCCCAGTCGACCTCTCGCATCCGCAACTTCTCCATCATCGCGCACATCGACCACGGCAAGTCAACGCTGGCCGACCGCCTGCTCGAGCTGACCGGGACCGTCAGCGCCCGGGAGATGACCGAGCAGGTGCTGGACACGATGGAGCTGGAGCGTGAGCGCGGCATCACCATCAAGGCTCAGGCGGTGCGCATGCTGTACCAAGCCCAAGACGGTCAGGACTACGAGCTGAACCTGATCGACACCCCCGGGCATGTCGACTTCGCCTACGAGGTTTCGCGAGCCTTGGCGGCCTGCGAAGGCGCGCTCCTGGTGGTGGACGCCAGCCAGGGCATCGAGGCCCAGACCCTGGCCAACGTCTACAAGGCCCTGGAGCTGGGTTTGGCCATCGTGCCGGTAGTGAACAAGATCGACCTTCCCCAGGCCGAACCCGACCGGGTGCGCCAGGAGATCCAGGCGGTGATCGGCATCCCCGCCGAGGAGGTGCTGGCCGTCAGTGCCCGCACCGGCGAGGCCGTCGATCAGGTGCTGGAGGCGGTGGTCGGCCGGATGCCGGCGCCGGGCGGGGATGGCGACGCCCCCTTGCGGGCTTTGATCTTCGACTGCAAGTACGACGCCTACCGCGGAGTGGTCGTGTATCTCCGGGTGGTGGACGGTCGTCTGGCGGTTGGGACCCACATCAGGATGATGGCCTCGAACAGCACCTTCAGCGTCGACGAGGTGGGGGTCTTCCGTCCCGCCATGCAGCCGGTGGCGGAGCTGGCGGCGGGCGAGGTGGGTTACTTGGTGGCCTCGATCCGCAATGTCCGGGACAGCAAGGTGGGCGACACCATCACCGAGGTGGAGCGGCCGGCGGCGGCGCCGCTTCCGGGCTACCGCCAGGCGGCGCCGATGGTCTGGGCCGGGCTCTTCCCGCTCGAGGGGGATGACTACCCGCGGCTCAAGGAGGCCCTGGACCGTTTGCAGCTCAACGACGCCTCGCTCACCTTCGAGCCGGAGACCTCGGCGGCCCTGGGCTTCGGCTTCCGCTGCGGGTTCCTCGGCCTGCTGCACATGGAGATCGTCCAGGAACGGCTCGAGCGCGAGTTCAGCCTGGACCTGATCACCACCGCCCCGTCGGTCGCCTACCGGGTGCAGCTCAGAGACGGCGGGCTGGTCGAGGTGGACAACCCCGATCAGCTGCCAGAGCCGAGCTCGATCGAGAGCATCGCCGAGCCGCGGGTCAAGCTGGAGGTGATGGTGCCCTCGGATTACCTCGGCCCCCTCATGGAGCTCTGCCAGGAGCGGCGCGGCGAGTTCGGCCATCTTGAGTACCAGCCCGGTGAGCGGGCGCTGCTCACCTACGACCTGCCCCTGGCTGAGATCATCCACGACTTCTACGACCAGCTGAAATCGCGCAGCCGCGGCTACGCCTCGATGGACTACACCCCGTCGGGATACCGCCAGGAACAGCTGGTGAAGCTGGACGTGCTGGTGGCGGGCAACCTGGTGGACGCGCTCTCGATGATCGTCCACCGGCAGCAGGCTGCCGCCCAGGGCCGGCGGCTGGTCCAGCGCCTGCGTGAGGTTATCCCGCGCCAGCTCTTCGAGGTGGCGATCCAGGCCGCGGTGGGCGGCAAGGTGATCGCCCGCGAGACTGTGCCCGCCCTGCGCAAGGACGTGCTGGCCAAGTGCTACGGCGGAGACATCACCCGCAAGCGCAAGCTACTGGAGCGGCAGCGCGAGGGCAAGCAGCGGTTGAAGCGGGTGGGCAGCGTGGAGATCCCCCAGGAGGCGTTCATGGCCGTGCTCTCGCTTGAACGCTGAGGGCCCGCTCGGGCCGGCGCGGTCGCTCTACCTGCATCTGCCCTTCTGCGAGCGCCGCTGTGATTACTGCGACTTCGCCATCGTCGTGGGCGGCGAGGGCATGCAGGACGAGTATGTGCGCGCGCTTTCCATCCAGCTCGGGTGGCTGGCGCAGTCGCGCCCAAGCCGGGTCCCGTTGGAGACGGTCTATCTCGGCGGGGGTACCCCATCGCTGCTGCGCCCGGAGCTGCTCGAGCGCCTGCTCGGCGAGGTCGGCGCCCGATTCGGGCTCCAAGCAGGGGCCGAGGTTACGCTTGAGGCCAACCCCCAAGACCTGGGGCCGGATCAGCTCGCCCGCTGGCTGGCGGCCGGCGTCAACCGGCTCAGCCTGGGGGTGCAAAGCCTGGACGACCCGACCCTGCGCTGGCTGGGCCGCAACCACTCGGCGGCCGACGCCGAGCGGGCGTTGGGGCTGGCCCGGGAGTCCGGTCTCGCCAGCGTAAGCTGCGACGTGATCAGCACGATCCCGGTCCAGAGCACGGGGCGGTTCTTGGCCGGACTGGGCCGGATCCTCGACTTCGGCCCCGACCACATCTCCTGCTACGAGCTGACCGTGGAGCCCCGGACCCCGCTCTACCGCCGCGTCAGCCGCGGTGAAGCTCCCGCACCGAGCGAGGAGGCCTTCCTCGAGCAGCACCGGCTTGCCGGTGAGCTGCTGCGAAGTCGGGGGATCGATCAGTACGAGGTGAGCAACCACGCCCGCCCGGGCCACCAGAGCCGCCACAACCTCAACTACTGGCGCGGCGGGGGCTACCTGGCGGCGGGCTGCGCCGCCCACGGTTTCCTCGGTGAAGTGGAGGTGAACCAGCTGGGATGGTCGGTACCGGCGGCGCATTCACTGCGCTATTGGGGGCTGCGCGCCGCCGCCACCTACGTCCGTGCCAGCTCCAAGGGTCCGGAGCAGATGTTGGGCGGGCACGAGGCCGTCTCCCCCCGGCAGCGCAGCCAGGAGCGGCTCATGTGCGGGTTGCGCTTGGTGGAGGGCGTCGAGCTGGATTCCCCGGAAAGACGAGCGGCTGCGCTGAGGCTCAGCCGACTCGGGCTGCTCACCTTGAGCGCCGGGCGTGCGGCGGTAACTCCCAGGGGAATGGCTCTTGCCGATCGGCTGGCGCTGGAGTTGGCAGCGGCCTGACCGCCCGATCACCCGCGTGCCCCGAGCAGGAAGGCGTTTTGCGACCCCGCCCGGGGCAAGCGCCGCCACCCGGAGGTCAGGGGTGGCCTTTTGCCGGCGCAGGCGCTCTGGCGAATCCCGGCCACCAGTCCCAACTTGTTCGACCACCCGAGTCCCGGGGCTAGTACCTGCGCGGCCCACGCCGGCTGGTGGCAGGGTGGTGCCCAACCGATCACCGTTCGGCTACTGACTCGGCTGGCCAGAACGCCCGTGCTAAACTTCCCTTAGCACTCGGGCTGCGAGAGTGCTAAGCCAAGCCGCCTGCTCGGAGCCCCGCCCCACCATGGATCAGCGCAAGGAACGCATACTTTCGGCGGTCGTATCCGACTACACGGAGACGGTGGTGCCGGTGGGCTCGCACGCGCTGGCGGCCCGCTACTTCCTCGAGCTGAGTTCGGCCACCATCCGCAATGAGCTCTCCGAGCTCGTGGACGATGGTTTCCTGGCCCAGCCGCACGCTTCGGCCGGCCGGATCCCCACCGACCGGGGTTACCGCTACTTCGTCGACTTCCTCTTGCCTCAAGAGGTGGTGGAGCCGCAGCTGCGGCGGGAGGTCCGCCAGCAGTTCGAGGCGGCGGCGCCTGACGTCGAGGCGGTTTTGGAGGTGGCGGCGGCCACCCTGAGCCGGCTCAGCGACAACGTGGCGCTGGTGACCGGTCCATCCAACCGCGCGGGCAGGCTGCAGCACGTCGATCTGGTTTCGCTCAAACCGGGACAGGCGCTCATGGTCGAGGTGGGGAGCGGAAGCTCCGTCTACCAGCGGCTTTTGGAGGTGGACGAATCGCTTGACCAGGTCCAGCTCTCGCGGCTGGCGGGACGCCTCAACGCGATCTGTAGCGGGCTCACCGCGGCCGAGCTGGAGACGGTGGTGCTGGGGAAAGATGTGGGCGGCCTGGGCGCCCTGGTGCTGGACGAGATGGCCCGGGGGCTGCACCATTTGGAGAATCGGACCTCCCTGGTGATCCACGATGGGGTGCGCAACCTGGTCCGGCACCCCGAGTTCGAGGACCCGAGCCGGCTGCGGGCGGTGCTGGAGGTGTTGGAGGCGCAGCGGCTGCTGGCCGACGTGCTGGCGCAGCTGGCGCCCCGGGCGGGCATGCAAGTGCTGATCGGGCACGAGAACGCCATCGAGGAGCTGCAGGAGTGCAGTCTGGTTCTGACCAGCTACGAAGTGGGTAAGCAGTTCTGGGGTACGGTGGGTGTGGTTGGCCCCACCCGCATCCGTTACGCCCGAGTGGCGGCGCGGCTGCAGGTGGTGTCCCAGGCCATCGGCGACGCGCTGGGCCGCCTGCTCGCCTGACCAAGCCGATCAGCCAAGGAAGCAGATGACAGAAGAGGAACCAACCTGGGCCCGGCCGGACCAAGACCCGGCGGCCACTCCCGAACCGGAGCCGCCGGCGTCGCCAGTGGCGGTCGCCGCCGAGCTGCGCGAGCTCACGGCCAAGTACCAGCGGCTTGCGGCTGACTTCGAAAACTTCCGTCGTCGCAAGGCTCAGGAGGCCCAGGAGCAGGTGCGCTACGGAGCCGCCGGCCTGCTGAGCGCCCTGCTGCCGGCCCTGGACAATCTGCACCGGGCGGTAGCCCACCTTCCCGAGGAGCAGCTCGACGGGATGGCCGAGGGGCTGCGCCTCACCGTTCGCCAGCTGGAGGAGACGCTTGCGTCCCAGGGAGTGCACCGGATCCCGACGCTCGGCGAGCCGTTCAACCCGCGCCTGCACGAGGCGGTCGCGACCGTTGAGGGCGGTGACGTTGATCCGGATACGGTGGTGGACGAACTGCGCTCCGGCTACATGCTCTACGACCGAGTGATCCGGCCGGCTCAGGTGAGTGTGGCCCGGCCCGCAATCGCTGACGCGGGGAGCGACGACGAAACTCAGGCCGCGGAGCCAGAGCGGCCCAACTGACCATGCCCCAGACCAAGCGCGACTACTACGAGGTTTTGGGCGTGGCCCGGTCGGCCAGCCCGGACGAGTTGAAGCGCGCCTACCGGAAGTTGGCGATGAAGTACCACCCCGACCGCAACCCGGGGGACCCTCAGGCCGAGCAGCAGTTCAAAGAGGTGGGTGAGGCCTACCAAATCCTCTCCGACCCGGATCGGCGCCAGCGCTACGACACCTTCGGCCACGCGGCCGACGGCTACAGCGGCCCGGCCGGCTTCGGCTTCCAGTCCGCCTTCGACCTCTTCGACATGTTCTTCGGGGGGGCCACCACCCAGCGCCAGCGCACCGGCCCACGGCGCGGCGCCGACATGCGGATGCACGTCACCATCGACTTCGAGGAGGCCATCCGCGGGATCTCGCGTACCTTCGAGATCTCCAAACCCGTGCAATGTCCGGAGTGCCATGGCAGCGGCGCCAAGCCCGGCACCAGCCCGGTCACCTGCCCCGACTGCGGTGGCCAGGGCCAGCTGCAGCGGGTGCGCCAGTCGCTGCTGGGGCAGATGGTCACCGTGGAGCCCTGCCCGCGCTGCCGCGGCGAGGGCACGACGGTGGAGTCGCCCTGCCCCCGCTGCCACGGTCAGGGGGCGGTCGACGAGTCCAAGTCGCTCGAGGTGCAGATCCCAGCGGGCGTGGACAACGAGATGCAGGTCCGGGTGCCTGGCGAAGGTGCGGCCGGACCGCGCGGCGGTCCCCCGGGCGACCTCTACCTGGTCATCGGCGTGCGGCCGCACGAGCTGCTGCAGCGGCGGGGCATGACACTCCTCTACGAGTGCCCGATCACCATCTCGCAGGCTGCCTTGGGCGACACCATCGAGGTGCCCACGGTCGACGGTCCCGAGCCCTTGACGGTGCCTCCCGGGGTGCAGTACGGCGAGCAGCTGCGCATCCCCGGGCGCGGTGCCCCCGACCCGCGCACCGGCCGCCGGGGCGACCAAGTGGTACGGATCCGAGTGGTGATCCCCACCCGCCTCAACGACCAGCAGAAGAAGCTTTTGCAAGAGTTCGCGCCCCCCGACGGCAAGCCGCACCCGGTCCGCAAGGGCTTCTTCGAGCACCTGAAGGACGCCATCGGCCTCTGAGCCGACGCCAGGTTTAGCGGCCGCGCCGCCGCGGTATCTGGTCTGCGGGAGCTCCCACTCCGAAGGTTTGCGGTCTTTCTGCTCAGTGGAGGTTTACTCAGAGATGGCTCGGTGGGATCCGTGGAGCGATTTGTTCAATCTGCAGAACGAGGTGAGTCGCCTGGTCAACGACACCCTCGGCAGCACATCCGGATACCTGGGCGGGATGCCGCCCTCGACTCGGGCGCAAGCGACCAGCGCCGCCTATCTGCCGCTGGACATCCGGCAGAGTGAGAGCGAATTCGAGATCGAGGCCTCGGTGCCCGGTCTCACCCCGGAGGAGGTCGAGGTCACCTGCGACAACGGGGTCCTGACCATCCGCGGCGAGCACAAGCAGGCGGCGGAGAAGGCAGGCACCTACCTGCGGCGCGAGCGCGCCGTCTACTCGTTCTTCCGGCAGCTCTCGCTGCCGTCGGACGCCAAGGACGCCGAGATCTCGGCGGAGTTCAGCAACGGGGTGCTGACGGTGCACATTCCCAGGGCCAAGGCGCCCGCCCCCCGGCGGATCCCGGTTAAGGGCGCCTTGGCGGGCGGGCCACATCCGGTGATCGAGGCGGGGAGCACGCCGGTTTCGTCCCAGTCCTAAGACTTCGGTCGCGCGAGCGGCTCTGGCGGTCAGCCCGCCAGAGCCGCACTCGCAAACTGCGGTCCGAGCTGCTTGGCGAGCGCCTCGGGGCTGCGCAGCATCACCCCCTCATCCAGCATCTCCAGCCAGGCGGTGCAGTCCGAGGCTCCCGTGCGGACGTCGAGCTGAATCCGTGGGGAGAGCCGGGCGCGCAGGCGGACGGCTCCGGGCGGGGTCTCCGGGCCGGCTCCGGCCAGAGAGAGGTTGAAGCCCCGCACTCCCTCCCGCTCGAAGTGGGCGAGTGCCCAGGTCAAATTCAGCGCCAGCTCGCGCACCGCCTCCGGCGGGGCATCCTCGAGCCGTTCGACCTCGCGGAACACCAGCTGCACGTCTGAGATCAGGCTGCGCGAGACGAAGGCCGTGAAGGCCTGCACGTGCTCCCCCGAGCCCAGCCAGCGGGACTGCAGCTGGCGCTCGCGCTCGGCCAGTTCGAGCCAGTAGCAGCGGCCGTGCGCGCGGAAGTAGTCGGCACTGGCGCCGTTCTCCTCCTCGAGCAGGTGCCCCAGCCGGTCGCTGAAGAAGACCTGCATGTGGGGATGAACCTGGGTGGCCCCGGCCAGCGGCATGTAGTTCCAGGTGATCAACCCCTGGTAGCCGGGCGCCAGCGAGCGGGCAGCGCGGAAGTACTCCTGCGCTACCTGGATTCCGTCCGCGAGGTGGTCGGCGGTGAACGCGCTCGGCGGCAGGAAGTGGGCGTGCGTCAGCGCGGTCACGGCGCTGAAGCGGTCGTAGGGGGAGAGGTTGGGGAACAGGACCGCCTCGCCGCGCTGCAGGCGCTCCCCCAGGCCAAGCCGCCCAGGGAGCCGGGGCGTCACCGTGAGCAGTCGGTCCGGGCAGAAGGGGCACTTGGGGGCCGAGACCTCCACCGCGTCGCCGAGATCGGGTACCCCCAGCTGGAAGCCGAGGAAGTGGGCCACGCGTCCGGTGCGTCCGGTGAGCGGGTCCCGCCGCAGCTCGCACGGCAGCTCACGCAGCCAGCCGCCCTCGGCCGGCAGGTACTGGGCCAGCCGCACGCTCCCCTGCAGCTCGAGGGGCGGTGCGGGCGATCCCTCCTCAGCCACCGTGAACCTCCAGGTCGCCTGCTCGCGCCAGCAGGACGGTGAGCGCGATCGCCCCGGCCAGGGCGGTGCGCAGGTTGCGCGGTCCCAGCGATACCTGGCGGGCGCCCAGAGTGGCCAGCCGCTGCAGCTCCGCCTGGTCGAAGCCGCCCTCGGGCCCGACCAGCAGCGCGGTCGGCCTCTGCGGATCCCAGCTGGCCGAGGTCAGCGCCTGTCGCAGCTCGCCCTGATGGCAGGTGAATGCCTGCAACTCCGGCCGCTCGCGCTGGAGCTGGGTCAGCGCCTCGGAAATCGGGGAGGGGAGCCGCACCTCGGGGACCCGGTGCCGGCCAGCCAGCTGGGCGGCCTCACGGGCGATCGCCTGCCAGCGCTCGAGCCGGCTCTGGGCGGCCGCCGGGTCGATCCTGGGAACGGTGCGCGAGGACAGCGCGGGCCGGATCGAGGCCACCCCCAGCTCCGTTGCCCGCTCGCAGACATCGGCCATGCCCTGACCCTTGGGCAGGGCTTGAAGCAGGTGGATCTCGGCGCGGGGCTCGCGGCGCGTGCGCCGGGAGGCAACGATGGTGCCGGTCACCTGATCGGGCCCAAGGCTCTCCAGCTCCACGTCATGCTCGGTACCATCCTCCACCACCACGGTGATCAGCTCGCCCAGACGCGAGCGCAGGACCTTGCTGATGTGCCAGGCGTCCTGGTCGAGGATCCGGACTCGCCCGTTCGAGCTGACTTGGTGCGAGGAGACGAAGAAGACCGGCACGGGCCAGCAGTTTACTTACCGCTCCACGCGGCCGGGCTCGGCCGCCTGGGCACCTAACTAGCATGGAAGGAGTGGACTGGCCAGAGCAAAGCGCGCTCCGAGTGGTTACCTCCGGCGGGGTGCGGCTGGCGGTCTGGGAGCTGGGTGAGGGCCCCGACCTGCTGCTGCTGCCCGGTCTCGGGACCGATCATCACGTGTTCGTCTGGAACATCGGCCGGCTGGCACGAAATTTCCGCTGCTTGGTCCCCGACCAGCGGGGGGTGGGAAGTTCTCAGGCGAGCCCCGGCCCCTACACGATGGAAATGCTCGCCGACGATGCCAGTCAGGTACTCGACCAGCTGGCTCCCGGGGGTGCCCACGTCTTCGGCGCCTCCATGGGGGGGATGGTCGCCCAGCAGCTGGCGATCCGCCATCCCGGGCAGGTACGCACGCTGAGTTTGGGCTGCACTGGGCCGGGGGGAACGGCTGCGGTCAAGGCCGATCCCGGCGTCACCAAGCGACTTTTGGGAGGCGATGCCCGCGACCCCGGCTCCGCCTACCGCGTCGCTTGCACCGTCCTCTACGAGCGGCGCTGGCGCGAGACGCATCCCGAGGTGATCGAAGATGCCGTCCACTGGCGCGCCACCCACCCGGTACGGCCGGGCGTGTTCGCGGCCCAGTGGGCTGCCAGCCGGCATCACCACGCCTCCGACCTACTGCCCAGGATCAGTGCTCCCACCCTGATCTTGCACGGGACTGCGGACATCGTCATGCCCCCCGGCAACGCGCTGGTGCTGCAGTCGCGCATCCCGGGGGCTCAGCTACGGTGGATGGTGGGTCGCGGCCACCTCTTTTTCCAAGAGGCGCCCGAGGAGACCGAGCGGCTGATCCTGGAGCACTCACTCGCGGCTGGCCGGGCCGCTGCCAGCGGCCGAGCAACCTAGGCGGCTGCGCAAGCTAAAATCGCGGTCCGCGTCCTTCGGTCCTCTCGAGCGGACGCACTTGGTCAACCATGTGGGAGGTGAGTTCAGCTGTCCGAGGTCAAGCTCCGGGAAGGCGAGTCCTTCGAAAGTGCCCTGCGCCGGTTCAACAAGAAGATCAAGCAGAACGGCATCCTCACCGAGGTGCGCCGCCGCGAGTTCTACGAGAAGCCCAGTGTTCGCCGCAAGAAGAAGGTGATGGCAGCGCGCAAGCGCCGGGCCAAGCAGGGCTGATCCAGACCCGGGCCCGGCCCCCGGTCCAGCTCGTGCTCTCACGCCGGCTGAGCCGTCACTGTCGGGAGCTGGCGCGAGACGCCGGGCTTGGGGGCTTGCTGCGGGAGTCGCTGGTGGGGTTGAAGCTACCCGACGCGACGCTCGCCTGCATGCTGACCACAGCCCCGGAGCTGCGCCGGCTCAACCGGGACTTCGCTGACGAGGACGCGGCCACGGACGTTCTGGCCTTTCCCGCCCGGTCCGATACTTTCGTGGTCGCCGGCCCCGCCGCTGCCCACCTGGGCGATCTGGCCATCGCCGTCAGCGTCGCCGCGGCGAACGCGCGCCGCCAGCATGGCGATGCCACCTTCGAGCTGCGGATGCTCGCCGTGCACGGTCTGCTCCACCTGCTCGGCCACGACCATGGTGTGCCCGCGGCGGCCCAGCGGATGGGCGAGCTCACGCAGGAGCTGCTGAGCTCGTTTGCCGAGCGCAGAGGCTGGCCCACGCTGACCGCTCCCCGACTGCAGGTGCATGGGTGAAGCGGCTGCTGCGGTCCGGGCCAAGGGCGCCCAGGGTCCCGGAGGGCAGCTGGCTGGTGCTCGGGCTGGGCAATCCCGGCGACGACTACGAGAGCAGTCGACACAACGCCGGCGCGACCGCGGTCGAGATCCTGGCGGAGCGGCTCCGGGTGCGCCTCGGCAGGTTCGCAGGCCCGGCCCGGGTGGCCATGGCGACTCTGGCCGAGAACTCAGTGGTGCTGGCCCGCTCCAAGACCTACATGAACGATTCCGGCATCGCCGCGGCCCGGCTCGTCGCCAGCCTAGGTCTGGACCCGAACCACCTGATCGTCGTCTGCGATGATTTGGACCTCCCGATGGGACGGCTGCGGATCCGGGCGCGGGGCAGTTCCGGTGGCCACAATGGGCTGCGCTCGATCGAGGCCAGCCTGCGCTCCCGGGAGTTCATCCGGGTGCGAATCGGGATCGGGCGCCCGCCGGGGGGCGTGGACGCTATCGAGCATGTGCTCGGCCAGCTCCAGGGTGACCAGCGGGAGCAACTGCGGCGCGCCTGCGCCCGGGCGGCCGATGCTGTCTCGGCGGTCGTGGCTGAGGGAATAGAAAAGGCGATGACCGAGTACAACCAGGTGACTGCCAGCGATGGCGACTGAGACAACCGCCGCAGAGAGCACCATGCTCGCCCGGATCGAGGAGACGGCGCTGGGCGCTGGACTGCGGCGCTGGGCCGCCTCGGGTGCGCCGCACACGGCGGTCGGCGGGGTGGTCAGGGCGGCGTCCGGGCTGCTGGCGGAGCTGGCGCGGCAGCTCCTAGGCCGGACGGTGCTGCTGGTGGTCCCGGAACCGGAGGCCGCCTACGGGGAAGTGGCCAGCTTCGCCGGCGAGCGGGGCGTCTGCCTGTTTCCCGCCCCCGACGTCCTGCCCTTCGACCGGACCGCGCCCGCGCTCGAGGTGTTGCGGCACCGCCTGGACACGATCCGGCGCTTGCGCTCGGGTGAAGCTCTGGTGGTGGTTACCTCCATGTCCGCTTTGCTGCGGCCCACGGTGGCACCGGAGTGGGTGGGCTCGCAGGTGCGCCAACTTGAGGTCGGCACCCAGGTAGGGCCCCTGGCCCTGAGCCGCCTGCTGCTCGAGGCTGGCTACCGCCAGGAGTCGATCGTGGCCGGCCCCGGAGAATTCGCCCGCCGAGGAGGCATCGTCGACTGCTTCCCCCTGGATGGGCGCCCCTGGCGGGGGGAGTGGGAGGGAGACCAGGTCGCTGGGCTGTGGCGGCTCGACCCCGAGACCCAGGGATCCCGGGCCGCGCTCTCGGCGGTGCCTCTGATGCCGGCACGAGAGTTTCCCCTGGACTCGGAATCTCTGCAGCGGGCCACCGCCCGACTCAGGGCCCTCGACCTGGAGGCGCTGCGCGAGGATGTGCGCGAGCGGTGGCTGGAGGACCTCGGACGCCTCGGTGACGGCGTGCTGCCCGATCCCGTGGATGGGCTCGCCCCCTTGCTCTTGGAGCCGGGCCAGACCCTGCTCGAACACCTGCCCCAGCCGACCTTGCTCATCACCGAGCGCTACCAGCGCCTCCGTGAGCAGGCTCACAGCTGGCTGGCCGAGGTTGAGCGGGTCCGCGAGGGCGAGGTGGAGCGACTCGAGCTGCCGGCCGGCTTGGCGATCAATCTCGCTCCCCTGGACAAGTTCGACTCCACCTTCTCCGGCCCTTGGTCTTTGGATCTGGTCCGAGAGCCGGCGCCCGACTCGCAGGCCTGTGAGGACGCCCAGATGGCGGCGGCGCCCACTTTTGCGGGCGACTTCGCCGAATTCGCCCGCCAGAGCGGAGAGCTGCTCCGCGCCACCGGGACCGTGATCGTGCTCGGGCGCCAGGAGGAGCGGGTGGCCGAGCTGGCTAGCGACCATGGACTGGAGCCGGTGCCGCTGGAGGCGTTCGAGCTGGGGACCGAGCTGCCCAGGTCGGCTCTCGTGCTGGGGCCGGGCGACCTGCGCAGCGGGGTGGTGCTGGCCCAGGAGCGGGTGGCGGTCTTCTCCGACGGCGACCTCTTCGGGGCCCAGCAGCGGCGGCCGTCATCGCTGTTGCGCACGGTGCGGCGGGCGGAGTCGAGCGCGGCTGGGAGGGTGCGGCGGGCCTCGATTGGCGTGCCCGACCTGAGCGTGTTCCGCTTCAAGCTGGAGCCGGGCGACGTGGTGGTCCACCGAGACCACGGGATCGGACGTTTTTTGGGGATGCGCCGGGTCGCCGACGGCGACGGTGAGCGCGAGTACATGCAGCTGGAGTACGCCGACGGCAACAAGCTCTACGTGCCCGCGGAGCACCTGGACCGCGTGGAGAAGTACAGCGGCGGCAGCGGCAGCCAGCCCGCGCTGTCGCGCCTGGGCACGGGTGAGTGGGAGAGGACCCGCCGTTCGGTGCGGCGGCGCATCGACCAGATCGCCGAGGACCTGGTTGAGCTCTACGCCCGGCGGGCACAGGCTCAGGGCCACCCCTTCGCCAGCGATTCGCGCTGGCAGCAGGAGCTGGAGGCCTCATTCCCGTACCAGGAGACGCGCGACCAGCTGCTCGTGCTGGACGACATCAAGCGGGACATGGAGTCGCCGCGGCCGATGGACCGCCTGCTATGTGGCGACGTCGGCTTCGGCAAGACCGAGATCGCCCTGCGTGCGGCCTTCAAGGCCGTGGAGGACGGCTATCAGGTGGCGCTACTGGTTCCGACCACGGTGCTGGCCCAACAGCACTGGCTCACCTTCAAGGAACGGCTGAACGCGTTTCCGGTGGTGGTGGAGCAGCTCTCGCGGATGCGCAGCGATGACGAGGCCAAGGCGGTGCTGGGCGGTCTGGCCACCGGCGGCGTGGATATCGTCATCGGCACCCACCGACTCCTGCAGCGCGACGTCCGCTTCAAGAACCTCGGGCTCGTGATCCTGGATGAGGAGCAGCGGTTCGGGGTCATGCAGAAGGAGCGCCTCAAGAAGCTGCGCACTGCAGTGGATGTGCTCTCGCTTTCAGCAACACCGATCCCGCGCACCCTGCACATGGCGCTGGCGGGGATCCGCGACCTGTCGGTGGTTCGCACCCCTCCCGAGGGAAGGCTGCCGATCCGGACTTACGTCACGGCCAAGGAGGAGGGCCTGGTCCAGGACGTGATTCGGCGCGAGCTGGCCCGCAATGGCCAGGTGTACTACGTACATAACCGTGTCCAGAGCATGCAGGGCGAGGTGGAGTGGCTGCGGACGCTCGTTCCTGAGGCGCGGATTGCGGTCGCCCACGGGCAGATGGACGAGGGGACGCTGGCCAAGGTGATGGTGGCGTTCATGTCGGGCGAGGTCGACGTGCTCTGCTGCACCACCATCATCGAGAACGGCCTGGACATACCCAATGCCAACACCCTGGTGGTCGACGACGCGTCGCGCATGGGGCTCTCGCAGCTGTACCAGTTGCGCGGACGGGTGGGTCGGGCCGGCCAGCGCGCCTACGCCTACTTCCTCTACGACCCGCTGCGGTCACTGACTGAGCGAGCCGACAAGCGGCTGGACGTGGTGGCCGACCTCCAGGACCTCGGTTCCGGGTTCGCGCTTGCACTCAAGGATCTGGAGATACGCGGTGCGGGCAACGTCCTGGGTGAGGCCCAGCACGGCGACATCGCCTCGGTTGGGCTCGAGATGTACAACCACCTGTTGCGCCAGGCGGTGCTCGCCGCTCAGGGGCAAGAGTTGCCCGAGTCACCCGCGCAGGTGTCGGTGGCCATGCCACTTCGGGCGCTGCTGCCGACGCAGTACATACCCGACGAGCGAGTGCGTTTGCGCACCTATCAGCAGCTGGCCGCCGCCACCAGCGAGACGGAGCTGGAGGAGGTGGTCCGGAACCTGCGCCAGCGTTTCGGGTCGCGTCCAGTGGAGGTTGACAACCTTGCGCTGGTGCTCAAGGTGCGGCTGATGGCGGCCGCGGCCGGGGCTCAGGCGATAGAGACCGACGGGGACCTGGTGCTGATCAAGTTCGAGCCCGGGCATGGGCTGGACCTGGGCCGGGCGCTGGCGGGCATGCCCGGGGCGGTGCAGCCGGGCAGCAACCGGGTGCGGATCCTGCTGGCGCAGGCGGGCGAGACCTGGCCCGAGCTGATCACCTCGGTCCTGCGCCGGCTGGTCCAGTCCCGCGTGCTAGAGCCGGCGGCGACGCCCTCGTGACCGACGAGCAGCTGCAGCAAATGGCGCGCGTCTTTGACGTGATGAGCCAGCTGCGGGCACCCGGCGGCTGTCCCTGGGACCGGGCCCAGACGCACCAGTCGCTGGTGCCGTTCCTCCTGGAGGAGACCTACGAGGCGATCGAGGCGATCGAGCGGGGCAGCGACAAAGAGCTGGCAGAGGAGCTGGGCGACCTGCTGGTGGAAGTAGCCATGCAGTCCGCGATAGCCGCCGAACGGGGCGCTTTCGATGTTGGCGACGTCGCTCGAACGGCGGCGGAAAAGATGGTCGGCCGCCATCCGCACGTCTTCGCCGATACCGATCAGCTCTTCGACGCGGACGACGTCCTCCGCAACTGGGAAAGGCTGAAGGAACAAGAGAAGCCCGGACGAACGTCTGTGCTGGACGGGCTGCCGCGCACGCTGCCCGCGCTCGCCTTGTCCGCCGCCATGCAGCGACGTCAGGCGCGCAAGGGCCATGACGAGCTGCCGTCCCCGGCGGCGGCGACCAAAGTGGTCTCGGCCCGACTGGAGCAGCTAGAGCGCCCAGCAGGGCCAGAGGCGCGGCTACAGCAAATCGGCGAGCTTTTGTTCGCCCTGGTCGCGCTGGCACGACATCTCGACGTCGACCCCGAGGGAGCTCTGCGCGCAGTGGCACGGCGCCACCGGGAGGAGTACGAAGCGCAGATAACGCGCCCAACTGGCTAGCCGATATACTCCGCGACGCTACTCGTGCCGCCCGCGGCCGGTGCAAACCCACTCCACGTTGAAGCACATAGCAGCGGCCCCCAGGGGACAGTTCGATGACGCAGTGCGAGAGCTGCGAATCAGGTGGCGCCTCCTCAAGAGGTCTCATCGGCCCCGGCAGCGCCACGCGATCTTGCTCTCCGGAGTTGTGATCCTGGGCTGGCTTTTGATCAGCCTGTACCACGGTTACGGTGCCAACTCGGCGATGCGAGGAGATCTGGCGCAGCTGCAGCTGCAGACACAGCAGCTCAATCAGCAGGTCGCCACCGACCGGGCTGAGCTACGCGCCGCACGCTCGGCCGGCTCGCTGCAGGAGCGGGAGCGCGCCCAGGGGCTGGTGGCGCCGGGGGAGTCTACCTACATCGTCGAGAGCCCGCAGCAGGCGGCCGGCCCTGTGCCGGCGGAGCAGGGGGTGCAGATCGCCGGCCAGGTGGCGCAGCAGTTTCAGCAGTTCCTGGAGCCGGCCGCAGCCAGTCCGCCAAGTCACTCCTGACCCGCCCAGGTCGGGCTTGCAGGGTGGCCACGCATGCGTACGGCCATCGACGGCCAGTTCCCCCAGTGGCTCACCCGCGGCTTCCTGGAATCAGCGCGTGTCCGGGCCAGGTCCAGCCGGCGGCGCAGGGGCGGCCTTGGGCCCGGCGGCCGGCCCTTCTGCGAAGGCGATCCAGCTCTGCTCCCGGGCCGCTTCGAGTGCAAGTGCTGCCACTTTGACCTCTCCATCGTCGTCAGCTACAATCCCAGGGCGGCGTGGAGCAGTGGCAGCTCGTCGGGCTCATAACCCGAAGGTCCCAAGTTCGAATCTTGGCGCCGCAACGCTCCCCCAATAGGGCGCCGAGCGGGGCGGTATAGCTCAGGGGTTAGAGCGCTCGGCTCATAACCGAGGTGTCCCTGGTTCGAATCCAGGTACCGCCACCAGCGATTTCGCGCGCGGGCCGAGGTTGGAGATCGGCGCTCTTCGGCTTTCGGGATCTGTGGGGTGGGCCAGTCCTTGGCGCTCGCGTCACCCACGATCGACCCCCGCACCCTGAGGTTCCGCTTGCCGGCACAGGTCAGACCGCGTGGAAACCGCAAGCGCCCGTTTCCAGGCTGTTCCCCGTAACCGGCTCAACTGCTCGTAGCCGGGCGCTGCGTTGGCGGCCGGGGCATGCCGTGAGCAGGTGCACTGATCTAGTCGTTCTCACCTGCTAGCCGTCGGCGCCGACCGGTCCCGCTTGGCGCGACCCGGTGGCGCGGTTCAGGGCCGGCTCAGGCGGTCCTCGTTGGCGTGGCGGCTGCCGGTCACTACCTCCGCGGCGGCGTCTCCGCGCGCCACCGCTGGCCAGCAGCTTGGAGGACGTCCCAGGGGCTGCCAAGCGGTGGCGTGTAGGAGAGATCGAGGTCGCTCAGCTGGTCTACGCCGAGGCCGGCGTAGATGGCCGTGGCCGCGGTGTCGATGCGCTTGTGGACGGCGCTCTGAATGGTCCCGACCATCTGGACACCAAGGAGTCGGCCGGTGGCGAGATCTCCGGTGGTGTGGACGTGCACGGTGGTGGCGCCCGGGTAGTACGCCTTGTGGTCGTCGGCAACCGAGGCGATCGTGCGGGGATCGAATCCGGCAGGAACGGCTTCGTGGTCGCGGATGCCGGTTCGGGCGGCGACGAGGTCGAAGATCCTCACCACCTGGGTGCCAAGGCTGCCTTCGAACCGGCGGTGCCCACCGAGGGCGTTTTCGCCGGCGACCCGACCCTGCTTGTGGGCGGTGGTACCGAGCGGGAGGTAGGTCTCGCCGAGCAGCACGTGGTGGGTGAGGGCGCAGTCGCCGGCCGCGTAGACGTCGGGCAGACCCGTGGCCATGTGCCGATCGACCCGAATGGCCCCCTTCGGGGTGAGCGACAGCCCAGCTGATCGAGCGAGGGCCGTGTCGGGGGTGACGCCGGTGACGACGAGGACCATGTCGGCGTGCAGGTCGACTCGCGCGTCGGCCTCGTCGTCGGGGCCGAGACCAACCGCGTGGACGGTGAGGTGGGCGCGGTCGGCGTCGACAGCGGTGACGGTGGTGGCCGCCCGCACCTCGACGCCGTGGGTGGAGAGCTCGCCAGCGACGAGCTCGCCGAGGGCGCCGTCCACGGTGGGCAGCACCTGGGGGAGCGCTTCGACCAAGGTGACGGCAATGCCGCGGGTGCGCAGCGCTTCGGACATCTCCAGGCCGATGTAGCCGGCGCCGACGATGACAACGCGTTCCGGCCGGCGGCCGGCAAGGCTGGACATGACCCGGTGGGTGTCGCCCATGGTGTGGAGCAGGTGGACGCCGTCGTCCGGCCCGAGGCGGTCGAGCCCGGCGATGGGAGGCCGGAGCGGCACGGCACCGGTGGCGACGACGAGGCGGTCGTAACCGATGGTCTGCTCGTGGGCGGCGTCGGCGGTGGCCGTCACCTCGTGGGCGGCGACGTCGATGTGGCGGGCACGGGTGTCGGTCAGGAGGCGGATCCCGAGCGCTTCGAGGTCGGCCCTGCCGCGATGGGCGAGGTCGTGCCAGTCGCCGACCTCGCCGGAGAGGTAGTAGGGGATGCCGCAGATGCTGAAGTTGGGATAAGCATCCGCGAGCATGACGGTGACCTCGACGTTAGGATCGAGCTCGCGGGCGCGGAGCGCTGCCGAGATCCCCCCGTCGCTTCCTCCGAGGCAGAGCAGTCGGGTCATGCCCACCACCGCTCGGCTCGCGTCCGACTCCTCGCCGGCGCAGGGCCGGCCCGCCAGCCGCAGTCCAGGCGGCTCGCGACCGTAGGCGTCGCCGGGCGGATGTCCAGGTCGCAGTCACGACCGTTCAAGAGCCGATCTCCACGCTTTTCGGAAACAGGCGCCGTCGTGCCCACAGCGAGACGTAGACGAGGCCGACGAGAACTGGGACCTCGATGAGGGGACCGACCACCCCGGCTAGCGCCTGGCCGGAGGTGACCCCGAAGACGCCGATGCACACGGCGATGGCGAGCTCGAAGTTGTTGCCGGCGGCCGTGAACGCCAAGGTGGCGGTCCGCTTGTAGGGGAGGCGCATGGCCTTGCCCCAGGCGAAGGAACCGGTCCACATGATGGCGAAGTAGCAGAGCAAAGGCAGGGCGATGCGGGCTACCTCGAGCGGCTGCGCGGTGATGGTGTGACCTTGCAGGGCGAAGAGGATGACGATGGTGTACAGGAGGCCGACCAGCGCCAGCGGCCCGACCTTGGGAAGGAGCTTCTCCTCATACCATCGTCGGCCCTTGGCCCGTTCGGAGGCGGTGCGGGTGAGGTAGCCGGCGACTAGCGGGATGCCCAAGAAGATGGCGACCGTCTCGGCGATCTCTCCGATCGAGAAGTGGAGCCCGACCGTGGACAGCCCGAGCCAGCCGGGGAGCACCCGCAGGTAGAAGTAACCGAGTAGGGCAAAGGCGACGATCTGGAACAGCGAGTTGAGGGCCACGAGCACCGCCGCGGCTTCACGATCGCCGCATGACAGGTCGTTCCAGATGAGGACCATCGCGATGCAGCGGGCGAGTCCGACGATGATGAGCCCGGTGCGATAGGCGGGCTGGTCAGGCAGCAGGGCCCAGGCGAGGCCGAACATCACCGCCGGTCCGATGACCCAGTTGAGCACGAGCGAAGACACGAGCATGCGTCGGTCCCGCGTGACCGAGCCGAGCTCGCCGTAGCGAACCTTGGCGAGCACTGGGTACATCATCACCAGTAGCCCGACAAAGATCGGGAGCGACGTCCCCTGAGTGACCTGGATGGCGTCGAGGTGCCGGTTGAGGCTAGGGATCGCCCGTCCCAGCCCGATACCGAGGCCCATGGCCACCAGGATCCATACCGGCAGGAAGCGGTCGAGCAGCGACAGGCGCCGAACCACGGGCCCTTCGGTGTCCACCGCCGGAGCTGGCCGTGTGTCGACAAGCTGGCTCACCGGCTTGGCTCGGCCAGTGGCACTCCACGGATCGACGGCTCCGGTGCCCCGGCGCACCGCGCGGGCTCGCCTGGTGCGGCTGCCCGAAGCTGGTGGGCGTTCGCGGCGGCTTCCCCTAGGGCGGTGTAGATCTCCCACGGCTCGCCGCCCCACCCCTTGCTCGGCTCTCCGCAGAAGAGCTTCGGGTAGAAGCGGACCGAGTGGTGAAGATCGGCGACATTCAAGGCGACCTGGACTCGGGACACGGGCACTCTCCTGCCAGTAGATTTACGAACATCGATCGTAGTCGTTACATTGACTGTTGTCAATGAGTGTGGAGGAGCCGCAGATGTCCGCTCGATCCACGAGTCTCACCGAGATCTCGAGCGCCAAAGTGACCGACGAGGCGCCCTGCAGCGCCTCGGTGCTTGAAGCTCCGCTCGGCGAGGCCGAAGCGGCCGACCTCGCCCGGGTGCTCGGGGCGCTTGCCGACCCGGTGCGTCTGCGGCTTCTGTCGCTCGTCGCCGCCCGAGGCGAGGTGTGCTCCTGCGATCTCGAGGTGCCGCTCGCAAAGAGCCAGCCGACCATCTCGCACCACACCAAGGTTCTCGCCGAAGCCGGGCTGGTCGTGGGTGAACACCGGGGGCGCTGGACTTGGTGGCACATCGTCCCCGACCGCCTGGCGGCCACCCGCCGCGCGCTCGGGGGTTGACCGGACGGGGTCACCGCCCCAGCAGGCCTGGACGGCGAATGCTTGACGGGCCGCGGCCTGGCGCCTGTCCGCGCGTCTTCCACCTCGCCTGACCGAGCCGCTCACGCGTAGCGGCGCCGAGCCTCTTGTTCGAGTGGGCAGCGTCCGTCCGTCCGGCCACAGGCGTTCAGGTCGCAGAGCCGGCAGGTCCATCGGGTAGCTCCCGGCTCCCGCATCATGCCAACCAGCAGTCGTCCGGCAAGGGCCCCGAAGGTTTGTCGCTCGTCATCGTCCGCACGTAGCCGTACCGCTCGAGGCGATCGACAAGTCGGACCGTTCCCGACTTGCCGAGGCCGAGCACCGTCGCCGCGCCGTCCATGGAAGGAGCGTCAAGGAATTGCCGGACGGCGCCGAGTAATGCCGAGGTGCTCTCGGGCCGGCCAAATGCCTCTCCCAGCCTGTCGGTGATCGCGGTAGCGAGCGCGCCAAGAAGGTGTGAGGGCTGGCTGGTGGGCTACCGGCCACCTGGGATCGCTAGGTCGAAGTTGTAGGTGCCGGAGCTTCCGCGGCCGGCGGCAGCAGATCCCGATCCCGTGATCCCGCCCAGCTCGCCGGTGCCGGAGCCGTCGATTACCTCGAAGTCTGTACGCGCTTCAGCCCCGTCATACCTACCGTAGGCACGCAGCACGAAGCTCCCGGTGTTACCTCCGACCTGGCCGAGCACCCGGTGATGGCCGACGAACTCGGCAGTACCATCCGATCGGTACGTCATCACCATGTCGGCAACGGTTTCTGCCTCGATGCCGCCGGTGAAGCGCTGGCCGATCCGAGCGGTGGTCACCTTCACGGTGCCCTCCAGCCCTTCAACTGGCTGCTCGTCCCACGAGCTCACCTCGAAGTCGCCCTGGACGTGTTCGGTCATCGATCTCTCTCTCGCATAGAAATGAATGGCGCATACATCGCACGAGATTAAACAAGCGCAGGCAAGGGACCAAGGTGCTATGGCGACTCCGCCGAGCCGCTACGGCTCCTTACCCAGGACCACGGTGACCTGAAAAGAACGCCCGGAGCGGTCGATCTCAAGCGTCACCTTGGACCCGGGCCGGTGCCGCAGGCTCAACTCCACCAGCTGGTCCGGGCTGGATGCCGTGACTCCATCGATCTTTGTTAACAGGTCGCCGCTACGGATTCCGGCAGCGGCGGCTGGGCCGCCGGCGGCGACAGACGTGACATAGAGGCCGCCGATTGGCTGGCCGGTCTCAGAGGTGAGCGGCTCTGCTTCGAGCCCGAGGTAGGCGTGGGTCGCCTTACCACTCGTGATGAGGTCGTTGGCTATCGTCTTGGCCTCGTCGACCGGGATCGCAAAGCCCAGCCCGATATCGCCGCCGTTGGTCGGCTCACCGTTGGCGCTGGGGATGGTCGCCCCGGCCGAAGGGATGCCGACTAGCTGGCCAGCGCAGTTCACGAGCGCCCCGCCGCTGTTGCCCGGATTGATGGCCGCGTCCGTCTGGATGGCGTCGATCAGCAGAGCGTTGGTCGAACCTTCGCCGGGGACGGCGATGGTACGGTCGAGCGCGCTCACGATTCCGGCGGTCACCGTGCTTGACAACCCGAGCGGTGCGCCCAGGACCACGACGGGCTGCCCTACGCGCAAGCGGGCCGAGTCGCCCATCGGTATCGCCTTCAGCGGTCGTTTGGTGGTGACCTTCACCACCGCAAGATCGCTGAGGGGGTCGCGTCCGACAACATGAGCCGGGACGCTTGTCCCATCATCGAACAGGACCGAGACCGAGGCACCGGTGGCGACGGCGGCCACGACGTGGTTGTTGGTCAGGATCTCGCCGTTGGAGCGGATGACCTCGCCGGATCCGGTTGACAACGAACTCTGACTTCGGACTGAGATGGTCACCACCGATCGCAGGTCCTTGGCCGCCACCGACTCCACAGGGCACGCCGCTTGCGCGCTGCCGGAAACCGCCGGGGTTGCCGGCGCCGGTGCCGGCGGTGCGGTCGAGCGGGCGACGAACCCCCCCAGCGCTCCGGCGCCCAGCGCGACGACTACCAGGCCGCCGCCAAACCAGAACATCCGTGCTGTGGCGGATTTCGCACCGGACCGTTTTGGGTCCATCGACCTAGGCACGATAGCGCGGAACTGGTGCCAGTGCGCGACTTTGCCTGATTCGATTCCAATGTTCCGAGCCGCCGCCACGCGGGTGGCAGGGTGCCAGACGGCCGTCGGGCTGTCGAGGCGGGCCGGCAGGCCGTGACGCCCGCGCGAGGTGCCGCCGAAGGGGGCAGCTGAGTTTGCGGATACAATCACCAGTATGCGCAACCAGCGGCGCGCGATCGCGTACCTCGCAGTCTTCGCCGCGATCTTGGCGATCGCCATACTGGCGTGGCATGTCGCGCCCACCCAGAACGTCCCGAGCGCCAGCGCCGGCAAGCTGCAGCAGGCTCTGCAGAACTACCAGCTCAAGGCTGAAGGCAAGCCGGTCCCGGCGGGCCAGCCGATCATTAGCGACACCCACACCGCCCAGGTCCTCAACGCCGGCCAGTCCGTGGACTGGTGGACCACCACGGGCAAGGAATATCAGTCGGTGGTCGAGGCCAGTGACCCGGAAACCCTCTTCAGCCGCTACAACTACACGAACTACAGCGTTCAGCAGTCGAGCTCAGACAACGTGTTCCTGACCCTGATCCTGCCCAACCTGATCATCGTCTTGGTGATCCTGGGCTTCCTTTGGTTCATGCTGCGCCAAAGCCAGAGCGGCAACAACCAGGCCCTCTCCTTCGGCCGCAGCCGCGCCCGGCTGGTGGCCGGCGACAAGCCCCAGGTGACCTTCGCCGACGTGGCCGGGGTGGACGAGGCCAAGCAGGAGCTGACCGAGATCGTCGAGTTCCTGAAGTACCCCGAGCGGTTCACCTCGCTGGGGGCCCGCATCCCCAAGGGCGTCCTGATGGTGGGGCCGCCCGGCGCTGGCAAGACCCTGCTCAGCAAGGCGGTCGCCGGGGAGGCGGGGGTGCCCTTCTTCAGCATCTCGGGCTCGGAGTTTGTGGAGATGTTCGTGGGCGTCGGCGCCAGCCGGGTGCGCGACCTCTTCGACCAGGCCAAGAAGAACAGCCCCTGCATCGTGTTCGTGGACGAGATCGACGCGGTCGGCCGCCAGCGCGGCGCCGGTCTGGGTGGCGGTCATGACGAGCGGGAGCAGACCCTCAACCAGCTCTTGGTCGAGATGGACGGATTCGAGACCAACACCCACGTGATCGTGATCGCCGCCACCAACCGGCCCGACGTGCTGGATCCCGCCCTGCTCCGTCCCGGCCGCTTCGACCGCCACGTCACCCTGGACCGCCCGGACATCCGCGGCCGCGAGGCCATCCTCAAGGTGCACGCGCGCAACAAGCCGCTGGACACGGCGGTGGACGTCGCGGTGTTGGCTCGGCAGACGGTCGGTTTCAGTGGCGCCGATCTGGCCAACCTGATCAACGAGGCGGCTATTTTGGCCGCCCGCCAGAACAAGAAGATGATCGCGATGCCCGAACTGGAGGAGGCGATCGCCCGGGTGATCGCCGGGCCGGAGCGCAAGTCCCGCCGCATCTCCGATGAGGAGAAGCTGGTCATCGCCTACCACGAGATGGGCCATGCCCTGGTGATGCGCAGCCTGCCCCACTGCGATCCGCCCTACAAGATCAGCATCGTCAGCCGCGGCATGGCCCTGGGCTGGACGATGCAGCTGCCGGAGCACGACAAGGTGCTGGTGAGCAAGGCCGAGCTGACCGACCAGCTCTCGGGAATGCTGGGCGGCCGGGTGGCGGAGGAGATCCTGTTGGGCGACGGCAACATCACCACCGGGGCTTCGGACGACATCGGCAAGGCCACCAAGCTGGCGCGCCGGATGGTCACCGAGTGGGGGATGAGTGAGCGCCTCGGCCCGCTCGCTTTCGGGACCAAGGAGGAGTTGGTCTTCCTGGGCCGCGATCTCGGCGAGCAGCGCAACTACTCCGAGGAGGTGGCGGGCGAGATCGACCAGGAGGTGCACTCTTTGGTCGACAACGCCTACCTGACTGCCAAGAAGGTGCTCACCCTGCGCCGCCAGACGCTGCAGGCGCTCGCCGACCATCTGGTCCAGGTGGAGTCGATGGACCGCCACGAGATGGACCAGCTGATCGAGCAGGCGGAAGAGGAGCCTCCCGCCGCGGCCAACATGTGACCCGGGCGGCGCTAGCCGCCCCGCCATGACTTACCATGGCCACCGGCTCCCATCGCCTGGAGGCCAGTCCGCTTGGATCCCAGAGGTGACCGAGACGGAATCAGGTTTGGGCATCGTCGGCGCCGGCCGCGCCGGCAGCGCTCTGGCGGTACGCGCGGCTGAGCACGGGCTCCACGTAGCGGTTGCGTCCCGCCGCATCGAGGACGCCAAGCGGTTGGCCGAGCGCTGCTCCGGGGTCGCCCGCGAGGACCCGCTGCTGGTGCTCAGCAGCAGCCCGGTTACCCTGCTCGCCCTGCCCGAGCGAGCGCTGGAACAGGTCGCCGCTCAGATCTCGCGGGCCGGAGCGGCCAGCCTTGCCGGGCGGGTCGTGGCCCACTGCGCGGGAGCGCTCGGCCCTTCGGTGCTGGCACCGCTCGCCGACGCCGGGGCCAGCGTCGGCGTCTTCCACCCGCTGGCTCCAATCCCGGACGGTGACGCCTCGTCGCTCGACGGTGCTTTCGTCGCCCTCGACGGTGACGATGAGGCGGTGGGCCGGATGTCGGAGCTGGCGACCGCCATCGGTTGCCGCTGGTTCCGGCTGGCGGGGCAGGACCGGGTGCTCTACCATGCGGCCGCCGTACTGGCGGGCGTCTTCCCGGTGATGCTCGAGGGGGCGGCCGAGCAACTGGCGACGTCCATCGGTCTGGGCTCGGAGGCCAGGTTGGGGCTGAGGCGCCTTCTTCGGCTCTCGGCCGCCAACGTCAGTCGGTTGGGGCCCACGGCCGGAACCAGCGGGCCTTCACGACGAGGTGATGACGCGACCTTCCGGCTGCACCTGGACCGGCTAAACGAGGTGAACCCGCGGCTGGCGGGTGCCTATCGAGGCGTCTTGGATCTGATGGCAGGAGGGTCCCCGTGACAGATCAATCCTTGGCGAGCCGACCGGTGCAGATCACCGACCTGGCTCGATGGAAGCAAGCGAAGCAGCGCTTCGCCATGCTTACCGCCTACGACGCCAACACCGCCGCCTGGCTGGAGCAGGCCGGGATCCCCATCCTGCTGGTGGGTGATTCGGTGGGATCGACCGTACTCGGCTACAGACTCCGCGACGGGGGGCCGAGCACGATGCCGGTCACCTTGGAGGAGATGCTGCACCACGCCAAGGCCGTCGCCCGCGGTTGTCGCCGGCCGCTGCTGGTTGGCGACCTCCCCTTCTTGAGCTACCACCTGGGGCTCGACGAGGCCACCCGTGCCGCCGGCCGGATGCTCAAGGAGGGCGGCATGCAGGCGGTCAAGCTGGAGGGCGGCGGGCCGATGCTCGAAGTGGTGGCCCATTTGGCCGAGCGGGGAATCCCGGTGATGGGGCACCTCGGCCTCACTCCCCAGAGCGTCTACGCCATGGGGGGCCTCCGGGTCCAGGGCCGCAAGGATCGGCAGGCCGAGCAGTTGCGCGCCGACGTCGCCGGGCTGGAGCAGGCGGGCGCCTTCTCGGTCGTGCTGGAAGGTATCCCTGCCCGGCTGGGCTCGGAACTGAGCGCCGCGACCGCAATGCCCACGATCGGGATCGGGGCGGGCCCCGGGTGCGACGGACAGGTGCTGGTCCTCCACGACATGCTCGGGCTAACCATTGGTCCGGCGCCGAAGTTCGCGCGCAGTTTCGGAGAGCTGGGCTTGCAGATGCGCGAGGCCGCAGGCTCGTTCAGGGCGGCGGTGGAGTCCGGCGCCTACCCGGACGAAGAGCACAGCTACGCCTGAGCCGGCGGCGGCGCCTCGCCTGGTCAGGCACCCCCAGGCGTTGCGCTCGCTTCTGGTCGAGTGGCGTATGGCGGGATCGTCGGTGGCGCTGGTGCCGACCATGGGGGCGCTGCATCGCGGCCACCGCTCGCTGGTAGACTGCGCCCGCCGTTCGTGCGATCGCGTCGTGGTCTCGATCTTCGTCAATCCGCTGCAGTTCGGGCCCAGTGAGGACTACAGCCGCTACCCCCGCCGACTCGAGGCGGATCTGGCGGTGCTGGCTGAGCAGAAGGTCGATGTCTGCTACGCGCCCGATGTGGCCGCCGTCTATCCCGAGGGCTTCGCCACCCAGGTGCACTGCGCCCTGACGGGCTTGAGCCGCTGGGAGGGGCAACTCCGGCCCGGTCACTTTGACGGGGTGGCGACGGTGGTGACCAAGCTCTTCGCCCTGCTCGGACCGTGCTCGGCTTACTTCGGCGAGAAGGACATCCAGCAGCTCGCCATGGTCAGGCGCCTGGCGCGGGACCTGGACGCCGGCACCCAGGTGGTGGGCTGTCCCACCGTGCGGGAAGAGGACGGCGTGGCGATCTCCAGCCGCAACGCCATGCTCTCCTGGCGCGGGCGGCGTGCCGCCGGCTGCCTGCCCGCGGCGTGGCGAGCTGCCCGGAGCGCCTACTCAGCCGGGGAGCGTGACGGCCAACGCCTCGGACAGCTGGCCGCGGCTGAGGTCGCCCGCGAGGCGCTGGCCGAGCTGGACTACGCCGTCGTGGTCGAGGACGTGGAGTTCGAGCCGGTCGAGCGGGCGAACTCGCACTCCCGGCTGCTGCTGGCGGCCACCATCGAAGGTGTCCGCCTGATCGACAACGCGCTCCTGGAGGAGTGAGCCGCGGTGAGGGCTCAGTCGCGGTTGGCGAAGCCCAGCCGGCGAGCGCTGTCGGAATCGCGCAGCCTCCGGACCAAGTACTCCACGTGGTCGCCCACCGCAAGTGCCTGGTAGAGATCGAATCCCTGCTCCTGAACCAGCTGGTTGACCTCGTCGAGGCTTGCTAGCAGGCGGTACTCATACACTGGCCGGCCCGGTTCGGCGATCAATCGGAGTCCTCCATGCGTCGTGTCGGCGGCGCCGCGCGCCAGACCACAGGAGTGTGCCATGCTGGGAGCGGGAGCCGCCGCGGTCGCCCATCACTGCGCGGGGGTCATCGATCTCCGCCCCACTGATATACTCTCGCCCGCGCCGCCGCTTCCACTTGGGCGCAGCGCAGCACAAGTTCCGGAGGATTCAGCAGGCCTTTGACCGATCTCGCCACCCAGGCTCCCGTTACTCCGCTGCCGACGTACAGCTCAATGGAGGAGTACCTGCGAGCCAGCGCTGAATCCATCAGGACGCTCACCTACGGTGACATCGTCGACGGCACCGTGGTTCGGGTGGACCCCGACGAGGTGCTGGTCGACATCGGCGCCAAGTCCGAGGGGGTTATCTCCAACCGCGAGCTCACCGGTCGCGCCGAGGAGCCGGTGGTGCTCAACCCTGGCGATCGGGTCAAGGTCTACGTGCTGCAGTCGGAGAACGACGACGGTAACGTCGTGCTCAGCCTGCGCCGGGCTCGCGCCGAGGGCATCTGGGCCAAGGCGGCCGAGAAGGAGAGCAGCGGCGAGGGCGTGGAGGCGGAGGTCCGCGAGCAGAACAAGGGCGGGCTGATCGTGAACATCATGGGCCTGCGCGGCTTCCTGCCCAGTTCGCAGGTAGCGCGCACCCACTCGGGCAACCTTATGGACCTGGTCGGCCAGCGGATCATGGTCAAGATCCTTGAGGTCAACCGCAAGCGCAACCGCCTCATCGTCAGCCAGCGCGCCGCCCAAGACGAGGACCGCGCGCGGCAGCGGGAAGAGCTCTTCGAGCGGCTGCACGTGGGCGACGTGGTGACGGGTAAGGTCAGCGGCCTCACCTCCTACGGTGCGTTCATCAACCTCGGCGGTGCGGACGGGCTCATCCACATCAGTGAGCTCTCCTGGGACCGTGTCAGCAACGTTTCCGACATGCTGGCGGTTGGGGACGAGGTGACTGTCAAGGTGATCAAGCTCGACCCCGAGCTATCGCGCATCTCGCTCTCGCTGCGGCAGATGACCGAGGACCCCTGGGACAGCATCGAAGCCCGCTTCCCGCCGGGAACGATCATCGAGGGCGCTGTTACCAAGACCAAGAAGTACGGCGCCTTCTTGCAGATCGCCGACGGGGTTGAAGGTCTGCTGCACATCAGCGAGCTCTCCTGGGAGCACGTGGAGCGCACCGAGGACGTCCTCCACGTGGGCGACAACGTGCGCGTGGTGGTGCTGCAGGCCGATCGGAGTCGGCGGCGGATCTCGCTCTCCTACCGTCAGCTACTACCGCGTCCGGAGCATCTCAGCGATGAGGAGATCACCGACCTTGGGTACCAGGCCGCCGCTGACTACGAGCCCGATGAAGAATCCGAAGAGCCGGTGGGCAGCGTCCAGGCCGCCGAGCCGGGGCCCGAGGACACTTCGCCGGAGGCTCCCGGGGACCCTGAGATCGCTGAAGGCGGTGAGGAGCCGGCGGCATCGGTCGAAGAGGAGTCGGTAGAGGCCGAGCAGGGCTAGGGTTCCCTCTCCCCGCGGGCATTACCCAAGGGTGGCCGGCTTCGCGCCGATCACCCTGTCGAAGCCACCGGGATCGGCAATGGCGACACCGACCGGCTCGGCAAGGCGGAGCTCGCTACGCGGGGGCGAGGCGCTCTCGGCTAGGGGCCACTTCGACGCCTCGTGCACGGCGGCCGCCATGGCGCGGCCCAGTTCAGTTCCGCAGCGGTCGCGACCTTGTTCGGCGAGTCCTCCGCCGCCGCGTGTGGGGGTATGCCGGCGAAGATGGCCTCGTCGGGGTCCTGGCCCATGGTTATGCGCCCGGCCTCCTCGACTGTAGCCAGCGCCAGGGAGCCGCCATCCAGGCTGCGGGAAATCACCACCGCGACGACGTGGTCCGTGGGCCCGCACCGCAGAGCGGAACAAGGCGTCGACAGCCGGCCGGGCCCCGTTCTCGCGGGGGCCCCGAGCGACGGGCGACAGGGCTGTCCATGGACCAGCAGGTGGTGGTCCGGAGGAGCTACGAAGACCTTCCCGGCCAGCAGTGGCTCCCCGTCGACCGCATGGCGGGCGGGGAGCGGCCCCCACGGTTCAGGATCTGCGGCAGGACGCGGCGACTGGAGGGAGCGAGGCGCAGCACCACGAGAACCGCGGCGGGCAGGTCTGCAGGGAGTTCGGAAGGCAGCGTCACCAAGGGGTCGAGCCCCCCGGCCGAACACCCTATGACCACAAGGCAACGAGCGGTGGCGTTGACCGGCGAAGTCGACTCTCAGCACGCCCCGGTCCCCGCGATGCAGCCCGGCACCGCTCTCCCGTTGCAGCGAAGCGGTGTACTTGAACAGATTCGTAACCCGTTACACCGAGTGATGCAGCAGTGGCTGGTTAGCTTGGTGGTCGCCCGGCATGGACCCTCTACGGGAGGCCGCGGCAGCCGGCGGGTAGCAACAGAGCGAATTGGGCATAATGCGAGAGTGATCGGCCCCACCCGGAGCCCCTTCTGCGTCTCAGTTATGGTCCGGCAGCCGGCGGGGCTGGCGGCCGCCGCCCCGCCGGGCTCGAGGAGATGATCTGTGTACCCGTTTGAACGATTCACGGAGAAGGCCAAGAAGGTCCTGACCTTGGCTCAGGACGAAGCCGAGAAGTCACACCACTCATACATAGGTACCGAGCATCTGCTGCTCGGCCTCCTGCGAGAGGGCGACGGGCTCGCCGCCAAGGTCCTCAACAACCTCGGCGTGGAGATCGAGAAGGTGAGGACCACCATCGAGTCGGTGCTCGGCCGCAACGAGCGGATCATCGTCCAGCAGATCATCCCCACCTCACGGGTCAAGAAGGTGATCGAGATCGCCTTCGAAGAGGCGAAGCGGATGAACAACACCTACGTGGGGACCGAGCATCTGCTCCTGGGTCTTCTGATCGAGGGCGAGGGCATCGCCGCCCATGTCCTCGAGGACTTGGGTGCCAACCTGGAGAAGGTTCGCAGCGAGCTGGAGGCGTTGCTGCGGGAGCAAGGCTTGGAGGACGAGGCTCCACACGATCGCAAGAAGACCAGCAAGACGCCGCTGCTGGATCAGTTCTGCCGTGACCTAACCGAGCTGGCCCAGAAGAACCAGCTGGACCCGGTCATTGGCCGCGAGATGGAGATCGAGCGGGTGGTGCAGATCCTTTCGCGGCGCACCAAGAACAACCCAGCCCTGATTGGCGAGCCCGGGGTGGGTAAGACTGCGATCGCCGAGGGCCTGGCCCAGGGCATCGTCCAGCACGAGATCCCGGAGTCGTTGGCGAACAAGCGAGTTCTCACCCTGGACATGGGTGCCCTGGTAGCCGGGACCAAGTACCGCGGTGAGTTCGAGGAGCGCCTCAAGAAGATCCTCGACGAGATCCGGTCGTCCAAGGAGGTGGTGCTCTTCATCGACGAGTTGCACACCCTGGTGGGCGCCGGTGCCGCCGAGGGCGCCATCGACGCCGCCAACATCCTCAAGCCGGCGCTGGCCCGTGGTGAGATCCAATGCATCGGTGCCACCACCCTCAACGAGTACCGCAAGTACATAGAGAAGGACGCGGCGCTGGAGCGTCGCTTCCAGCCGGTCTACGTGGAAGAGCCCAAGCTGGAGGAGACGGTGGAGATCCTCTCCGGGGTTCGCAGTCTCTACGAGAAGCACCACCGGGTCACCATCACCGACGACGCTGTGCATGCCGCGGCCGAACTCTCCGGTCGCTACGTCAGCGATCGCTCCTGGCCGGACAAGGCGATCGATCTGATCGACGAGGCCAGCGCCCGGGTTCGGATGAAGCTCACCACCACACCCCCCGAACTGCGAGCCAAGCAGCGCCACATCCGCTCCCTGCATATGCGCAAGGAGGAAGCGGTGGAGCGCCAGGACTACGAGGCCGCCAACCAGCTGGACCAGGAGGCCAAACAGCTCAAGGATGAGTACTCGTCCGAGGAGGCCACCTGGCGGGACGAGCTGGGCAAGACCACCCCGGAGGTCACGGAGCACCACATTGCCGACATCGTGTCCTCCTGGACCGGAGTTCCGGTGAGCCGGCTGGTGGAGGCCGAGACCAAACGGCTTCTGGCCATGGAATCGGAGATCCACCGACGCCTGATCGGCCAAGAGGAGGCAGTCAAGGTTGTCTGCCAGGCGGTCCGCCGGGCTCGCGCCGGCCTCAAGGACCCGCGGCGGCCGATCGGCTCGTTCATCTTCCTTGGCCCAACCGGGGTGGGAAAGACCGAACTCGCCCGGAGCTTGGCGGGGTTCCTGTTCGACAACGACGACGCTCTGATCCGCCTGGACATGTCCGAGTTCGCCGAGCGTCACAGCACCGCCCGTCTGGTGGGCTCACCCCCGGGCTACGTCGGCTACGACGAGGGAGGACAGTTGACGGAAGCGGTGCGCCGCCGACCCTACAGTGTCGTCCTCTTCGACGAGATCGAAAAGGCGCACCCGGACTTCTTCAACATGCTCTTGCAGATCCTCGAGGACGGACGACTCACCGACGCCAAGGGCAAGGCGGTCAGCTTCGCCAACACCATCGTGATCATGACCAGCAACCTGGGCATCCAAGGGGTGGGGACCAACAAGTCCATGGGCTTCCAGACCGGGATGCCCGGGCCGTCGGGTGAGGACCACGAGCACGCCAAGATGCGGGAGCGGATCACCGACGAGCTCAAGCGCGCCTTCCGTCCGGAGTTTCTCAATCGGGTGGACGCGATCGTGGTCTTCCACCGCCTCACCCAGGACGAGAGTCGGCAGATAGTCGAACTGATGCTGGTTCGCTCGCGCGAGCACCTGCAGCGGCAGGGCCTGAGCCTGCTGGTGACAGAGGAGGCCAAGCAGTTGCTGGTCGAGCAGGGCTTCGACCGCGTCTACGGCGCCCGCCCGCTGCGCCGGGTGATCCAGACCGAGATCGAAGACCCGCTCAGTGAGGAATTGCTGCGGACCGAGTTCAGCGCGGGCGACCTGGTCACCATCGACGTTGAAGACGGACACATCCGTACTCACGTGGTGCCGGGGCCGCCGCCGCCCGCGGAGCCGACTCCGAAGTCGACCGCCACCGCCGAGCCAGCGGGAGCCGGCGCCACCGGCCCCGGACCGAGCGATGGCGGCAGCGTCGCCGGATAACCAAGAGCAGGTCGGCGGCGCCCCGAGCCGGGGCGTCGCTTTGACCGGCCCCGTGGTCCCGATGCGCTTGGAGCGGATCGCCAGCCTGGTCGGCATGTGCCTGGGCGCGGTCGGCGGAACCTTCTACGGAGCGGTTTTGGTCCAGAGTGTCAAGGGCCCGCTGGCGACCTGGCCGGGCATCAGCCTCACCCTCTTGATCGGGCTGGGCCTGGGTTGCGCCGCCGGCTACTTGCTCGGACCCAACCTCAGCGTCCGCCCCTACTTCTGGGCGGAGAACCGGCTGGCCACGATCCCGCTACTGGAGCTGGTCGGTGCCACCCTCGGAGTGATCGTTGCGCTCGCCATCGCCGCCCTCGTGGCTCTTATCGGCAGCGGGCTGCCGCACGGTCTCGGGTGGGTGGTGGCAGTGGTGGTGGCCTTTGTTTTGGTGCCGTTGGGGCTCTCGGTGGGCCGCCGCCGGCGGCAGGAGATCTCCCAAATCGGTTTGCCGCTGACCAGCGGCGGACCTTCGCTGGCCCGGGTGGTGGTCGACACCAGCGCCGTCATTGACGGCCGCCTGCTGGACCTTGCCCGGGCCGGCTTCTGCCTCTACGAACTGGTGGTGCCGCACTTCGTCCTGGAGGAGTTGCAGGCGGTGGCGGATTCGGCGGACCCGCTCCGGCGCTCGCGGGGGAGGCGCGGGCTCGCCATGCTCGAGGAACTGCGCGGCCTCTCGGGGATCGACTTTCGCGTGGTTGAGACCGATTACCCGTCGATGACCGAGGTCGACGCCAAGTTGGTGCGGCTGGCCAAGGAAGAGCGCGCAGGGCTGCTCACGGTCGATTACAACCTGGCCCGGCTGGCTCAGATCGACGGCCTGCGCGTGCTCAACCTGAACCAGCTGGCCACCGCCCTCCGCCCCGCCATCGTGGCCGGGGAGCGCGTGGAGGTGCAGGTGGTGAAGGAAGGCAAGGAGCCGGAGCAGGGCGTGGCCTACCTCGAGGATGGCACCATGATGGTCGTGGAGGGAGGCAGGGACCGGCTGGGCGAACGGGTAGCTGTCACCGTGCGCAGCGTCATCCAGACCGCCTCCGGGCGCTTGGTGTTCGCCCAGATCGACAGCCAGTCACCTGCCCCCGACGGCGCGGCCTCGGCCGCCGAGGCGAGCGGCTCGTGAGTTGAGCGGCGCCACGGGCGGCGCCTCGGGACTGGTGGCCGCCGCCGGTGCCGGAACTCGGTTTGGGGGAGCCAAGCTCTGGGCGGATCTCAATGGCCAGCCCGTCTTGGCCTGGGTGCTTCAGGCGCTGGGAGATCCAGCGAGCGGGCTAACTGAGCTGGTGGTGGTCATCGACCCCAAAGAGCACCGGCGCGTTCAGGAACTGGCATCGGCGGTCGCGCCGCGACTGGGCTGTCGCTGCGTGGGCGGCGGGCCGCGCCGCCAGCAGTCGGTGGCCAACGGAGTCGATGCCTGCCAAGGTGGCCTGATTCTGGTGCATGACGGCGCCCGCCCAGGCGTCACCCCGGAACTCTGCGCCCGGGTCCTGCGGGCGGCGCGCCAGCAGGGCGCCGCCACCGCCTTCCTGCCGGTCGCCGACTCGATGGCGCGGCTCGGCGATGGTGGGGTCGCGGAGATGCTGGTGCGGTCGGAGCTGGGCGCCATCCAGACTCCCCAGGCCTTTCGGCGGGAACTGCTGCGGCAAGCCCACCAGCGCGCCGCCACCGGTGGACTGGAGGCAGACGACGACGCGGCACTGGTGCTTGCCACCGGCCATCCGGTCGCTGCGGTGCTCGGCGACCCGCGCAACCTCAAGGTGACCCGGAACGAGGACCTGCTGGCCCTGCGCAGCTGGCTTGCCGGACACAGCTGGGCCCGGAGATGAGCAGGGCCGTGCCCGGCGTTGGCTTGGGCGTTGACGTCCACCGCTTCGGCGGCCCGGGGCCCCTCCACCTGGGCGGGGTGTCCGTCCCCTTCGAACTGGGACTGCAGGGTCACTCCGACGGGGATGTCTTGTGCCACGCTGTGGCCGACGCGATCCTCGGCGCCAGCAACCTGGGGGACATGGGTCGGCACTTCCCCTCTGCCGACGAGCAGTGGCGGGGAGCCGCGTCTTTGGAGTTTCTCCGGCTGGTTGCAGAGATGATCGCCGGGGCCCGGCTCGAGATCGCCGGTATCGACGCCACCGTGATCGCCGAGGCGCCCCGACTCGGTGACCGGATCGACACTATGGCCGAGGCGATGGCGGAAGCGCTGGGGATCGATCCCACCCTGCTCTCGGTCAAGGTCAAGTCGAGCGACGGGCTCGGGTTGACCGGCAGAGGTGAAGGCATCGCCGCTCTGGCCGTGGCCCGGGTCGAGCCCCGGACGTCTCAGGCGCCGCCCATACCATTGGGCACCGAGTGACGATCCAGCTGTTCAACACCATGAGCGGCCGACTGGAGCCGCTGCGGCCGATCGATCCTGGACGCATCAGGCTGTACACCTGCGGGCCGACGGTGCATGACCGGGCACACATCGGAAACTTGCGCACCTACCTCTTGGAGGACCTGCTGCGGCGGCACCTGGAGTACCGGGGCTTGGCGGTCCGCCACGTGATGAACATCACCGATGTCGACGACAAGATCATCGGAAAGGCCGCTGCGGCCGGGTCGACGATCGAGCAGTTCACCGAACCCTACATCGAGGCCTTCTTCGACGACCTGCGGCAGCTGGGAATCGAGCCGGCCCAGTCCTACCCAAGGGCCACCCAGCACGTCCCGGGGATGATCGCGCTCGTCGAAAGGCTCCTGGCCAACGGTCACGCCTACCAGAGCGAGGGCTCGGTGTACTTCCGGGTGAGCTCGTTCCCCGCTTACGGCCGGCTCAGTAGGCTCGACGTCGCCGGACTGCTGGCTGGCGGAAGCGGGCGGGTCGACAGTGACGAGTACGAGGTTAAGGAACAGGTACGGGATTTTGTCCTCTGGAAGGCCGGTCGCGAGGGCGACCTCGCCAGCTGGCCATCCCCCTTTGGCTGGGGTCGTCCCGGCTGGCACCTCGAGTGCTCGGCGATGGCGATGGCGGAGCTGGGCGAGACCATCGACATTCACTGCGGCGGGGTGGACAACAAGTTCCCCCACCACGAGAACGAGATCGCCCAGTCCGAGTCTGCGACCGGCAGGCCGTTCGTCCACCTTTGGTTCCACTGCGAGCACCTGGTGGTGCAGGGCGGCAAGATGGCGAAGTCGCTCGGCAACTTCGTCACCCTGGGTGACCTGCTCCGTCGCGGGCGCAGCCCCTTGCCGGTGCGCTACCACTTGCTGGCGTCTGGAGCCCACTACCGGTCGCGCCTCGCCTTCCGCGAGGGAGATTTGGACGGTGCTGCCAAGTCCCTTCAGATCCTGGCCGCCTTCTGGATCCGGTGCCGCGACTCCCTCCATCTGCCGGCACCCGACGGAGGGGCGGATCCTCTGGTGGACGCAGCGGAGCGTGCCAGGGAGAGGTTTGACGAGGAGATGGACAACGACCTGCAGCTGCCTCAGGCCATGCCTGCGCTCCACGAGTTGGTGCGGACGGGCAACCGCTATTTGGACCAGGGACGGAGTGGGGGAGCGGGATGCGAGGCGGCCCTGTCGACGCTGAAGGCGATCGACACCCGCTTGGCGGTGATCGAGCGCGCGGCAAGTGCGCCGGTGGCCGACCTCACCGCCGAGGAGGCCGAGCTGGTAGCGCTCCGCGACGCGGCGAAGTGCCGGCGCGACTTTTCCGAGGCTGACCGCCTGCGCGAGCAACTGGCCACTCGCGGCATCCAATTAGAGGACACCAAGGCCGGCACCCGCTGGCGCCGGGCGTAGTGCCTGAGGTCCTCTACGGGCGGAATCCGGTCCTGGAGGCGCTCCGGGCTGGCCGGAGGCTGCGACGGTTGCTGCTGGCACCAGCACTGCACTCGGAGCCGCGTCTGGACGAGATCGGCACGCGCGCGGCCGAGGTAGGAGTGGAACCCGAGGTAGTTAGCCGGCGACGCCTTGCCGACATCGCCCACACAGAGCACCACCAGGGCGTGGCCGGCTACTTCGACGCACGGCAGTTGCCGGGCCTCGCGTTCTTGCGGCAGGCTCTGGTGGAGCCGGCCGCGGTACCGCCCCTGCTGGTATGCCTGGACGGAATCCAGGACCCGCAAAACCTCGGCGCCATCGCGCGGAGCGCGGAGGCGATGGGCGTCCGCGCCCTGGTCATCTCGAAGAACCGCACTGTGGCACCGACCGCGGCGGCCGTGAAGGCTTCAGCGGGTGCGCTCGAGCACTTGACCGTTGTCAGCGTTTCCAACCTGGTCGCGGCGATGGCGGAGATAGCCAAGGCCGGAGTCTTGCTCGTGGGACTGGAGCCGGATGGCGAGCAGCGTGTCGACCAAGCCGACCTGCGAGGCCCCGTGGCACTGGTGGTGGGCGCTGAGGGCACAGGTTTGCGCCCGCTGGTTCGCCGCAGCTGCGATCTCACTGTGAGGATCCCCATGGGAGGCAGGGTGGCGTCGCTGAACGCCTCGGCGGCACTGGCTCTAGTGCTCTACGAGACCCGCCGGCAGCAGCGGTTTGTCGGGCTCGCCGACCCAGAGGTCCGACCCTATACTTCAGCGGCCGCGCCGACGTAGCTCAGTGGTAGAGCAGCTGTCTTGTAAACAGCTGGTCGGGAGTTCGACTCTCCCCGTCGGCTCACCAAGTGGGTGAAAGCCAACCCCGAGAGCGAGGTTGGGCTAGTTCCCGGTCACCCTCCCAACCGCCTGGTTCGAGGCGATCGTGGTCACGAACACCAGGACGCTGGTGAGTACGAACAAGAAGCCGATCGGCAGTGACACTATCACCCAGTAGCGCCATGCTTGTGGTGACCACGAGAGATAAATCGAGCCGGCGAAGAAGCCCGATGCTAGGAGCACGACCACTCCGAGAGTGAAGACGGCCAAGCCCCCAATCGGCTCGAAAACCGCCATGTTTATCCTCCCGCCACCTCAACCGGCTACCGCCAGCCACGATGAACCTGGCTTCCGCAGAGCGTAGGGCCGGGCCGCTCTGGCTGTCAAGAGCTCAACTCGAGCCAGTCGGCTGTGGTTGCCGTGAGCGGCACTACGGCTAGGCCGAACAGTTGCTCCACTGACGGCTTCGCTCAGTTCGTCTGACTTGCCTTGACTGCCCCGCGCGGCCGGTGCTACAGTCGTTTGCCATCGAGCTTCGCCTAGCACGGGGAGGTCAGGGAAGGATGCCGGTGCAGGGGGAGGGTAGCGGCGGCCGTGAGCGGTGCGTGCGCCCCTGATGATGTACGTGTTTGGTAGCAGCCCGTGTCGCTGACACAGAAGTTCGTCATCCTGGGCAGCCTCTTGGCCGCTGCCCTCATTGCTTTGGCCGCGTACGTGTTCTTCTGGCTGGCCTACATCCCGCCCACCGTGCAGGCGAGCACCGTGGGCGGGACGCACATAAGGCTAGCCACGGTAGGGACGATCGACTACGGAGCAGAGCCGGACTGGGTCTCGTACTTGATCCGTCACGACGGCAAGTGGGTGCACTCCACCGTCTGGGAGGTCCCCGCGAACTCGACGATTCACGTCACGGTCGACGAATACGACACGCAGACCGGTCTTCGTAACCCGTTCCTCAGCATGGTTCGGGGCACCTTGGGCGGCGTGGAGGTTGTCAACGGCACCCCTGTCCGGTATGTCAATCCGAACTACCCGGCGCACACATTCTCGGTGCCCGAGTTGGGGGTGAATGTCCCGCTGGTGGGCATCTCGAACAGCAGCTATCCCGGGGATCTAACCAACCCCCACAACGACCACGTGACCATCACCTTCTCGTTCCGCACCTATGGCCCCGAGACGGTGCACTGGCAGTGCTTCGTGCCCTGCGCCGCTGGCTATCTGTATGGCAACGGCGGCCCGATGCAGACGGTGGGCTACATGGACGGCTACATAAAGATCGTTCCGAAGTCGCAACTCTAGGTCGATAGTCGGGCAAGACGGGTAAGGGGAGAGTCAGACCTTGAGCGTTGGAGCCGAGAGGATCAGCCACAGCAACTGGCGAAACTTTCTTGTCCCGCACATCATCTACATGTGCTTCGCCATTGTTGGCGACCTTGCCATCGCGCTCGGATGGCTGCACATTCCGCCGGGGTTCATGGCCACCGGCTCGAGCGACCAAGTGGTCGAGACTCAGGTGCTGTCGATTCTGGCGTGGAATGTGGCGAGCGCAGTCATAATCTTCGGCGTCTATTACCTCATAACCTTCCGCGAGCGCGCCGATCGCCAGTCGATCTGGATGGCACAGCCGCGCACCGCCTTTTGGATCCAGACGGGTTGGCTGACCTTCGCTGTTGTGCACGTGCTTTTCGCCGCTGGCTATGGCACCGCAATGTTGGAGGGACAGGTCCAGCCCAACCTGGTGGTGCCGGCTTCAGCCAAGACGCACGGAGTGCAGAAGCCGCTGGTTATTCAGGTGATTGGCCAGCAGTGGCAGTGGACCTACCGCTACCCGCAGTTTGGCGGCTTCGAGACACAGCAGCTGAGAATGCCCGAAGGCAGACTGATCCAGTTTGATGTGACCTCACTTGACGTGATCCACTCATTCTGGGCCTACCAGCTCGGGGTGAAGATCGACGCCAACCCCGGGGTGAACAACGTCGGATACGCCTTCGCGTTGCACACCGGAGTCGTGGATGTGCACTGCGCCGAGTTGTGCGGGATCTGGCACGGCTACATGACCGACGTGGGGCCCCAGGCTGGCCGGGTGCTGAGTTCCTCGCAATTCGCGTCCTGGGTTAGCTACGCCAAGGCGAAATACGGACCGGAGGACAAGTACCTGCCCAAGTACGCCCCGGTTTACTATCCACAACCCCTGACGTATTAGGTGGGGTGATGTATGACTTCGAGAGCGTGTACTTGGGGAAGTGGCAGTACCGCAGCGAGTTCCACGGAGGTCGATAGGTGAGTTCGACAGCTATCGCTAGCGGCCGGGCCCGGGGTGCCTTCGACCCGCGGAAGTTCTTTCTCGGGCAGAACCTGTTCACAGCCGCGGTCGTCGGAATCTGTGCGGGCCTCATCGGCTACTGGATCGGTGCCCAGATCGAGACGACTGACAACGGCACGGCCGGCATCATCCTTGGCTACCTGATAGGCGCCGCCGGCTTCCTGCTGACCCTGGGCTTCGCCAACGACCCGATCCAACGGCTGCTGGGTCGGCCAAGCGCGAGCATCGTCAAGCACGCTGAGCGCTCCAACTGGACTGAGTACTTCGGCATCTCCATGGACCACAAGGTCGTCGGCATTCAGTTCGGCGTCGTGGTCCTGCTCATGTTCTTCACCGCCGGCTTCCAGGCGATGATGATCCGCACTGACCTCATGTTCCCGAGCGGCGGCCCCTGGCCTGCCGGGCAGTACATCGCGCTGGTGGGCCTGCATGGCCTGCTGATGATGTTCGTGGCCACGCTGATCATCGTCGGTGCATTCGGCAACTACTTCGTGCCCCTGATGATCGGTGCCAAGCGGATGGCCTTCCCTCGCGCCGAGTCTCTGGCGCTCTGGCTTGCCCTTCTGGGCTGGATCATCCTCTACTCGCAGCTCTTCGCCGGCCCCGGCGCCGGCTTCCCGACGGGGTGGTACGGCTATGCCCCGCTGTCGGTCGAGGCTCGGGCGGGGATGGACGGCTATATCGTCGGCTTCGCCTTCATCGGGCTGGCCGCCAGCATCGCGGGGATCAACCTGCTGACGACGATCTTCGTTCTGCGGGCACCCGGAATGACATGGAGCCGCCTGCCGATCTTCGTCTGGGCGATTCTCGCCACCGAGTTCCTCTCCGCCTTTGCCCCGCCTGTCTTGGCGTGTGCCCTGACGCTGGTCGGGTTCGACCGGTCGGTGCACTCCTCCTTCTACATACCCGCGGCTGGCGGTAGCGCATATCTTTGGGAGGAGATGTTCTGGTGGTTTGGCCACCCAGAGGTCTACATCTTCATCCTGCCCGCGTTCGGAGTGGTCCTGGAGATCCTGCCGGTCTTCGCCCGCAAGCCACTGTTTGGCTACCGCCTCGCGGTAGCGGGTCTGATGGGTGTATCGATGATGAGCTGGTTCGTCTGGAACCACCACATCTTCACCAGCGGGATCGCGCCCGGGCTGCGTCCATACTTCATGACCGCGACCGAGTTCATCTCGATACCGACCGGCGTGGTGTTCCTAAGTTTGCTGGGCACGCTCTGGGGAGGCCGGATTCGCTTCAAACTGCCGCTGCTGTTCGCCCTGGCCATGATGTTCAACTTCCTCTTCGGCGGGGTGACCGGTGTATTCCTCTCCGACGTACCTCTGAACACCACGCTCCATGACAGCTTCTTCGTGGTCGGGCACTTCCACTACACGATCCTCGGCGGTGAAATCTTCGCGATGTACGCCGCCTGCTACTACTGGTTCCCCAAGATCACGGGGAAGATGCTGAACGAGCGGCTCGGCAAGATTCACTTCTGGACCGCCTTCATCTTCTTCAACACGACCTTCATGCCGATGTTCGCGGCGGGCTACATGGGGATGGTTCGGCGGGTGGTCGTCTACCAGCAAGACCTCCACGGACTGAACCTCTGGATCTCCGCAAATGCGTTCATGTTCGGGATCTCCAACTTGGTCTTCCTGATCAACCTGATCTACTCGTGGGCATTCCAGAAGGACCTGGCACCGGTGAACCCGTGGGAGGCCCGGTCGCTTGAGTGGCAACTGCCCACGCCAATTCCGGCTGACAACTTCCAGCGCATCCCGACGATCGTGGGCAGCCCATACGACTACGGTGTCGGCGTGGGTACGCCAGTAGCCGAGTGGCCTAGTGGAGGGCAGGCACCAACGCCTGCACCAGTCAATTGAAGAGTCGTTCCTCCGTCACAACACCGGGGGTCTCGTCCGGGGTTCCCCTGCAGCCTGGAGGCTTTGTCCACACTCCGCAGCAAATCGCTCGGATTCCGGTGGTGGGCGGATGGCTTCTGACCGGGGCCGATCTGTTCTTCACGGTGCCGCTCTTCTTCGCATTCTTTTTCCTGCAGCAAGCGAACGAGAACAACTCGTGGCAGCCGAAGGGGGTGCACCCACCGGATCTGGCGATCGGAACCCTCTGCATGGCACTGGTCGTCGCCGGTGTAGGCGTAGTTCATTGGGCGCTGCCTCGGCTCAACTCCCAAGAGGGCCTGGCCAGCTTCGTCCTCCCGGCACGGGTTGGGGCGCTGGCAATGATCGGCGGCGTGGTCGTCGAGATCTGGCAGCTCTCCCATCTGGGCTTTGGGATCTCCGATGGCTCGTACGCGAGTGCCTTCATCGCCATGCAGGTGATCCTGATCATCCACGTGGCGATAACCGCGCTTTGGGTGATCAGCCTGGCCAACCGGGCCGCGTACGAGGCACGCCACCCGATTGTGGCGCCCGACGACGATCAACTGGTCGAGACACCGACCCCCATATCCGCCCTCGGCTACTCGTATTTGTGGTGGGGGGTATGGATCGGTGGTGTGTTTGCACTGGCTTGGGTGGTCGGCTACTTCCTGTAGCAGGGATATCCGGCCTTGGGGCCAGCGGCGGCAAGCTGGATCTTGAGGGAGTCGCTTGGCACTGAGGAGCCGGTCCGTGGCGGGTGGTGGGCCTTTTGGCGGCTGAGCCTGCGGTGGCTGCGGGCGCACCCGGGAGCGCCGACGGCCAGAGTGCGAGGGCAGTAGACTCGGCTCTGGACGGCTGGGGCAACACCGCTAGGAGCATGGGAGGCGCAATGCTGGCAATTTCGCTCGTGCGCGGACGGCCTGCGCGAGCGGTCATCGCGGACTACCTGAGCCTGATGAAGCCTGGAGTCCTGAGCCTCTTGGTCGTGACCGAACTGCTCGCCATGGTCACCGCTGCACGCGGGTGGCCGGGCTGGGGGCTCACCCTCATCGCCCTCGCCGCAGGATGCCTCGCGGCCGGCGGCGCGGCGGCGATCAACTGTTGGTTCGATCGGGACATCGACGCGGTGATGGGGAGGACGCGCAGCCGTCCAGTACCGGCGGGTCGCATCCAGCCGGCGGCGGCGCTGGTCTTCGGAACCGTTTTGGCCACTGCCGGTGTGGTGGTCTTCTTTGTCTTCGTCAACCCGCTGGCCGCCGGGCTCGCCCTCTTCGGCGGCGTCTTTTACGTGTGCGTCTACACCTTCTGGCTGAAGCGAGCCACGGCCCAGAACATCGTCATCGGTGGGGCTGCGGGGGCGATGCCGCCACTGGTCGGCTGGGCGGCGGTCACCCATTCCCTTTCCCCGGTGGCGATCGGACTCTTCGTGGTCATATTTCTGTGGACGCCCCCCCACTTCTGGGCGCTCTCCCTGATCGTGCGACGGGACTACGCCGCGGTGTCGGTTCCGATGCGCTCGGTGGCCCTCGGGGTTAAGCGAACCCGCCGGGGGATCGTTGCCTACGCCATCCTGCTGCTGGCGGCCAGTTGCAGTCTCGGAATTTGGCTCGGGGCGGGGGAGGTGGTGCTGGCGCTGCTGACGGGAGTGCCACTCTTGGCGATGGGGCTGGTCGTGATGCGGGAGGGGGCGTCGATGCGTTGGGCACGGCGCCTGTTCCAGTTCTCGATCCTCTATCTCTTCCTGTTCTTTGCCGGAACTGCGGCGGTCGCAGTACTGCGCTAGCCGTCTCGACGGCTCACCGGACGACCACCACCTTGCCCAGCATCCCGAGGGTCTCGTGCGGAATGCAGAAGTATTTGTAGACTCCGGGCGCCGTGAACTTGACCTTGGCCGAGTGACCGGGCGGTAGCGGGTGGTCCCAGCCGCGGCCGCCCTTGGGGATGGACGCGTCGGCCGGATTGGCCGCCAATTGCGGCTCATCGGTGGTGGTGTGGGCGAGGTTGTTGGTCACGTTGTGCCAGGTGACCGTGCCGCCCACCTTAAGACAGACCGTTGCCGGCGAAAACCTGAGGCTCTCGTTGGCGTCCACCACCGCCGACCTGGCCGCCGTTGCGGCTGTGCAGCTGCCTATGCGAGAAGGCCCGCTGGAGCGGGCGGGCTGGGAGGGGCCGCCGCATCCAGCGAGGACGGTCGCGGCCAGTAGGAGCGGAGCGGCTGCGGCTGCGGCGCGCTGCACGGTTACTACTTGAGCGGCGACTGGCCGAGCCCGATGACGCCACAGGCGGCCGACGAGGGCACATGGTTGGGCGTCTGCACCCACACCGACCAGGCCGAAAAGCGCAGATCCGTCACGCCAAGCAGCTCGTTGCTCATCTGGACGGTTCCGCTCGCGGACGAGCGTCCCGTCGCCGCCCGGCGGGCGTTCTGGGGCAGATCCCCCGCACAAGAACCCTCGGGCACCAGCCACGCACGCACTAGCTGCCTTGCCGGCAATCTCTCGAGCGTCAATGTGAGCACCAGCACGTGCCCCTGACGGTACCAGACGAGCCGGACCTCTCCGCTAGCCAGGCTGCCTGCGGTCGGCTTGATGGCGATCAGGACTGCATGCCGGTCTGGCAGCAACGGGGTGCTGCCCGCGCCCACCAGCGCGAGGATGGTCCAGATCCCGGCACCTACTACGGCCACCGCGGCAATCCATCTAAGGAGCAGGTGGCGGAACTCCTGCGGAGATCTCGGCCTCGGAAACGGCCTCATGAACGGCCGAGCCATGTAGCGAGGGCGATGCCCGTTGTGCGAGTGCCCGGGCCACTGGTTCGGAGGTTGCGAACTCACGGCGTTGAATTATCCGAGGATGGACTCCGGAAGCAGATCGCCGGAGACGCTCGCTTGGCCTAGGGCGAGATCATCCGCTCCGAGGGTCCCCCGCCTTCGTCGAAGGCCCCCGCCTGGTTGGCTTCTCGGAACTCCCTCGAGAGGGCTTCGGTCTGCTCCTCGTCCGCCTTCATCCAGCGGTAAACCACGACGTCCAGCATGATCTCGAGGGGGAGGCCGGCGGGCACCCACGCGACGCCGGCTCCCCACTGCTGGTCGGTGAGCGCGGAGATTCCGAGGGGCCGGTGGACCTCATGGAGGTAGACCGCGTACCACGCGTGTGATGACAGTCCCAGGGGGAAAGCGACCATCCACATGCTAGTTGCGCCGCAGACGATGTAAGCGGTCATCTGCCAGGGGGTCATGCGGTGCCGCAGCGGTGGGCTGTCCACCAGTAGCGACCAGTACACGAGCCCGCCCAGCAACATGGTCAGGTGCTCAAAGTCGTGGAGCGTCTGGTTGGCAAGGCTCAGGTCGTAAAGGGTCGGGATGTGCCAGGACCAGAAGGTGAGAGCCATGGCCGCCACACCCACCTGGGGACGCCGGAAGAACCCGCCGAAGGACCGCACCGGCGACTTCCGGAAGAAGCGGAGCGCAATCGGAGCGATCGCCCGCCGCCACCGCAGCGGCAGGCCGCGCCACATCGGGGTCCACGGGGCCCCGATGATCAGTAGCGGAGCTACCACCATCTGCAGCATGCAGTGTTGGATCATGTGCATGAAGAAGAGGTAGTAGGAGAGGTAGTCGATCGGCGACTCGAGCGCCACCAGGGTCGCGGCGAGGCCGGCGTAGAAGGCCAATCCGCGCCACAAGTGCTCCCGGTCCCCGGGCCGGCGTGCCCACGCGACCTGCCTTTGTCCCCGCCAGTAGAGGAATCCGCTCACGATTACCGGGATCCAGACGCCTGGCTCGAGTGAGTATCCGTAGAGGTGGGTCCAAGGCGCGAGGAAGCTCATCGCTCCGTGCCCCAGCGAAGGCAACCCCAGTCCCGCTTGCGTCGCTCGGATAGATCTGAGCGGCGATACCCCACGCCGTTCCTCCCGCCGGTACCGCCTACTGCACTCGCCAGAGAGCTACGAGTTGGCCACCCCCAAGCAGACCACCACGATGAAGAAGGCCAGGGCGGTGAACAGGATCATGCCGAACACGAACCAGGCGGACTTCCTCAGCCGGAAATCCATGGGAAGATCGGCCAGGGTCCGGAGGCGCCCGCCGTCCGAAGCTGCCGGCTGCTCTCTGTCGGAGTGCGCAGGAACTCGCTCCACGGTGAGAGTATAGATCCAGGGCAGTCACGGCTCGCCGTCGACACGCCATGCGCGCTCGGTTTCGAATTCGAACTCCGGGCCTAGAATTGCTCCATGCTGCAGACGTTCGCCGATCTGGCCCCAGGTCTCAGCTACCTCGGTCCCAAGGAGCTGCTGGAGGTGGATGCGGCCTACCGCTGTGCGGAGCGGGCCCACAGCGGGCAGCTGCGGCTCTCAGGTGAACCCTTCATATGCCACCCGCTGGCGGTGGCTGGCATGCTCGCCGAGATGCGCCTGGACGCGGATGCCTTGGCCGCAGCCATCCTGCACGACGTGGTCGAGGACACTGCGGTGTCGGCCGAGGAGTTGCGTGCGGAGTTCGGGCCGAAAGTCGAGAAGCTGGTCGAGGGCGTCACCAAGCTGGGCCGGATCAAGTTCCACAGCCCGGCCCAGGTCCAGGCGGAAAACATTCGCAAGATGCTAATTGCGATGGCGGAGGACCTGCGGGTGGTCCTGATCAAGCTGGCCGACCGTCTGCACAACATGAGGACCATCTCGGCGCTCCCGCCCGACCGGCAACGACGCATCGCCCAGGAAACCATGGACATCTACGCTCCACTGGCCCACCGGCTGGGGATGTGGCAGATGAAGGCGGAACTGGAGGACCTGTCATTTTCGGTCCTCGACCACGACAACTATGAGCGGGTAAGGCATGAGATCCGCGCCCGCAGGCGCCAGCGCGAGACGGCGCTGGAGCAGGCCACCCAGCACTTGGCTGCCGAGTTGCGCGACTCGGGCATCGCGGCCGAGGTTGCCGGCCGACCGAAGAACATAACCAGCATCTTTCGCAAGATGCAGCAGGGCGCCAAGGGCATCGGCGAGATCTACGACCTGGTCGCCCTGCGCGTGCTCTGCCGCGACATCCGCGATTGCTACGCAGCCCTAGGCGTAGTGCACTCGCTCTGGAAGCCGATACCCGGCCGATTCAAGGACTACATCGCGATGCCGAAGGGGAACGGCTACCAATCCTTGCACACCACCGTAGTGGGCGATGTGGGCGAGCCCATCGAGATCCAGATACGGACCCGCGACATGCACCGCACCGCCGAGGAGGGCATCGCCGCTCACTGGCATTACAAGGAGGGCACGGCCTCGGATCCCCGCCTGGATCAGGGCTTCAGCTGGCTGCGCTCGCTCTTGGAATGGCAGAAGGAGCTGCTCGACGCCGAGCGCTTCGTCGAGCATGTTCGTCTAGACGTCTTCCAGGACGAGGTCTTCGTGTTCACGCCCAAGGGCGACGTACTCTCACTGCCCGCCGGCGCCACCGCGATCGATTTCGCCTACCGCATCCACACGGACGTAGGGCACCGCTGCATCGGAGCCAAGGTCAACTCGCGGATGGTGTCGCTGGACTCCCGCCTGCAAAACGGCGACATCGTCGAGATTCTCACCACGCGCTCCGCCCGGCGCGGGCCGAGCCGGGACTGGCTCAACTTCGCCAAGACCAGCAGCGCCCGCGAAAAGATCCGCCAGTGGTTCAAGCGCGAGCGGCGTGAGGAGAACGTGGCGCGGGGTCGCGAACTCCTGGACCGGGAGCTGCGTCGCATGCGCGGCACCCAACTCAGCGCCATCACCCCGGCCCGGCTCCAGGAGCTGGTGCGGGAGTACAAGCTCAGTGACGCGACCGAGTTCTTCGCGGCGATCGGCTACGGCGAGATCGCCGCGCGCAGTGTCGTCTTGAAGTGGGCCAAGGACGAGGCCCCGGATTCTGACGGTCATGCTCCGATACCCCTCGTCAGCCGCCCCTCGCCTACCGGGAGCGTCCGGGTGGCGGGGGTAGATCGACTGCTGACGACCGTCGCCGGTTGCTGCAAGCCGGTGCCCGGCGAGCCGATCAAGGGCTACATCACCCGGGGACGCGGGGTCTCCGTGCACCGAGACACCTGTGTCAACATCCGTAACGCTGCCGATCCCCGTCGCGTGGTCGAGGTTGAGTGGGACGACGGCAGAGGGGAGGTCTACCCGGTGCGCCTGCGGATCGAGTGCCGCGACCGCACCGGCTTGCTCCGTGACGTGGCGATCGCCATCGCCGAGAGCAAGGTGAATCTGAGCGGGGCGGCGGTGCAGGTCGAAGAAGGTAAGACCGCGGTCATCTCCGCGGTGGTGGACGTGACCAGCCTCACCCAACTCAGCCGACTACTGGAGCGGCTGGAGACCATTCGCGACGTCCGCCAGGTGATGCGCGACGCCAGCTGAGCCACCCCCGCCCAGGGCGTGATCTCGACCGCGGCTTAAACTGCAGGGCCTATGGCTGGCATCGCGCGCCCGCGTGGCACCGAAGATCTCCTCCCCGCCCAGCTGGCGGCCATGAAGCAGGCGTCGGAGCTGGGGTTGCAGGTGGCTATGGCCTACGGCTACCACGAGATGGAGACGCCGGTCTTCGAGGCCACCGAGCTGTTCCAGCGCGGGGTCGGCGACACCACCGACGTAGTGCGTCATGAGATGTACACCTTCGCCGATCGCGGCGGGCGCTCACTGACACTGCGGCCGGACGGCACCACGCCGGTAGTGCGGGCCTTCTGGGAATCCGAATTGCGCCAGTCGAGCCTGCCTGTGAGGCTTGCCTACGTCGGGCCGATGTTCCGTTATGACCGGCCCGGGCGCGGCCGCTACCGCCAGTTTCACCAGCTCGGCGTCGAGGCTCTCGGCGATGCCGACGCTGAGGTGGATGCGGAAGTCATCGCCGTGGCCTGGCGGTGGCTGGAGCGGCTCGGGCTGAAGGGCCTCAGCCTTCAGCTCAACTCGATTGGCGATCGAAACTGTCGACCGCACTACCGGCAGGCGTTGCTCGCCCATTTCGCGCCCCACCTGGCGACGCTGGCCGAGGTCGACCAGGAACGTTTGCGCCGCAACCCGCTGCGCATCCTGGACAGCAAGGAGTACGGGGCAGAGGAGCTGATGGCGTCCGCTCCCAGCCCGGTGGACTATCTCTGCCCCGAGTGCGCCGACTCGTTTGCTCGGGTCAAGGGAGCCTTGGACGCCTACGGCATCTCCTACTGCCCCAATCCCCGGCTGGTCCGCGGACTCGACTACTACGTGCGCACCGCGTTCGAGGTCTGGCACGAGGACCTGCAGGGCGCGCAGAACGCCCTGTTCGGAGGTGGTCGCTATGACGGCCTCTCGGAGACGATCGGCTACCCACCCCTGGCTGGGGTGGGATTTGCCGCCGGCCTGGAACGCATCGTGATGATGAGCTCAGCGACGCCGGCTCCAAGCTCGGCCCAGGTGGCGGTGCTCGCTGCGCAGAGGACGGCGCAGGCCGAGGCCATCAGGCTGGCGGAGACGCTGCGGGCAGGCGGGAGGGCGGCGGTGATCTGCGACGTCGGAGCGCGCAGCCTCAAGGCCAAGATGCGTTCGGCCGAGAAGAGCGGCGCTGGGGTGGTGTGCATCCTGGGCGAGGAGGAACTCCAATCCGGGACGGCAACCGTGCGCCGGCTCTCCAGCCGGGAGCAGGTCCAGCTGGGCCGCGCGGAGGTGGAGGATCTGGTGCGCCAATGGTTGGGGCAAGGAGGTGGAGCGGTTTGAGGGACAGGACCATGTGTGGCAGCCTGACTTCCGCCAACCAGGGGGAGCGCGTGGCGCTGGCCGGCTGGGTAAACCACCGGCGTGATCATGGCGGGCTCACCTTCATCGACCTGCGAGATCACACCGGGGTGGTGCAGTTGGTCTTCAACCCGAGCGATTCCCCGCAGAGCAAGGCGGTCGCGGAGCGGTGCCGCCTGGAGTGGGTGCTGCGGGTTTCTGGCTTGGTGCGGCCGCGGCCCGAGGGCAGCGCCAACCCCAACCTGCCCACCGGAGAGGTTGAAGTTGCGGTCGAGGAGAGCGAGATCCTGGCGCAGGCGGATGCGATGCCCTTGGCGGTGACCGACGAGTCCCAGGCCGATGAGCGCGTCCGCCTGCAGTACCGCTACTTGGATCTGCGCCGGCCGCGGATGCAGCGCAACCTGCGCGCCCGCCACCGCTTCGTCAAGGCCCTCCGCGATGAGGCCGACCGGATGGGCTTCGTCGAGCTGGAGACGCCCACGCTGATACCCAGCACGCCCGAGGGTGCTCGGGACTTCCTGGTCCCGAGCCGCCTCTGGCCCGGGCGAGTCTGGGCGCTACCGCAATCCCCCCAGGTCTACAAGCAGCTGTCCATGGTGGGAGGTCTGGATCGGTACTTCCAGATCGCCCGCTGCTGGCGCGACGAGGATCTCCGCGCCGACCGCCAGTTCGAGTTCACCCAACTGGACCTGGAGATGTCCTTCGTTGACGAGGAGGAGGTGTACTCGGTGCTGGAAGGCATGGTCAGCGCGGCTTGGGCCGCCGCCTTCGCGGTCCGGCCGGCCACGCCCTGGCCTCGCATCCCCTTCCGAGAGGCGCTGGACCGATTCGGGTCCGACAAGCCGGACACCCGCTTCGGCCACGAGTTGCAGGATGCGTCCGAAGTCTTCCGCCGCACCGAGTTCAATGTGTTCCGCGGAGCGCTCGAGAGCGGCGGCGCGGTCAAGGCGCTGCGAGTCCCTGGGGGCGGCCGGCTCACCCGCGGGGAACTGGAGGGAAGCTGGCTGCAGGTGGCGCGCACCTACGGAGCTGCTGGGCTGGCCTACCTGTGGAGGCGGTCCGGGGCCTTCGAGGGCTCGATCGCCAAGTTCATCGCCGACCGGGAGATGGACGATTTGGCCGCGCTGCTGCGCGTGGAGGACGGCGACTGTGTCCTCTTCACGGCGGGAGCCCCCGCCGTGGCGGCCACGGCGCTTGGAGCGGTGCGACTCCACGCCGCTCGGGAGTTTGGCTGGATCCCGGCGGGCCGCTTTGACTTCCTCTGGGTGACCGAGTTCCCCCTCTTCGAGTGGGATGACCAGACCAAGTCGGTGACCCCGGTGCATCACCCCTTCACCCAGCCGCATCCGGACGACTGGCCACTTCTGCACAGCGACCCACTGCGGGTCCGCTCCCGCGCCTACGACATCGTCTGCAACGGGGTGGAGTTGGGGAGCGGCTCCCTTAGGATCACCCGTCCGGACCAGCAGCAGGCGATCTTCCAGGCCCTGGGGATGGAAGCCGACGAGGTTGAGCGCAAGTTCGGCTTCCTGATCAACGCCTTCCGATACGGGGCACCCCCTCACGGAGGCTTCGCCGCCGGCATCGATCGGATGGTGATGGTGGGGACGGGCGAGACCACCATCCGCGAAGTCATCGGCTTCCCCAAGACCCAAACCGGCGCCGACCCCATGACCGGATCCCCGACGCCGGTCATGGGGGAGCAGCTGGCCGAGGTCGGCTTGCGCCTTGGTCCCCGGGCGCTGGCGGCGAGAGAGGAGGCGTCCTCCTGACCAGCCGTGCTAGGGTTCAGCAGGGCCCGGGACCCCGCCTGAACCAGTCGCCGACCCTAGTGATGTTTGCTTCGGGAGCGCCGACACCGTGGCAGCCCACGGGCCTCCACAGAGAGGAAGTGGAAAGTTGCGTGAGGTGCACCCACCTGGTGCCCGAGGGATCGGGGCCATTGGGGGCGGCGGTCCCTGGGCCCAACTCCCGTTTGAAGTTGGGCCAAAGGTGGAATTAGCCAGGTGATGAGTCAGCGTCCGATGGAGACCGCCGAACTTCGGATTCCGGCAGACCCCCAGTACATCTTGGTGGCCAAGCGAGCGGCGGCGGGGATGGCCAGCGTGGCCGGCCTCGGCCTGGAAGCGCTCGACGAGCTCAACATCGCCATCGCCGAGGCCTGCGAGCACACCATTCGGGCCGCCGATGCCGCCGGCTTGGTGGACGCCAAGCTGCGGATCTCCTTCCGGGTGCAGGAGGATGCGCTTCGAGTCGACGTCCGGCTGGTGGGAGGCAAGGCGGAGGTCCGGGAGCCAACCTCGGCTCCGGTCGGCTCGGCCGCGATCTCAACCAGCGCTGCGGTGGAGTTGGCGGTCCAGATGCTGCGCTGCTTCGCCGACGACGTCGACTACCAGGCCATCGGCGACGGGCTGATGCGCGTGCGGCTGGCCAAGTACCGCTGGCGGTGACGCAGGCGGGGTTCGACTCCACCGCGAGCCCCACCCGGTTTGATCGCGAGGCGCAGCGTCAGCTCTTCCAGCAGTACGCCGCCACTCGCGACCCAGCCATCCGGGACCAGTTGGTCCAGCAGTACACGGCGCTGGTCCACTCCCTGGCCCGCCGATTCGCCGGCCGAGGCGAGCCCCTGGAGGATCTGGAGCAGGTGGGCTACCTGGGGCTGCTGGCCGCCGTCGACCGCTTCGACCCCAGCCTGGGCCTGGAGTTCACCACCTTTGCCACCCCAACCATCCTCGGCGAGATCAAGCGCTACTTCCGTGACAAGAGCTGGGCGGTCAGGGTACCCCGCCGGCTCCAGGAGACCTACGCCCGGGTGGTCCGGGCCCAGGGTGAGCTCAGCCAGACCCTGGGGCGCAATCCCAGCATCACCGAGGTGGCGGAGAAGTTAGAGATGGAACCCGATGACGTGCTGCAGGCGCTGGAGGCGGGTCCGGCCCAGCGGGCGGTGTCGCTCGAGACCCCGGCGGGCGCCGGTGACCAGAGCGACACCGAGCTGTCCGACTACCTGGGGGCCGAGGACGAAAACCTGAGCCGGATCGAGCTGCAGAACATGCTGGCGGGCGCGCTTCGGCACCTCACCCCGCGCGAGCGAGAGATCATGATTCTTCGCTTCGTGGAGCAGCTGCCCCAGACCGAAGTGGCGCGCCGCCTCGGCATCAGCCAGATGCACGTCAGCCGCCTCCAGCGCGCGGCGCTCTCCCAGTTGAAGCGCGAGCTGCCCGAGTAGGACGGCTCCGGTCCATCTCGGGGCGGCTGCTAGAATCCGCCTACCGCAGAGGTTCCTCATTGCTTAGCCACGAAATCCGCTCACGTTTTCTCGAGTACTTCGAGGGACTGGGCCACCTGCGCATCCCCAGTGCTTCGCTGGTTCCCCGGGACGATCCGAGCATGCTGCTGGTGGACGCGGGCATGGTGCCGTTCAAACCGTTCTTTCTCGGGTTGCGGCCACCTCCGGCGCTGCGGCTGACGTCGTGTCAGAAGGCGCTGCGCACGACCGACATCGAGGATGTCGGCGACGCCTCCCACGACACCTTCTTCGAGATGCTGGGCAACTTCACGTTCGGCGACTACTTCAAAGCCGAGGCGATCGAGTTCGCGTACCTTCTGGCCACCCAGGGGTTCCAGCTGCCGCCGGACCGCCTGTTCTTCAGCGTCCACCCCTCCGACTCAGTTTCCCGGGAGTTGTGGCGGCAGGTGGCGCGGGTTGGAGACGATCGCATCGTCGCGCTCGAGGACAACTTCTGGCAGGCGGGGCCGGTGGGCCCCTGCGGGGTCGACAGCGAGCTGTACTACGACCTGGGCGAGCAGTTCGCGGCCGGCCCCGACGATCGGCCGGGAGCTGGCCCCCGCTATCTCGAATTCTGGAATCTGGTATTCATGGATTCCGAGCGGCTCGAAGATGGCCGCACTGTCCCGCTGGAGCGCCCAGGTGTCGACACCGGTCTCGGCCTGGAGCGGATGGCGATGATCCTTCAGGGCCGGAGTTCGATCTACGACACCGACCTCTTCGCACCGCTGCTGGAGGAGTTCTTGGGCCGCTCCCAGGCGGACCTTGGCCGACAAGAACGGGAGCGGCATCTGCGCATCCTCGCGGACCACACCCGCGCCGCCTGCATGCTGATCTGCGACGGGGTGGTGCCGGGCAATCAGGGCCGTGGCTACGTGCTGCGCCGCCTGCTGCGGCGGGCGCTGGTCAGCGCCCGGGGCCTCGACCTCCAGGGGGGCCTGGCACCCGCGGTGGCCACGGTGGAGCAGATCCTGGCCCCCCAGTACCCGGAGCTGGCCCCAGCGCGCGAGCACATCGTCGCCGCCATCACCCAGGAGGAGGAGCGTTTCGAGGAAACTCGCGCCCGCGGCATCGAGCACTTCGAGCAGGCCGCGGGCCGGGCAGCCGCTGGCGTCATCTCCGGGGCTGACACGTTTCGCCTCCATGACACCTACGGCTTCCCGGTGGAGCTGACCGTGGACCTCGCTGCCAGCCGGGGCCTGGCGGTGGACCGGGCCGGGTTTGGCCGCCTGTTGGAGGAGCAGCGCGAGCGGGCCCGGCTCAGCCGCGAGGCGCTGCCTTCGGCCGCCGGGCCCGACTGGCCCGCCAGCCGGTTCGTCGGCTACGACCAGCTGGAGGTGGATGCCCAGGTGCTGATGATCGCCCGGGCTGGCGGGGTATGCGACGAGGCTCTCCCGGGCGAGTCGGTCGAGGTGGTCCTGGACCAAACCCCGTTCTACGCCGAGGGCGGCGGACAGATGGGAGACCGGGGCCTTCTCAGTTGGGAAGGGGGTAAGGCGTCGGTGGTAGATACCCAAGCCGCCGGCCAGGAAACCCGGGTGCAGCGCTGCCGGATCGAGCAGGGCCGGCTCGCCGCCGGGGCGCGCCTGACCGCGCGGGTCGACGTTCACCGCCGCCAGGGCAGCGCTGCCCACCACTCGGCGACGCATCTGCTCAATGCCGCCCTGAGACGTACTTTGGGACCGGGGGTGGTACAGCGGGGATCCCTGGTCGGTCCCGACCACGCGACCTTCGACTTCTCCTGGCCCGCGGCTATGACCGAGGAGCAGATCACCGCCGCCGAGCGGCTCGTGAACGGGGCGGTCCGTCAGGACCTGGAGCGCCGGATCGACCACCTGAGCATGGCGCAGGCTCGCGCCGCTGGGGCCTTGGCTCTCCCCGACGAGGCTTACTCCGAATCGGTCCGGGTGGTGAGCTTCGGCGACTTCTCCAAGGAGCTCTGTGGCGGCACCCACGTGGAACGGGCAGGTCAGATCGGCGCGGTCATCCTGGTCGGCGAGCGCAGCATCGGCGCCGGGGTGCGCCGACTCGAACTGCTGGCCGGCCCCGCGGCGGAGCTGTGGTGGGAGGAGCAGCGGCAGGTGGTCCAGCAGGTGTCCCGAGCGCTGCGGAGCGGGCCGGCAGAGGCGGTCTCCCGGCTGGAGAGTCTCCAGCAGCGGGTGCGCCAGCTGGAGCGCCAGCTCCGGGAGGGGCGGCGCCAGGAGGGGGCCGCGGGATGGCAGCGGGAGCAGCTGGATGGCGTCGTCCTCGCCATCGAGGACGTGGCCGATCTCCTGGATCGGCGCGAGTTGCTCCAGCACGCGGACCGACTGGTGACCGACGCCGACGTGGGGGCCGCCCTGGTGCTGGCCGGCGGCCGGTTGGCCCTTAAACTCTCCGCAGATTTGGTGTCCAGGGGACTGCACGCGGGCCGGCTGGCGGCGGCCGCTTGCGGAGAGGCCGGAGGCAAAGGTGGGGGGAACGATCAGCTCGGCATGGGCGGGGTTCCTAGAGACGGGCACCCTGCGGTGCTGCAGGCGGTGCGCAAGCTGCTGCTGGACGCGCGCGGGTGACTGAGGTAGCCGCCGTGTCCTCGCCACCGACCGCCGCCCGGCGCGTGCAGCGTGCGCACGTGACAGCGCTGGACATTGGCACCCAGGTGATCAAGGCGCTGGTGGTCAAGAAGGAGGGCCCCCAGGCGATCGTCCTGGGGGTGGGTCGGGCGGAGCAGGGCCCGGGCACTCCCGGCGAGTCCAGCGCCTCCGAGTTGGAATCGATCATCGAGGGCTGCCACACGGCTCTGGAGGCGGCCGAGGACATGGCCGAGGTGATCCCCACCAGGACCGTGGTGGGGATCGGCGGCCCGAGCGTACGGGCGATGAGCAGTTCCTCGACCCGGATGCGCGGCCGGCCTCATGACCGCCTCTCCCGCCGGGAGATCGACGATCAGGTCGCGGCGATACAACGCCGGGCAATCCGGGACGCCGAGGCCAGCCTTCGTGAGGACACCAGCTACTCCGGCGACGGGCTCCGACTGGTGCACTCGTCGATCACGGCGGCGGTGGTGGACGGCCAGCCGGTGTCCGACCCACTTCGCTACCAGGGCCAGAAGGTGGAGCTCACGGTCTTCAACACCTTTGCGCCCGAAGGCCAGTGCGTCGCCCTTGAGGAGATCGCCCAGGCGCTGGACCTGGAACTGCTGCAGATCGTGGCCGAGCCGTACGCCGTGGCGCGCCTCGCCTCCACCCCGGAAGTCTTGGAGAGCGGCGGCATCTTCATCGACATCGGCGCGCGCACCACCACCGTGAGCCTGGTGCGGGGCGGCGCCCTGGAGTCCACCCGCATGTTCGAGCTGGGCGGCCGTGCCTTCACCCGCAAGCTCTCCCACGATCTCGAACTCTCGCTCCCTCTCGCCGAGGGTTTGAAGCTGCGCCATACGGCGGGACTGCTGGGCGGCGAGGAGCGCGCCCGGGTCCGGCGGGCGATGGGGGAGTCTGCCGAGGTGTTGGCCCAGGGCATCGCCCTGGTGCTCCATGAGATGGCCGGCAGTCAGCCCCTGCCCACTTCGGTGCGAATGTGTGGCGGCGGCTGCTTGGTGCCGGAGGTGCTAGAGCAGCTGACCGTCCTGCGCTGGACGGAGTACTTGCCATTCTTGCAGCAACCGCACTTCGTGCGGCTGCAGCCCGAAGACCTCGGCGCGGTGCACGACACCACCGGGCTGCTCAGTTCCACCGCGGATGTGACGCCGATGGGACTTGCCTACCAGGGATCATGTGAGGTGGAGGAGGAGCCGGCCCCCGGATCGGCTCCCTTTGAGGACATGCTGCGCAAACTGAGCAAGGCAATTCGTGGATAGGCACGAGCAGAAGGCGGTGAGCTGACGTGGCCAAGATGCTCTACGTCGAGCCCAACGACGAGATCACCGATCTCGTCGATCGCATCCGGCGCGCGGACGAAGAACGTGACCTGGTCTTCGTGGTGCCTCCGGAAGGCCGGGTGCTGCGCTCGCCGCTGGACATGCAGCTGCTGATGCAGTATGCCCGGGGGTTTCAGAAGCGGACCGCGATTGTCTCGGCGGACCCACAGGTCCAGTCGCTGGCTATGCGGGTCGGGTTCCCGACCTTCAGCTCTCTGGCGCGATTGGAGCAGGGGGCGCCTCTGGCGGGCGCCCCCGCCGCCGCCGCGACCCTGCCGGTGACCACCGGGATCGCGACCGCCACCATCCCCGAACCCCGGGAAGTGGTGGCACACAACGGTTCCACCGCTCTGGCGCCCCCGCCGCCGCGGGTGGCACCGGCCACGAGGTCCGCCCCTGCTTCGGGGGGTGGTGGTGGCCGCTGGTGGGCGACTCGGCGCGCACGCAACATCGGCCTGATTGCGGGAGGCACCATCTTCCTGCTTGGCCTGCTGAGCGTTCTCTTCATTTTGCCGACCGCAACTGTCACCGTATCCGTGCAAGCCCACCGGATCAACGACAGCGTGACTTTGCAGGGGAGTCAGGGCGCGAGTGCTGGCAACACCCTCGACCAGTTCTCAGCGGTGCCGCTGCAGACCCCGACGGCACAAGCGCAGTTCCAGGTGAGTCCCAGCGGGACCAAAGTGGTCCCGGCGGTGCAGGCGACCGGGACCATAGACATGTGCACCAACGGGCCCGGCGCCGTTTTCACTTTTGGGCCAAGTCAGCCAGAGTTCCAGGCGACGCAGGGTGTCGACTTCACAACTACCGCGAGCGGGCAGCAGTCGGCCTACAACTGCAAGGCAGTCGCTGCGGGAACCGAGCCCGCGCTGGCGGTGCCGGTTACGGCAGATTCTGCCCTTACGGTTGGGAGCAAAGGCAATGTCGCTGCAAGCCAGACCTGGACTTGGACCAACCAGTCGGGTAGCGCACAAGTGCAACCATCCGGGGCGAGCTTTGTCTTGTCCAATCCCGCCGCCATGACGGGCGGACAGGACGCCTACACCCAGACCATCTTCACCAGCTCCGACGTGGCTTCGGCGCAAGCGCAGCAGCAGCGGGATGCGGCTCAACTGACCACAAAGGTTGAGAAAGAGCTGAAGGCAGCTGCCAAGGGCATGGTCATTGCACAGGACTCCAGCGGCAACGGGATTCAACTGACCACCAACAATCCGACCCTTCCCACCGCCGGCCAGGTGGGCTCGCCCCAGACGCTGACGGTCAGCGTGAGCGCCGCCGCCACTGCGTACAGTCCCAAGGCGGCCAAGGCGGCTGAGCTGGCGGACCTCAAGTCGAAGGTCCCCCACGACGGCGAATTACTGGCCAATCCGCAGATCGGCACGCCGCATGTCGTCGCCGCCGGTCCCGGGGGCAACATCACGCTGAGCGGCAGCGCCGTCGGGTACTGGGCTCCAAAACTGAACCTGGCTCCCTATGCGGGTAAGCTCACGTTCATGAGCCCGAGCGCCGCCAAGAACTTTTTGCTCTCGCGAGTCCCCGGATCGGCGCGGGTGCAGATCAAGCAGTCTCCCTTCGGACTCCCCTGGCTGCCGCTGCTGTCGTCTCGGCTCCACCTGGTGCGCGTATCCACGCTCTCGAGGACAGGCGCTGGCTGAGCGCCGGGGGAGGGTCGCCGGCGGCCGTCTGATGGCCATAGACCCCGGGCGGGTCCGTGTCGGCGTCGCGCTCACCGATCCCGAGCGCAGGATCGCCCAACCCCACGCCACCATCGACAGAAGGCGTCCCGGGGGACTGCTGGCCAGCATCTGCCAGCTGATCCGTGACCAGGAGGTGGGAGGAGTAGTGGTGGGCCTGCCTTTGCAGCTGGACGGAAGCCAGGGGGACGAGGCCTTGGCCGCCCGGGAGCTCGGGCGGGAGATCCACGACCGGACCGGGTTGCCGGTTGACTTCCTGGATGAGCGCCTGACCACCAGGCAAGCGGAGCGCTCGCTGGTTGCTGCCGGCGTCAGCCGCCGCCGCCGCCGCGAGGTCGGGGATCGTGTGGCCGCCGCCCTCATCCTGGAGTCCGCGCTCGCTAGTCGGCGAGGTCCGGCGTCTAGGTGAGGCGTTGGCTGGCGGTGCTGCTGGCGCTGGTGGTGGTGGTGGCCGCCGCCGGCGTAGCGCTGGCCCTGGTCGCTCGCAGTGAGCTGGGTCCGGTGCAGTCCTCGCAAACCCGCCAGGTCCTGGTCACCGTGAAGAAGGGGGAGTCGCTCAACCAGGTGGTCGCCACCTTGGGCAGCGAGAACTTGATCCGCAGCCAGTTCTTCTTCAAGCTCTACGCGGACACCAAGGGTCTCGGCGCCAAACTCCGCGCTGGCCACTTCTTTTTGGACCGGGGCATGGGCGCCTCCGAGGTGGTCAACGTGCTGAGCGGGCCGCCCCAAACCGTCGGGATCCGGGTCACCATCCCCGACGGTCTGCGGGCGCAGCAGGAGGCGGCGGTGCTGCAGAAGCAGGGGCTCTTCTCTCAGAGCGCGTACCTAGCCCAGGTCAAGTCGGCTCACTTCTCCAACATCGCAGCGCTGCCGGGGGCGCCGGCGGGCGCCTCCTGGGAGGGGATGGCCTTCGGTGACACCTACCAGGTGAGCCCGTCTGTCACTCCCCGCCAGTTCCTGCAGGTGCAGCTCCAGGACTTCAACCGGCGGTTGCGCCAGCGGATCACCGCGGGTGCGGGGAAGGTTGGCCTCAATCCCTACCAGGTGCTGACCCTGGCCTCGATCGTGTCGGCCGAGGCGAGCAATCCCAAAGATCAGCATCTCATTGCCGGCGTCTTCTACAACCGACTCCGAATTGGCATGCCCCTGCAGAGCGACGTGACCGTGCTCTACGCACAAGCGGTGGCGGGTCAGGCCAACGCACCCTTCAACTCCAAGTTCAACTCCCCCTACAACACCTACCTGCACCCGGGGCTGCCTCCCGGGCCGATCGACAGCCCGGGAGTTTCCGCGGTCCTGGCGGCGTTGCAGCCGACCAGCAGCAACTACCTCTACTTCGTGGCGCTTCCCAACGGAAAGGTGCTGTACGCGGTAACCGCCGCGCAGCACCAGCAGCAGGTGCAGCAGGCCGGCCTGGGATGAGCTGGCCGGGTAGTGCCCGCCGTTGACCCCTCTGGAGATCGCCGGCTGGGGGGTCTTGGGAGGCGTGGGGGGCTTTCTCATGGGCCAGCTCTCCCTACGCCTCGAGGCGCTCGTGCGCGACCAGGATGCCAAGGTGCCCGACCGCGGCCACTACCTGGAGCTGTTCTTGCTGCCCGCGATGGGGGTGATCGGCTTTTTAGCCTTCGCCGCCCGTCAGGGCATGGGGGCCGGGCTGCTGGTCCACTCGCTCTGGATCCTGGTGCTGATCCAGATCTTCGGATTCGACCTCAAGCACCGGCTCATCCTCGACGTGGTCACCCTGCCCTCGCTGGTGCTGGCGGTGGGCCTCGCCACCATCAGCCCCGACCTCACGGTGCTGCGAGCCCTGTTCGGTGTCCTGGTCGGTGGCGGTGCCTTGCTGCCGTTTGCGCTGATCAGCGAGCTTTTCCACGGCGGCAGGGGCTTCGGCTGGGGGGACGTCAAGCTGGGCATGTTGATCGGCGCGATCACTGGCATGAGCTTGAACTACGGGCAGCTTTACGCGCTGTGGGCTCTGATCGCCGGGGTGATCATCGGCGGGGTGGTGACGCTGCTGCTGCTGCTGAGCCGGCGCCTGCGGTTGCGGGACGCACTTCCCTACGGCCCGTTCCTGGTGCTGGGGGCGGGACTGATCCTCTACTTCATGTAGCGGAGGGCGCCGGTGCCAGCTCGGGTCGGTGGGTGGTCAGCAGCTCGCCCAAAGCCTCGATGGGCTCAGCCGCCAGCCGCAGGCCCTGCTCCGTGCGTAGCTCGGCCATCGCCTGGTCCAGGGTCATGGCCCGGCGGTAGGGGCGGTCGGTGGTGAGGGCGTCAAACACGTCCGCCACCGCCAGCAGGTTGGCGCCGAAGGGCATGTCCGGTCCCCGCAGGTGGCGGTGGTAGCCCGACCCGTCCAGCCGCTCGTGGTGCGCCGCTGCCATCTCGACCACGTCGTCCAGGGGCCACAGCGGTGCCAGGATCTCGTGGGTTATCGCAGGATGGCGCTGCATCGCCTCCATCTCCTCGGGAAGCAAGGGCCCGGCTTTGTCCAGAATCGAGTTGCTGATCGCCAGCTTGCCCAGGTCGTGGAGCAGGCCGGCCAACCCGATGCGGTCCTGCTCGGAGTCGCTGAAGCCCATCCGTTCGGCGGCGAAGCGCGCCACCGCGGCGGTCCGCGCGGAGTGGGTCGCCATCCAGGGCGACTTGGCGTCCACCACTGAGGCGAACACCTCGGCGACGCGGATGATCTCGTCGAGCGACTCCAGGCTCAGCTGGTAGGGCACGTGGTTGAGCGAGGCGATGTGCTCGGGGTCGGAGATGGTCCCCAGTTCGGTCCAAAGCCGGTCCTCGCGAGCGTGGCCAAGCAGCGTGTCCACCAGCTTGGGGTCGAACCAGCGCCCCCGGCGCTGGCGGAGCATCGCCTCGGCGGCCCGGGCGCCACCGCGGCGCCAGAGGATCTCCACCGTCTGGGCCAGCAACGCGATCCGGGCCAGCACCGGGATCTGGTCGCCCTTGAGCCGGCGCGGGTAGCCGCTGCCGTCCCAGTGCTCGTCCAGCGCCGCCACCGCGGCGGCGGCGTCTCGGTCCCAACCCAGGCGGAGCATGAGCTCGGCGCCGCGCTCGGAGCGAGCTTGGATGAGTTCACTGACCAGGCCGCTGCCCTTGGTCCGGAGCGACACCATTTGCGCCATTCGCCGGGTGATCGGCGCGGCGGGGGCGGCCTGGCGCATGGTGACCAGCAGCGAGCGCCACTGGTTGTTCCAGTCCGTCACCTTGAGCTCGGCCTTGGTGGTGCGGTCGTCGGCACCGAACCAGCGGGCGACGCTGTAAGCGTTGGCTGAGCACCCCACGTCCTTGAGCAGCAGCGTGTAGTACAGGTTGTGCCGCTCGACCCGACCGAGACCGATCCACTCTCCCACCCGCATTCCCAGCCAGCAGGTGCGAATGGCATGGCCCATGGGCTCGCCCTCGGCGAGATCGAGTGCGCGGGAGAGGGAGGCAAGTACCAGCGAGCCGGCCAGACCGGCGGCCGGCTCGCGGCGCGGGCGGGGAAGGGCGGTGATGGCCATGCCCCCCGAGCCTAGACCGCGCCTCAGGGCCCAGGATCGCGGATTGATCTCAGCTGCGCACGGGTCCGTCGCAGATTTGCGAGATCCGCCGGTCGCCGGGCAGATGGCGCGGCGGCGGGCTGGCATGATCAGGGGTGGAGCCGGGCGGTCAAGCCCGACCGATCAGGAGTAGTGCATGATCAACGCCGGGGAACTGAGGGCGGGGACCACCGTCGAACGCAACGGACAGCTACTCGAGGTGCTCTCCTTCGAGCACATCAAGCTGGGCCGCGGCACCGCGGTGGTGCGTACCCGCCTGCGCAACGTCAACACCGGGGCTGTGACCGAGGAGACGTTCCGGCCTGAGGAGAAGTTCCCCAGAGCGCGGATCGAGCGGCTGGAGGCGCAGTACCTGTACCGCGACGGGGACAACTTTGTGGTCATGGACACCCAGTCCTACGACCAGTTCCCGGTCAGCCCGGAGCGGTTCGGCGACGCGGTCTACTACCTGCGGGAGTCGGACACCCTCACCGTGCTGCGCTACGAGGACCGGGTGATCGGTGTCGAGATGCCGATCACGGTCGAGCTCGAGGTGACCCAGACCGAGCCTGGCTTCCGCGGTGACACCGCCACCGGGGCCAGCAAGCCGGCCACTTTGGCGACCGGGCTTACCGTGGACGTGCCCCTGTTCGTCAACGTCGGCGACCGCATCAAGGTGGACACCCGCAGCGGCAAGTTCCTGGAGCGCGCCTAGGGTGGAGGAGGGGGCGCCGGCGGGGGTCACGCCGGGGGGCCGTGTGGGGGTGGCGCAGGAGGTGGTCGCCGGGGTGGCCGCCCGGGCCGCGCTGGAGGTGGAGGGAGTGGCCGGTCTCTGCGACCCCGGCCTGCGCGTCTCCCGTCTGCTGCACCACCAGCACGCCCACCGCGGGGTTGAGCTGGACATGATCGGAGGCGCCGGGATCCGCCTTGAGCTCTATCTGGCGATGCGCTCCGAGGCTACGCTACCCCAGATCACCGAGGAGGTGGAGCGTCGGGTCACCCACCAGCTGCAGTGGATGCTGGGCCTACAGGTACTGGAACTCAATCTGCATATAGTCGAGCTCGACGAGGGGTGAGAGCCATGGGTGACGCCCACGCCCGGAGCGAAGGTGGGGAGCGGGGTGGCCGCGGCCCCTACCGCCGCGCTCGCCATCAGGGTCGGGAGCTGGCGGTGCGGGTGCTCTTCCAGCTGGAGTTGCAGCCGGGCGACTGGCGCGCTCCCCTCGTCTACCAGCTGCGCGAGGCTCCGCAGCCGCCGGGCGCCCGCAGCTTCGCCGAGGAGCTGCTGGAGGGGGCTGTGGGTCACGCCGGCGAGATTGACACCTTGATCGGCCGGGTCTCGAGCCACTGGAGCTTGGACCAGATGGGCGCGGTGGAGCGCGCCGTGCTGCGACTCGGCGTCGAGGAGCTCCGCTTTCGCGGCCGGGAGCCCGCGGCGGTGGTGATCGACGAGGCCGTGGAGCTGGCCAAGCAGATGGCCGGTCCCGAGGCGGCCCGGTTCGTCAACGGTGTCCTGGGCCAGATGGCGCGCGAACCAGAGGACGAGGATGCGGCTGCTGCAGGTCGGTGAACTCACCTCCCTGATCCGGGCTGCCCTGGAGGAGGTGCCCGACCTCCAGGACGTGTATGTCGAGGCGGAGATCGGCGACTGCAGTCGCTCTGCCGCCGGACACTGGTACCTGACCCTGAAGGACGCCCGGCCCCAGCACGGGGAGCGCTTCTCCGTCCAGGCGGTGATGTTCCGCAGCCCGGCCCGCTCGCTCAGGTTCGAGCCCAGAAGCGGCCAGCAGGTGATCGCCCACGGAGCCGTCTCCCTCTACCCTTCGCGCGGCTCGCTGCAGCTCTACCTGGAGAGCCTGGAGCCGCGGGGCGTGGGCGCTCTGGCCCTGGCCTTCCAGCAGCTGGTCGCCAAGCTGGAGGCAGAAGGGCTCTTCCGGCCGGAGCGCAAGCGACCGCTGCCGTTCCTGCCCCGCCGGGTGGCGGTGGTGACGTCAACACAGGGCGCCGCCATCCGAGACGTGGTGCACGTGATCCAGCGCCGCTGTCCGATAACCCAGCTGCTGGTGGTCCCCGCGCTGGTCCAAGGCGACGCGGCAGTCGCCTCCCTCTCCAAGGCGATGCGGCTGGCCTCTCGCGCCGAAGTCGACCTGGTGCTGCTGGTCCGGGGGGGAGGCTCCATGGAGGACCTGCAGGCGTTCAACTCCGAGGCCCTGGTCCGGGAGGTGGTGGCCTGTCCCCACCCCGTGGTGACCGGGGTGGGCCACGAGACCGACACAACCGTGGTCGACTTCGTCGCCGACCGGCGGGCGGCGACCCCGTCGGCGGCGGCCGAGCAGTCAGTGCCCGAGCTGTCCCAGCTGCGCGTCGAGGTCTCGCAGCGCCTGGCATTGCTCCAGCGAGCGGCGGGAGGGCGCTTGGCCGCCCGCCGGGAGCTGCTGCTCGGCCGGGAGCGGAGACTGCAGCGGATGGCGCCCGCCGCTCGTCTGGCCACGGGGCGGCTGGATCTGGACCGACGCGCCCGCCAGCTGAACTCGCAGCTGCGGCGGCGGCTGGAGGCAGAGTCGGGCAGGGTCGATCAGCGCCGGCATCTGCTTTCAGCCGGTGGCCCCGGGCCGCGCCTGCTGCGCGCCCGCGAGGAGTTCCGGGGCCGGTTGCTGCGCCTGGAGGCGCTCAGCCCGCTGGCGGTGCTGGCCCGAGGCTATTCGATCACCTTTGCCGGAGGTCGCATCGTGCGCGAGGCCAGTGAGGTCGCCGCCGGCGAGGAGATAAGCACGCGCGTGGGTCGCGGACGCTTGCGCAGCCGTATCACCATGGTGGAGCCTGAGGAGACCTGACTTGCCTGAGTTGAAGGATCTGGAGCCGGACCTGCAAGAGGTCGAGCGGCTGGACTACGAGGCCGCGCTGGCCGAGCTGGACTCGGTCCTGGCCAAGCTGGAGGACGGCCAGGTGGCGCTCGAGGACTCGATGCGCCTCTACGAGCGCGGCGTCCGGCTGGTGCAGCGTTGCTCGGTGCTTCTAGACGGGGTGGAGCGACGGCTGGCGGAGCTGGCCGCCGGGCCTGAGGGCCAGGTGAATGAGCGCCCCCTGCTGCTGGGCCTGGAAGACGAGGCCGAATAGCGCGGCTGGGCGATCTCTTTGACCGCCTTCTTGCGCAGCGGCTACTTCTGGATTCCGATCGTGGCCTGGGCGATCGCCCAGGCGCTCAAGGTGGCCACCGACTCCTGGCGGCACCGCAGGTTCTCGCTGCGATCGCTGGGACTGTCGGGAGGCATGCCCAGCTCCCACACCGCGATGTGCGTCTGCCTGTGCACCGTGCTCGCGCGGGGACCCGGGCCGGGTTCACCAGTCTTCGCGGCGGGGGCGATCCTCACCATCGTGGTGGTGTACGACGCCACCGGTGTCCGCAGGGCGGCGGGACAGCAGGCGGTGATCCTGAACCAGGTCATGGAGGACCTCAGGGGACACCTGGGACTCCGCTACGAGCGGCTGCGCGAGCTGCTGGGACACACTCCGCTGGAGGTCTTGGCCGGGATGGCGCTGGGCATCCTGGTCGGGTTGCTGTTCTAGGTTGGGCCCACTTGGAAGGACCTAACATGCAGTGACCATGCCAGCCAGCTCCACTCAACCGGTCAGGGCATGGCCTTGAAACGCCCGGAGGCCGGTTCTGTCGGCTTCGTCCTCCACTTTCGGGAATCGGGCAAGGACGGCATCCTGCGCGAGGCGATGGACGTCGTGGAGGGCAAAGGCCTCTCCGCCTGGGTGGCCCAGCACGACTCCGCCGACGTAGTGGCCTCCCACGGCCGGGACACTAGGTTGCTGGTGGCGGTGGGCGGCGACGGCACCCTGCTGTACACGGCGAGCCTCGCCGCCGGCCGCCGGGTGCCGGTGCTGGGCGTCAACCGCGGCCAGCTCGGGTTTCTCACCAACGTCGAGTACCCCAAGATGGCCGAGGCGGTGGCCGACTTCTGCGCCGGCGATTACGTCATCGAGCGGCGGGCCACCCTGCGCGGTCTCGCCGCGGGCGACGCGCGGCCGCCCCAGGCTGTTCCGCTGGCGGTCAACGAGGTGGTGGTCAAGGCCGAGGGCGTCAATTTGATCCGGATGAGGGTGGGCTACGGCCGGGAGCTGCTGGGCGATTTCGACGCCGACGGGCTGATCGTCTCCACCAGCAGCGGGGCCACCGCGTACTCGCTCTCGGCCGGGGGTCCGCCGGTGGACCCCCGGGTGCCGGCGCGGGTGATCACGGCGCTCAACCCGCACGCGCTGGTGGGCCGCTCGCTGATCGTTCCCGAGCACGAGGACGTGGTGGTTGACCTGCGCCGGGGGGCCGCCATGCTGGCTGCGGACGGCAGGATGTGGGGGACGATGGAGGAGGGCGGCAGGCTGACCATCGCCGCCGGCCCGGAGCTGCTGCTGGTGGCACCGCGCGGGACCCCGGGGTTCTTCCAGAGGCTGCGGGCCAAGACCGGCTTCGGCACGGTTCTCAAGCTGCCCTACGACGACGAGGGCGCTGACACCGGCTACTTCGGCTCCGGCGGCCGGCGCACGCTGTAGGGGTAGGGGTGCTGCTCCAGCTACGAGTCCAGAACCTGGCGGTGATGGATCGGGCGGAGGCCGCTCTGGGGCCCGGGCTCAACGCGCTGACGGGAGAGACCGGGGCAGGCAAGTCGGTCCTCCTCACCGCGCTGGGCCTGTGCCTGGGCGGCCGTGCGGAAGGGGGGCTGGTGCGGCGGGGTGCGGAGCGAGCCGTGGTGTCGGCGGCCTTCTCGGGCGTGGGGGAGACGGCCGCAACCCTGCTTGACGGGCTGGGGGTGGCCGCCGATGAGGTGCTGGTGCTAGCCCGCGAGGTGCAGCCCTCGGGCCGGAGTCAGGCCCGGGTCAACGGCTCGGTGGTGCCGGTGACTTCGCTCCGCGATCTCGGTCAGGAGCTGGTCGCGTTCCATGGGCAGGGAACCGCCTGGGGTTGGCTCCAGGAACCCCGCCAGCGCTCCGCCCTCGACGCCTACGCTGGGCTGGGCGCGCTCCTGCGCGAGCTCGAGCTCGGCTTCGGCCGGCACCGCGAGCTCTCCCGGCGTCTCCGCCAGCGGCGCGAGTCGGGCGAGCGACTTCGGGCGGAGCTTGAGCAGGCCCGCCTGGATCTGGCCGAGCTGGAGGCGGCTGGGCTGTCGCCGGGTGAGCTGGAGCGGCTCCTCGAGGAGCGCTCCCGGCTGCAGCACTCGGCCCGACTCCGAATGGCGGCGGAGGAGTTGCGGGCGGCGGCGGGAGCCGAGCAGCTGGCCACGGCCTTACAGCGCGCGCGGGGGGTCGAGGGGTTGGATTCCCAGCTCGATCCCCTGCTGCGCGAGGCGGACGACATCCAGCTGGCACTGAGCGAGCTTCGGCTCAGCCTCGGCTCATACCTGGAGGGGCTGCCTCAGGACGCCGAGCGCCTTACCCAGGTGGAGGAGCGGCTCGACCAGCTGGACCGGGTCGGCCGGCGCCATGGCGGCACCGTGGCGGCGGCGATCCGGCGTCGCGAGGAGGCGGCGCAGCTGCTGGCGGAGCACGCCCCCGGCCGAAGCGAGGAGGATACCCTGGCTGCGGAGCTCGCCACCCTCGAGGTTGACTGCTGCTCCCTGTGCGCCCAGCTCTCTGAGCGCCGGGCCCGAGCCGCGGCCGCCCTGGCCAGCTCGGTGACTGAGGAGCTGCGCCGACTGCTCATGCCGCGGGCGCGCTTCGCGGTCCGCCTCTGGCAGGAGGAGTCGCCGGATGGCCTTTTGGGACCGGCTGGCGCCCGGTTCGGCTGGCAGCCCTGGGGCTGGGATCGGATCTCCTTCGACTTTGCCGCCAACGCCGGGGACCCGTTGCGACCCTTGGCCGCCACCGCCTCCGGGGGTGAGCTGTCCCGGGTGGTGCTGGTGGTGGTCTCGGTCCTGTCCGCGGTGGACCCCTCCACTCTCGTGTTCGACGAGGTGGACGAGGGGCTAGGCGGAGAGGCGGCCAACCGCGTGGGCAAGCTGCTGCAGGAGCTGGGCAAGCGCCAGCAGGTACTGTGCGTGACCCACCTGGCGACCGTCGCCGCTCGCGCAAACACCCATCTGGTGGTGACCAAGCGGGAGTCCGCCGACCGCGCCACCACCCGGGTGCAAGTCGCCTCGGGTCCAGCGCGGGTGGCAGAGCTGGCGCGCCTGCTGGCCGGCGACGCAACCCCCGAGGCGGCTCAGAGCCACGCCCGCGAGTTGCTCCTCGCCGTCGGTGAAGGGGCCAATGGGTAGCGACCAGGCGGGGGAGGGGCTGCCGGAGCCCAGAGCGCTCTTGGCCGGGGCTCAGCGGGGAGAGCTGGACCTGGGAAGCGTGGAGCTGGCGCGCCTGAGCCGGGAGCTGAGGCGGTCGGTCGAGGAGGCGGCTGAAGGGGTAGACCTCTTGGCGGCCGCCGATGCCCTCCAAGCGCTGGCCCGGCTCTTGGAGATCAAGATGGGCCGCCACCTCGAGGGGGCCTCGGATGCTGCCCTGGACGCCGGACCGCCCGAGCCGACGGAGGAGGACCCCGGTGCCCGGCTCGAGGAGTACCGCCTCTACCGGGCCGCGGCCGACGTTTTGATCTCCGATCCCCAAGCGGGACCTCGGGCGTTCCTGCGGGTGCTGGGCCTGCCGGTCGAGCCCCAGCGATCCCTCACCGTGAGCCCGGAGGCCCTGGCCGAAGCGCTGGGCGCGCTGCTGGCCCGTCTGCCTGAGCCGGCCGAGCTGGCCGTGACCATGCCCAGATACTCGATGGAGGAGAAGATGCAGGAGCTCCGCGGGCTGCTGGCGGAGAGGTCCCGGCTCCATTTCGAAGCGCTCTTCGCCGCCTCCCGGGATCGCCTGGAGGCGGTGGTGCTCTTCCTGGCGCTGCTGGAACTCCTGCGCCTCGGGGAGCTGGACTGCGTCCAGGCCGGGGTCGGGGAGCCGATCCTGGTGCGGCGGGTCTAGCGGCCAGGTGAACGAAGAAGTAGAGCCCTCGCTCGAGGCCGTCGCTGCCGCCCTGGTGGCAGTGCTGTTCGTGCGGGCAGAGCCGATCCCGCGGGACGAGCTGGTAGCGGCGCTGCACTTGGAGCCGCAGGAGGTGGACTCTGCCGCCTCCCGGGCCGCCGATCTGCTGCGCGGCACCGGGTTGCTGCTCCAGACCAACCGCGGTGAGCTCCAACTCGTCTCCCACCCGGACCAGGCTTGGGCGGTGGAACGGGCCCTGCGCCCCGAGGTGAGCGGCCGTCTCTCCCGCCCGGCCCTCGAGACTCTGGCGATCGTGGCCTACAAGCAGCCGGTCACCCGTGCGGCCATCGAAGCGATCCGGGGCGTCAACTGCGAGGGAGTGCTGGACAGCCTGGAGCGTCACGGGCTGATAGCCGAGACCGGACGCGCCGAGACCCCGGGGCGGCCCCGTCTCTTCGCCACCACCATGCGCTTTCTTCAGGTAGTGGGGATCGGTTCTCTGGAGGAGCTTCCGCCCCTGGTGGCCCAGGACGCCTGGATGAACCGGGCCGCGCAGCTCAGCGGCGGTGCCTGAGCGTCTCGGGCGCTGGCTGGCCCGGCAAGGGCTGACCTCGCGCCGGGGCGCCGACCGCTTACTCGCCGAGGGCCGGGTGGCGGTCAACGGCAGCACCGCCCCGGCGGCGGGCTGTCTGATCGAGCCCGGGCGCGACTCGGTGGCCGTCGACGGCCAGGAGGTGAGGGCGCACCCGGGCCCCCACCGCTACCTGATGCTCAACAAGCCGACCGGCTACCTCTCCTCGGCAGCGTCCCAGGGCGGACTCCCCACGGTGATGGACCTGCTCGGCGATCCCCAGGGGCTGCGCACAGTGGGTCGCCTGGACCTCGACTCCTCCGGACTCCTGCTGCTGACCGACGACGGCGACTTGGCCTACCGCCTAACGCACCCGCGCTACCAGGTGGTCAAGGTCTACCGGGTGACGGTGGGCGCCGGGCTCAACCCCGAGCAGGTGGCGGCGCTGGCGGCTGGTCCGGTGCTGAGCGACGGGCCCACGCATCCGCTGGCGGTGCGGGTGATCCGCCGCCGTCCCGAGCGCACCACTATGGAGGTGGAGCTGGCCGAGGGCCGGCAGCGTGAGGTTCGCAGGATGTGCGCTGCGGTGGGGGTGCGTGTGGTGGAGCTGGAGCGTGTCCGGCTGGGGCCGCTCCGCCTCGGGACCCTGCCTCCGGGCCGAGTGCGCGAGCTCGGCCAGGGCGAGCTACTAAGGCTGCGTCGCGAGGTCGGGCTGGCGACATGAGCCGGGCCTCATTGCTCACCATCGACGGCCCGGCCGGGGTCGGCAAGACCACGGTCGGGAGGCGGGTGGCGCGAGCCCTTCGGCTTCCGTTCATCGACACCGGGCTGGTCTACCGCGCTTTGACGGCGGCGGCGGCCGAGGCCGGGCTCGAAGGAGCCGACGAGGCGGGGCTGAGCCGGCTTGCCGGCCAGGTCAGGATCCAGCTCAATCCGGACCCCGACGACCACCCGGGCTGGTACGCGAGCGTCAACGGGCGCCCCTTGGGGCTCGAGCTCTGGGACCCGGGACGAGCCACGCTGCTGGCTGCGGTGGCATCCCAGCCGAATGTCCGCCGGCTGCTCCTGCCGGCCCAGGGGGCGCCCGCGGGCCGGGGAGCCGTCGCGGTCGGCAGGGACACCGGCACGGTGGTCTTTCCACAAGCGGCGTGCAAGGTCTACTTGGACGCCCGCCCTGAGATTCGGCTGGCGAGACGGGAAGGTGAACTGCGTAACCGCGGGCTCTCGGCGTCTGACCAGGTGATGAGAGACGAGGTCACGGTCCGCGACCGCACTGACCTGGCCCGGATGGCGCGGGCGCCCGAGGCACTCGTCATCGACACCAGCGAGATGGGTGTCGACCGGGTAATCAAGGAGGTGCTCGACGCCTGGCGCCGCGCGATCGCGGCCGGCACCTGAGGCCACTCGGAGTCAGCCAACTATGGTTGCAGGCATGCTGGCGAGTGAGGTTGACGGACTGAGGGTCGCCTTCGATCTCGAGACCACCGGTCTCAGCTCTCGTACCGATCGCATCATCGAGGTAGGCGCGGTCAAGTTCGACGCCGGGGGCGACGTGATCGACCGCTACGCCACCCTGGCCGATCCGGGGGTGCCGGTGCCACTGGTGGTGCAGCGCCTCTGCGGGCTGCACGACTCCGACCTGCAGGGGGCGCCCGCGCCGGAGGAGGTGGTGGCGCAGCTGGCGGACTTCTGCCGGGACTGCTTGCTGGTCGGGCACGGCATCTCATTCGACCTCGCCTTTTGCGCCGAGATCCTTCCCGACCAGTTCCTCCGCCGCCGGGCGGTCGACACCGCCGAGCTGGCGCGCACCGTGCTCCCGGTGGCCCCCAGCCACAGTCTCGAGGAGCTCGCTCGGATGTTGGACATCGGCCACGATCGCCCGCATCGCGCGTTCTCGGATGCCGACGCCACGCGGCTGCTTCTGACCACCCTGCTGGAGCAGGCTCAGCAGCTGCCCGCAGCGCTGCGTCGGCGGATCCGCCAGCTGTGCGCCGGAAGCGGCTGGGTCACCGGCGAGTTTTTGGCTGCCGAACTCTCGAAGGTAGGCGAGCCGGCCGCGGCCGCCACCAGGCAAGGCGGGCCAGCGCCGGCGGCCGTGCCGCCCGCGCTTCCGCAGGAGCCGGTCGCTCGGTCCCGGCGGCTCGACGCCGTCTGGGTGGGGGAGCAATTCGGCCCGGGGGGCGCTTTGGCTGCCGTCAACCATGATTTCGAGCTCCGCGAGGAGCAGCAGCAGATGGCGGTCGCGGTGGCCCAGGCCTTCAACCGCGACGAGACCCTGCTGGTGGAGGCGGGCACCGGGGTGGGGAAGTCGCTGGCCTACCTGCTGCCCGCGCGGGAGTGGGCGGCCCGCACCGGGGAGCGGGTGGTCGTCTCCACTCACACCATCACCCTCCAGGAGCAGTTGCTCGGTTCGGACCTGCGCGCGCTGGAGGCGGCGCGCCCGCTTCCGGTGCGGGCGGCGGTGCTGAAGGGCCGAGGCAACTACCTGAGCCTCCGCCGGCTGGAGCGCTGGCTGGCCAGCTCCGCTCCAGGGCGCCGGGGTGCGGTCGACGAGGTGCGTTTCCAGGTGAGAGCCCTGATCTGGGCCCACCAGACCGAGCACGGGGACCGCGCCGAGTTGCGCCTGGCGGGCCGGGATGCCGAGCTCTGGGACCGGGTCGCCTCCACGGTCGACGACTGCCTGGGCCCGGCTTGTCAGAACTGGCAGGCGGCGCGGTGCTTCATGGTCCGAGCTCGCCTCGCGGCCCGCGAGGCGGATGTGCTCGTGGTCAACCACGCGCTCCTGCTGACCGATGCCGACAGCGGCGGTGCGGTGCTCCCCGAGTTCCGGCGCCTGGTCGTGGACGAGGCGCATCACTTGGAGGAGGCGGCCACCCGGGCGCTGGCCCGGCGCGTAGCCGCCGGCAGCGTGCTCAGCATCACCGACCGGTTGCCCGCCTTTGCCGACGCCCCGCTCAACGATGCCCTCAGGGCCGCTCGCAACGCCGCCCAGACCGCCTTTGGGGATCTCCGGGCGGGCCTGGCCTCTGAGGAGGGCATCAACCAGCTGCCCTTCGACCGGCGCCTCTGGGAACGCGACTGGTGGCGGCGAGCCAGCAAGTCCTTGAGAAGGATGGTCGCCGCGGTCGGGGAGGCTGCCGAGCAGCTGCGGGCGGTGGCCGAGCGCGGCGGTGGTCAGGGGAGCTTGTGGCCGCAGCCCCGGAACGCCTCACGGGAGTGCTGGGTTGCCGCTGACGCCATGACCTCGGTCGGCCGGGCGATCGGACGCGTACTGGAGCACTCGCAGGCCGAGCAGCCCGATCCGGCTGAGGTGGCCTGGATGGAGCTGGAGCGTGGCGACCGCCTGGTGGCCTGCTTGGCGCCGGTCGAGGTCGGCCCGGCGCTGCGTGAGCGCCTGCTGCAGCACTGCGATACCGCCGTCCTCACCTCGGCGACGCTGGCCGTCGCGGGCTCATTCCGCTATGCCCGTGAGCGGCTGGGTCTGCTCGACACCGAGGAGCTGGTGCTGGATTCTCCGTTCGACTACCTGCACCAGTCGCTCTGCTGTCTGCCGCGCGGCATCCCCTCCCACACTGAGCCCGAACATGCGGCGGTCGTAGCCGAGATGGTGGTCGCGATTGCCCGGGAGCTGGGGGGCCGGACGCTCATGCTCTTCACCGGCTACGTCGCCCTGCGTGAGATGCACGCTTTGCTGCGCTCGCGGTTGGGCGCCGAGGGCATCGCCGTGATGGGCCAGGGCTTGGACGGGACCCGCAACCAGCTCCTGCGCAACTTCCGGCAGAACCCGCGCACCGTGCTCTTGGGAACCAATACGTTCTGGGAGGGGATCGACCTTCCCGGCGAGGACCTGCAGTGCGTGGTCATCGACAAGCTGCCATTCCCGGTGCCGAGCGATCCCCTGTACCAGGCGCGCGCCCGGCGAACTCAGGACTCCTTCGCCGAGCTGGCTCTGCCGGAGGCGGTGCTGCGCCTCAAGCAGGGGTTTGGCCGCCTGGTGCGCCGCCGGGGGGACCGGGGGGCGGTCGTGATCTGCGATCCAAGGATCGTGGAGCGCAGCTATGGCGAAAGCTTCGTCAACGCCCTGCCGCGAGCTCAGTTCCTCTACGAGCCGGCCGGCGAGGTGGCGCGGGCGGTCGGAGCCTTCCTGCGTGGGGCCGAAGGGGAGGCACTGGTTGGCTGACGTACCGGTGCCCGGGGATGGCCCGCACGCGTAGTGGGCACCCTCTACGTTGTGGCCACCCCGATCGGCAACCTGGGCGATTTCAGCCCCAGAGCGCGGGAGCAGCTCCAGGGCTGCCAGCTCGTGGTCGCTGAGGACACCCGCCACACCTCCCGGCTGCTGGACCGCGCGCTCCCCCGCCCGCGCCTCATGGCCATGCCCGCGGCCCAGGAGGAGCACCGCATTCCCGAGATCCTGCGCCAGCTGGAGCTGGGCGATGTGGCGCTGGCATCGGATGCGGGCACACCCGCCATCAGCGATCCCGGCCGGCGGCTGATCGCTGCCGCCCGGGGCGCCGGCCATCGGGTGGAGGCGGTGCCGGGGCCTTCGGCCGCCATCACCGCGATCGCCGGATCCGGCCTGCGAGCCGACCGCTTCCTGTTCCTCGGCTTTCTACCCCGCACCCCCGGGCGGGCCCGGCGCCTGCTCGAGTCGGCCGGGGAGTGGGCGATGGTCTTCTATGAGTCGCCGCACCGCCTGGCGGCGACTTTGGCCGCCGCCGGTCCGGTGCTGGGCGAGCGCCGCGTGGCTGTGGCCCGGGAGCTGACCAAGCTGCACGAGACCTGGTACTTCGGCACCGCCAACCAGCTGTCAGAGGCGCTGGCCCGCCAAGCGATCAAGGGCGAGTGCACGGTGGTGGTGGAGTCGGGGGATGGGTGACCGGCAGGTAGACCTGGTGGACGCCCACTGCCACCTCGACGAGCTGTCCCGCCGGGGGCTCGAGCCCGAGCAGGCAGTGATGCGCGCACATCGCGCCGGAGTGCACCAGCTGGTGACCAGCGGTGACGGGCTGGAGGACAGCCGCGAGGCGGCGGCGATCGCCGACAGGCTTGGCGAGGTCTACTTCACGGTTGGCTGGCACCCGGTGAATCCAAAACCGCCCACTCCCGCCCAGATTGGAGAACTCCGACACCTCTTGGAGCATCCCAAGGCGGTGGCGGTGGGGGAGGTGGGGCTTGACTACTACTTCCGTCCCGGATACCTGGAGACGCCGCCCGCGGTCCAGCAGGCGATGTTCCGCCAGATGCTGGAGCTGGCCGCCGAGGTGGGCAAGCCGGTTGTGGTCCATCAGCGCCAGGCTGAGCGCGACCTGATCGCAATCCTAGATCAAGGCCCGAGTGTTCCGGTGATGCTGCACTGCTTCAGTGGCGGCCTCGGACTGGCCCAGGCGGCCGCCGAGCGCGGGCTTATGTGCTCCTTCGCCGGCAACCTCACCTTTCGCTCGGCAGCGGACCTGCACGAGGCGGCCGCCTTTGTGAGCGGCGAGAACCTGATGCTGGAGACGGACGCCCCGTTCCTGGCTCCGGAGCCTCACCGGGGCCAGCTCTGCGAACCGGCAATGGTGCGGGCCACCGCCCAGTGGCTGGCGGCGAGGCGCGGGGACTGCCTGGAGTCGTTGGCGGCGGCGACCACCGCTGTGACCCGCGCCTTCTTCCGACTTCCCCCCGCTTGAGACCCGAGCCGGACCTCTGTGACCCGGGCACCGTGCGGGCGGTCGCCCGTCGCTTCGGACTTTCCCCGAATCGCAACCTGGGCCAGAACTTTTTGGTCGACCGCCCCGCCCGCGACCGCATCGCCGCCCTGGCGGTAGCCGCTGGCCGCTCACTGATCGAGATCGGCCCCGGGCTGGGGGCGCTAACCCAAGGCCTCTTGGGCCTTGGCGCGCAGCTGGTCGCGGTCGAGCTGGATCCGCGCTGTGTGGCTGCCCTGGGACTCCTGCGCCGGCGCTGGCCGGAGCTGACGGTTTTGGAAGGGGATGCTTTGAGCATCGACCCCGCGGCCTACTTCGAGGACCCCTACTCGGTCACCGGCAATTTGCCCTACGGGATCACCGGAGCGTTGCTGACCCGGGTACTGCGGTGGGCGCCCGCCCCCCAGCTCTGCACCTTCCTGCTCCAGCGTGAGGTCGCGGAGCGGCTGGCGGCCTCCCGGGGCGAGTGGTCGCTCGCCACCCTTTCGGTCCGGCTCCTGGCGTCGGCGGACCTCGGCCCGGTGGTGCCCGCTGCGAGCTTCTGGCCGCGGCCGCGCGTGGACAGCCGGATCATCCGGCTGGTACCCGCACCTCGCTGCGACCCTGGGCGCTACCAGCTGGTCCTGGACCTGGCCCGGCCGGCCTTTCAGCAGCGGCGCAAGCAGCTCAGCCACGGGCTGGCGGCGGCGCTGGGACTCAGCCGCGCCGAGGCGGCCGCGCGGGCGGAGGCGCGAGGCATCGACCCCCGACGGAGACCGGGGACGCTCGACGCCGACGAGTGGCTCTCGCTGCTCCCAGGGCGGGAGCGGGAAGAAGACCCCCGGTTGTTATAGTCCGGCCCATGTCGGCGGCCGGCCCGCAGCTGCTGGGGAGTGCCGAGGCCCCGCCATCGCCAGGTCCGGCTGGACTGCGAGAACTGCTCAAGGTCCGGGACTTCCGCCTGCTCTGGCTGGCCCAGGTGGCCGCCCAGCTGGGCGACAAGTTCTTTGCCTTCTCGCTGCTGCTGTCGATCTACTCCCTGACCCACCTCTACCTCAGCGACGCCGCGCTTTTGCTGGCGTACACGATCCCGGCGGTCTTCCTCTCGGTGCCGGCCGGAATCTACGCCGACCGCTACGACAAGAAGATCTTGATGATCTGGACCAACCTGTCGCGAGGATTCTTGGTCCTGGCGGTCCCGGCACTGGTTATCGCCCACGTGGCCCAGCACCAGGTGCTGCCCCTCTACGCGATCACATTGATCTTCGCCGGCGTCGGCCAGCTCTTCGCCCCGGCCGAGGCCGCCAGCATCCCGTCACTGGTAGGCACCGACCTGCTGCCGGCGGCCACATCGCTCTTCACTGTCACGATCATTCTCACGATCGTGGTGGCGGTGCCGATGGCCTCGGTCGCCCAGGGCGGGCTGGGACTGGAGGGGCCCTACTACCTGGGCGCTGCCCTGTTCTTCGGAGCCTCCGGCGCCCTCTGGCTGATCCGGTCGCGCTTGGCGGCGCCGCGGCCGGAGCGTGGCGGGCCGTCGCTCCACCGCAATGCCTGGTCCGAGATCACCGAGACCTGGGCGCTGATCCGTGCCAGCCGGATCCTCCCCTTCGCCTTCGGCATGCTGACCCTGGCGCTGGTGACGGTCTTCACCATCTTTGCTTTGTCGGCGGGCTACATGCAGCACGTGCTGCTGCAGTCGCCGCACAACAGCTACATCGTGCTGATGCCGGCGACGGCGGGGATGCTGGTGGCCGGGACCGTGCTGGGGCGGCGCCCCCAGTCCGGGGTGGGGCCGGGGAACGTCCGGGCCGGGTTGGCGGGGGCGGGCGCCGCCATGCTGGTGCTGGGCATCCTGCCCCCGATCCTGGACCGGCTCCACATCGTGGGCGCTTTGGTCCCGCTCGCCATCCTGCTGGCGATCGGCTTCGGGCTGGGGCTCGGCTTTGTCCTGATCCCCTGCCTGGTACTGATTCAGGAGAACACCGAGGAGAGTACCCGGGGCAAGATGTTCGGCGGGGCCTTCTTGGGGATCAACCTGGCGATAGCGCTGCCGCTGCTGGTCGCGGGCGCCATCGCTGACGCGGTCGGTGCCAGCGACGTGATCGCGGTGGTCGGGCTGCTGCTGCTGCTGGTGGGCGGCCTCTACACGCTGCGAGGACGGGGGCGGGGGAGCTCGCCCGCTTCTCGGTGGTGACGGACAGGTAGCGGCGTGTCGAAGCTCGTTAGCGGTGGTTGGCCGCGCCCGCGTCTGGGGCTTCAATGCGGCTCATGCGAGCTGTCGTCACCTGCGAGAGCTGCGGCCACCGCCAGGAGGTGGCCCGCTCCATTCCCACCCCAACCAGCTTCCACATCATCTGCCACCGCTGCGAGCTGAGCCTCTCGGTCACGGTCACCGCGGCCGACATCCGCAGCGCCGAGGCCGCTTGGAGGCAGCGCACGACCATCAGCTAGGTCGGTCTCAGACCGCCCAGCGCGACAGTCCCTTCGGCACCTCCTCGCGTTCGACGTTGGGGAAGGCGAACCCCACCTCCTCGGGGTTGAAGTCGAGTGTTAGCTGGCGCGCCAGGGGGAGCACCCTACCCGAACGGGCTCGCTCCCTGAGCCTCGCCCGGCGATCGGGATCCGCGCTGGAGCAGCGAACGCTGCAGTACTTGGCCGTCTGCTTCTTGACCGGGGCATCGCACCCGGCCCTCGCGCAGAGGCGTGGGGTTGCTGGACGGGAACCTCCCTGACGCGCCACCCACCGATCTTAGTCCGGCCCTAAGAATGGCTGTCAATGGTCGGAAATACCAGAAAATTTTTGTCATTTCTTCTTGGGCGAGACTGCTGCTTATGCCCAGTTTCCCCAGGCTCAGTGTGGACAAGCTGTCAAAGCCGCCGCCAGGCTCAGCCGCTCCCAAGTGGGTCAAGAGCGGGCTTTTTCCCCAGGGACCGAGCGGGCCCAACCCCGGTGCCGCCAGTGGTCCGGGAGGCAGCCGAGGGGAAAGGGGAGGGGCCTCACCCGTATCTGCAGCCCGACCCGGAGCGGTGCGCCTGGTGGCGGCGCTTGACCGATGACGGCCTCCAGCGGCAGCCGGGATAGGTTAGGACCCCCCCGGAGGCACCTGGCTCGGGGGGGGGGGGCCCGGTCTCCCGTCGTCCCTGCGGGCCGGATGACTCGGATCTAGGTGCGCTCCCCCGCCAGATCGCCCACCCGCATCCGGGTGTCGGCCAACTGCCCGGATGATCAGGCGGTGCCAGCACGGCATCCCGAAGCGGGACCGACGGCGCCCCGAGGCGACGACGTGGACCGAGCCGCCCAGCTCTGCACCGGGGCAGGTCCGCAGGCGGGGGCTGTGCTTGGCCAGCTGATCCCAGGCCAGGATCGCCCGGCACCGCCCCTCAAGCCCACTCCGCAGGTCTCGCGCCGTGACAGGAAAGTGGGCGCACCAGGAGTCGAACCTGGGGCCTCTACCGTGTCAGGGTAGCGCTCTAACCACCTGAGCTATGCGCCCGCGTGCGGGTCGGGTCACCGGATTATAGGAGTCGCCTCCGGCTGTCGCCCCTACCTGGGTGCCGGCTGTTGGGCCCACCGGACGCCTCCCTACAATCGGCTCTCAGTCATGAGCGACAACCACGCAGGCGACCTCGACGTTTTGCGCCACAGCGCCGCCCATCTGATGGCCGCGGCGGTCTGTGAGCTGTACCCGGGAGCGGAGTACGCGATCGGGCCCTCGATCGAGGACGGCTTCTACTACGACTTCCTGCTGCCCGGGGACCGCCGCCTGACCGATGCCGACCTGCCGCCGATTGAGGAGCGGATGCGGGAGATTGCCGCCCGGCGGCCGAGTTACGAGCGCTCTGAGCTGAGGCGCGATGAGGCGCTGGTGGTCTTCCGCGGGATGAGCCAGCGCTTCAAGGTGGAGCTGATCGAGCGCATTCCCCAGGACGAAATCATCAGCTGCTACCGCACCGGGGAATTCTTCGACCTCTGCCGCGGGCCACACGTGCCCGACGCCGGGGCGATTCCCGCCTTCAAGCTGCTCCACACCGCGGGCGCCTACTGGCACGGGGACGAGCACCTGCCCATGCTGCAGCGGGTCTATGGGACCGCCTGGCGGAGCGAGCGCGAATTGGCGGACTACCTGGAGCGCTTGGAGCAAGCTCGGCTCCGGGACCACCGGCGTCTGGGCAAGGACCTGGACCTCTTCTCGATCTCCGAGCAGCTGGGAGGCGGGCTGATCCTCTGGCACCCCAAAGGCGCCACCGTGCGCACGGTGATCGAGGACTACTGGCGCGAGGCCCACCGCGGGGCCGGCTACCAGCTCGTCTACACCCCGCACCTGGGGCGCGAGCAGCTCTGGCAGACCAGCGGGCACCTCGACTTCTTCGCTGACGAGATGTACGGCCCCATGGAGGTGGAGGGAGAGCGCTACCGGGTCAAGCCGATGAGCTGTCCCTTCCACATCCTCATCTACGGCGCGCGCACCCGGAGCTACCGCGACCTCCCGCTGCGGCTGGCCGAGCTGGCCGCCGTGTACCGGTTCCAGCGCAGCGGCACGCTCCACGGACTGCTGCGGGTGCGCGGGTTCACCCAAGACGACGCCCACATCTTCTGCACTCCAGAGCAGGCTGGCTCGGAGGTCGTGGAGGTGCTGCGGCTGGTGGGCGAGATGATGCAGCGGTTCGGCTTCAGCGACCTGGAGGTGGACCTGTCCACCAAGCCCGCCAAGGCCGCTGGCACCGCGGAGATGTGGGAGTTGGCCGAGGCCGAGCTGGAGGACGCGGTTCGCTCCGAGAGTCTCAAGTTCCAGCGCAGCCCCGGCGAGGGCGCCTACTACGGGCCCAAGCTGGACGTGCACATCCGCGATGCGATGGGCAGGCGCTGGCAATGCGCCACCGTCCAGTACGACTTCAACCTCCCCGACCGCTTCAACCTGGAGTACGTCGGCCCGGACGGCAAGCTGCACCAGCCGCGCATGGTGCACCGGACGCTGCTGGGATCGATGGAGCGCTTCTTCGGGGTGCTGCTCGAGCACTACGGCGGCGCGCTGCCGGTCTGGCTGGCCCCGGTCCAGTTGCAACTGCTTACCGTGACCGACGAGCAACTGGGCTACGCTCGGGAGGTGGCGGCTGAGCTCGAGGCGGTGGGGGTGAGAGTCGAGGTGCCCGACCGGCCTGGCGAGCGCGTGGGGGCCAAGATCCGGGACGGGGAACTGGCCAAGATCCCATACCTCGGCGTGGTTGGCCAGAAGGAGGTGCTGGCAGGTGCGGTCAACCTGCGCGACACCCGAGCGGGAGCCCAGACGTTGATGAGCAGGGCCGAACTCAAAGAGCGGCTCCTGAGTGAGAGGAGCGGCCGCTGAGCGGTTTCGCCAGGCGGGGCTCAGGGAAGGCTCGGCTTTGTTAGCATCCGGGCTTCGAATCGCCGTTCGATCTCAAGTCCGCATCGGAAGGAGGATGCCTCAATAGCTTTTCGCGAGCTGCGCATCAACGACCAAATTCGCGTTCCCACGCTCCGACTGTTCGATGACACCACCCAGGAGGCCATGGGCATAGTCCCTATCGCCGAGGCCCAGCGCTTGGCCCAAGAGCGGGGCTTGGACCTGGTCGAGGTGGCTCCCCAGGCCCAGCCGCCGGTGTGCCGGTTGATGGACTACGGCCGCTACAAGTTCGAGGCCCTCAAGCGCGAGAAGGAGACACGGCGGGATCACAACGCAGCTCGGCTCAAGGAGATGAAGCTCCGTCCCAAGATCTCCGAGCATGACTTCCAGACCAAGTACGGCTACGTCCGGCATTTCCTGGAGGCCGGCGACAAGGTCAAGCTCACTATCATGTTCCGCGGCCGGGAACTGGTCCACCAGGAAATCGGCCGCGCTCTGCTCGATCGACTGGCCAACGAGGTCAAGGATGTCGCCCTGGTGGAGCGCCAGCCCCTGGTGGAGGGGCGCAATATGATCATGATTCTCAACCCGGTGCAGAAGCGACAGCCCAAGGGAGGCCCCAGCGACCATGCCCAAGATCCGCAGTCATAAGGGAACGCAAAAGCGCTTCCGCGTGACCGCCACCGGCAAGGTGCTGCGCCGGGGCGCCAACCAATCACACCTGCTCGAGCACAAGTCGGCCAAGCGCAAGCGCGGCTACAGCAGCATGTACGAGCTGATCCCCGGCGACGCCCGGTCCGTCCGGCGTGACGCTCCCTACCTGGGCCGCTGAGCCATGGCCCGAGTCAAGCGCGGGGTGGCGGCGCGCAAGCGCCACAAGAAGGTCTTGGAGTTGGCCTCCGGCTTCACCGGGACCCACCACCGCCTCTTCCGGCCCGCCAACGAGGCGGTCATGCACTCGCTCGCCTACCAGTACCGTGACCGCCGCAAGCGCAAGGGCGACTTCCGCAGGTTGTGGATCGCGCGCATCAACGCGGCCAGCCGCCAGGCGGGGATCCCCTACAGCCGCTTCATCGCACGCCTGCAGCACGCTGGCGTCGAGATCTCGCGCAAGCAGCTGGCCGAGCTGGCCGCGCGTGACCCGGGAGCCTTTGCCAGCCTGATCGAGCTGGTGCGGGAGAGCGCCGCCGCAGAGTGATTGAGGGCGACCTCCGGGAGCTCGGCAGGCGGGCCTTGGAGGACGTCGCCAGGGCCGACGACGCCGACCAGTTGGAGCTGGTGCGGCAGCGCTACCTCGGCCGCCACGGCGGCTCCATCTCGCAGGTGGCCGCCGAGCTGCCCAAACTGTCCGCTCCGGACCGGGCCCTTTTGGGGCGCAGCTTCAACGAAGTCAAGCGAGCCCTGGAGGCGGCGCTGGAGCGGCGCCAGGAGCAGCTGCGCTCGCAGCAGCTGGCGGCAGCCGCCGACCAGGAATGGGCGGACCTCAGCGCTCCCGCGGGTCCACTGGGACGCGGCCACCAGCACCCGGTGGCGCGAGTCGTACGGGAGATCGAGGACGTCTTCGCCGCCTTGGGCTATGAGTCTCTGCGCGGACCCGAGGTTGAGGACGACCGCCACAACTTCGAGCTGCTCAACATGGCCGCCGAGCATCCTGCCCGGGACACTCAGGACACCTTCTATCTCGATGGCCCGGGGGGCTGGTTGCTGCGCACCCACACCTCGCCGATGCAGCTGCGGGTGATGATGTCGGGGCCGCCACCCTACCGCATCATCGTCCCTGGCAAGGTCTACCGCCGCGACAATCCCGACCCGACCCACAACCCCGCCTTCCACCAGATAGAGGGGCTATGCGTCGGCGATGGTGTGGCCATGTCGCACCTGAAGGCCACGCTGGTCCACGTGGTCCGGGCCATCTTCGGTCCCGATCGCGGGGTCCGCTTCCGGGCCAGCTACTTCCCCTATACCGAGCCGAGCATGGAGGTCGACATCGCCTGCGCCGTCTGCGGGGGGGCGGGATGCCGCGCCTGTCTGCAGAAGGGCTGGATCGAGATGCTGGGGTCGGGCATGGTCCACCCGGTGGTGCTGCGTAACGCAGGGGTGGACCCATCGCGCTACAGCGGCTTCGCCTTCGGCATGGGGCCCGACCGGATCGCCGCCCTCAAGTACGGAATCGAGGACATCCGCGATCTCTACGAGGACGACCTGCGCTTCCTGGGGAGCTTCTGATGAGGATCAGTCACGAGTGGCTGGCGGAGCTGGTGGACCTCGCCGGGCTCGATCCCGCCCAGCTGGCCCGGGCACTGACCTTGAGCGGCACCGAGGTCGAGCGGGTGATGTCCTTCGGCGGCGGCCTGGACGACGTCGTGGTCGGGGAGGTGGTCGAGCTGGAGCGGATGGCCGGCAGCGACCACCTGTGGATAACCCGGACTCGGGTGCCGGGAGAGGAGCCGGCCCAGGTTGTCTGCGGCGCCCAGAACCTTCACCTGGGGGCGCTCGTGCCCTGGGCACGGCCCGGGGCACGGCTGCCGGGAGGGCGGGAGATCGGCCGCCGGCCGATCCGGGGCGTGGACAGCGACGGCATGCTGTGCGCAGCTGACGAACTCCAGCTCGGCCTCGACCACGAGGGCATCCTGCTCCTCCCCGAGGGGGAGGCGCGGCCCGGTCGCCCGCTCTCGGAGCTCTACCCGGCCGACACCGTGTACGAACTGGAGGTTCTGAGCAACCGCGGGGACTGCCTGTGTCACCTCGGGGTGGCCCGGGAGCTGGCGGCGGTGCTCGAGCGACCGCTGCTGCGGCCCGAGCCGGCCCGGCTGCTGCCCTTCGGTACCAGCCTGCGGAGCTCCGCTGAGCGGGTGACGATCGAGGTCCAGAGCGAGGGCGACTGCCCCCTCTACCTGGCTCAGTGCCTCACCATCACCGATCAGGCTCGCACCCCGGCCTGGATGGCCCGGCGCCTGCTCGCGGCCGGGTCCCGATCCATCTCACCGGTGGTGGACGTGGCCAACTACGTGATGCTGGAGCAGGGCCAGCCGGCCCACACCTTCGACCTGGAGAAGCTGGGCGCCCGGAACGCGCGGATCAGGATCGGGGTGCGGCGGGCGCGGGCCGGCGAGCAGCTGCTGTGCCTGGACGCGATCGAGCGCAGCCTGGACCAGCAGGTGTTGGTCATCACCGCCGACGACCGACCAGTGGCGCTGGCCGGAATCATCGGAGGACTGGAAACCGCGGTCGGCCCGGGCACCAAGTCCATCCTGCTCGAGGTCGCCAACTTCGACGGCGTGACGATCCGGCGGGCGAGCCGCCGCCTGGGTCTGCGCACCGACGCCTCGGCGCGCTTCGAGCGCCGCCTCTCGGCCAACCTGGTCGAACCCGCCTCGGAGCGCTTCGCGGACCTGCTGGCGCAGGTCGGCGGTGGCCAGCGGCAGGGTGAGCCGGCGGCGGCGGGAAGCTTGCCCGCGCCGACCCCGATCCGGTCGTCGGCGGCGCAGATCTCCAGGGTCCTGGGGGCAGCGGTCGCGCCGGAGGCGACCTCCTCCGCGCTCCAGCGGCTCGGGTTCACGGTCGAGCTCGACCGTGACGGGTTGGTCGCAACCGCCCCGTGGTACCGCATCGACGTCACCGATCCCATCGACCTGACCGAGGAGGTGGGCCGGCTGCTCGGCTACGCCGCGCTGCCAGACCAGCAGCTGCCCTGCTTCGCGGAGCCGCCGAGCGGAAGCAGCCTGCCGGCGGCCGAACGTCTGGCCGCCGAGGTGTGCCTGGGCGCGGGCTTCTCCGAGGCGGTCACCTTGCCGCTGGTGGCGGAGGGCCGGGCCAAACTGGCCCTGGGGCTGGGCGCTTCGGAACCGCTCCGCCTCAGCAACCCGCTCTCCAGGCAGCTGGGCTGGCTTCGCCGCAGCCTGCTGCCTGGTCTGGTGGATGCGTGCGTTCTGAACCAGTCGCGCGGCCTGGAGCGGGTCCGGCTCTTCGAGCAGGGCCGGGCGTTCTGGCAGACCCAGAGCGCGGCAGACCGGCCCCAGGAGCCGGAGCTGATCGCGCTGGTGGACCACTCGGTCATCCCCGATGCCGGGCCGGCCGCCCAGCGGCTGGACCAGTTGCTGCAGCTGGTCTCGGAGCTGGCACGGCGGGTGGGATCGTGCGATCTGGAGTTCCGCCCGCTACCCGTGGCCGGTCTGCATCCACGGCGTAGCGCCCAGGTGTGGGCCGGGGAGGTGCTGCGAGGTGTGGCGGGAGAGCTGGAGCCGGGGCTGGCGGCACGACTGGAACTCCGCGGGCGGGCGGTGGTGGCGGAGCTGCGGGTGGATGGCTGGTTCGTCCCTGGCGGCCGGCCGCCACGGGCGGCGCACCTCAGCAAGATGCCGGCACTGACGCTCGACCTGGCCGTGGTGGTGCCGGAGCGGGCGGAGCGCGGCCCCGCGCTGCGGCGGGTCGAGCGCTTGGGGCTGGAGGAGCTTGAATCGATCAGCCTGATCGACGAGTACCGGGGCCAGGCGTTGGGGGCGGAGTCCAAGGGCTGGACCTTCCGGCTCGTCTTCCGCGAGGCCGGCCGGACTCTTACCGGTCAGGAAGGGGAAGAGCTGCGCTCACGGGTGCTGGCGGCGCTGGCGGAGTCGGCGGGTGCTCGCCTGCGGTCAGAGGAGTCCCAATGACCGTCCAGCCTGACTGGGTGGGCTGGCAGCGCAGCTGGGACTTGCAGCAGGAGGGTCACCTGCCCGACCGGGAGGAGCGCTTCGGCGTCCTGCTCAGCCTGGTGGCGGCGGTCGAGCCGCGCCGACCGCTGCGGGTGCTCGACCTGGCCTGCGGCTGCGGGTCGATCACCGCCCGGCTGCTCAAGCGTTTCCCTGAGGCTCGAGTCGTAGCTCTCGATCTCGACCCGGTGCTGCTGCGCATCGCCCGGGAGGTCTTCGCCGGTGACGGCAGGGTCGAGTTCGTGGAGGCCGACCTGCGCCGTCCCGACTGGGCCGCTGCGCTTCCCGCCCCGGAGTTCGACGCGGTCCTGAGCGCTACGGCGCTGCATTGGCTGCGGCCGGTCGAACTGGAGGGGGTCTATCGGGGGATGGCGGCCGTGGTCCGACCGGGCGGCCTTTTTGCCGACGCCGACCACGTGCCGTTGGAGTCGGCCGCCGGCCTGGGGCGCGCCGCCAGCAGGCTGAGGCCGGAGGAGTTGCCGGGCAGGGAGACCTGGGAGCTCTGGTGGCAGCGCGTAGCGACCGAACCCAAGCTCGCAGAGCTGCTTGCGGAACGCCGGCGGCGCTTCGGCAGCCTGCACAGCGAGGGCTCAGCCCCCAGCGACGCCTGGCACCTGCGCACCCTGCGTGCCGCCGGTTTTTCCGAGGCAGCGGTGGTCTGGCGTCGGGGACCGGACGCCGTGGTGGCGGCGCTGCGCTGAATTGGACCGGAGGCTGCCCCGTAGCTTCTTCGCCCGCCCCTCCCCGCTGGTGGCGCGAGAGCTGCTGGGATGCCGCTTGGTGAGGCGGGTGGCCGGCGTGGACCTGCGGGTACGGCTGGTCGAGGCCGAGGCCTACCTCGGTGGCGACGATCCCGCCTCCCACGCCTTTCGCGGGCGGACCGCTCGCAACGCCGTGATGTTCGGGCCCGCCGGCTTCGCCTACGTCTACTTCATATACGGGATGCACCACTGTCTCAACGTGGTTACCGGCCATGATGGCGATCCGGAGGCGGTGCTGCTGCGGGCCGCTGTGCTCGAGGTCGAGGGCGGGCAAGCGCGCCTGGATGGCCCCGGCCGCCTCTGCCGCTCCCTCTCGATCGATCGGACCAGCAACGGTGCCGATCTCTGCCACGGAGAGTCCGGGATCTGGATCGAGCCGCGCCTCGGCCCCGCGCCCCGCCCGGTGCTGGTCACCCCGCGAGTCGGGGTGAAGGATCCGGCGCCGCTGCGCTTTTTGATCCCGCCCCCCCGGGCGGGCCGCACCAGCCAGGTTTACAAAAGGAAAGCGGGCCACTTGGGGCCCCCTCCACTTTGAGTGCCGGTGCTAGGCACCTGTCCGGCGGATAAGCCGGAACACTAAAGTCGCTCGCCATCGAAACCCCTGCGAGGCTGGTGCTAACGATCCTCGGATCCAGCAGCCCCGGGGGGCTTCATCTCTCCGCCCGAGTGTGCCTCAGAAACTTCCAGACGGCCTGCATCTTGCTTACCTCCGTCTGTACCGGTACCTAAGGCTAGCCTAGCACCGGCGCCGTCTCTGTCAAGGCGTGGAAAGTGCCTATAGATAAGTGATTCCACGCCAGGGAATTGGCTGCCGGAGCGCCCCTCAAGGGGCGACTGGTACTGTCGCAAGCACTGGAGGAGCGGACCGATCAGCCAAGCCAAGGCCTTCGCCGACGACCGCCGCGCACCGACGCGGGAGGAACTTTTCCGCGGTGTGGTGCACTGCGAGGACCGCGAGCATCTCGAGCGACGCCTTGCCGACGGGGAGCGGCTGCGGGTCAAGTTCGGCGTCGACCCCAGCGCTCCCGACTTGCATCTGGGCCACACGGTACCGATGGGGTTTTTGCGCCGCTGGCAGATGGCCGGGCATCTGCCGGTCGTGGTGATCGGGGATTTCACTGCGCGCATAGGCGACCCGAGCGGCCGCTCGGCGACCCGGCCCCAGCTAGAGCCCGAGCAGGTGGAGGCCAACGCGCAGACCTACTTGGACCAGCTCTTCCGCCTCTTGGACCCAGCCCGGACCGAGGTGCGGCGGCAGAGCGAGTGGTTCGGCGACTTCACCCTGGACCGCGTGCTGCGGCTGGCGCAGACCTCCACCGTGGCGCAGCTGCTGCAGCGCTCCGAATTCCAGCAGCGCATCGACGCTGAGCAGGCGATCGGGTTGCACGAGCTGCTCTACCCGCTGATGCAGGGCTACGACTCGGTCGCCGTCCAAGCCGACCTGGAGCTGGGTGGGACCGACCAGCTCTTCAACCTGCTCTTCGGCCGCCACGTGCAGGGAGCCCTCGGCCAGCCGCGGCAGGACGTGGTCACCATGCCCATCCTGGAGGGGCTGGACGGACGGCTCAAGATGAGCAAGTCCCTGGACAATGCGGTGGCGGTGGCGGCACCGGCCGAGGAGCAGTTCGGCCAGCTGATGTCAATTCCAGACAGCCTGATTCTTCGCTACTTCGAGTTGCTCACCCCGGTGGACCAGAGCCGACTCCAGGAGCTGGAGCGGGATCTCTCGGCGGGTGCGCTCAACCCCCGCGACGCCAAGGCCGAGATGGCCCGCACGGTGGTGGCCCGTTTCCACGGTGCCGACGCGGCCGCGGCGGCGGCCGAGGAGTTCTTCCGTGTCCACCGCGGCCGCGAGCTGCCCCGTCTGGTGCCTGAGGTGGTGGTGCCGGTGCCACCGCGCGATCTGCGCGAGCTGATCCGGCTGGCCGGGCTGGCTTCTTCCAACAGCGAGGCCGCCCGGCTCATCGACCAGGGGGCGGTCCGGCTGGACGGCGAGCGCCTGCCCTCCTGGAGGGAGCCGGTCGGCTATCGGGGCGGGTCGATCTTGGAGGTGGGGCCCAAGCGCGCGGTTCGCCTTGTGGTTCAGTGAGCGCGGTAGCGGCGAAGAGGGCCTGTTAGGCTTGGGGCGATCTCGGGGTACACTCTATTCCGTGAGAATGTCTGTTCGGTCGGGCGCGCCACGCCTGGCCGCTTTCCGCGACTTGGCTCGGAGGTAGGCGGTGTCAGGGCACTCCAAGTGGGCGGGAATCAAGCACAAGAAGGCGGCGGTCGACGCGCGCAAGGGCCAGACCTTCACCAAGGTGGCCAACGAGCTGACGGTGGCGGCGCGCGAGGGTGGTGGTGACCCCACGGGCAACTTCCGGTTGCGGCTGGCGGTGCAGAAGGCCCGCGAGGTCAACATGCCCGCGGACAACATCGAGCGGGCCATCAAGCGAGGCACCGGCGAGCTGCAGGGTGACGCGATCGAGGAGATCCGCTACGAGGGCTTCGGGCCCGGCGGCGTGGCGATCCTGGTCGACGTGCTGACGGACAACCGCAACCGCACCGTGGCCGCCATTCGCAACCTGTTCACCCGGTCGGGCGGCAGCCTCGGGGAGACCAACTCGGTGGGATGGATGTTCAACCGCACCGGCCTGATCGTGGTGGATCCGCAGGGGGCGGACGCCGAGGCCCTGGCTCTGGAGGCGATCGAGCTGGGCGCCGACGACGTCCAGGTTCAGGACGGCGCGGTCGAGGTCTACACAGCGCCGGAGAACCTGGAGCGGATCCGCCAGGGTCTGGCCGACGGCGGCCATGTGGTCGAGCGCGCTGAGGTCACGATGCAGGCAACCACCACGGTCGAGGTGGAGGACAAGCTGGCGCCAGCGGTGGTGCGGCTGCTGGAGGCGCTGGAGGACCACGACGACGTGCGCGAGGTCCACTGCAACGCCGTGCTGCCGGAAGAAGTGCTGGCCCAGGTCTGAGCCGCCGCTAGTCCGCGGGGGGAGGGAAGCTTGCTGACTCTGGGGATAGACCCTGGTCTGGCGCTGACTGGTTGGGCTCTGATCGAAGGCGGTGGTGGTCGGCTGGTGCTGAGCGAGGCCGGCTACTGGCGGACCCCCGCCAACCAGTCCGAGGGGCCCAGGCTGCTCGCGCTCTCCAAGTCCATGGCCGAACTGCTGCAGCGGGCGCGACCGCAGGCGGTGGCCGTGGAGCGCCTCTACTTCAGCCGCAACGTCTCCACCGCCATGGCGGTGAGCCAGGCCCGAGGGGTGCTGGTCTGCGCGGTGGCCCAGGCGGGGTTGACGCCCTTCGAATACACGCCGGGTCAGGTCAAGCAGGCGGTGAGCGGCGCCGGTGCAGCGTCAAAGACCCAGGTGGCACGTATGGTGGGGCTGCTGCTGGGTGTCGAGCCGCCCAGGCTGGACGACGTCACCGATGCCTGCGCGGTCGCCATCTGCCACCTCAACTCGACCGGACTCCGGGCCGCCCTGATTGGGGCCCGGTCATGATCGCCGCGCTGCGCGGCGAGCTGATCCGCCTGGAGGAGGAGTGGGCGGTGCTCGACGTGGGTGGGGTGGGCTACCAGGTCTACGTCCACGCTCGCACCGCCGCCGAGTTGGTGGGCCGGTCGGGGCCGGTGACGCTCCAGATTCACACCGCTGTGCGTGAGGACGCCATCTCCCTCTATGGCTTCCTCAGCGCCCAGGAGCTGGCCTTCTTTCGCGAGCTGCTGAACGTGGAGCGGATCGGGCCCAAGGCCGCGCTCGCGATCCTGAGTCGTGCTGAGTGGGGCTCACTGATCGGAGCCATCGCCGCGGAGGATCACACCCTGCTGGCGACTGTGCCCGGTATCGGGCCCAAAACCGCCCGGCGGATCGTGCTAGAGCTCAAGGGCCGGATCGAGAGCCTCGTGCCCCAGGCCGCCGCCCCGGTGCGGCCGCCGGCGGGTCCGAGCGCGGAGCGTGCGGTAGAGGCGCTGCAGGCATTGGGTTTCGCGGGCCCCGAGGCTCGGCGGGTGGTGGGTGAGGAGCTGGCTGAAGGCGATGGAGCTGAGCGGACTATCGAAGATGTGGTTCGCGGTTCGCTGCGCCGCCTCAACGCGGCGGCGGTGGTGCGGCGGTGATCGAGCCGGGTGCGATTCTGAACCCGGAGGCGCGGGGTGATGACCCCGACGTGGACCGCCAGCTCCGCCCGCACCGGCTGGCCGAGTTCGTGGGCCAGACCCAGGTGCGCGAGCAGCTGAGCATTCTCGTCGATGCCGCCAAGGTGCGGGGAGACCCGGTGGAGCACGTCCTGCTGTGCGGCCCGCCCGGTCTCGGCAAAACCACGCTGGCGGGGATTGTCGCCGCAGAAACCGGGGTCGCGCTCAGGGTCACCAGCGGGCCCGCGATCGAGTTCCAAGGTGCCCTGGCAAGCCTGCTCACCAGCCTCGGCAAAGGGGACGTGCTCTTCATCGATGAGATCCACCGCCTGCAGCGGGCGGTGGAGGAGAGCCTCTACCCGGCCATGGAGGAGTTCTCCTTCGACTTCGTGAGCGGCAAGGGCGTCGGTGCCCAGGCATTGCGGATCAGCCTGCAGCCGTTCACGGTCATCGGCGCCACCACCAAGGTGGGCATGCTGTCGGCGCCCCTGCGCGACCGCTTCGGCGCCACATTCCGGCTCGAGTTCTACTCGGTCGAGGAGCTTGGCGAGATTGTCAGCCGCTCGGCGCGGCTGCTTACCGTTGAGATGGAGGCCGAGGCCGCCGCCACCATCGCCGGACGGTCGCGCGGCACGCCCCGGGTGGCCAACCGCCTGCTCCGCCGGGTACGCGACTACGCTCTGGTGCGCGGGACCGGGCGCGTCGACCAAGCGATCACCCAAGAGGCGCTGGAGCTGCTCGAGGTCGACCACCTGGGCCTGGACGCCGCCGACCGGCGGCTCCTCAGTCTGATCTGCGACCAGTTCGCGGGTGGCCCGGTCGGGGTCGGCACCCTGGGTGCCGCGCTGGCCGAGGAACCCCACACCATCGAGGAGGTGATCGAACCCTTCCTGATCCAGTTGGGGATGCTGGCGCGCACTCCCCGTGGCCGCGTGGCGACCGCCGGCGCCTACCGCCACCTGGGGCTCGAGCCTCCCAGCCTGGAGCTCTTTGGCAGATCCGGCTGACCGCGGTCTGGCCACGGCCGACTTCTCCTACCACCTCCCCCAGGCAGCAATCGCCCAGTCGCCGCCCGAGCCGAGAGGCGCCAGCCGCATGCTCTATCTCCCGCCCGAAGGTGGGATTGACGATCGGGAGGTCGGGGCGCTGCCGGCGCTGCTTCGCCCCGGCGACTGCCTGGTGCTCAACGAGACCCGCGTACGCCGGGCACGCCTGCGCGGACGGTCGGCAGGTCGCGCCGTGGAGCTGCTGCTGGTGCGGCGACTGGGCCGGGTCCAGTACGCAGCGCTGGTGCGACCGGCGCGCTGGCTTGGGGTCGGTGCCCGGGCCGAAGGGCCGGGATGGACGGCCGCGGTCCTGGACCGGTGGCCGGCGCACTCCGGCGGTCGGATCCTGGAGCTCCGGATGGAGCCGGGGAGCCAGCTGGCTCGAGTCGGAGAGACCCCGCTGCCGCCCTACATCCATGTGCCACTCCCAGACCCAACCCGCTACCAGACGGTCTACGCGCGCGGCCCTGGGGTATCCGCGGCGGCGCCCACGGCCGGGCTGCACTTGACCAGAGACCTGCTGGAACAGGTTGCCGGGCGTGGGGTGACCCTGGCCCGGGTGCGCCTGGAGGTGGGCATCGGCACCTTCGCACCGATCCGCACCGAGCGGGTGGAGGACCACGTGATGCATTCGGAGCGCTACCGGGTCAGCCCAGAGGCGGCGGAGACGGTCAGCCGCACCCGGCGGGCGGGCGGGCGGGTAGTCGCGGTGGGTACCACGGTGGTCAGGTGTCTGGAGGCGGCCGCGGCCGGGGGCGAGGTGCGCGCGGGAGCTGGGGAGACCGACCTCTACCTGCGCC
>JBJKSO010000087.1:0-135513 GCA_046703825.1 Candidatus Dormibacteria bacterium
GCCGGAGACCGGGCCGCCGGGCTGCCCCAGCACCGCCCCCACCAGCTGGGCCCGCGCGGGCCCGGTCGGGTGGGCCGACGAGAACAGCAGGCAACCGCCGGCCTGGTCGGTCCATCCCGTCTTGATCCCGTCGATCCCGTCCAGGCCAAGCAGATAGTTGTAGTTGGTCAAAGTTCCGGCGTTGGGGATCACAACCTGGGTCATGCCCACCACCCGGCGGAATTCCGGGATATCCATCGCGGCCCGGCCAAGCCGTACCAGATCGCTGGCAGTACTCACGCTGCCCGGACTGAGCCCGCTCGCATCGGTGAATGAGGTCTGGGTCATGCCCAGGCTTTTGGCCATCTGGTTCATCTGGGCGACGAAGTCGGACACCGAACCCGCATCCCACTGTGCCAGCAGGACGGCGGCGTTGTCCCCAGAGGGAACCAAGAGCCCCTCCAGGAGTTGCTGTTCGTCCAGGGTCTCGCCGGCAACCACGGGTAGCACCGAGTCGCCCTGGGCCTGGTCCTGAAGGTAAGCCGAGGCGTCGGCGGCGGTGATGGGGATCGAAGGACCGGCGGCGCCGGCGGCCAGAGGGTGGTCGTGCAGCACCACCAGAGCCGTCATGACCTTGGTGATGCTGGCGATCGGCTCCGGCTTCTGCCCGAGCGATTGCCCCATCCAGCCCACGCCGCGTAAATACAGGGACCACTGGCCCTGGCCGGGCGCTGGCAATGCCAGCGATGGCCCGCTCACAGCGGCGGTGCGACCCAGCGTCAGCTGCAGTCGTGGTGCCGGGAGCGGTCTCAGCAGCTGGACCGCGGTGTAGATCCCGGCCAGCACCACGAGCGTTGCCAGCCCTATCAGCGCCCGTTTCACAAAGGGCGATCCTCCAGCACCACCGAGACCAAGGCGGGGCGCCAGCCGCCCGCCGCCTCCAGGTGCTGCTCCATGGCTCGGCGCATCACCTCCCGCAGGCCCCGACTCTCGCCCACCTCGCGCAGGTGGTGGCGCACCGCACGCCGGACGGCCTTGGCAGCCGCATCCATCCAGGGCTCGGCCGGGGGGGCGGGCTTGCCGTAGCCGGCCAGCGAGAGCTCGGGTCCCTCAGCGAGCGCCCGACCGTGGTTACCCAGCTTGACGGTCAGGACCAAGATCCCCTCCTCCACACGGCCCACCCGGCCGATCCGGCCCTCGGCGTCGACCGGGACCGCCCCGGCCGACACCGCCGCCCCGACCGTGAGACCGGCTGGGCCCACCTCGAGAACCGACCCGTTGTCCAAGACGGCGATGCGTGACCGCTCCATTCCGGCGAGCCGAGCCAGCTCCGCGTGGGCGGCCAGGTGGCGCCGTTCGCCGTGCACGGGCACGAAGTACTGGGGCCGGACCAGCTGCAGCAGGTAGGCGAGTTCCTCGGCCGAGCCGTGCCCGCTGGCGTGCACGCCGGCCCGGCTTCCGGCGAGAACCTCAGCTCCCCGCTCCAGAAGGCGATTGACCACGCGCGCCACCACCGCCTCGTTGCCGGGCACCGGGTTGGCCGCCAGCACCACCGTGTCGCCGGGATGGATGCGGATGAACGGGTGAACACCGGATGCGATCCGGCTCAGGGCCGCCAGTGGCTCGCCCTGGGAGCCGGTCGCCAGCAGGCAGATCTGGCTGTCCGCCAGAGCGTGGAGCTCGCGCGGTTGTACCACGAGCGTGGGGGCCAAATCGAGGTAGGCGAGTTCGGCCGCGGTCCCAACGTTGCGGAGCATGCTGCGCCCGACCACGCAGCAGCGCCGGCCACTGGCGGCGGCCAGCTCCATGGTCTGGCGGATGCGGGCCAGGTTGCTGGCGAAGGTGACAACGATGACCCGACCGGGGGATTCCATCAGCGCCCGCCTCAGAGCCGGGCGGACGCTCAGTTCGGACGGGGTCAGCCCGCCGACCATGGCGTTGGTGCTGTCGCTGAGCATCAGCCGCACCCCCTCCTCGCCCAACTGTCCCATGCGGGCGAGGTCCGGCGGCGGGCCGTCGGTGGGCGTCTGGTCCAGCTTGAAGTCACCCGTGTGCACCACCGTGCCCGCGCTCGAGCGAACCGCTAAGGCGCAGCTGCCCGGAACACTGTGGGTGGTGTGGATGAGCTCCACTTCCATCTGCCCCACCGGGAAGCGGTCGCCCTCCCTGCAGGTGCGCAAATCGGCGGCATCCCTCGTCCCGCGGCGGAGCAGCTTGTTGCGGAGCAGGCCTAGGGTGATGGCCGTCCCGTATATCGGCACGCTAAGCCGATCAATCAGGAAGGGCAGTGCGCCGATGTGGTCCTCGTGGCCATGGGTGAGGACCACGGCCCGCAGTCGCTCGCCGCGGGTGAACAGCCAACCGGTGTCCGGCAGGATCACGTCGGCGCCGGTGTTCTCCTCCTCGGGGAAGCGCAGCCCCGCATCGATCAGGAGCGCGTCGTCTCCGATCTCCAGGACGGCGAGGTTCTTTCCCACCTCGCCCAGGCCGCCCAGGGGAACGAACCGGATGGTGTCGCGCGCCGGGCGGCCGGCCAACCAGCTGAGCTCAGAAGAGACCAAGCTGTTCCGTTGGAAGCGACGGATCTGGGGTCGGGGCGGCTGAACTGTCCCCGATCTGGTCCAGGTGGGCCCGCAGTCGCCGGAAGTCCTCCCGCAGGGTGGCCAGCAAGCCTCCGTTGTAGAGCGCGGCCGCCGGATGGTAGCAGGGCATGTAGCTGCGGTTGGCGCTCGCGATGACCCGGCCGTGGCAGCGCGAGATCCCGGGCGAGCCGGGGAGCAAGCGCTCCAGCGCGTGCCGCCCCAAAACGAGGATCAGCTGGGGCTGGATGATCTCGATCTGAGCCTCCAGGTAGGGGGCGCAGGCCAAGACCTCGTCGGGCAGCGGATCGCGGTTGCCCGGCGGCCGCGACTTCAGCACGTTGGTGATGAAGATGTCCTCGCGGCTGAGACCTACCTCGCCCAGTAGCTGGGTCAGCAGTTGGCCGGCCGCACCGACAAAGGGCTTGCCCTCGTGGTCCTCACGCTCTCCGGGCGCCTCGCCCACCGCCATGATGCGAGCGGAGGCGGGGCCAGTCCCGGGCACTCCCTGGGTGCGGGTGCGGTGGAGCTGGCACCGGGTGCAGGTGGCCACCTGGCGAGCAACTTCCTCCAGCCGCAGCTGGGCGTCGCCGGTGGCCACCCCCTGGCCGGGCATTAGGCCGGCTGGGATCCGTTGCCGCCTTGGGCGCCCTCGCCGGCCAGCTGCGCGATGGCCTGCTTGCGCGAAAGGTTCACCCGCCCCCGGTCGTCGATCTCGGTGACCTTGACCATGATCTCGTCGCCGATATTGACCACATCCTCAACCCGGTTGACCCGCTGGTCGGCCAGCTGCGAGATGTGGACTAAGCCGTCCTGCCGGGGAAGGATTTCAACGAAGGCCCCGAAGGGCATGATCCGCACCACCTTGCCCTTGTAGATGCGACCCACCTCGACCGATTCGGTGAGATCCCGAATCATGGCCAGGGCGCGGTCCATCGCCTGCTCGTCGACGGTGGCCAGGTACACCTTGCCGTCGTCCTCGATGTCGATCTGGCAGCCGGTCTCCTCCTGGATCCGGCGAATGGTCTTGCCACCCGGGCCGATCAGGTCGCGGATCTTGTCCGGATTGATGTGAATGGTGGTGATCCGGGGGGCGTAGGTGGAGGTGGTTTCGCGCGGATTGGGGATGGTCTGCTCCATCTTGTCCAGGATGTGCAGACGACCGACCCGGGCCTGCTCCAGCGCCCGGCGGAAGACCGCCGGGGTGAGACCGCTCACCTTGATGTCCATCTGCAGGGCGGTCACCCCGCGCCGCGTGCCCGCCACCTTGAAGTCCATGTCACCGAGGGCGTCCTCCATTCCCTGGATGTCGGAGAGGATCGCGTAGCGGGAGGGATCCGCTTCGTCGGTGATCAGCCCCATGGCGATCCCCCCGACCGGGGCTCCGATCGGCACCCCGGCGTCCATGAGCGCCAGGGTGCTGCCACACACGCTGGCCATGGAGGTGCTGCCGTTGCTCGAGAGGATCTCGGTGACGATCCGGATCGTGTAGGGGAACTCCTCGATTGGCGGCACCATGACCTTGACCGCACGCTCCGCCAGGGCCCCGTGGCCGATCTCGCGGCGGCCAGGGGAACGCAGTGGTCGAGCCTCGCCCACCGAGAAGGGGGGGAAGTTGTAGTGGTGCATGTAGCGCTTGAACTCCTCCAACCCCAGTCCATCGAGCTTCTGCTGGTCGGCCATGGTGCCGAGGGTGGCGATGGAGAGGGCTTGGGTCTGCCCGCGAGTGAAGACCGCACTGCCGTGGGTCCGGGGGAGCACCCCCACCTCGCTCCAGATCGGGCGGATTTCATCCACCCGCCGGCCGTCCGGACGTTCCCCCTGGTCGAGGATGGCCCGCCGGACCGCGGCCTTCAGAGTTGAGTCAAAGGCGCTGGCGGCGTCGGCGGCCTTATCCGGGCGCTCGGACACTATCGCCGCCACCACTTCCTTGCGCAGGGCCTCGATCTGAGCGTCCCGCTGGGCTTTGTCCGCCTGGCGGAAGACTTGGTCGATGCGCCCGGCGCTGGATTCCTGAACCAGTTGCTTGATTTCGGGGTCGGTGCTGACCGACGGGTAGTCCATCTTGGGCTTGCCTACTTGCTCCACCAGTTCGTCGATCAGCTCGATCACCTGCCGGATCCGCGCCTGGGCGCGCTCCAAGGCGTTGACCAGGGTGTCCTCGGTTACCTCGTGCGCGCCCGCCTCCACCATGTTGATCGAGTTGCGCGTCCCGGCAACCACCAGGTCGAGCCCGCTGCGCTCGATGTCGGCCAGGGCCGGGTTTTCCGTCAGCTCGCCTTCGAAGAGGCCCATCCGCACCGCGGCGACCGGTCCCGCGTGAGGGATGTCGCTGATGGCAACCGCCGCCCCCGCCCCGATCAGGGCCAGGATGGCCGGGTCGTGGACCTGGTCGGTCGACAGTACCGTCGCCACGATCTGCACATCGTTGCGGAAGTCCTTGGGGAAAAGCGGCCGCATCGGCCGGTCGATCATGCGCGAGGCCAGGGTGGCGGCCTCGCTGGGCCGGCCTTCGCGCCGCAGGAACGCCCCGGGGATGCGCCCGGCGGCGTAGAGCTTTTCCTCGTAGTCGCAAGTAAGCGGGAAGAAGTCGATTCCCGGTCGGGGCGCCAGGCTGGCGGTGGCGCTGACCAGCACCACCGTGTCCCCCTGGCGCACCATCACCGCCCCGTTGGCCTGACCCGCCATCCAGCCGGTCTCGATGGTCAGGTCACCATCGTCGAAGGTGCGCGCTACAACCGTCTTTGTCTTGCCCATTCCTTTCCTCCTGCGGCCCCGGATGGGACTGGAGGCGACCCGCCCGTCTCGCTTTGGGGCGGCGCGGTTAGGGAATGGAGATGAGAGCTGAAACTGGGTTCGGCTCCGATCGCCAATCTCCAACCGCGCCCATGCCTTTCCGACGGGATCGAGTCCAGCTCCCGAACCAGGGTCTGCGGCAACAAAACAGCGCCGGCCCGACTAGCGGGCCGAATCAAAACCAAGGTCAGTGGCGTAGTCCCAGGGTGGCGATCAGGGCACGGTAGCGGGCGATGTCCACCTGCATCAGGTAGTCGAGCAGGCGCCGACGTTTACCCACCAGCTTGAGAAGTCCACGCCGGGTGTGGTGGTCTTTGGGGTGAGCCTTGAGGTGCTCGGTCAATTCCCGGATGCGCTCGCTGAAGATCGCGATCTGCACCTCGGGGGATCCGGTATCGGTCGGGTGGCGGCGGTGCGGACCCATAACCGCTGCTTTGGCTTCGCCCTGAAGCACTAGGACCTCCTCGTCGCCACGAAGTCCGCCTCCAAGTGCGCCAAAGCAAACGGCTGAACTCCGGGTCGTCGGGAGCATATCACAGGCCAAACTCGAGTCCGGGAGGGCCCGGCAGCGGATTCCGCTCCCCAAGGAGGCCGGCAGATGCTACCTTCCAGCCCGTGGCAGGCGGCGACCTGACCGGGGGGCGGGGCGTAAAGCTCGAGCCGCCGGAGCCAGCGGGCGGACCGCGGGCGATGGTGGCGACCACTATCGAGCGGGTCGAGGACGTGGTCTACGTGCTGATCGCGGTGATGCTGATCGCCGCTGCCGTCTTCCTCTTCTGGAACGTGATCACGACCGGGGCTTCCGAGCTGAGCCACGGCAGCAACGCGCAGGCCGCGGTGGTGACCATCCTGGACAAGGGCCTCTCGCTCTTCATCGTGGTCGAATTGCTCTACACGGTGCGCATCACCATCCGGGACCGCAGCCTCGCCGCCGAGCCGTTCCTGATCGTCGGCCTGATCGCCGGCATCCGAAGGGTGCTGATACTGACTGCCCAGACCAGCTTCAGCTGGCAGCGAGAGGGGGTACAGCTGCTGACTCTGCTGGCGCTGATCGTGGTTATGGGGGTGGCGATCCTGGCTTGGAGGGCTTCCGAAGCCCGACGGCCACTGCCCTAGTGCCCGCTCGACGACTGGATGGGGTGGCTAGAGGGACTCGAACCCTCGACCTCCAGGGCCACAACCTGGCACTCTAACCAACTGAGCTATAGCCACCGCGCGGACGGCAATTATATGTTTGGGCCGCCTAGCCCTCCCGGTCGCTGAAGGCTGCGGCATCGATGAACGCGGCCATCGCCCGGACAGACGAGCACTTCATGCGGCGGGCGCTTTCGTTGGCACGCCGAGCCGCCGCTCGCGGGGAGGTTCCGGTGGGCGCACTGGCGGTGCGGGACGGAGAGATCCTGGCGGCTGCCTCCAACCGGGTTGAACGCTCCAGAGATGCGACCGCTCACGCCGAACTCTTGGTCCTGCGCCGAGCCAGTCGCCGGTTGCGGCAGTGGCGGCTTGCCGGGGTGACCGTGTACACGACCCTCGAGCCCTGCCCGATGTGCGCCGGCGCCTTGCTGCTGGCTCGACCAGAGCGTGTTGTCTACGGAGCTGACGATCCCAAGAAGGGCGCGTTCCGTAGCGTGTATGACATCCTCGGGAGCCCGGCCGGCAACCACCACCCGCAAGTGGTGGCCGGGTGCTGTGGCGAAGAGGCGGGCCGTCTGCTCCAGCACTTCTTCCGCCGGCTGCGAGAGTGAGCTCAGGACCCGCCGGCCGCCCGCCGCGGAGCGGGATTGCGTCCTCGACGCGAACTTACAATCGCTGGCGGAGAGGTGTCCGAGTGGTTTAAGGTGCCGCTCTCGAAAAGCGGTGTGGTCTAAAGCCACCGCGGGTTCGAATCCCGCCCTCTCCGCCAGTGTGATGCCTCAGAAATGGGTCGCCACCTGTCTCCTGCGGCAGGGGCCGCTTTAGGCGGCCCCGGGTTGAGCTGCCCGGAGGCTGGTAGTCCCTGGTGAGATCGCAGCCGAGCCGACCGGAGCACAGAGCCAAGGGCGGCGGGGCCCCGACCTCTCTGCTGGCCAGCACGACGGCCACCGGGGGGCCGGAGTGAGCGCGGCCGGCGCCGCTGTGCTGCAGCCGGCTGAGGTAGCGCGGTGATCCGGCCGCCCCGGTTCGACGCGGCCGTGAGGGACTCTGGTCCTGAGGCCGCGGCCGCCCGGCCCTGAAGGCCCGAGCGGCGCAGTGGACCGGTAGCGGTAGGACTACTGGCGAAAGCTCGCGAGCTGGCATCTCCAGCCAAGTCAGCGTCTCGCCGCCTAGAGCGGCCGCCAGCGCCGAGCCGAGCGACAGTGCGCTGGTCGGGTGACACAGAGGGCGCGCGGCCGCTGGATAGAATCGCGAGCGAACCCAGTTCGGGAGCGGTCGCCTAGTTGGCCGAGGGCGCGGCACTGGAAATGCCGTAAGGGGGCAACCCCTTCGAGGGTTCGAATCCCTCCCGCTCCGCCCCCAGCGCGTCGTCCGAGCGCAGAGGAGTAGCCGACGTCGAACAAGATCCCTGGCAGGACCCTTCAGCGCCGTCTGTGGCCTGCTTGGATCTCTCGCAACGCCGGACTGGCGATCGCGGCACGCGTGCCGATGAGTACTGGCCGCGCCGTCGCCGGGGTGGTCCTGCCGGTCTACCTTGCGACCTCGGGGTTCAGCGCCCTAGAGCTGGGGGCCCTGTTCGTGGTGGTCGCGCTGGCATCGACGGCCATGTCCGCGGCGATCGGCGTGGCCTCAGACCGCATCGGTCGCAAGGCCTTCATGGTTGCAGTGCCTTGGTTGACCGCGGCGGCAGCGGCGGCGATCGCCTTCACGACCGTCCCCGCTGCAATCTTCATCGCCGCTGCCGCCGGCTCCCTGGGGCGGGGCGGCGGCGCCGGCGGCGGTCAGGTCGGCCCCTACCGGCCGGCTGAAATGGCCCTGATCGCAGATTCGGTGCCGGCCCGGGTGCGGACCGCCGCGCTCGGGAGGCTGACCGTGGCCTCCTCGGTGGGAGCGCTAGTCGGCTCGCTGCTCGTCAGCCTGCTCGCCCACGGCCATCCTTCCCGCGTCGAAGCCCTCCCGCTCTACCGCCCGGCGTTTCTGATCGTGGCTGCCACCGCGTTCGCGGCTGGGCTGCTGGCACTGTGGCTGCGAGAGCCCAAGGCAGCGCCTCTGGCGGGGGAGCCGGCACGGGTGCCGATGCTGCCGGTCCGCTCCCGTCCGCTCCTCTACCGGCTCTGGGTTACCAACACGCTGAACGGGGCGGCAGTGGGACTCTTCGGGCCTTTCGTCGTCTACTGGTTCTTCGTCCGCTATGGCGCGGACGCCGCCGAGATTGGCGCGCTCTTCGCGGTGGTCAACGCGCTGGCGGTGCTCTCCAGCCTGAGCTCCGCCAGCTTCGGCGCTCGCTGGGGGGTGGTGCGTGCCACCACCTTGTTCCGCGTGCTCCAAGCGGTGCTGCTGGTGCCCATGGTGCTCGCGCCCTGGTTCCAGCTTGCGGGAGCGCTCTACACCGTCAGGATGCTGGCCCAGCGGGTGGCGCTGCCACTTCGCCAGTCTTTCGTGCTAGGGATGGCTGACCCAGCCGAGCGCGCCCGAGTGACGGCGTGGTCGAACGTGCCTTCGCAGCTCACGGCATCGGCGACCCCGGCGGCCGCGGGAGCGCTCTTCTCCGCCGGCCTGCTCGAGGCCCCGTTTCTGCTCGGCGCCGGCCTGCAGCTGGCCAACGCTCTGACCTTCTACTTCTTCTTTCGCAGCCACCGCCCGGAGGAGGAGCTGGTGGACGCGACCAACCCCGGGGTGGCAGACGGCTAGCGCCGAAGCGCCCCGGGCCGCGATTATCCGAGTGAGTCTCTACGGAGGAAACCCAGCTGGGCATGTCTGACCCCTACCAACCGATCCGCGACTACGGCATCATCGGCGACCTCCACAGCGCGGCTCTGGTGAGCCGCACCGGCTCGATCGACTGGATGTGCGCCCCCCGCTTCGATAGCCAGGCCGTGTTCTCGAGGCTTCTGGACGCCGGCCGAGGCGGCTACTTCGAAGTCGAGCTGGAGGCAGGCTCCCTGCCCGACTCGCGGCGCTACCTGCCCGGGACCAACATCCTGGAAACTGTGATCAGCACGCCGCACGGCCGCGTGCAGCTGACTGACTTCATGGTTGCCCGCGAGCGGCTGCGCCGCCCTGACGACGATCACATCCTGGTGCGCCGGTTAGAAGCGTTGGACAGTGCGCTCGAGGCCACGGTCAGGGTCAAGGCGCGCTTCAACTACGGTCTCACCGCCCCCGCCTGTGAGATAGCCGGCGACGGCAACCGCTGCCTCACCTTCCGCGACGATGGGTTTCACATCCACCTCGACGGGCCGTCGGACTGGGTGACCGACGGGGAAACGCAGGTTCAGCGACTCAAGCTGGAGCCGGGCTCGCCCCAGTGGATCCTGCTCCGCTACGACGATGAGCGCTCGCAGCACCGCCAGCACCACCCCGAAGGTCTGCTCAAGTGGACCAAGAGCTTCTGGGAGGACTGGAGCCGTGCCTGCCAGTACGACGGGCCGTATCCCACCCTGGTCCGCCGGAGTTCGCTGGTTTTGAAGTTGCTCATCTACGCGCCCCAGGGCTCGATCGTGGCTGCTCCCACTTGCTCCCTGCCCGAGTGGATCGGAGGACCCCGGAACTGGGACTACCGCTACACCTGGATTCGCGATTCAGCCTTCCTGCTCTACGCGCTACAGCTGCTGGGCTACCACAGCGAGGCGGGAAGGTTCATGGACTGGCTGCATCACGTGCACACCCGCAACCCCAAGGACTTCCAGATCATGTACGGCATCGATGGCCGCACCGACCTTGCGGAGACCGAGCTCTCCGAGCTGGAGGGCTACCGCGGATCTCGCCCGGTACGGGTGGGCAATGCCGCCGCTGACCAACTCCAGATGGACATCTACGGGGAGGCGGTGGACGCGGCCTATCTGCACGTCCGGCACGGCAACGGCAACCCCGGCCCCCTGCGCACCACTCTGATGTCGATGCTGGAGTTCGTGGCCGATCACTGGCAGGAGCCAGACAACGGCATCTGGGAGGTCCGGGGAGGGCGCCGGCACTTCCTCTACAGCAAAGTGCTGTGCTGGGTAGCGCTGGATCGCGGCCTCCGCCTGGCAGAGCAGCTGCAGCTGACCCACCCGCGCCTTGAGGAGTTCAACCGCGTTCGAGCGCAGATACGCCACACAGTTCTCACCCGGGGCTGGAGTGACAAGCTGCAGGCTTTTCGTCAGGCGCTGGACGAGGACGAGCTCGATGCCACTGCGCTGATGCTGCCCATGCTGCAGTTCTTGCCGGCCATGGACCACCGGGTCCGCTCAACGGTCGCCGCCATCCAGCGCGATCTCACCGACAGCCACGGATTCGTCTACCGCTACCGAGGCGAGGACGGCTTGGCCGGCGGGGAGGGCACCTTTCTGCTCTGCTCGCTCTGGCTGGTCGATAACCTGGCACTTCAGGGCCAGGTGGGGCCGGCGCGCACCCTATTCGAGCAGGTGACGGCCCACGGCAACGACTTGGGACTGTTCTCCGAGGAGCTGAACTCCGAGACGGGTGAGCTGCTGGGGAACTTCCCGCAGGCCTTCACCCACTTGGGCATCATCAATGCCGCAGCTCACATCGAACGCGCGGCCGACAATCGAGGCCCCATCCGTGGCGAGTGATGGCCGCCTGCCCAGGACCCGGGGATGGTTCGGAGAATGGCGGTATGGCTGAGTTTGAAATCGACTACGACCCGGTCGACAGCATCACGGTCGGCGTGGAGGGCGAGCCGGGCGAGCGCACCTTCTTCGTGGAGGGCCGCCAGGCCCATCGCACCTGCACCCTCTTGGTGGAGAAGGCGCAGCTGCAGGAGCTGGGCAGCCAGCTGCTGCAGATCCTGGAGCCGGCCGAGTCGGGCACCGCGGAGGCCCCCGAGCCCATCACCAGCCCCGCCAGCTCGCCCGGTTGGCGGGTGGGCAACATCAAACTCTCGCTGGACGAGCGGCATGCCCGCTGCACGCTTCTCTTTCAGGAGCGGGGCCCCCTCAGTGAGGAGGAGGACGACACTGGGCCGGACGATCAACTTGGCGGTGATGCGGTGCTCCGGACCGCGCGCATGGTGGCGACCATCGAGCAGGTGCGCCTTCTCGCCGAGCGGTCGCTCCAGGTGGTCGAGGGGGGCCGGCCAGTGTGCCCTCTCTGCCATCTGCCGATCGACGCCTCTGGCCATGTCTGCCCGGCCAGCAACGGGCACCGGCCGCTGTAGGTCCTCTCGCGGACCTCGCTAAAGTGGGGCGGGCCACCCGTTGGAGGAACCCCCACCCGATGATCCCGAGATCCCGCATCCGCCTGCGCCTTGCACTACCCGCGCTGGCCCTGGCGTCATTGCTGGCGGGCTGCGGTGCGTCGCTCGAGCCGGGAGCGCACCCGACCGCAAACCCGACCCAACCGGCTTCGGCAAAGTCGTCGCCCGCTGCCACCCCCACCGCCTGCGTCACCCCCTCCGCGGTGGCCTCGTACCACCTGGCCGGCGCCACCACGCTGTCGGGCAATTTGCAGATCAAGGACCTCAAGGTGGGCACGGGCGCCGCGGCCAAGGCGGGCAGTACCGTGTCGGTGACCTACACCGGCAGCTTGCCCAACGGCACCGTCTTCGACAGCAGCGCCAAGCACGGCGGCAAACCGATCAGCTTCCAGCTCCAGGCCGGCAAGGTCATCCAGGGCTGGGTCGAGGGCATCCCGGGGATGCGGGTGGGCGGTGAGCGCGAGCTCGTGATCCCGCCCGCGCTGGCCTACGGCTGCACCTCGCCCTCGAGTGCTATCCCGGCAGATTCCACTCTCATCTTCACTGTCAATCTGTCCTCAGTCGGCTAGCCGTCCCAGCGATGGCGGCAGCAGGGCCGCCACCTTGCGCTGAATCTCCTCGGCGGCCGCCTTGGCGGTAGGCCCAGACACCTGGAAAGGCGGTCCACAACGGACGTGGACCTTGGAGCGCCGCGGCATGCGCCTGCCGCGGGGCTTCAGCCCCTCGGTGCCCCAGATGGCACAGGGCAGCACCGGAGCCCGGGACTGCAATGCCAGGTAGCCAGCGCCCTGGTTGAATGGCAGCATGCCCCCTCCGAAGGTGCGGTGACCTTCGGGAAAGAGGAGCAGTGCCCCGCCCCGGGAGAGGACATCGAGTGCCTGACGCATGGCCTGCCGGTCAGGTCGACCGCGTCGCACCGGAAAGCACTGGCATCGGCGCAAGAACCAGGCTAGGGGCGCTACGGAAAACAGCTCCGACTTGGTCATGGCGTGGAGAGGGCGGCCGGCCTGCGACTCCAGTACGAGTGGGTCGAAGTTCGACATGTGATTGCAGCAGACCAAGAGTGGGCCGGTCTTGGGCATCAGCTCGATCCCGGCGATGTCCACCCCTCCCGGCGACCCCAGCCCGGCGAGCAGCGCCGCCAGGCGCAGGCTCGCGCGGTGAACCAGGTCGAAGGGTTCCACCTGGTCGGCGGCGGGCACGGCCTCGGGGCGGTGAGTGCCTACCCGCATGCCCTAGTTCTCACGGCATCCCTCCCCTCGGCGATGGGCGACCCGGAGTGGGAGGGGCGGGGCAAGCGGCGTACCTCGTAGAGATCAATAGGCCGTTGCAAGGTTTTGGGCCGGCAGGTGCCTGAACTCACCCAAGGGTGCTGAAGGGGGCGATTCCAACCTGCTCGCACTCCTGGCAGGGTGATTCTTGCACGCTGGTCACGACGAAGTGGAGCCGACCTCACCTCGCATCATGCGCCAGTCAGGACTTCAGCTTCTTGGGGGCGCCTGGGATTGGCCATCGGGTCCAGCTCGTGCGCTCCACCCGCTGGGTCACTAGGCCAGCACCGTCGGCATCCGCTCCTGCTTCCGGGGCCCGCTGCCGCGCCCCCAGCAGTGTGAAAATAGGCGACTGATTCCAAGCCTCCCCACTCCGGAGGCTTGGGTGTGCCCGTGTTCGTGCTGATCTCGCCCTGAGGGCCCGTCGGGACCCCGTTTCGAGCGTGCAAGAGGTTCTGGGAGGAGTTCGGACCCGACTTCAGGCCCTCTAATTGCAACGGCCGTCACTACCCCCTGGTGGATTCGAACCACCGACCGTCGCCTTAGAAGGGCGCCGCTCTGATCCACTGAGCTAAGGGGGCTGGCCCGGCCATTGTGACGCTTGAGCGCAGGTGGGCCTTCTGCTGGTACGCGTCGGGCTTTGCGTACGATGGGTCGGTGGAACCCACGGCACGCGTCTACCTGGTTCGGCACGCCGACGTGGCCAACCCCGACGGGGTCCTCTACGGACACCTGCCCAATTTCGGCCTGAGCGAGAAAGGGCGGGAGCAGGCCGCCAACGTGGGACGGCTCCTGCGCGGCGAGGCGGTAGCGGCGATCTACTGTAGCCCGCTGCAGCGGGCGCAGGAGAGCGCCAGGCAGATCAACCAGCAACTCGCCCAGCCCGCGCCCGTCCTGGAGCGCCCGGCGCTGATCGAAGCTGAATTCGGCCGCTATCTGCAGGGCACGCGCTACCGGGAGGTGCCCTGGCGCCGCCCCCGTTGGTGGGTACACATGATCTGGCCAGGCGTGCTCTCCGGAGACGAGAGCATGGCGGCGATGGCGCGCAGAGTCGGAGACGTGATTGCGGAAGCGCTCCGGACCAACCCGGGCCGGCCCTCGATCCTGGTCAGCCACGGCGACCCCATCCAGGCCTACTGGGCCACCACCGACCGGAGGCCACCCTGGGCCCTGCACCGGCTGCAGTGCGCCAAGGGGGGGCTGCTGGAACTCGACTTTGCACGGGGAAGCCTGGCCGACAAGCGGTACCTGTCGCCGGACGAGATCGCCGCCCGGGTTGGCCGAAACCCCGAGGCGGTCAGCGCTCCTTTGGGTTTCCCCGACTCGGGCTGACGCCTCCGTCTGCCGCGGCGGGATTCTCCTCAGCCAAGGGGCCGATCTGGGCGTACCGCCGGCGCCGCGGGGAGAACAGGCTGCGGACCGGGTCGAAGCGCCGGTCCCCCAGCCGCTCCTTCAGGGGAATGATGGCGTTGTCGGTGATTTGAATGTGCTCCGGGCAGACCTCGGTGCAGCACTTGGTGATGTTGCAGAGGGAGATGCCCCCGGACCCGCCGAGCTGGGACAGGCGATCAGCGACATCTTTGGGGTGCATCTCCAGGGAGGCGGCGCGGACCATGAAGCGCGGGCCGAAGAAGCGATTCTGACCTTCATGCTCACGCAGCACGTGGCAGACGTCCTGGCATAGGAAGCACTCGATGCAGCGCCGGTGCTCGATCACGCGCTCGATGTCCCGCTGGTACATGAGGAAGGGCGCCTTGGTCTTCGGGTCCGGGGTGAACGGCTGGATGCGCTGGTTCACCGCATAGTTCCAACTGACATCGGTGACCAGGTCACCGACATTGGGGAAGACCCGCATCGGCTGCACCACCACCTCGTCGCCGAGTTCCAGCAGGGTGTCGATACGGGTCTTGCACATCAGAGACGGCCGACCGTTGATCTCAGCGGAGCAGGACCCGCACTTCCCCGCCTTGCAGTTCCAACGACAGGCCAGATCCGGCGCCTGGTTGGCCTGGATCCAATGGATGGCGTCGAGCACCACCATTCCGGTCATCAGCGGCACCTTGTAGTCGGCAAACCCACCGCCGCCGCCAGTGGTGCGCCAGACTCGGAATTTCACCTCCTGCAGCGGTTCCCCATCCTCGTAGCGGATCCGCAAGCTTTGGGGGCGTTCCTCCTCTGCTGAGATCTCAACCTGGGGAAGCTTGCCCTTGAGCTTGGCCCGCAGGCGCGCCTCAGCCGCATCGGCAACTGCTGTGGCCGCCACCCGGGTCTCTCCCTCGGTGAGAAGGCGCAGATTCTCTGGCATAGGTGGCCGTTCCAACGTGGCTATCTCCATGGCCCCGCTCGGCCGGCGGCGCGCCACAAGGTTCACCTTGCCCAGCTCCGGGTCACGTTCCGGGTAGTCGAGTCGCCACTGGGACCCCCGGCTCTCGCGTCGTTCGAGTGCTGAACGCACGATCGCCTCGCTTACCGTGAGCATGAAGAGGTCATCCCGGGCCCCGCTAAAGCCCGGGTTGTAGGCGGCGGTACCCGGAATGCGAATTCGCTCGGCGCGTTCTTTGAGCTCGAGGATCTGCCCGAGGGTCTCCTTGAGGGACTCCTCGGTGCGTGCAATCGCCGCCCCGGCCTGCATCGCCTCCTGCAGCTCTCGATGCAGCGCAAAGGGGTTCTCGCCCGCCCCCTCCTGAAGCGGGCGGAGCAGCAGCCGGCGTTCGGCCTCGATCTCTCCCTGGTCGACCGACGGCAGGGACCCGAGACCGCGCGCATACTCGGCGGCAGCCTCGCCGGCGCGCTTGCCGAAGACGAGGATGTCACCCAGAGAGTTGCCGCCGAGCCGGTTGGCGCCGTGGAGGCCAGCGGCCACCTCGCCGGCGGCGTAGAGACCGGGAACGGTGGTGGCCGCCGTCTCGGCTTCCACGTTGACCCCACCCATGGTGTAGTGGATGGTGGGGGCAACTTCCATGGGCTGCTTGGTGATATCCACGCCCGCCAGACTCTCGAACTGCTCGTACATCGACGGGAGTCGACGGTGAATCGCCTCGGCGCCGATGTGGGTCACGTCCAGGAAGGCACCGCCATGGGGGGACCCTCGGCCCGCCTGCACCTCCTTGAAGATGGATCGGGCGACCACGTCGCGCGAGGACAGGTCTTTCTTGATCGGGTCGTACCGCTCCATGAAGCGTTCACCCAGTGAGTTGCGCAGGATTCCGCCCTCGCCCCGGACGCTCTCAGTGACCAGGATCCCGCGCGCCCCCGGCGGCCAGACCATCCCGGTCGGGTGGAACTGCACGAACTCCATGTCCTTGAGCTCGGCCCCGGCCTCGTAGGCCATGGCGGCGCCGTCCCCCGTCCCCTCCCAGGAGTTGGAGGTGATCCGGAACATCCTCCCCCACCCTCCCGTGGCCAGCACCACCGCCTTGGCCCGCAGCAGCACCGGTTCGCCCGTGACCCGCTGGTAGCCGTAGCCGCCCGAGACTCGCTCTCCGTCCTTGAGCAGTCGGGTAAGAGTGGTCTCCATGTGCACCGTGATCCCGGGCGTGTGCACCAGGCGGTCCTGGCAGGTCCTGATCAATTCCAGGCCGGTGCGGTCACCGATATGAGCCAGGCGGCGCCAGGAGTGGGCCCCGAAGGCGCGCTGACTGATGCGCCCGCGCTCCGTACGGTCGAACACCCCGCCCCACTGCTCCAGTTCAATGACGCGTTCGATCACCTCATGGGCGTAGAGCTCGACCATGCGCCAGTTGTTGAGCAGAGCCCCACCCCGCATGGTGTCCCCGAAGTGAACCTGCCAGGAGTCCCCGGAGTCCAGGTTTGCCAGCGCGGCCGCAATCCCGCCTTCTGCCATCACGGTGTGCGCCTTGCCCAGCAGCGATTTGCAGACGACTCCAACCTGACAGCCCGCCTCAGCGGCGGCGATGGCGGCGCGCATCCCGGCCCCGCCGGCTCCGAGGACCAAGACGTCGTAGCTAGCCTCGAGTCCCACCTCAGAACCCTATGTGCGGGTCGTGGAAGACACCGTACTGCAGCAACCGGATGTAGAGGTCGGTGAAGATGAGCGTGAACAAGCTGATCCACGCAAAGGTCGAGTGGCGGGCGTTGAGCCAGCTGACCCTTGACCACAGCCAGTGGCGCTGGCGACCGGCGAAAACACACGAGAAGCAATCCACCGCGCCGCCGACGAGGTGCCGCAGGGAGTGGCAACCGAATGTGTATCCGGTCAGGAAGATGATGTTCACCAGCATGATCGCTGTGCCCACCCCGAAGCCCCAGTGGCCGTGGTACGAGAACGCCTGATAGACGTCGATCCACAGCACCACCAGGAACCCGACTGCGAAGTACAGGAAGAAGCGGTGCAGGTTGTTGAGAATGAAGGGCAGCCGCGTCTCACCGCGGTAACTGCTTCCTCTCCCCGTTGGAGAGACGGCGGCCAATTGGCTGGGCTCCCGAATCGCGCAAGCCGGAGGATCCCCGAAGAACGAGCGGTAGTAGGCCTTGCGGTAGTAGTAGCAGGTGGCGCGGAAGCCCAAGGGAATGTAGAAGATGAAGAGCGCCGGTGAGACCGGCGTCCTGCCGATGGCGACCTGCGGCGAGTAGAAGGGCGACAGGTACTGGTGGAACTGATCGCTGTGGAAGAAGACGATGGTCCAAAGGCTGTATATGCCAAACAACCCCAGCCAGGCGACCACGTTGGTCGGATAAAGCCACCACCGGTCCCGCCTCCGGACCTCTAAGCGTCCCCCGCCCAAAAGTCCGGCAGCCATTCAGCCCAGCACCTTGGTGACGTCGCGCACGGCCTCCGCTGAGCGTTCCAACTCCGCCCGCTCACTTTCGGTCAGGGGGACCTCAAGAACTTCTTCGACCCCATGTCGGCCCAGCTTCACGGGCACCCCCATCACCACGCCCGATAGTCCGTACTCACCTTCCAACCGGACGGCGCAGGGCAGAAGCTGCCGGCGGTCGGCGAGGATCGCCTCCACCATCTGAGCGCTGGCGGCGGAGGGCGCGTAGTAGGCGCTTCCCGTCTTGAGCAGCTTCACGATCTCGGCGCCGCCGTCCCGCGTCCGCTGCACGATCTCCTCGAGCCGAGGTCCGGCGATGAGCTGGCCCACTGGTACCCCGGAGACGGTGGTGCTGGCTCGCAGGGGAACCATGCTGTCTCCGTGGCCACCCAGAACTAGTGCCTCGACGCTTCGCACCGAGACGGCGAGTTCCGTCGCCAAGAAGTGGCGGAATCGGGCAGTGTCCAAGATCCCGGCCATGCCGACGACGCGATTGCGGGGCCACCCACTGACTCGCAGCGCCAACTCAGTCATGGCGTCCAGTGGATTGGTAACGATAACCAGCACGGCATCGGGAGAGGCCGCGACAACGCGGCGGGTGACCTCCCCCACTATCTTGGCGTTGGCACTGACCAGGTCGTCCCGGCTCATGCCCGGCTTTCGCGCCAGCCCCGAGGTGATGACAACAACTGCGGAGCCCGCGGTCAGCTCATAGTCGGTGCCGCCGACCACGTGTGAGTCATAGCCGACCACCGGCCCCGCCTCGGCCAAGTCAAGTGCCTTGCCCTCGGCCAAGCCTTCGACGATGTCGACGAGCGCAACATCGCAGAGGTCCAGCTCGGCCAGCCGCTGCGCCAGGGTGGCGCCGACGTTGCCGGCCCCGATTACTGAAACCTTCTGCCTCATGAGTCCTCCACTTGCGCCGCGCTCCGGGTGAGCACCCCGCCCCATGATACGAACTCGGCCTCGGGGGTTACGGGTCAGTGGCCCTGCTCGCCGAAGCGCCGAGTGCAGTCCTCGATCGCCTGCCAGGCGGCGGCGCGGCCCTCCCACCCCCCGACGCTGACCTCCTTACTGTCCTCGAGCTGCTTGTACGTCTCGAAGAACACCTCGATCTCAGTTAGCCAGTGCGGGGCCAGGTCCGCGAGATCCTTGATCTGCTCGAAACGGGGATCGGCCGCGGAGACCGACAGAACTTTCACATCCGGGCCGTGCTCGTCGGCCATGTGCAGCAGCCCGATTGGCCGAGCGGTGACCAGGCAACCCGGGAAGGTGCCGTCTTCCACCACGACCAAGATGTCGAGCGGATCGCCATCCTCGGCCAGGGTGTCGGGGATAAACCCGTAGTCGGTGGGATAGTGGACTGAGGAATGTAATACTCGGTCCAGCCGGATGAGATCCCGCTGGTGATCCCACTCGTACTTATTGCGGCTGCCCCGCGGTATCTCGATTACGGCCTCAACCAGCCCCGCCTGAACTGGCGTTCGCTGATGGTTCATACCTATATTCTAGCCCCCAAAGTCGAGGGGCAGATCGAGGCACTGGGATCCACTATTGCGGCAGCTTGGCCGCGAGATCGGCGCGCACCCACAGTTTTGCATATGGGTAGCGGGCTACCTGTCGGTACCGCTCCTGCAAGAATCGGGACAGCGGCCCGAGTGTATTGTAATATCCGGCGGTTGCAATGAACACCTCGGGCTGCATCGACTCTACCCGATGATACAGGCTCGTGGTGCCCATCCAGAACTGGTCTACATATATGGGGCCGGCCGGGAGCATCGACCTGAGGGGAGTTGTGAGGTACACCCATGCGTCTGGTGACCACACCACCGCAGTGGCGCCAGCGAGTCCGTGTCGTCTAAGCCAGGCGGCGGCCTGGTCCTCAGAGGCTGCCGCCGGGTTGTACGCTTTGACAAACTGCGCGTGGCCAATCGCTCCCGTCGCACGCCCCACAAACACCGGATAGTATTCCGCCGCCAATTTGAATGTGAAGAGGCTCCCTGTAGTCAAATTGGACCCTATAACCATCGTCCACAGGACCGCGGATAATCCCACTGAGGCGAGCAGGGGAGCCCAGCGAGCGCCAGCGCCGGCGAGGATGCGCCGGTAGGACCCCAGCTCGATCGACGCCAACAGCAGCGCGGCCGGGACGCAAGCCGGCAGCAGGAAGTGAATGTAGGGCCGGTTGGGAATCACGTAGGCGAGCAGCAGGGCTCCCAACCATACCCACATCAGGAGGTGGAAGAAGCTCGCGCGCTTGCGCAGCAGCAGGGTGCCGGCTACCAGCAACGCCAGCGCGATGGCGCGCGGCATAAGGCTCCCAACCGAAGGATGGAGGGTTCCTGAGGTATACCCGGCAAAGCTAGTTACGAGGTAGAAGCTGACATTGTGCAGACCGGCCCGAACGACGTAAGGAGTGAGGACCAATCCAACTACGAGCGCCGCCGTCACGGCCAAAGCCAAGACCGGGCGCCAGAAGCGTTTAGGGCTGACAAAGACCAGCGTCATTGCTGCCGCGAGGAAATCGGCCAAAACGGTCTGCTGAATTAGCATTCCCACGCCGAACAGGGCTCCCGCCAGGGCGCCCCACCACTGCGCGCGACCCCTGTCGGACCGGGAGGCAGCGAAGATCGCAACCATTCCCCAGATCGTGGGCGCGATCAGGAAGTTCTCGGGGAGGGCGAGGTCGCCGTTGAATGCGGGTGTGCCGATAAGTATCGCTACCAAAAGCCCTGCCGCCAGCGCTCGCCGGCTGCCCAGCGCCTGCCGCGCCAGCAACCAGACCCCCGCGACGGCCAGAAGCCCGGCGAGTGTAGAGAAGATGTGCAGCGCAGTCTCGCTCGGACCGAACCATCGGAGCGCCGCATCGTAGATCCAGAAGAGAACCGGAGGTTTGTTGTTCCAGGCACTCAGATACAGCACTTTGCCGTGGAGAGTCATCCAGGCAGTGCTTGCATATCCTGACTCGTCTGTGTACCAGCGCGGTTCGAACCACGTTGGCACCCGCAGCAGTACGTACAAGACAGTGGGCGCGAGCAGAGCCAGCCGATCAAAGCCGCGGCCGGGCGCGGACTTGGGCTCCTGGCCGGTTGCAGCCTGCACGGGGGCTGGAGCCGTCTTGATCTAGTGGGCCCCCGCGAGCACCCGGCCGCCTGGTCGAGATGTTCCGCTGAACGGGCCGAGCGTTTTAAGGGTGGACATCGACTATCCCAAGGTGGAGTTTGATTGCTGAAGCCACCTACACCCTGTGACCTAGCTGAGACTTCGCTCGGGCGGGTGACGGCCCTAGTATGCCTGAGTGCCATCTGCGACCCGGCATGTTGCCGTCAGCGGCGGAGCCGGATTCATCGGAACCCACACCGTCCGCAGGCTGCTCGACGGCGGCCACCGGGTGTTGGTCATAGATGACTTCCGTCACGCCTGCGGCGTACCCGTCCCGTCCCAGGCGGACCTGGTACGAGCCGACATTGCCTCTCCTGCGGCCGCTGACGCGCTCCAGCGCTTCAGACCCGACGCCGTGCTCCACCTGGCGGCGCGGGGCGGGGTCAGCCGGTCTGTGCAGGACCCACAAGGCGACGCTCTGGTGAACGTAGTCGGAACGGTGGCCCTTCTCAAGGCGGCCAGCGACGCCGACTGCAAGCGCTTCGTCTTTAGCTCCTCAGGGGGTGCCATCTACGGACGCGCGCGCCGGCTTCCCAGTCGTGAGAGCGACCGACCCCAGCCGCTGTCTCCGTACGGAGCGGCAAAGTTGGCGTGTGAGGTGTACCTTTGGATGTTTGCCCGGACATTTGGCCTCTCCGCAGCGGCGCTGCGCTACGGAAACATCTACGGCCCGTTCCAGGACGGGACCGGAGAGGCAGGAGTCGTGGCGATCAGTTGTTGGCGACTTATCAAACGCCAGTGCCCTGAGATTCGCGGAGACGGAGCTCAGACGCGCGACTTTACCTTCGTAGGTGACGTGGCCGAGGCCAATCTCCAGGCGCTACTCACACCGGCACAGGGTGCGTTCAATATTGGAACCGGGCGCGCCACATCGGTGAGGGAGGTGGTTGAGACGCTTGTCGACGTGCACGGCGGGGGCGTGCAAGCTAAGTACGTGGCGCCGCGGCCGGGCGAGGTAAGAACCAACTTCCTAGATCCTTCCCGTGCCCGCCGCTTCCTGGGCTGGCAGGCCCGCACCACGCTGGATGCAGGTCTGGCGACCACCTTGGCGAGCTTCCGCGAGCAGTCGCAGATCCTCGGCTAATCGCCCCCCGGGCGGGTCGGCGCCGGCGGCCGCCAAGTCCGAGCGAGCCTTAGGCGCAACCGGACCAGTTCCTGAACTGCGCGGAGAATGGGAATCAGACGGCCTCCCGACCGGACCCCGGCCAACCTCGGATGGTGCTCGATCGGGATTTGCACCACCCGGAACCCACTGCGCTTGGCCTTAAAGTACAGTTCGGTATTCAGCAGCGCTGAACGTGCGAGGATAGGACTGGCCGCGGCAAGCACCTCGCGCCGCATCAGCTTGAACCCGCAGTCAACGTCGCGGTACTTGATGCCATACAGGAGCCGTACAAGGACGTTGAAGGTATGGCTGACCACCGAGCGATGCCAAGGATCGGCTCGCCGGCGCCTCCACCCTGCTACCAGCTCTGCCCGCTCGGACTGCCCGGCCAGCAGCGCCAGATCGTGGGGATTGAACTGTCCATCTCCGTCCATGAACGCTACCCACTCACCCGACGCGGCGCGCAGCCCATCGGCGACAGTGATCCCGTACCCCGACTTGGTCTGATGGCGAACGATCTGCAGGCGATCGCTGTCCTCCCCCAAGGCCAGGCGGGCGACGTCGGCACTTCCGTCAGAGCTACCGTCATCAACGAGCACTATCTCAAAGTGGTCGCAAAGCTCCCGCAGTGCCTCCCGAGAGGATTTGACCACCCTCGGCAGGTTCTCCGCCTCGTTGTGCGCCGGTATCACCAAACTCACCGTCCCCACTAACCGCATGGCTGCTGCCCTGGTTTTTGTGGTGCTAGCCGTGGACGACGGAGATGCCTTGAAGGAGTGTATAGATCAAGGCGGGAAAGACTCCTAACACAATCGTGCCGGCCCCAGTCAGAACTGCGGCCAGACTCGCGGTACCTGCTGCCACCCCGCTTGCGCTAGCCGTCGCCGCAGCGGGAGCCCCGGAGACGGCTTCAAGCTTGAGGCCTGCCAGGGAGGCCGGCTCCTCCCCCTCTTGGGGCGCCGAGAACATGACCAGGATCACGCGCAGGTAGTAGAAGAGCGACACCGCAGATGTCAGGATGCCCCAGATTGCTAGAGGGAGCTGTCCATCGTGGATCGCCGCTGAGAAGAGGAAGAATTTGCCGAAGAAACCAGCCGTGGGCGGCAGCCCCGCCAGTGACACCATGAATATTGCCATCAAGGCCGCTAGGAGTGGCTCTCTCCGCCCCAGTCCAACCAGCTCAGAGTAGCGATCACAGTCCTGGCCCCGGCGGCTGAGGATCGTGATCACTGCAAACGCTCCCGTGTTCATCATCGTGTAGGCGGCGAGGTAGTAGAGAGAAGCTTGAGTGCCGTCCGGCCGTCCGAGCGCCACTCCAATCAGGATGTAGCCCGCCTGGGCGATTCCGGAATAGGCCAGCAGGCGTTTCACCGACGATTGAGCCAGGGCCACGACGTTGCCAAAGACCATGGATACCACGGCTACCACCGCGACCGGCAACTCCCATTCCGACCGGTACCCAGCGAAGGTCACCGAGAAGAGCCGGAGAAAGGCGAGAAACGCCGCGGCCTTGGTGGCCACGGACATGAACGTGGTCACCACCACGGGCGATCCCTGGTACACGTCCGGCGTCCACCAGTGGAAAGGTGCGGCAGACACCTTGAAGCAGAACCCCACGCCGATTAGCCCCACCCCCGCGAGCAGCATTGGGTCCAACTGCTGGGTCAGCGCCGAGTGACTGACAACAACGTGGATCTTGGTCAGAAGCGTACTTCCGGTTTCTCCATACACCAATGCCATGCCGTAGAGCAGGAAGGCGGAAGCGAACCCCCCCAAGAGCAGGTACTTCATGGCTGCCTCTTGCGGAAGAGCCTCATCCCGCGCAAATCCAGCCAGTACGTACAGGGGAATAGATAACAATTCGATGCCCAAGAAGATGACGATGAGATCGGTGGCGCCCGTGAGTACAAGCATGCCTGCCACTGAAAACAGCAACAGCACGTAGAACTCGGCCTCATGGAGGCCGCGCCGGCTGAGGTAGCCCGGACTCAAGCACACGACGAGCGCGGCGGTCACGAGAACGATGAAGTCGCCAAACAGGGCGAAGCGGTCGTTGGTGTAAGCACCGTCGAACACCACCGGGTGGGCGGCATTGACCACCCACTGTCCCATCGCTACTCCGAGCGCCCCTAGGACAACCGCGCCAGTCAACCAGGGAAGATAACGCCGTCCCCTCTCCATCGTGATCAGGTCAAAGCAGAGTACTAGAAGAGCACCTGCAGCAACGACAAGAATCGGTAGGATGCCGAGCAGGTCCCGAGCTGGGACAAACGGAAGCGGGAACCAGGCCGGTGCAGCGGCCAGCACGTGAAGCCTCACTTGCCTACCCTCACCAGGGGTGGCTCCCTGCGCCCTGCGATCGTCGCCGCCGGAGAGCGGTTCGACGCCTGGACATACTGAGCCGCGCTGAACCGGCTTAGGCGAAGGACGGGGCCCGGGTACACCCCGATTAGCACAATCAACGCGACCAGGGGCGCCAGCGCGATCAACTCCACACGACCTATGTCAGTAACCACCCTGCCCCCGACACTCTGAGCGGTGGGGTGATGACCGGGAAGACGCAGGTGCCCCTGGGTCAGTCCCTGGTAGAGGCGCAACATGTACCAGCAGGCAAGAATGATGGCGATGCCAGCGATCACTCCGAGCGCGGGTGATGTCTGGAAGGCGCCCAGTAGTATGAGGAACTCACCGACAAAGGTGTTTAGCAGTGGCATACCGAAGCCAGCCAAGGCAATTACCAAGAAGACTCCACCCATGATCGGCATTGGCCCCCCCAGACCTCCCAGAGCGCGCAGGTCCCGGGTGGCAAACCTAGACTCGAACACGCCCATACAGATGAAGAGGGCTGCTATTACAATGCCGTGATTAACCATCTGGATGATGCTACCGTTCAGCCCATCGACGTTGAGGGTGAATATCCCTAGAACGACGAATCCCAGGTGAGATATTGACGCGTAGCCCACAATCCGCTTAGTGTCAGTCGCGCGCAGGGCATTCATCGCTCCGTAAAGAATGCTGATAACAGCCAGCGCCAGCAAGAGAGGCTGGAAGGTGTGGCTGGCCTGGGGGAACAGAGTCAGGTTATAGCGGATCAACCCGAATGCACCCAGCTTGCTGACAATTCCAGCAAAAAAGACCAGGACCGGGGTGTCGGCGGATGAGTAGGCATCCGGCAGCCAGGTGTGGAAGGGGACGAGTGGCACCTTGATCGCAAAGGCGAGGGCGAAGGCCAAGAAGAGCCAATCCTGCGTGCTCAGGGAGGTGAAGCTGTGCCCGAAGACGGAGAGGGATCCGGCGTGAGCCGAACTCACGTATGCCTGCTCGGCGATTAGAGTTGGCAGGTCGAATGTGTATATACCTGTCTGGGACGCCGTGACAAAGTACAGTGCCAGAATGGCCACCAGCATGAAGAGGCTGCCGGCTACCGTGTAGATGATGAACTTCAGAGAGGCGGCCGCCCTGCCCTCGCCGCCCCATCCCAACAGCAGCAGGTACACGGGTATGAGCATTGCCTCCCAGAAGACGTAGAAGAGAACCAGATCCAACGAGAGCAGGACTCCCAGCACGCCGACCTCGGAAAGGCAGACAAGGATGGCGAAGGTCTTGAGCCGTGACTGGCGTCTGCTGAGAACGATTGCGGCTACCAGGAACAGCAGTCCCGCCAGCGCCACGAGCCAGACGGACAGGCCGTCCACCCCGAGGTGGTACGAGAAGTTGATCGGCGGGGGCGGTCCCTGGTTAATCGCGTTGTTACCTTGATTGAAGGCGTTGTGTCCGCCCGAGAGCGATCTGGCTGTCTGCAGCCAGGTGAGCTGCTCCTGAAACTGGAAGCTGATCAATCCGTGCACCTTCGATAGATGCACTCCGTGGGCTATGCCGCTGAGCCGGGTGGCGCTTGCCTTGGGACTCGCCAGAAAGGCCACCAAGAGCACGCACGCTAGACCGAAGGTGCCGGCGGTGAAGCCGATCAGAGTGCCTTTGAGCAACTCCCTGCGCTCTCGGGGAATGAGTCCAATGACCGCGGCCGCTGCCAGGGGCAGGAACAGGATCACAGTCAGAATCGGCCAGCTCATGCGATTCGGAAGCCCAACACCACGAGGCCGATCACAGCGAATACGAAGAAGACAAGCGCATACTCCCGGATCAACCCGGTTTGCATGGTCCTAAAGTCCTGTGCCAAGACGCCGATAAGGTTGCGGATCCCCCGGACTGCCCCGTCGAACACCCAGGGTTCGACTGTGCGCCGTAGCGCGGTCGCCAGAGCCAAAGTCGGCTTGGCCAGGGTAGCGTCATAGATCTCATCCCAGTAGAACTTCCGGAAGGACAGCGCGTACAGCCACGGCAGCCGGCGACTCACCAAGTCGGCCGCGATTACCTTGCGCTCATAGACCATCCACACGATCGCGATCCCGGAAAGACTCAGCAGCGTGCCTGCCAGGAGCGCCAGCCCTTGGATGGTGTCGTTCGCGGCCGTACTGGGCGACCCGACTACCGGCCGAAGAAATGAGCTGACCAGCGTGATCGGACGGAACCCCGCGAAGTCGATGTTGATGAAGCCGACCAGGGCGGCGGCGGCGGCCAGCGTGATCACCGGCCACAACATGATCCGAGGCGCCTCATGCGCACGGGCCGCAACCTCCGTGGCCGGCTCACCGCGGAACGCGACCCACACCACGCGGAAGATGTAGAAGCTCGTGAGCACGTTAACGGAGACGCCGATGACCCAGAGCCATGGAACGATTGGGCCCAGGGCCAGCCCCCCGGAGAGCAACTGCTCCTTGCTGAACCAGCCCGAAAAGAACGGGATTCCCGATAGGGCCAGTGCCCCCACGGTGAATGCCAGATAGGTGGCGCGCATCCGCGTCGCGAGCCCCCCCATCTTCCGGATATCCTGCTCGTCAGCCATGCCGTGAATGACATTGCCAGCGGCCAAGAACAGCAATGCCTTGAAGCAAGCGTGCGTCATGAACTGGAACATGCCAGCTGCATATGCACCAATTCCGACCGAAAAGATCATTAAACCGATCTGACTCATGGTCGAGTATGCAATGACCCGTTTAATGTCAAATTGTGTGCAACCTATTACGCCCGCCATCCATGCGGTTCCCATTCCAACCACGGCCACCGCGCCGGAAGCAACCGGTGCCTGCTGGAAGATGGGGTGAAACCGAGCGATCAAATACACCCCCGCCGTCACCATCGTCGCGGCATGGATCAGCGCCGAGACGGGTGTGGGGCCTTCCATGGCGTCGGGCAGCCAGGTGTGTAGGGGGAACTGGGCGGACTTAGCCGCGGCGGCGATCAGCAGGAGCACCCCCACTACGGTCACCAGACCACTCCCTCGGCCACCGAGTCCGTTCGCGAAGCCGGCAGCGGGGCCGACGTTGGCGAAGATGCTCTGCAGATCAACAGTGTGTAGAAGGTGACCGCTGGCTCCGCGCAGATTCAGGAATATGAGAAACGCGGCCAGGTATAGAGCCAGGTCCCCGATGACCTGGGTGATGAATGCCTTACGCCCAGCGGCCACGGCTGATGGCCGGTCCTGCCAGAAGGCGATGAGAGCGTATGAGGCGAAAGCAACCATCGCCCATCCAATGATGAGGAAGATCAGACTGTTGCTCATCACCAGCAGGAGCATGCTGGTGATGAAAAGGTTCATATAGGCGAAGAACCGGTTGAAACCCGGATCCGACGCCATGTAGCCCACGCTGTAGACATGAATGATGCCACCGACCCCGGTGATCACCAGCATCATCAGAATCGATAGCGGATCGATCCTCACCGAAAAGGAGGCGTTCAGGCCCGAACGGGCAGGAGCGCCGGAACCACCGGCAACTGACGCATTTAGCCAGTGCCAAAAGGTCACGGTGACTCCGCGCTGCGATGCGGGGGCATGGAGGAGCAGCGCAAGGAGGATCAAGCTGGCGACGAATCCCACCAGCACTACCCCAGGACCCATCACCGCCACAACCCGGCGCGGCAGCCTGCCACCCGAGAGGGCATTGACCAGAAAGCCGGCGGTCGGCAGGCCCAGCGCGACAGCGCTGAGTACGAACACCACCGAGCTGTTCATCGGGGTCTCACTCGCGCATATCGCTGAGGTCGTCGACGTTCAGGGGTCGGCCACGACGATACACGCCGGTGATGAGTGCCAGTCCCACCACGACCTCGCTCGCCGCCACTGCAATCACTATGAGTGAGAAGACCTGGCCTGCCATCGTATGCGTGTAGCGCGCGTAGGTGATGAGAGCGAGGTTCCCGGCGTTGAGCATCAACTCAATAGACATGAAGACCACCAGGGGGTTGCGGCGCACGAGCACACCGATCGCCCCTATGGCGAACATCGCCGCCGAAAGGGTCAGGTAGCCCGGGAACAGCTGGGTCACGCGGGTCGGCCCCGTCGGCGCGACAGGTATACCGCTCCGACCGCTGCGACCAATAGCAGCAGCGAGGTCACCTCGAAGGGAAGCAGGAAGGTGGTGAAGAGCTGCTCTCCCAGGGTCTGCACCTGGCCGTGCGCGTTGACAGCCGCCGGGGCAAACGGCCCGAGGGTTCCATGGAAGTGCCCGTGCGCGCCAACAGTGATGCCGTTAAGGGTCAGCCGTGCAATAGCCACCGTGAACGCAGCGCCGGCCAGACCGCCGATCAGAACTCGCACCTCGGTGGGTCGAATCCGCTCCTCAGCCCCGGGTGACAGCAGGGCGATGATGAAGATGAACAGGACCATCACCGCCCCCGTGTAGACGATTATCTGGACCGCTGCGATGAACTGCGCGTCTAGCAGGAGGAACAGGACCGCCAAGGCGACCATGTTCGCCACCAGGCTAAGTGCCGAGTAAAGGGTCCGACGGCTAAGCACCACCCCAACCGCTCCGAAGAACGCTAGGGCTGTGGCTAGCCCGAAGATCACAGTCATACGGGCGGCATACGCTTCTGTGCGGAAGCCGGAGGAATGGGCGGCCGCAGACCCGGCGCGGAACCCGCTGGGCCCTGGTGACTCGAGCCGGCGCCGAGCGGAGCCGGCTGCGGTGCCGGGGCTCCCAACCCCTCCCCCACATCCTGGGAACTGGGCTCGAACCCCGGCCATGCCTCAAGGAGGTCATCTTTGGTGGCCACCAACCGCTCGCGGCGATAGTCGGCGAGGTCCAGCCGGGGTCCGAGCGTGATGGCCTCGGTTGGGCACGCCTCAGCGCAGTAGCCGCAGTAGATGCAGCGCATCAGATTGATCTCGTAGCGGACCGCGTACCGCTCCCCCGGCGAGACCGGGTGTGCCGGATCGTTCTCGGCGGCCTGCACATAGATGCAACCGACTGGGCAGGCGCCGGCGCACAGCTCGCATCCGATGCACTTCTCGAGCCCGTTGTCATAGCGGTGCAGGATGTGGCGCCCTCGATGTCGCGGGGGCACCGGCCGCTGCTCTTCCGGATACTGGATCGTGACCGGCTTGCTGGTCATCGCCCGCAAGGTGGTCCGCAGCCCCCCAAGCAGCTCACGAAACATGACTTGACACTCCGTAATCCCTACCTTAGGGCCACAAAGATGCTGGTGGCTAGGAGATTCAGCAGCCCCAGTGGCAGCAGGACCTTCCAACCAAACTGCATCAGGCGGTCGTAGCGAAGTCTGGGGAAGGTCCAACGCACCCACATCATGATGAAGAGCAGCAAAGACACCTTGGCCACAAACCAAAGCGGACCCAGCCAGTTGGGCAAAAAGAAGAACGGCCCCAGCCATCCTCCGAGGAACATCACTGTAGCCAGCGAACATACCGTGATCATGTTGATGTACTCGGCCATGAAGAACAGGCCAAAGCGCATCCCGGCATACTCGGTGTGGTACCCGGCGACCAGCTCGGCTTCCGCCTCGGGCAGGTCGAACGGGAGGCGGTTCGTCTCTGCGAGGCCCGCCGTGAAGTACAAGAGGAAACCGAGCGGCTGCAGGAATACAAACCAGAGGCTGTGCTGCTGGTTGACGATTGTTTCCAAGTTCAAGGAGCCAGCGAGGAGGACCGGCCCGATGAGTGCGAAGCTAACTGCCATCTCGTAGCTGATCAACTGGGCCGAGCTGCGCAGCGCCCCCAGGAGCGAGTACTTGGAATTGCTTGCCCACCCGCCCAGGAAGATCGAGTAGACGCCGATGGCGGTGATGGCCAGGATGAACAAGAGCCCGACGTTGAAATGGGCTAGGTCCCAGTGCAAAAGGTAGCCGCCTGGGCAGGTCCGCGAGAGAGGACCCGCTCCATGCTTGCCGGCGATGCAGATGGTCTCGTTGATCGGGATCGTGGAGAAGGCGAACATCGCGGCGGCGGCGGCAAGCGCCGGCGCCAGCACGTAGAGGAGGTGGTCGCGGCCCTCGGGGGCGGCCTTCTCTTTGAAGAAGAGCTTGATTCCGTCCGCCGCGGGCTGGAGCATGCCGAACGGACCGACCCGGTTGGGACCGTAGCGAAGCTGGATCCGGGCCGAGATCTTGCGCTCGGCCAGTGTGAGGTAGGCGAAGGCGGTGGCCAGCACGAAGAGAATCAGCACCCCCTTCACCAACGCAACCAAGGACGTGAGCAGCAGAGAGCTCACGCGCGCCCTCCCCAGCGGGCCCTCAGCCCGGCTTGGACGCCCTGGTAGGCGGGCACTTGCTCCGCGATCCGCTGGTAGACCGGTGCGGCCAGAGGTTGGCAGCCGAGCTCACCCCCGACCGCCTGGGCCAGCTCGCCGATGATCCGTAGGTCGGAGGGGAAGGTGAAGAGGGACTGGGCGGCGACTCTCACCCGTTGCACCCGACCCTCCGTGTTGGTGACGGTGCCCGCCTTCTCCACGATGGTCCGCCCGGGCAGCAGGAAGTCGGCCGCCCGGGTTGCCGGCGAGTGCCAGGGCGCGATCGCGACCACGGTCTCGACGGCATCCAGCGCCTCCTGGAATCCGCGATCCGCCTCGAGCGGGTGGTGGCCAATGGTCACCAGCGCTTTGATTTGCCCGGAGACGCAGGCTCGCAGAATCTCCCAGCTGCCGAGTCCCGGCTTCAGCACGGGACGGTACCCCGGCAGGTGCCAGGGCACGAGGCCCATGTCGTGACACCCGCGCCCGTTCATGCCCTCGACGATGGTGAGGACTCGGGCGTACCTACCCTCCTCGTTCAGCAGGCCGGCCAGCCGCAGCGCCTTGTGGCGGCTTGACTGGTGCGTCACCACACCGATCCGACCGCGCGCCCCCAGCTGAGCCTGCAACTGCTTCAGATCGGGGTCGATGCCGATGCGAAGCACCAGCGCCGAGCGCTTGGTCTCCGCCTTGAAGAGCCGCAGGGTCAGTACCGGAGCACTCTCCTCGGCGAGTTCACCCAAGACCACCACCGCATCGCATTCCTCGATGTCTTCGATGGCCAAAGCAAAGTCGTCGGGCCCGACGTCGTCGAGGGCTTCGGTCTGAAAGTCGACGTGTGGAGTAGCCAGCACGTCTCGGGCCAACCACTGGGTTAGGAAGGCCTCTTCGTTGGTCATCTGAGGGTTGCCGAGAAATGCGATGCTCTCAGGCCCGTACTCGTCCCTCGCCCTCAGCAAGACTCCGCCCGCGCGGGCGATCGCGTCACGGTACGAGACCACCTGCCGGACTCCGCCGACTTTTGCCTCGGCGCTGAGCACCCGATCTGGTCGGTTCAGATCGGCGAAGCTGTAGCGGCCCTCGTCGCAAAGCCAGCTGTCGTCGACACTCGGGTTGTCGTTGCTGGCGAACCGGGCAACCTGGTCCTCTCGGGTGTCCACAAAGATGTTGCACCCGTAGGAGCACTGAGGGCATACGCTGGCGCTGCGCCGCAAGTCCCACGGCCGTGCCCGGAAGCGGTACTTGGTGTGGGTTAGCGCCCCGACCGGGCAGATCTCGGGAAGGTTGCCCTGGAAGCTGCTGCGCAGCGGCCGGTGCTCAAAGGTGTCGACCAGGGTCTGGACCCCGCGCTTCTGGAGTACGATTTCCCGCTCGCCAGTGATCTCCTCGTAGTAACGGACGCAGCGCCAGCACAGGATGCAGCGCTCCTGATCGAGGGTGATCTTGTCGGAGAGCGGTACCGCCTTGTTGAAGTGGACCTTCTCGATAATGCTCGCCCGACTCCTTCCCGGTCCGTAGCGTTGTGCGAAGTCCTGCAAATCGCACTCGCCGCCGCGGTCGCAGACTGGACAGTCGAGCGGGTGGTTGAGAAGCAGGAACTCCAGGTTGCCGTTGCGAAACTCGCTGACCTTGGGGGTGTCGGTGCGGATCACCATGCCCTCAACCACCTGAGTCGCGCAGGCCGGCTGCAGCTTCGGTATCCCGGCGATCTCGACCAAGCACATGCGGCAGACCGCCACCGGCTCCATCTTCTTGTGGGCGCAGTACACGGGCACGAAGACGCCCGCCTTCTCGCAGGCGTCCCACACCAGCGTTCCCGGCTCCACCTCGACCGCCCGGTCGTCGACGTAGCAAGTGACGAGGTTGGTCGGGGCGCTGGCGCGAGCCACCTAGGCGGCAACCTCCAGCGCCCGCCGCACCGGGCAACCGCCGGCCCCGCAGTGGCTTTCGAACTCCTCGGGGAACATGCGGTAGGCGGACATCACGAACCAGGTGGCGGTGTCGCCCAACAGGCAGAAGCAGCGCCCATCCATATTCGCGCAGATCTGGCTCAAGGTCGCCAGTTCCTCCTTGCTCGCCACCCCGGCCTCCAGCCGGTGCATGAGCTCACTTTCGAAGTAGGTCCCCTCGCGGCAGGGAACGCACTTTCCGCACGACTCGTGGTGGTAGAAGTCGACCAGCCGCCTGGAAACGTCGACCAGACAGGTGGTCTCATCCATCACCACCAGGGCGCCAGCGCCAAGCGAGGACCCGGCGTCGGTCACCGCCTTGAAATCGAGGGGTAGGTCCAAGTGTTGCGGACCCAGAATCTGCATCGAGCCTCCGCCCGGCTGCATCGCCTTCAGGCGCCGTCCCTGCCAGACCCCCCCGGCCAGGTCGACCAGGTCCCTGATCGAAGTGGTGCCCATGGAGACCTCGAAGGTGCCGGGCGACTCCACGTGCCCGCTGACGCAGAAGAGGCGAGTGCCGGGGCTGCTTTCGGTGCCGAGCTGGGCATACGCCTTCCCACCTTCGCTCACGATGTAGGGGAGGTTGGATAGGGTCTCGACGTTGTTGACCACGGTGGGCTGACCGTACAGGCCTTTCACAGCGGGAAACGGCGGCTTGAGCCGGGGCTGCCCGCGCAAGCCCTCCAGCGAGTCGAGCAGCGCCGTCTCCTCCCCGCAGATGTAGGCGCCGGCGCCCCCATGGACGATCAGCTGACAGCTCCACTCGCCGCCCAAAATCCGCTCGCCGGCGTAGCCGGCCGCATAGGCTTCGGCCACCGCTCGCTCCAGCAGCTCACGCTGCTCCCGGTACTCCCCGCGGATGTAGATGAAGGCGTGGGACACCTGGAGTGCGTAGGCGGAGATCATGACTCCCTCTACCAGCTGGTGGGGAGCACGCTCCATCAGGACTCGGTCCTTAAAGCAGGCCGGCTCGGACTCGTCCGCGTTGACGCACAGGTAGCGGGGGAAGACGCCCTGGGGAACAAAGCCCCACTTGGTGGCGGTGGGGAAGGCGGCTCCGCCTCTTCCTCTGAGGCCAGACGCCTTGACCTCCGCGTGGATCGCAGCCGGCCCCATCTGCATCGCCTTGCGCAGGGCCTGGTAACCGCCGACGCCCTCGTAGCCAGCCAGGGTAGTGACCCCTTCGACGTCGAAGTGGCGGGTGAGCACCCTAACCTCAGGCATGCTCCCCTCCCGGCGGCGCTGGTTGGCGGAGGTGGTCGAGTACCGCCTCGGCCTTTTCGGGAGTGAGATTCTCGTAGCTGTAGCGGTCGACCTGCATCATGGGAGCGCCGCCGCATCCGCCGAGGCACTCCACAGTGCCCTCGAGCATGAACGTCCCGTCGGCGCTGGTCTGCCCGTCCTCCACGCTGAGGTAGCGCTCCAAGTGGGCGAGCAGAGAGTCTGCACCTCTCAGGCCGCAGGGAACGTTGAGGCATACCTGGACGTGGTGGCGGCCCGGCGGGTGGTCGAAGTACATCGAGTAGAAGCTGGAGACTGCCTCGACTTCAGACGGCTCCAGTCCCAACTCGTCAGCGACAGCAGCCAACGCCGAGCTAGCAAGATAGCCGAGCTCATCCTGCACCGCCCAGAGGGCGGGCAGCACCGCTGAGCGTGTCGAGGGGTACCGTCGCTTCAGCTCCCTAACCCGTTCCAGGGTCGCCTGGCTCAGCGCCGGCGAGCCGGCCTGTGGCGTGCGAGGCGTCTCAGCCATAAATCGGTGACCGCCTCTCCCCCGTGCCGCCCACTGAGGACTTAGGGGCCGACCGGCCGCGGGCGCGCAGTGACATGCCGCAGCTCATTCGCTGCCACTTTACCAAGCGGGGCGGGCCGCCGACCTCGGCTGGCTGCCCGGTCTGCCCGCTAGGCTTTAGCCTCCCAACCGGTGGCCAAGGCAGACCGCGACCGCGCCCCCCTCGAAGCACCGCTCGCCGGTGCCCCCAACGCCCGCGACCAGCTGCTGCGGCTGGCCCGCAGCCGAGTGTTGCGCCAGAACCTGCTCTACCTCCTTGGCAACGGGGGTTCGGGAGCGGGGGTGCTGATCGCCCAGTCCTACGGGGCGCACCGCCTGACCGCGGTCGGCAACGGCCAGTCGACAGCAGTGCTGGCGGTCCTGAACCTGCTCTACACCACCGCCTACGTGGTTGCTGCCGGCACCGCCCGCCACGTCGCTAGCGGCATTGCCGAAGGACGCAGCGCCGACAGCCAGTGGCCGGAGGTCCGGCACAGCTCAGTCAGGCTGGGCGCCGTCTTGGGACTGGCGATGGTGCCGATAAGCGTGCTGCTGGCCTTCATCCTCCACCTGACAAACCCGTGGATTCTCGGAGTCACCGTCGTAGCTGGCCCGCTGGCGGCGCTCGGTGGCGCCCAGCGGGGCTTTCTCCAGGGCCGAGGCGACTTCCGCAATCTCGCGATCAACTTCCTGATCTACGGCGGTCTCATGGTCGTGCTCTCGGTGTTGCTGCTGCATCTGCGGCTGGGGTTCGTCTCGCTCCCGCTGGCGTCGGTGGCCGCCAGCATCGGCTCCGCCGTCTACCCCCGCCACCTGCCCGTAGCCAGGTCCGGCGCCGCTTCCCGAGACGCCCTGGTGGACGGTGCTGTCGTGGTCGGCGCGGCCACGGCACCCACCTTCAACAACGTCGACGTGGTGACAGCCCGCCACGTCCTGAACGGCCACGCCGCTGGCCTCTACTCCGGACTGTCGGTGATGGGCAAGATCCTCTACTTCGGAACCAGCAGCCTGAGCGCGGTCATGTACCCCCGCCTGGCACACGCCCGCACCGCCTCCCAGCGGCGCCGGCTACTGGTCGAGACCGTGGTCCTACTGGCCGCCGCCGACGCGGTCGTGCTCGCCGTATACACAATCTTCGGGCGCGACATCCTGCGGCTCGTGCTCGGCCGCACCTACACCGCCGACGCCCGCTTGCTCCCCCTCTTCACGGTGGGGGTCATCGGGCTGACGCTGGTCAACCTTCTCGTCTACTACGGGATGGGGGCGCGGGGACGCCGCTTCGCTCTCGTACCCGCGGTCGGCGTGCCGGCCCTGCTCGCGTGGCTGTTCACCTCCCCGCCCCACCTCAGCGACTTCGTTGCCCGGATCGCCAGCGCGTTGGTGGTGCTGGCGGCGGTCGAGGCGGCAGTGATCCTACCGGGGCTGCGGCGCGAGGCTCCCCAGAGCTCCCCCGAGACTAGCGATCCACATCTCCCAGTGTGATGTCGATGCTGCCCACCACCGCCACCACGTCGGCTACCAGCTCGTCGCGCACCATGTAGGGGACCGCGCTCAGGTTGGAGAACGAGGGGGCCCGGACCTTGCACCGGTAGGGATGGTTGGTGCCATCGCTGACCATTAGGAACCCCAGCTCGCCTCTGGGACTCTCGATCGCCGAGTACACGCTTCCAGCGGCGACCTGGAAGCCCTCGGTGCTGATCTTGAAGTGGTGGATCAGCGACTCCATCGACGTGTCGATCTCGCGCCGGGGAGGCAGGCTGACCCGGCGGTCGCTGGTGTTGACTGGTCCTCCGGGGAGACCGTCCACCGCCTGGTTCACGATCCTGCAGGATTCCCGCATCTCCCGCACCCGGATCAGGTAGCGGTCGTAGACGTCACCGTTGACACCGACCGGCACGTCGAACTGGAAGTGGTCGTACGAGGAGTAAGGGCTGGCCTTGCGCAAGTCGTAGGGCACGTTCGAACCGCGCAGGGTGGGGCCGCTACAGCCGTAGGCAATGGCGGTGTCGGCGTCGATGGTGCCGAGGCCCACGGTGCGCTGCCGCCAGATCGGGTTGGAGGTCAACAGCCCCTCGTACTCGTCCACCCTCTTGGAGAACTCGGCCGTGAAGGCGCGCACCATGCTGACGAACTCCCCGGGCACGTCCGCCATCAGCCCGCCGACTCGGATGAAGCTGGTCATCATGCGCACGCCAGATATCCACTCCAGGATGTCCAGGATCTTGTCGCGTTCCCTCCAGCAGTACATGAAGACAGTGGTTGCGCCCAGGTCCAGCGCGTGGGTGCCGAGCCAGATCAGGTGGCTGGCGATCCGCGACAGCTCGGCGACGATGACTCGGATGTACTGGCCGCGCGGAGGGATCTCGATCTCCAGCAGTTTCTCGGCCGCCAGCGCGAAGCCGAAGTTGTTGATCGGCGGCGCCAGGTAGTCCATCCGGTCGGTGAGCGGGATGCACTGCTGGTAGGTATGGCTCTCGAAGGACTTCTCGAAGCCCGTGTGCAGGTAGCCGATGTCCGGCTCACAGGCCCGCACCCGCTCGCCGTCCAGGCTCAAGACCAGTCTCAGCACCCCGTGCGTGCTGGGGTGCTGGGGCCCCATGTTGATCTCCATGAGCTCGTCGGAAGGTTCGAGCTTCTCTAAGAACTCACCCTGTCCGCCTGGATGGAGGTGCGGGATCCCCTCCTGACGGGGGACAGCGTCCGGAGGGGTCCCCTTACCTCCGGGGGGCGGCCAGGCCGCCACTCAGGGTCTCTCCACCGCTCCCCGGGTGGCCCCGGGCAGGTACTCCGGACGCTCCTGGGCGGACAGTGCCCACTCCAAGTTGTGGGTGAAGGCGACCGGCTCTCCGAAGGATACGTAGTCCTTGCGCAAGGGGTGGCCTTCCCAATCGTCCGGCAGGAGGATGCGGCACAAGTTGGGGTGCCCGACGATGTTGAGCCCGAAGAGGTCGTAGCACTCGCGCTCATGCCAGTCCATCCCCGGGAAGAGCGGGGCCAGGGAGGGGATCTCCGTCTGCTCATCGGCCCACACGGCGAGCCGCACGAGGTCGTTGTGCACCAGTGAGCGGAACAGATAGACCACCTGGAAGCGCAGCTCCTTCTCCGGCCAGTCGACGCAGGTCATGGAGACCGGCATGCGAAAGCGGGTCTCCGGGTCGTCGCGGAGGACCCGGGCCACCTCCACCAGCCTGGCAGCCGGGATCTCCACCGTCAGCTGTCCCTGGTCCACCTGCAAGTCCAACTCCCCGGGCTGGAGCAGACGCTGCAGCACCGGTACGGCGCGACGACCCGAGGCCGTGGGGTCGAGTTCTGACGGGGTGACCGTGGTCAGGGCTTCACTCGCGAACGCTGCGAACGGGGTTGGCGGCGATCTGCTTCTGAAGCTTCACCACCGCATCCAGCAGCCCCTCGGGCCGTGGAGGGCAGCCGGGGATGTAGACGTCGACCGGAACCACCTTGTCCACGCCCTGGATGATGGCGTAGTTGTTGAAGATGCCCCCGCAGGAGGCGCAGGCCCCCATCGAGATCACCCACTTGGGGTCGGGCATCTGATCGTAGATCTGGCGCAGCACCGGCCCCATCTTTTGGGAGACGCGGCCGGCCACAATCATCACGTCGGCCTGCCGGGGCGAGGCCCGGAAGACCTCGGCGCCGAAGCGGGACATGTCGAAGCGTGCGTTGCTGGCCCCCATCATCTCAATGGCGCAACACGCGAGCCCGAACAGGGCCGGCCACAGCGAGGAGTAGCGACCCCAGGCGATCACCTTGCCCAGGGTGGTGGTGAAGATCCCCTCGCGAGCCGCGGCGTCGGCGAGGTCGCGCTCGGCGGGAATCGCTCCAGGTATGGCCGGGGCGTCGGACGCCAAGAGCAGCTGGGAGCCCTCGGTCAGTCCCATTCCAGAGCCCCCTTGCGCCACACGTAGGCCAGGGCCACGGCCAGCAACGCGACGAACACGGCCATCTCGACGAAGCCAAACAGGTGGAGTCGGCTCTTGACCAGGACCGCCCACGGGTAGAGGAACACCGCCTCGACATCGAAGACGATGAACAGCATTGCCGTCAGGTAGAAGCTCACCGAGAACCGCTTTCGGGCCTCGGCGGCAGGCACGATGCCGCACTCGTAGGGGAGTCCCTTGGCCTTGGTGGGATGACGCGGCCCCAGCAGCGGCATGGCCACACTCATGCCCGCCCCGAACAGCGCCACCACCCCGAGGAAGATGAGAAGTGGGAAGTAGTCGGAGAGCATCCGCCCCCAGTCTAGCAATCGCCCAGATCGAACTCGGGTTGCGCCGCGGAGCGTGAAGCCTCCGGTATGCTCCCAACGGGGTGCGCGGGAGTAGCTCAGTTGGTAGAGCGCTAGCCTTCCAAGCTGGATGTCGCGAGTTCGAGTCTCGTCTCCCGCTCCCATCCTCCCGATTCGAGTTGGAGATGGTGCTAATCGCCCCAATAACGGCTGGCGGCAGTCCCAGCAAATGGCTGGCGCAACGGCTAAGCTGGGGTCGATGCCCCCAGATCGGACATTCACGGGGCAGCCGTCGAGGAACTCGTCGACCGGCACCGTGTCGTCCCTCGTGCGGTAGAAGACGACATCCCAGGCCACCATCAGGACGTCGCCATCGACGGCTTATGGAGCTGAGCGGGCCTTTCGTGTGCGTGTGGCCCGCTTGTCGCCGGCGCTCACCTCCAAGCGAGCCCCGAGCGCGGCCGTGATCGCTGCCACCGTCTTGAGTTCCGGGTTCACCTCCGCCGTGAAGAGGCGACGAACGGTGGAGGGATTGCGGCCGATGAGACGGGCAAGCTCCGCCTTGGTCACGCCTGAGGCCTCGCGGAGGGCGTCGAGCTGGCGCATGACCGTATCGACCTGGGCGATCTCGGTGCGAGCTCGCTCGTACGCCTCGCGGAACGCGGGGTCCTGAAGCTCGGAGGCGCGCCGACGCCGGTAGTGCCCCGTCTCGAGAGTGGGCGTTAGCTGCTTGGCGGTCGGCATCGAGGGACTCCCTGTCTCATCGGCGATACACAACAGTGTACCCCCTATGGTACGCGATGTTAGCTCCTCGTCAGTGAGCACCTCCGACTGGACCCGAACTTCTCGCCGAGATGCGGGAGGCGCTCGAACCCTCCACCGACCTGGGCTGAGGGACCAGCCGAGCGCCGATTAAGAGCAAGGCGCTAGTAGGGGTGCTCAGCGCACAGGTCGGTGGCTACAGGAACCGCTCCGGGTGGCCGGCTCGACATTGCCGAGGCGAATTTGGTCGGAAGTCACTCGATGGCCATGGCCTCGTATTGGGGCGTCAGCTCTACCCAGCGGCTGCGCCAGTTGGGTGAGGCTTGTGTCGCCGACCAGCCGTTAGGGTGCACGGAGCAGTCGAGCCTGAGCGAGCGCCCGAGGTCCTCCAGGTGCGCTTGCCATCCGGCGCCGTGGAAGTGGAGTTTGTCTACCGGCAGGCCACGCTCTTCTACGACCAGTCGGGTCTGGGATCCCTCCTCCGTGAGCCATGCCTCCAACTGAGCCTCGTCGTCGGTGCCCGGCTCAGTGGTGAGCAGCAAGTGGTGCGGTGCGTCACAAACATCGACCCTTGCCGGGCCGGTCCACGTGCTCGTGAAGGTCATCTCGACCATGCCGCCGACCCGCAGATCACCCGAGACTTGAGCGAGCCAGCGTGCCAGCCTCTCCGGCGACGTACACGCCTCCCATAGGTCGCGGATGTCGGTGTCATAGAGTTCCTCAACACGCACTGCTGCGCGTTTCTTGTCGAGCGCGCGCATCGTGCCGATCGTCGTCATCTCATCTCCTTCCTTCCACGTTTGACCTCGGTGTGCAGCGCGTCGAGTCGATCACGCCACAATGATCGGTAAGACTGCAGCCAATCGTCGACCTCGATGAGTGCCTCGGGACGCAGACGGTAGATTCGCCGCTGGGCGTCCTGGCGCACGTCGACCAGCCCGGCCTGCCGTAGAACACGCAGGTGTCGCGAAACGCCAGGGCGAGCGATCGGTAGCGCGTGGGCGAGCTCCCCTGCCGTGGCCTCGTGGTCCCGCAGGATCTCGAGCACCGTGCGGCGACTGGGGTCGGCCAATGCCTGCATGACTCCGTCCACATATCCTAGTGTAACGCTATTGCTACGTACCTGTCCAGTTACATATTTGTTCCTCCGGTCCGCTCGCTGATCGCCGCCGTCCCGGGCTAAGTTGGCGAATTGATCCAGACCGCTGCCGGCAGCAAGGGTGGCTGCCACGGCTGGTCTTCCACTCCAGCGGCCCACGATCTGACACTGGAATGGCGGCTTGTCCTCGGGTACGGCTTGGGCGCCACCGCTACGAGCGCGGTGCTCAGGCAGTGGCGGCCGACTTCCTCGGCGAGACCCCGGCCGCGTGGTAGGGAACGGTCGTCGAGCCCAACGATCGTCATCCGTGACGAACTGCAACCCACGCCCGGTGTGCTACGCGTCGGCCACGTGCCAGGGGTAGGCGTCGTAGATCAGGAGACCGCTGACCAGCGCTGGGTCCTCAGCGAGTAGGGACGCGATCCGGGAGAGGTCGCAGGAAAAACTCACTATCCCGATAGGGTCGTTGGTCGGCACTTCCCCTAGGCGATGAACCGGACCAGCATGGACGGCTTGCCCCGTTCGTTCGAGAGCGGCGAGGAACGCCCCGTGGTCAAGCAGTCGTGGCTGATCACGGAGCTTGTGGCCATCCACCCATGCAGGCCCGCGGCGGTAGATAGCTATCGATCGAGGTCGCGAGGCCGACATGTCGACGCCTTCGCTGATGACAGCTGCGCCATGTAGAGATCCTTCAACTGCTCCCAGCGTTGGTCCCAGACTGACCCTCTAGCCTCCCGTCCCGACAGCTCCGCAGCCAGTTGTTCGAGGAACGTCTGCCATCCAGCGCCGTATCCGCTTGCGCCGTCAAGGGGGAGCCGCTTGTGGGTCAAGGCCAGGAGGGAGCCCGCTCCGCTCGGGCTAATCTCCACGGACACAGCCGACTCCTGCTCGCCCGGGGCAGCCCAAGTTAGAACTAGCGTTTGCGGAGGACGACAAGTCAGGATGACGCCAGTTACGCGCTCGTCGGGGGCGGATGCGTCGAACGTCACGTAGTACCGGCCACCCGCTCTCAAGTCGCCCTCTACCAAAGCGAACCAGCGCATAAGGCGTTTCGGGCTCGTCAGAGCCCCCCACAGATCGAGGGCATCGGTGTCGTACCACGACTCGACTCGAACCGAAATTTCCGCGCCGGTTCGTGTGAACGATCCAAGCAGATTGTTCATGCGTTTCTTCCTTCAGCAGGTGGTTGCCGAGCTCAGCGTCCAGAACGCCCGCTAGCGGCAGAGCCACTCGGCGGGTCCCGCCAGTGGTTGGCCAGAGAGCGAACAGAGGCGATGCGGGACTTCACCGCGCAGGGAAAGGGCGTCGAACTGACTCGGCACGAGGAGATGGCGGGGACGGCAGACCAGTGGCGATATCGGGCTGCTAGCGTTCATGCCGGCAGGTTGGGGTGTCCGGAGCCGGTCGTGATCAGCCGCTGCAGCGACTCGCTCATATAGAACGTCCAGGCGTCAGAACACCCGGGGTAGCACTCCAGCCTAGGCGTGAGCCCGACGTGCGTGAACCTGACCTCGGTGGCCCCATCAATCGGCAAGACCTCAAACCGAATTTCGGTCCCGACCCACTCGCTCGGATCCGAGGTGAAGTTCAGGCTTGCTTGGTCCACGTGCCAGACGACGAGGCGGTTCGGCACGAACTCGGTTATCGTCTGCTCGCTGAAGTGCACGTCCTCGTATCGGTACTTGAAGGTTGCGCCCTGACGGTTGGTCTCGCCCTCCAGATCCCCAGACCACCAGGCTCGTACGTCGTTGATCGCTGCGAAGACCGCGTCCGCGGGCTGAGTCACTCTGAAGCTGATGGTGAAGTCGCTCTCTTCCACGGTGATGCCTCCTGGATGCGCTGGCGTGATGCAAGCTAGGGTACACCCACCCAGTGGTATGATGCAAGCCCATCGCGCACAGGAGGCCCATGCTCGGTAACACCTACGACACCCAGGTTTGCTCGATCGCCCGAGCCCTCGAAGTGGTCGGGGAGCGATGGAGCCTTTTGATCGTCCGCGATGCGCTCTTCGCTCATGTGACCCACTTCAACGACTTCCAGCACAACCTCGGCTTGGCGACCAACATCCTGAAGAGCCGGCTCGACACCCTGGTCGCTGCGGGGATCATGGAGCGGCGCCGCTACTCACAACGGCCCGAGCAGCACGAATACCTGCTAACCACCAAGGGCCGCGACCTGGCGCCGGCACTGGTGGCACTGACGGCCTGGGGCGATCGTTGGTCGAGCCCGGACGGTCCCCCCATCCTCTACAAGCACTCCAGCTGTCAGGGCTCGGTCCGCCAGCAGCTTGTCTGCTCGAACTGTGGCCCGGTTTCAGCTTCCGAGGTAGGCGTCCGTCCCGGCCCGGGGATGCCTGCTGAGTACCTAGCCAAGCGCCGCCCACAAGCGAAGCCCTCGCGCCGATAGCGCGGGTCCCAGCAGCGCAGAAGCCCGTGACACCCGCCCGCGCCGCTGATGGCGCACCATGGCGGTCGCATGGCGGTAGGCCGGACTCCAGAAACTACGGGCGACCTCAGGGGCTTGCTGGCGCGGCTTGAACCCAGCGTGCAAGCCGGGCGGTGGGTGTTTGTGACGCTCACCGTGCCGGCGGGCGGCGTCCGCCCCTTGGCCACCTTTGCTGAGGCTGAGGGGCTGTCCGCGATCCTCGCCCAACCGGATGCCGATGGGCTCGGACTTCCCTATCGGGGCGTCTGGGCCCGGGTCGAGCTGGGAACGCTCTCCCAGCTTTCCGCAGTGGGTCTAACCGCGGCGGTGACGGCCGCCCTAAGCGAGGCGGATCTCCCCTGCAACGTGGTCGCGGCCCACAGGCGGGACCACCTATTCGTGCCTATCGATCGGGCCGACGCGGCGATAGCCGCACTGCGGGGTCTGCGCGACCGCCACCGCTAGCGGCTCTTAGGCGGTCAATAGCCGTAGCGGTGGATCCGCTCGGGAACCACCCGGATGACGACCCGCTGCTCGTGGGGGGCGCGCCACTCCTCGGGATAGCGGTTCTGGCCCAGGTACTTGTGGGCGAGAAAATCGATCATCGCGTCGGCACCGTCACGGTCCAGCTCGGCGCGCCCCTGCACCGCGAAGTAGGCGTAGGGGTTCTCCTGGTTGTGGATCGACACCGAGACCAATGGATTGCGCTCGATGTTCTTCACCTTGGCGCGGTCCATGGTGGTGTTCATGACCAGCTGCCCGTGCTGCTCGTCGACCCAGAGCACACTGTTGCTGGGCGCGCCTCCTGGGCCAAGAGTGGAGAGGTGGGCGAAGTTCTTGTCCTTGAGTATCTGGCGGTCTTGATCGCTGAACGCTGCCACCATCGGCAATTCCTCCTGCAGCCCGCTCAGGCACGAACCCGGCACTCCGCGGATTGGGCTCCGGCGCGGCTCGCACCTCCTAGCCCAGGGATACCACTGCCCGGAGCCGGCCGCCCACCGGAAGGGGCGGCCGCGGTGCCGATCAGGCGATGGTCAGCCCCAGGGTCCCCAGCCGCCCCAGCCGGCCTTCAACCGTCTGTCCGGCGCGGACCGGGTGCAGCGGCACCACTGAGCCGCACATCACCACCTCGCCGGCACGCAGGGTGAGCCCGAATTCAGATAGGGTGCGGACCACCTGGGACAGGACCCAGCCCAGCCGCCCAGTGGCGGCTTGGACGTCCGCCGCCGCAGCGACTGCCTCGCCGTTGACCAGGAGCTCGCCCTGGATCGAGTCGAGATCATGGAGGCCGAGTCCGTTGACCGGCGGGGCCAGGACGAACCCCCGGTGGTAGATGTTCCCCTCCAGGATGGCACCGACGTCGTCCAGGTCGGCGAAGTCGACCAGCTCCAGGGCTGCCCCCAGCCCGCTGACCGCCGCGCCCGGGTCCCCATCGACATCCGCGCCGAAGTGGACGGCCACCTCCAGTTCGACCCGCAGATCCCCAAGCAGGCTGCCGTCGAAGGTTGTCCCGGGCTGCAGCTGGGTCTTGCCTGTCAGAAAGCCGACCAGTGGGTGGGCCAGCTCGAGCCGGGACCGGGCCGCTGGAGCCCCGTAACCCACCTTCCAGCCGACCGCACCGGCGCCGCCCTCAACCAGCAGTTGCCGGACCGCGAGTTGACGGTCCATCGCGGGATGGATCCGCGGGTCAAGCTCCGGATCCGAGTCTCCGCTCATTGCGGGCCGGCCTGGAGAAGCCCGCCCGGCGCCGTGTCCAAGGTGCTGAGGATGGCAAGGGCAAGCTGCCGGGCGCTCTCGGGGGTCAACTCGACCGCCACTCGGGCCTGGGGACCACGGGAGGGGTTGAGGAAATCGAGGTTGAGCGAGTGCAGCAAAGGCGCATGGCTCGGGTGATCGAAGTAGACGGAGGCGTCGCTCAAGGGGAACCATCCTTGAGCTCCCTTGCCGGCCCCAGCCACGGTCAAACGCTCGGTCTGGTAGGTGCACATCTTCGGGCCCTCAGCTCAGATGCTTGCCGTAGAAATTCAAGATCCGCTCCCAGCCGTCGGTGGCCGCCTCCGGACGGTAGGAAGGGCGCTCCACGCTGAAGAAGGCGTGGCCGGCGCCGGGGTAAGTGTGGAATTCGAAGTCCTTGCCGGCCGCCTTGAGGGCGCGCTCCAACTCCGCGGTCTGTTCCGGCGAGGGGAATTGGTCCTCGGCGCCGAACAGCCCCAGCAGCGGGCAGCGCAGCTCGGCGGCGCGCTGCACCAGCGGCCCGACCTTGAGCGGCATTCCCGGCGGCGGCTCGCCAACCACGAAGGCTCCGTAGCAGTCAACCGCCGCGTCCACGGGCGAGCTGACGGCCACCAGGAAGGCCTGCCTGCCCCCGGAACAGTGACCTATGACGCCCACGCGCCCGTTGGAGTCCGGCTGGGCCCGCAGGTAGGTGGCAGCCCCCTCGACGTCGCCGACCAGGCGCTCATCGGGAACTCCGCCCGCCGCCCGGACGGTAGCAGCCGCATCGTCGGGGCTGGCGCCGGGGGCGTCGCGGTGGTAGAGGTTGGGCACAAGCGCGCGGTAGCCGTGGTAGGCGAAGCGGCGGGCCATCTCCTTGGTTCCGTCGTCGTAGCCGGGCAGGTGGTGAATCATCACCACTCCGGCCAGGTTGCTGCTCCCGACCGGCTCAGCCAAGTACGCCTCGATCTGGTCGCCGCCGTGCCCGCTGATGGAGATGGTCCCTGCCCGCAGTTCACCCCGCATTTCTGCCAAACCGAATCCTCCCTAGGGCCGCCGAGCTGCTGGCGGCCGGCGGCTGGCCTAAATCTATCCCCTCAGCTCCCCTAGCCTCGGTCCTCAGGTGCCCTCCCGGCTGCCGGCGGCGCTCTCCAGCTCCTGGGTTCGGCGGTAGGCGGCCCAGACAGCGTCCGAGAGCACGGTGCGAAAGCGGCCACGGTCCATGGCCGCCAAAGCCTCGGCGGAAGTGCCTCCGGGCGAGGTCACCAGGTCGCGCAGCTGTGCCGGGTGCATTCCGGTCTGGATTGCGAACTCGACCGACCCGCGAACGGTTTCCAGGACCAGCCGTCGGGCCAGGTGGCGAGGGAATCCGAGGTGGACGCCGGCATCGACCAGCGCCTCGATGAACATGAAGCTGTAAGTAGGACCGGTGCCGCTGACCGCGGTCGCCATCGCCACCTGACGCTCCTCCTCGACCTCCAGTTCGTCGCCGAGGGCGCCTAGAACGGAGCGGACCAGCCCGCGCTGGCTGGCGGTGCAGGCCCGGGTGGCAAACCAGACGCTGACCCCGGCACCGACTTGCGCGGGCGTGTTGGGCATCGCCCTTACCACGCTCGGGTGCGAGAGGACCCGGCAAAGAACGTTGGTCGGGACTCCTGCCACGATGCTCAGCACGACCGCCTGCGGTTCGATGGCCGAGGCCAGCTCGGCCGCGATCCGGGGCAGCACCTGTGGTTTCACCGCCAGCACCACCAGGTCAGCCCCTTGGGCCGCCTCCAAGCTGCCCTCATAAGCTCGCACCCCGTACTGGGCCGCCAACTCGTCGCGTCGCTCCGCCCGGGGGTGGCTGCAGCGCAGCTGATCTGGGCCTACCAGCCCGTTTCGCAGCAATCCCGCCATCATGGCTTCCCCCATAGCCCCGGCGCCGAGCACGGAGATCGTGGTGACGGTGGCTGGGTCGGACATCTGGCTCCTGGACTCCTGGGGCTTGCGCGGCGAAGGGCAACCCTGGTTCTGCATCTGGTGCGGTCAAGCTACCAGCCGACCCGGGCCGAGCGCGCGTCGGCCGCCGGCACGCATACGGTGAGGCAGCTCGGCCACACCTCCACCGCCAGTTCGCGCCGCTCGCCGAGAAGCCCGCCGTCAACCTCACACGGCTGGCTTGAGTCCGCCACCACACGCAGCGATCTGGCTGCGAAGACATCTACGCCGGAGCGCGGTCCGCGCGAGAACAGGGAGGCGACGACCAGACCCCACTGGAGCGGCGTTTCGGGGGCGATCAAGGCCACGTCCAGCTGCCCGTCGTCGCCACGGGCATCCGGGATCAGAGAGGTGCCGAACTGCAGGTGGCCGAGATTGACAACGAGCACCGATCGCACCCGCGACTTGCCCCGGGCCACGCCGTCGGCCCAGAGTTCGACCGTGAACGGCTCCTCGGCAAGGTGGTGGAGGCCGGAGACGAGGTAGGCGGGCCAGCCCAGCCGTCGCTTGAGCGTCTTAGTGGCACCGGCCAACATCACGGCGTCGAAACCCATGCCGGCGGCCACGGTGAAGACCCGATCCTCTATGCGCCCCAAGTCGATCGTCTTGCGCCTCCCACCCACGGCGGCGGCCACCACGGCCTCGATCCGGCGCGGCAGTTGCAGGTTGCGCACCAGCAGGTTGCCGGTTCCCTGCGGGATCACCGCCAGCGCCACCCCGCTGCCGGCCAGCGCCGACGCGACGCTGGCGATCGTGCCATCGCCGCCGCAGGCGAAAACCACCTCGGCGCCGGACGCCACCGCAGCCCGGGCCTGGAGCGCTCCAGTGTCCTGGCTCGTGGTTTCCAGCCAGATCGGCGCGGGGCAGCCCGCGCGATCCAGGGCGGCTCGCAGCCGCCCCTCCAAGGTTCGAGGATGAGCGACCCGGGCAGCGTTCACCACCGCCGCCGTGCGCCACGGCCTCAACCCGCTGTCTCGCAACTCGAGCCCACACGCTGATGGTCGCATCGCAGCTCTCGCCTGCTCCACACTTGGAGGCCGTGAACCTGCCGATCCAACCGCCGTTGGAGCCGATGCTGGCGAAGTCGGTCGCGGATCTTCCCGCCGGCGACGACTTCGTCTATGAACCCAAGTGGGACGGCTTCAGGGGGATGGTCTTCCGGGACGGGGACACCGTGTCCATCGAAAGCCGCAACCAGCGACCGCTGACCCGCTACTTCCCCGAGCTTCCCGGGCCACTGCGGTCAGCCCTCCCGGAGCAGTGCGTCGTCGACGGTGAGGTGGTGATCGCCGGAGCGGGTGGACTGGACTTCGACGGCCTGCTGCAGCGGATCCATCCCGCCGCGTCACGGATCCAGCGCCTGGCCGAGGAGACCCCGGCCAGCTTCGTCGCCTTTGACTTGCTCGCCCTGGACCAGGACCTTCGCTCCCTTCCCTTTTTCGAGCGGCGCTCACTGCTCGAGGCCAGCCTCCGCCCCAATCCACGCGTTCGGCTGACTCCAGCCACCGACAGCCTGGAGACCGCGCGCAGATGGTTCGAGAGGTTCGAGGGAGCCGGCTTGGATGGCATCGTCGCCAAGCACAAAGCGCTCCCCTACCAGTCCGGGCAGCGCGTGATGCTGAAGATCAAGCACCAGCGAACCGCCGACTGTGTGGTGGGAGGCTTCCGCTGGCACGCCCGCGGGCACGTGGTCGGCTCGCTGCTGCTGGGCCTCTTCGACACCGTGGGGGTGCTGCACCACGTGGGCGTGACCTCGTCGTTCACCTCGGCTGAACGTCAGGAGCTGGTGTCGGTTCTCGAACCTTACCGGTCGCGACCGGGCCTCTCCCATCCCTGGCTGGGAGCGCCGGGCGGAGATGCGGAGGGGCGTCGCCCCGGAGCCCAGAGCCGGTGGAGCGCCGGGCGCGACCTCTCCTTCGAGCCGCTCCGCCCGGAGCTGGTCTGCGAAGTTGCCTACGACCACCTCCAGGGTGACCGCTTCCGGCACGGCACCACCTTCAAGCGCTGGCGGCCCGACCGCCGGCCCGCCGGCTGCCGCTACGACCAACTGGAGGCGGCGGTCCCCCCGGAGCTGGCCGAGCTGTTCCCCACGATCAGCTCTCCGGACTGAACTGAGCTCTCCTGCCTGCGGTCCAGCGCAGCAGCGCCTCGGGCTCCATGGTGTTGACTATCCGGCCGGCCACCCCGGCGCGCAGGGCTCGCTCGCAGCCCAGCCTGAGCCACTCCATCTGACCCGGGGCATGCGCATCGGTGTCGATGGCGAAAAGGCAGCCACTGCCCAGCGCACGCTGCAGCAGCGAGACGGGTGGATCGAGCCGTTCCGGCCGACTGTTGATCTCGACCGCGGTCCCGTGGCGAGCGCAGGCGTCGAACACCGCCTCAGGGTCGAACTCTGACTGGGGACGGCTGCGCCCCGTCAGCAGCCTGCCGGTGCAGTGGCCGAGCACGTCGGTGTTGGGGTTGCTCACCGCTCTCACCATGCGCTCGGTCATCTCCCTCCCCGGCATCCGCAGCTTGGAGTGGATGCTGGCCACCACCAGGTCCAGGCGGCTGAGCAGCCCGGGCTCTTGGTCCAGCTCGCCGTCTTCCAAGATGTCCACCTCGATCCCGGTGAGGATGCGGAAGGGCGCCAGGCTGCGGTTGAGGGCGGAGACCGCCTCCAGCTGGCGGCCAAGCCGCTCCACCGACAGCCCGCGGGCCACGGTCAGCCGGGGACTGTGATCGGTGAGGGCGATGTACTGGTGCCCCAGCCCGATCGCTGCCTCCGCCATCTCCTCGATCGGACTGCCGCCGTCAGACCAGTCGGAGTGGACGTGTAGGTCGCCCCGCAACGCCCGCCTGAGCTCACCAGCATCTCCCTGCGGCGGTGGCGCCGCCCGCCGCTCCAGTTGCGCCAGGTAATCGGGGATCCTGCCCTCGACCGCCTGCTGGATCACACCGGCGCTGACCTCGCCCACGCCCTGCAGCTCCCTGAGCCGGGAGGACTCCGCCAGGCTGCGAAGTCGCTCCGGCCCGACCTGGCGCGCAGCCTCGGCGGCGCGCCGAAAGGCGCGCACGCGGTAGGTCTCGGCTTGCTCGGCCTCGAGCAGATAGGCAATCCGGCGCAGGGCGGCGACTGGCTCCACAGCCGGCACCCTGCCGACCTCCGCCAGCGCTGTCAAGCCGCACGCTTGGCGGGCCCCGCCAACCCTGAGAACATCGCAGGGTGAGCCCCGCAGAGCCAGCGGCGGAGCTGGAGGTCGACGGTCGACCACTGCTGATCACCCACCCGAGCAAGGTCTTCTTCAGCGCCAGGCGAGAGACCAAACTGGACCTGGTCAACTACTACCTAGCCGTGGGCGAAGGGGCACTGCGGGGCGTGTACCAGCGGCCAACCGTGCTGAAGCGCTACCCAAACGGCGCCGAGGGCGACTTCTTCTACCAAAAGCGGGTCCCGGACTCGCACCCGGACTGGCTCCGCACCGTGACCGTCCAGTTCCCGAGTGGGAGAAGCGCCGCCGAACTCTGCCCCCAGGACGTCGCCCACATCGTTTGGGCGGTCAACCTCGGCTGCATGGAGCTCCACCCCTGGCCGGTTCGGGAGCATGACCTCGACCACCCCGACGAGCTGCGAGTCGACCTGGATCCCCAACCCGGTCTCAGCTTCGGCTCGGTGAGGGAGGTCGCTCTCATGACCCGACAGCTGCTGGACCAGCTCGGGCTGGTGGGCTTCCCCAAGACCTCCGGCTCCCGGGGAATCCACGTCAACGTGCCCATCCACCCGCGCTGGACGTTCGACCAGGTCCGCCAAGCCGCACTGGCGCTGGCCAGGGAGCTGGAGCGGCGCCGGCCCGAGCTGGTCACCTCCGCCTGGTGGAAGGAGCAGCGCGGCGAGAAGGTCTTCGTGGACTACAACCAGAATGCCCGTGATCGCACCGTCGCCTCGGCCTACTCGGTGCGACCCAGCCCGATCGCCATGGTGTCGTGTCCGCTCACCTGGGACGAGGTTCCCGACGTCGAGCCGCAGGACCTGACCATGGCCACCGTTCCCGAGCGCCTAGCCAGACTGGGTGACCCGGCCCAGGACCTCGGTCGCGAGCCCCATGGACTCGAAGCCTTGATGGAGATGGTGGAGCGCGATCGCAGCTCGGGGCTCTCGGACGGGGCCTGGCCGCCCCACTTCCCCAAGGGCAGCGACGAACCCACTCGGGCGGCGCCGAGCCGGCGGCGCAACCGCTCCTGAGGCCAGCTTGTTGCGCCAAGTCGCCACCCGCCAAAATGCAATGTGGTTCTGATCGCTCTCTAGGAGGCACGGCGTGGCAGAAATAGCCGATAGGCTCGGTGTCGGCGCAGGCCTAGCTCCGAGCGCTGGCACCCCAACCGCTCGGCCCCGGGTCAGCATCGTGCCCCTGGCCGGGCTGCCGCTCGTGGGCGCGGTCCTGGTCTTCCTCGTGGTCGCCATCGCCGGCAACTGGCTTTGGGCGCTGGACTTCCTACATGTGGCCGGCGGCGGACTCTGGACCGCGATCGACCTCTTCGTCGGCCTGGTGGTCGGCCCCATCCTGGGCAGCCTGGCACCGGCGGCCCGCGCCGAGTTCTCGAGCCGCTTCATGCCCAAGATGGTCCTGATCATGCCCACCCTGGTGGTCGTCACCCTGGCCTCCGGCCTCCAGTTGGCACGGCACCTAGGAAACCTGGGAGTGCCCTACCCCGGGCACATGTGGCTCACCGCCTCCTTCATCGTGGTCGCGGTGATGGCAGTGGTTGCCCTGGGCTGGCTCGAGCCCGCCAACCTCGCCGTCCTGTTTGAGATGAGAAAGCCCCACCCCGACGGCCAGCTGATCGGACGCTTGATGCGACGCTTCGTCTACGCGGCCGCCATCACCGGGGTGATGCAGGTGGCCACCCTCATCATCATGACCCGGCTGGCCACCTGGTGAGCACGCCGAAGGGCACGGGGCGGCAGCTCCCGCCGGTTGCCCAGCTGGCGGTAACCTCGATGGGCTTGGTGCTGGTGGCCGGGGTCTACCTAGCCGCCTACCTCCCGCAGCAGGCGCCGCTGGCGCCGGCGGTCGTCCTGGTGGTGCTGGCGCTGTTGGCCGCCGGGGCGGCCAGCCTCATGCTCGCCCGCGTTCCCGACTTCGCCTGGGCACGCTTCCGGCAGGTCGGGGGCTGGGCGCTGGTGGCGTACTTCTTGATCGCAGGGCTGCTGGAGTACGTGTTCGTTGCCGACGGCACCACCGGCCCGCTGCTGGCTCTGTTCACGGCGGCGCTGGCGCTGTTCGCCATCTCAGTTCCACTGCTCCTGGGTTTCTCGGTGGCTCGATTCCAGTCGGCCGAACCTCCGGAGCGCGGGTGAGCCAAGGGCCGGGCGAGGCAGAGATCCCCGAAGCAGCATCCCAAAGTCGGTTGCGCCGTGCGCGCGAGTTGCTGACTCACGCCCCGGTCATCGACGGCCACAACGACCTGCCTTGGGCGATGCGCAAGGCCGCCGACTACGACTTGGAGGCGGTCGACCTGGGCGAGGGGGCGGCCCAGTTCCACACCGATCTACCCCGACTACGCCGGGGTGGGGTTGGCGGCCAGTTCTGGTCGGTCTACGTTCCTGCGGAGCTGAGCGGCGATGAGGCGGTGGCGGCCACCCTGGAACAGATCGACTTCGTATTTCAGCTGGTCGCCGCCTACCCTGAGCGGCTCCAACTCGCCACCACGGCAGACGAGATCCGGGCGGCCACCGCCGGCGGCCGGGTGGCGGCACTCATGGGTGCCGAGGGCGGTCACTCCATCAACTGTTCCCTGGGCACCCTCCGCACCCTATTCCGGCTGGGCGTCCGCTACATGACGCTGACCCACAGCCGCAACGTCCCCTGGGCGGATTCGGCGACCGACTCGCCCAGCTGCCAGGGGCTCTCCCCCTTCGGCCGCGACGTCGTCTGGGAGATGCAGCGCCTGGGCATGCTGGTCGACCTCTCACACGTTTCGGAGCCGGTCATGATCCAGGCTCTGGAGGTGGCGGAGGCGCCGGTGATCTTCTCCCACTCCTCGGCCCGCGCCCTCTGCCCCCACCCCCGAGACGTTCCCGACCACGTGCTCCAGGCGCTGGCCCGCAACGGCGGGGTGTGCATGGTGACCTTCGTCTCCCAGTTCATCTCGCGGGACTACTACGAATGGGCTGAAGCGCTCACCGCCGCCGGTCCCGAGCCCGCCAGCGACCAGGAGCGCCGCGCCTTCGAGTTGAGCTGGTCCCGGGACCACCCCGCTCCGGCGGTCACGGTCGCCGACGTCGCCGACCACATTGATCACGTGCGTCAGGTGGCGGGGCTGGCCCACGTGGGGCTCGGGGGCGACTTCGATGGCACCACCAGCCTGCCCCAGGGGCTGGAGGACGTCTCCGGCTACCCGAACCTGTTCGCGGAGCTGCTGGATCGGGGCTGGAGCCCTGCCGATTGCGCTCAGCTGGCCCAGGGGAACCTGCTGCGGGCGCTGAGCGAGGCGGAGGCGGCGGCCCGGGCGTGGCGCTCTACCCGGCGGCCATCCCGGGCCCGCTACCACCCCGGCGCAGAGGCTGGCGAGGTCCAGCCGACCGGGATCGACCGTCATACGACGGTTGCGAAGGTGTAGCGCCCAGTCAATCGTTTGCGAGTAAAGCAGAGGTAGGTTGCGCGCGCAACCGCGGTATCCTCTGGCTGGATGCAGGCAAGCGACGGCTCGGCCCCCAAGAGCCGCGGACGGCGCACCCGATTCCTGATTGGGGGCACGCTCGCGGTGTTGGTGATCGCCGGCGGCACCAGCGCCGGTCTGATCTTGATGCGCGCCCACCCCAAGCCGATCAAGCCCGAGCTGGCGCTGACCGTGCCCGCCGTCAAAGGAGCGGTCAACCCCAACGCCGTCATCGGCATCGCGCTGAAGCACGCCAGGGTCAAGAAGCTGGTGGTTACCACCGCCAATGGCCAGACCGTCCAGGGCAGCCTGCAGGCCACCGGGTGGAAGCCCAATCAGCCGCTAGCGTGGGCCACCGAATACCACATGACCGTCGCCGCCCGGGGCGGGCGGCCGGCGCGCACGGTAGTTCGCACCGCCCACTGGGTCACTCCCCCCCAGCCTCTTCCGATCGGCTCGATCGGAATTACCATCTCACCCCAGAACGGGGCCCAAGTCGGCATGGGAGCTACTTGGGTGGTGCAGTTCAGCCAGGCGATCCCGGCCAACATGCAGCAGGCGGTGCTTTCGCGCTTCACCGTGACGGACTCCCAAGCTGAGCCGGTCGGCTGGCACTGGTGGTCCGGCACAGAGGTCGACGGCCGACCGCAGAACTTCTGGCCGCTGAACGAGCAGGCGAGCATCTCGATCAACCTCGACGGCCTGGCGATCAACGGCTACCGCATCGAGAATTCGTCGGCGCAGAGCCAGTTCACCGTGGTGAACCAGCACCTGACCAAGGTCAGCGCCACCACCGACGAGATGCAGGTGTACAACGGCACCCAGCTCATCAACACCTTTCCGGTGAGCCTCGGAAGGCCAGGCTTCCTAACCATCTCCGGCACGCTGGTGGTCCTGTTCAAGGCCCCGGTGGTCTTCATGAATTCGGCCACGATTGGCTACCCCGGGCTCTACGCCCAGAACGTCTACTGGGACGTGGCCATATCGACCGACGGGTACTACATGCACGACGCCTCCTGGGACGTCCCCGACCATGGCCACTACAACGTGTCCCACGGATGCATCGAGCAGAATCCGGCCAACTCGGTGTGGTTCTACAACTGGTCCATTCCCGGGGATGTGGTCGAAGTCACCGGTACCACGCTGCCGGCCACTGAGCAAAACGGTGAGGGTGACTGGAACATCCCTTGGTCGCAGTTCCAGGCCGCCTGAGTCCGCCGCCCCGATAATCGGTTCGCGCTTAGACCGCACTCACTCAGCGTGTGACCAAGATCTCACCTCTCCCGACGCACCCTAGCGCGCCTGAATCTGATCCGCCCTGGAACGCCGGCGGCCCAAGGCGCGGCGGCCGGCCGTGAGACCTGGGGGAGCGCCTCCCGACGACCGCGACGACTTCACCGCAGACCCCGAGGAACTGATCCCGCAGCAGGCCCGCCGCCCCGGCGATCGCTACGTCGTCGTGAGCCGGAGCCCCGGTACTGGGCTGCGGCGCGGGGCCCACGGAATGCTGGTTGCTACGCCCGAGGCCGATCTTCCCCCACCCGGGCTGCAGCGGCAGCTGGTGCTGGCCAAGCGAGTCTTGATCGGCCGTCCGCTGGCAACCGTTGAACTGGAGGCAGAGCGGCTGCAGGTGCGACGGGCGCTGCCGATCTTGTCCTCGGACGCCCTCTCCTCGGTCGCCTACGGGCCGGAGGCCGGCCTGGCGGTGCTTGCCCTGGCCGGCGTCGGCGCCGCCTTTGCCTTCGAGGTGCCGATCGCGATCGCCATCGCCGCCCTGATGGTCCTGGTAGTCCTCTCCTATCGCCAAATCGTGGTGACGCGGCAGGTCGACGGCGGCTCCTACGTGGTCGCCCGCGACTACCTCGGAGCCTGGCCGGCGATGGTGGCTGCGGCCGCCCTGCTGGTGGACTACGTCCTCACCGTCGCCGTCAGCACCTCCTCGGGCGCCGACGCCCTCGCCTCCGCCTTCCCCAGCCTGGCCGCCGTCCGGCTTCCTATCGCCTTGGCGCTGGTGGGGCTGCTCTGCCTCGGCAACCTAAGAGGCGTTCGTGAGGCGGGAGCCATCTTCTTCGCACCCACCTACGCCTTCATCGTCGCCATAACCGCCCTCATCGTGGTGGGCCTGGTTCGCGGCCTGAGCGGCGCGGCCCATCACCCGGGGGTCTACCCGGTGGCGGCTCATTCCAGCACCGAAGCCCTGGGACCGCTTTTGATCCTGACCGCCTTTGCCTCGGGCTGCTCCTCGATGACGGGGATCGAGGCGGTAGCCAACAGCGTGCGCAGCTTCCGGGAGCCTGCCGGGCGCAACGCGGGCCGGGCGCTGCTGATCCTGGGTGGGCTCCTGGTATTTCTCTTCCTCGGCGTCACCTTCGTCGACTGGGTCTTCGGCACCGTGCCCAAACCGGGAGGTAACCCCACTGTTTTGGCCCAGCTGGCCGCGCATACCTTCATCGGGCCCGGGAGGTGGTTCTTCTTCGTCCTCCAGCTCTCCACCATGGCAGTGCTGGTGCTGGCCGCCAACGCCAGCTTCAACGGCTTCCCCCGTCTCTGCGCCTTCCTGGCCCGCGACGACCGCCTTCCCCACCGCTTCCGCGCCTTCGGCAATCGCCTCGTCTACTCCTCTGCGATCGTGTTCCTGACCGCGGTCTCGCTGCTGCTGACGGCCGTCTTCAACGCCAACACCGACCGCCTGATCAACCTCTACGCCGTTGGCGTCTTCACCGCCTTCACGCTGGCGCAGGCGGCTTTGGTCCGGTACGGGCTGAAGCAGCGCGATCAGGGTTGGCGCCGAAGACTGGCCATCAACGGGTTGGGCGCGGCCGCCACCCTGGTTGTTGATCTCGTCGTAATCGTGGTCAAGTTCCGCTTGGGCGCCTGGGTGGTGTTGGTACTCGTCCCTCTGCTGCTGCTCATGTTCTGGGGGATCGAGCGCCACTACCGGATCGTCTCGGCCGCCAAGTTCAAGTTTCCCGCCGGCCAGGCCGAGGTGGCGCCCGCCGACACCCTGGTCCCGCTCTGGTCCCCGGACCGCGCCTCGGGCAAGGCGCTGGCCTACGCCGCCTCGCTCCGACTGCCCGTACTGGTGCTCGACCTCACCGCCGCCGGCCTGGACTCGGGCTGGATCAGCCGAGCGCTGAGCCAGGATCTGCCGGCCGAGGAGGCGAGTCCCTACTTCGATGTCCGCCGTGGCGATCGCCGACGGCGCGCCCAGGCGATCCGCGGCGCCATCGCCGATCTCCGAGGTCCAACGCGAGCCCGCACGGTCACGGTGGTGGTGCCCGACGTGGTGGTGGGCCGCGGCCTTCGGGGCATCGCTCGCCAAGTACCGTCACTGCGGGTCAAACTGGCGCTCCTCCGACAGCCGGGCGTGGTGGTGTCCAGCGCCCCTGCCGCCCAAGGCCAGGACGCCGAGACCACCCCCTCCCGAACCCGCATCGCCGTCGTACCCGTGGCCGGTTTGGACTCGTTGGCGTTGCGTGCCATCGCCTATGCCCAGCAGATCAGCGACCGAGTGGTGGCGGTGCATGTGGCCACCGGACAGAGCGAGACGTTCCCGGGCGAGTCCGAGTCGGCGTCCGCCGACGCCGCTGCCCATCCCGGGGCTGCCGCCGGAGAGGAGGCGCGAGAGTTGGAGTCCAACTGGGACAGCTGGGTGGGCGCCAATCTGAGAGCGGACCCAGCATTGCCTCAGCCGCTTTTGAGGGTGGTCGTGTCCCCTTATAGGTCAGTGGTCCAGCCGCTACTCCGCTACCTGGACGCGCTCCGCCAGCGCAACCCCGAGGCCGCCGTAACAGTCGTTCTTCCCGAGCTAGTCCCGCGCCACTTCTGGAATCAGTTGCTGCACAACCACCGCGCCTTTCAGGTCAAGACCGAACTGCTGCGGCGCCATGAGTTCGCAGTCGCGGATGTGACCCTGGACCTGAGCGCCTTCGGAAGCTGAACGAAACTTGGCACTGCGCGCGTTTCGCGACCATCCCGAAACCCTTCACCCCCCCGGGGTGGAAGGCAACATCCGCCTCACGACGCTCACCGCGGCCGTGCTGCTGGTGCTGCTCGCGGTCCAAGGCTTCACCCTGCTGGCAATCCAGAATTTGCTCGCGGTCCACATCGTGGTGGGCCTGATCCTGTTCCCGGTCACCCTGCTGAAGCTGGCATCCACGGGATACCGCATGCTCCGCTACTACGCGGGCTCCCGGGCCTACGTGGCCGCCGGCCCACCTTGGTTGCCGATGCGGCTTTTGGCTCCGGTCGTGGTTGTGCTGACCATCCTGCTCTATGGCACCGGGCTGGCTCTGCTCTGGGTCACGCCCGGGCACAGCTTCTTGGTGACCGTGCACAAGGCGGTGTTCGTGCTCTGGTTCTGCGCGATGGCCTTGCACGTCCTGGTCTACATCTGGCCCATGCCGAGCCGGTTGGCCGCCGAGTTCCAGCGCCGGGGGGCGATGCTGCGCGGGCCTCTGGTACGCCTCGGGATGGTCGCCGCGAGCCTTCTCGCCGGAGGGTTCATGGCGGCGACGCTGCTACACCTCGCCACGGCCTGGCTCAGCTGGGTGGTAACCGTGCCCGGCGGCGGGCAGTGACCTAGCGGCCCAGGGCGAACCGACCCGAGGAAGGGCTGGACGCTACCGCCACCGCCAGGCCCATAACGGCGAAGTCGCGCACCACCACGTCCGTCACCCCGTGAGCCACTAGCGAGATGACGATCTCCAGCATCAGCAGGGCTCCCACGCTGGCCGCCGTTCGGGGGGCGACACCGAGCGCCAAAGCCACGCCGAGCACCGTCAACAGCCAGCCGTGGGCGAGCACGCCCACCACCGCCAGGGTGGAGGCGGCCGAGACAATGGGCACGTACCCGGTCCACAGCTTGGGCTGCAGTAGCTCGTGCAGGCCGAACCACAGGAAGACCAGCGCCAGCGCCAGTCTCAGCCCGAGCTCAACCCACTCCCGCCGGCTCAGGCTGCTAGTCGTAGCCGCCGGCGCCGCCGGGAGTTCGGCGCCCGCCTGCGCGGGCAGGGGCATCTGGCGGCGGGAGGTCTGACGCGGCACGACTTCGGACTCAGCCCAGCACGTGACCGGCGGCGTCAGTCGCAACGATGCCGTCGTCCGAGAAGTTGAATTCAGCGTTGCCGCTGTCGTCGCCCAGGTTGGCCTCTATGAAGTAGATCTTGTCGCCGCCGGCGTAGGACTGCCGGATCGGCGACCCGCTTCCCGTCTTGGCGACCAGCTGGAGCTTGCCTCCACTCGGCGTGACCGTGATCTGGAAGCCGGCCATGGCCAGTTGGGCGTTGCTGCTGGGATGGCCCGGGTAGATCTGGAATGCATAGGGGCCGTAGGCGGTGTTGGCCAAAAGCGGACCAACCTTGGGCGAGGCCGACGCCGACGGGGTGGGCGTGGGGCGGGCACTCGGTCCCGGAGTCGGTGAGCTGGCCTGGCCGGGAATCGAGTGCGATGCCGGAGATTGGCTTCCGGGTAGCGAGAGGCCCGGCGCGTGGAAGCCGTAGACGGCAAGCAGGGCCGCAGCCAAACCCGTGACCCCCAAGGCAGAGGCACCCAGGCCGCCAACCGACTCCCCGAGGATGCGGATGGTCAGTCTTCTCCGAGCGCGCGATGGCATCGGGTGATTATGCCCAACTGCGCCAAGGTGGCCGCCCCGGGGCGCCGCGGGACTCCTCGCGGCCACCAAGCGTCTGCCGCGGACACGGTGAGCTCGCAGCGCTCGGTCAGGCGGATGTCACGGCCCACCGGATCTATCGGTGGGCCGGCGCTGCGCATCCGCCAGAGTCGGAGTCACACCAAACTTACCAAGCCTCACTTCTGGGCCACGGATCCGCCACGAAAGCTGGACGTGAGTTTCAGGGCGTTGAGCCACAGCTACTTTGCCTGCATCGCTCGTTCGAGGCCCGACAGGACCCGTCGAGCGTCAGACATACAAAAGCAAGAGGTGGTAAAGCGCGATGTTCGGATGGCAAGTTGACAAGCTCAGAGTGGGGATCCTGCTCGTCGGGCTGGCCGGAGCAGGTCTTCTGGCCGGCACCCTGACGATGACCCTGGGTGGGTTCAGTGCCACGGTCGTGAACAACACAAACCTGGCGGCTTCGGGGACGATCCTGCTGCAGGAAGGCCAGGGCGCCACCACATGCCTGTCCACGTCCTCCACCACAATCACCACCAACAGCGCCAACTGCACCTCGGTCAGCCTTTTCGGGCTCAGCAACGCCGAGCCGGGTGGGACGCCCTCAACCTCGACTGTGAACTTCAAGAACGTGGGCACCCTCAACGCCACCACCTTCGCGATGCAGACCGCCGGGTGCACGGCCGCCGCCAACACCGCCACGTCTCCCTACAGCGGCAGCGACACCAGCGGCTTCTGCGGGAAGGTCGACGTCACCGTTGAGAACGCAACCACCGGGAACTGCGTCTATCCCGCCGGTAGCGGGAGTTGCCCGGCGGTGAGCGGCAGCGACACGCTGGCCGGCCTAGCAAGCCTGGGCACGGTTGGCCTGGGCGGCCTCAACAGCGGCTCGGCCGAGAGCTTTCTGATCACAACTCAGCTGGACAGCAGCGCCACCAACGCGGACCAGGGACTCAGCGCCAGCGAGGACGTGACCTGGACTCTTAGTCAGTAAGCCTCTTGGTCAAGCCGCCGTCACTCCACGCGGCAGCGCGGGCGGGAATCCTGCTAGCGCTGGGAGTGACGGCGGCTTTGACGTTCCAGGCCACAGGAGGCTTCAGTGCCGGAGTTGTCAACCGCGGCAGCACGGCTGGAAGCGGGACGCTGCTCCTGCAGGCAACCGCCAACTCAGCAAACTGCACCTCCAGCCCCCAGGTGATCACCTCTGACACCCAGAGCTGTCCCACCCCACTGCTCCCCCAGGGCTCGCTCCAGTTCCAGGGAGGGGCTCCGGCCCCCACCCTGGTGCAGTCCAACAGCCAGTACGACCAGAGAGCCGATGTGACGTCGGCAACGCTGACACTTGCGCAGACCACGACCGCCGGCGATCTGCTGGTGATGGGAATCGCGTACACACCACGCAACGCTCAGCCGACGATCACGCTGGCTGACGGCACGACCAACGTGTGGTCGGCCAGTCCGTCCGACGCGTACGCCGACAGCGGCGCGGCCATCTACTACGTGTCCGACGCCGCGGCAGTCAGCGGTGGCATCACCGTCAGCTTCAGCTCGCCGGTGCGCAAGCCCAGCTTGTTCTTCTACGAGTTCTCAGGCGCCCGTGCCGGCTCTCCCCTTGATACCTCGGGTAGCAACAGCAGCAGCAGCCAAGCCGCCATCTCGGTCGCCGCTAGCGCTCCCACGGCGGTGGCCAACGAGGTGGCGGTGGCGGTGGTGAGCACCGCCTCCGGCGACTCGCTGCCAAGCCCGCCCTGGACCAATCAGGCCTACGGAAATGCCGCCTACGCGACGGTTGTCGCATCCGGGAGTACCGCTTCCTTCAGCACGACCACCCTGGACAGCTTCGCCGCGACCATCGCCTCCTTCGAACCAACGCTCCGGGCCGACCCACTCTCGGGAGCGGCCACGCTCACCAACACCGGTTCGGAAGCGGGCGCCGCGAGCTTGACACCGGCAGCCTGCGGTCCACTGGGTGCCCTGGACGCCAGCCCATCCGCCAGCAACCCCGGACTGCTGGAGTCCGGGGTTGTCGAGAACCTCGCTGGCCCCCTCCCCGGGTCAGGGGCCATGGGCTTTTCGGGCAACCAAATGATCAACACCACCACCTCTTACTTTGACCCCAATCCGGTGTCCGAGGCCACCTGGTTCAAGACGACCAGCTCGGGGACGCTCATGGGAGCCAGCAACGCCCAGGGGAACACGGGACAGTCCAATTGGGATCGCCAGATCTGGGTGGACAACTCCGGCTACGTCGTTTTCGGCGTCTACAACGGCGGCTTTTACGAGGCCAAGAGCTCGAGCCCCTACAACGACGGCAAGTGGCATCTGGTGGTCGCCACCATCGGCAGCAACGGCATGCAGCTGTACATCGACGACACCCTGGTAGGGAGCAACCCCCAGGCGACCACGCCGCAGAACTACAGCGCCTACTGGCACCTGGGATGGGACTCAGAGGCGAACAACTGGCCGGACGCGCCCTCGTCCTCGTACTTCGTCGGAGACCTGGCCGATGCCGCGGTGTTCCCCGGCCAGCTGAGTGCCAGCCAGGCGGGCAGCTTGTGGAGCGCCAGCGGGAGCCAGACCGCCTACGCGGCCGGAGTGGATGCTCTCTCTCCCACTTCATTCTGGCCTCTGCAGGACAACGGTTACCTCTACCCCGACGCCATCTCCGGGAGCAGCCCATCCCAAGTCTGCCGTTACGTCGGCGTCACCATGGAGCTGTCCGGCGCCAGCCCCCGCTGCCTGCTGCCGGCCAGCCCGGGTAGCTGCCCGGCTCTCGATGGAAGCTCGGACTCGACCCTCTCCGGCTGGTCGTCGGTTCTTTCGCTCGGCAACCTCGCTCCCGGCGGAGCGGCCGCGGTGGTGATCCAGCTGGTTCTGGAGGGGACGCCGCCCGCTGTGCTGCAGGGGCTGCAGCCCTCACTTTCGGTCACCGCGGCGCTGAGCAATGCCAGCTGGAGCGCCAGCGTCCTTTACGGAGACCAGCAAATTGTCCTGGGGTGAGTCCCGGCGCCACCTATGGACCCGGTTGGCGCTCGCGCTCACCTTCGCCGGTTGCCTGGCGCTGGCGGCACTGGCGGGTTGGTGGGTGCTCACGGGTGGCCGCTGGATGGTGATGACGACGCCGTCCATGAGCCCCCGGATCCCGGTCGGGGCCTTGGTGGTGACCCGGGCAGTCACGGCCCCGCCGCGCCCCGGGAGCGTGGTCGCGTTCGTGCCCCCTGGACAGACGGTCACCTTCGTGCACGAGATCGTGGGGGGCAACCGCACGAGCGGCTATCTCACCAAGGGCCTCCTCGACTCGCACCCCGATCCATGGAGGCTTCCACCCTCCGACATCAGCGGGACCGAGGTCATCGCCATTCCCGTCCTGGGTTGGGTGGCCCGTGGCCTGCCCTGGCTGCTGGCGGCGGTGTTCCTCTGGTGGTCGGCGGGCTTCGCGTTCCGCTGGCGGACCGGGCGCGAACTCAGCTGGCTGGCGCTGATTCCGGCTGCCACCGTTTTGGCGGCGGAGTGGAAACCACTGATCAACGCTCAGGTTGTGGCTGCGGTGGTCCGGGGTCACCGCGTCCACGTGTTCCTGGTCTCAACCGGCGTCCTGCCGGAACGGATCAGCTTCGACGGGCGGCCCAGCCGCTTGGTGGCACCAGGACATCCGGCCTGGTTCAGCTTCGCTCGTCCCAGCGGAAACGTGGTAGGCGCCCATCTCTGGGCCGCGCTGGACTGGTGGGAGCTCGTGCTGCTGGCGCTGCTGTGCACCTTGCCGCTGCTGCTCTGCCTGCGGCTGATCGGCAGGGTGAACCGGCAATCGGCACCCCCGCCTGGACGGGGTCTTCTGCCCAGGCTCTCCGTCTTCAAAGTCGGCCAGCGAGTCTCCGGTACCTAACGGCCGCCGGCTCCGGCCGCCCTCGCTAGTCTTGGTCCGTGAGGGCCGTGACCATCCGCGAAGGCGAGGTGGTCTTCACCGACCAGGAAGACCCCGTCGCCGGCGACCGCCAGCTCCTGGTAAGGGTGGCCGCCGCAGGTCTGAACGGAGCGGACCTGATCCAGGTGCGGGGCGGCTACCCCCCGCCTCCCGGCATCCGAGCCGATATTCCCGGCCTGGAGCTGGCCGGCGAAGTGGTGTCAGTTGGGCGGATGGTCGAGCGCTTCGGGGTCGGAGACCAGGTGATGGCGCTCGCGGGCGGGGCAGCCCAAGCCGAGCTGGCGGTGGTTGACGAGGATTGCGCCTTGCCGGTACCGGACGGCCTTTCCATCGAGGCCGCCGGCGGCTTCTGCGAGACATTCTTCACGGCCTATGACGCCCTGTTCCGTCAGGCGGGACTGGCCATGGGTGAGCGCGTACTGGTCACCGGAGCCGCCGGCGGGGTCGGTACCGCCGCGGTCCAGCTGGTTCGGCTGGCGGGCGCGCTGCCTATCGCGTCGAGCCGCCACGCCGACCTGCTGCCCGAGCTGGCCCGACTTGGTGCCGCCGCGGCGCTCGGCCCCGATGAGGCCCTGGAGCAGGGTCCCTTCCAGGTGGTCCTGGAGCTGGTGGGAGCTCCGAGCCTTGGACCGGTGCTCCACCATCTCGCGGAGGGCGCCCGAATCGTGGTAGTGGGCATTGCTGCCGGGGCGCAGCTCCAGCTCGACCTGGGCCGGATGATGCGCAGGCGGGCCTCGCTGCGGGGTACCACCTTGCGCTCCCGTACCCGCTCGGAGAAGGGCGAGCTGACGCGCCAGATCGCCTGGCACCTGCTCCCCCTCCTTGGCAACGGTGACCTGAGCGTTCCTCTGGCGGCCTCCTATCCCATGGACCAGGCGCCTGCGGCCTACGCACGGTTCCGTGCTGGTGCGAAGTTGGGCAAAGTCATCCTCACCGCCCGGCCTTGAGCGCGGCCGCTGAGCCCTCCGGCCCATCGCGCCGGTACCTGGCGCTCTTGGGCTTGCTCGCGGCAGAGCGGCTGGCCGAGCTTGCGGTCTCCAATCGACGCGAGCGCGGTCTGACCGACGTCAAGCCAGTCCCTAGGGGCTACCGGGTCATGGTCGTCACCCATGTCCTCCTCTTCCTTCTCCCGCCGCTTGAGCTGCGCCGGCTCGGCTGCGGGCGGCCGGGGCGGCGCTGGTGGCTTGGTCTGCTGCTCTCCGCCACTCTCCTTCGAATCTGGTGCATCCGCAGCCTGGGTCCCTGGTGGAACGTGCGCGCCTCAGTTTCCGGGCAGACCCGGGTGGTGGCCACTGGCCCCTACCGCTGGGTCCGGCACCCCAACTACCTAGCCGTGGCGGTGGAGATGGCCTCCGTCCCCATGGTCGGCGGAGCCTGGCGGTCGGCAGTCGGGCTCTCCATCGCCAACTCAGCGATCCTGCGTCAACGGATCCGAGCCGAGGAGAAGCTGCTCGACCAGCTACCCGGCTACCGAGAGGCCTTTGCCGGCCGGACGCGCTTCATTCCGGGCTTCTTCTGAGCTCGGCCAGTTCCACGGTCACCCCCGGGCCAAACGCCAGGCTGAGTCCCTGACCCCAGGCCGACGGGGCAGCGGCCATGACGAAGAACAGCGACGCCGACGACAGGTTGCCGAAGCGAGCGAACACGTCCCGAGACACCACCAGGCCGCCCGGCGCCAGGCCCAGAGCAGACTCCACCGCGTCAAAGATGCGCGGGCCCCCGGCGTGCACCGCCAGAAAGTCGGATTCCGGCGCCCCGAACTCGCGCAGCACTTGGGGAAGCGCGCGCTCGATCAGCCGGGGCAGGCGGCGGTCGAGAACCGGATGAAAGCCGTCGTCACGAAGCTGGAAACCCAGGAGATCCTCGGAGTCGGCGATCAGGTGCGACTCGACCCGCTCGACCAACGGTCCCGGACCGGTGGCGCCCACGACAGCAGCCGACGCCCCATCGCCGAACACCAGCGCCGCCGCCAGGTTGTCGGCGGACCGATCGTCGGGATGGAAGCTGAGCGAGCACAGCTCGACACAAACCACCAGCGCTAGCCCGACTCGGCCCGAGTCCACCATGCGGTGAGCCAGCGCCAGCCCGGCGGCCCCGCCGGAGCAGCCGAGCTCGGTGATGGGCAGGCGGATCACCTGGGATTTGAGGGGCAGCGCTTTTGCCAGACGCACGTCCAGCGAAGGAGCCATATAACCAGTACACGACACCGAAATCACGACGTCCACCGCGTCGGAGGAAAGCCCCGCGTGTGCCAGCGCCTCCCGGGCGGCGACTTCGGCCAGCCGGGGCGCCTGCGCCGCGTAGACCGCCATCCGGGTCCCAAGGCTCCGGCGGCTGAACACGAGCTCCGCCGGGTCGACCGTGAACCGGCTGCCCAGGTGCATCTCCTGGTGTCTGAGGTGTGGCCAGGTGAGGCCGAGGGCGGCCTGCGCCTGCTCGGGCGAGAGCCGGTGCTCTGGGAGGGCGGTGCCCAGCCCCAGGATGCGGCTCATCGCCGCATCCCCGCGACCACCGCCCAATCCGCGGCCGTAAGGCTCCGCAGGCGCCGCAGCCCCTGGCTGGCGTCCACCAAGGCCTGGAGGGTTTCGGGGTGGCGCCCGAGCGCCCGCAGCGAACGCGAGCTCTGCGCCGGTCGACCGCTCAACCACAGCGCCAACCGGGTCACCGCCTTTCGCCGGCGCCACTGCTGGTCGAACCAGCTCGCGTAGCGGGCGGCGGCTCCGCCGGGGTCTCTCCTTAGCAAATCCGCCAGCACGCGCGCCTGTTCCAGGCCCGCCGCCAAGGCGTCGCCGGTGAGCGGATCCAGAAACCCGGCCGCGTCGCCGGCGAGGAAGATGCGCCCGCGGGCGACGGAGGTCCGGGCGATGCCGAATGGCCCCGCGCCCCTGAGCCGGCCCACCATAGGAGCTTGGGCTAAGCGCGGGTCGACTCGGGCCAGCGCTCGCCGATAGCTGCCGCTGACCGAGTTCCCGGGGTCGCGCAGAGCCCCCCTCAACCCAAGTACCGCGGCCAGCACCTCCCGATCCCCCACCGGGGCCACGTAGACCTCGGAGCGGCCTAGAAGGGTTACCTCCACGTCCCGGCTCAGAGGAAGCATCTCAAGGTGGCCCACCAGGGCATAGCGGCGGCGAGCCGATTCCCGGCCACGAGCCCAGGGCAGCGATCGCGCCAGGCGGGAGCGCATCCCGTCGGCGAGCACGACCGACGCCGCGGTGAAGGTACCTGCACTGGTTTCTACCTCTACGCTCCGACCGAGGTCGGCGACTCCGCGCACGGTCACCCCGGTGCGGACCCCAGCTCGCGCCGCCAACAACGAGTCCAGGCGCAGGCGGCGGGTACCAAACCCCACCCCCTGCGAGAAGGAGGCGCGCGCCGGCTCGCCGCCCTCGAGGCGGTAGCTGACCCCCGCCAGCGCCGGAAACCCCTCGCGCGCGAGATCCAAACCCAGCTCGGCCAGCACACGGGCGCCGTTGGGCATCAGCCCCTCGCCACAGACCTTGTCGCGGGGAAAGCGGGAGGACTCGAGTACCAGCGCGTCCGGGACCCCCATCCCGATGGCCGCCCCCACCGGGCCCCCGCCGACGACGATGAGCGAGGCGTCCACGACCAGGAACCTAGCAGAGCTCTGCCTAACCGGCCATAGTCCGGTGGAGCAGCCGCACCAGCTCGAGGCCGTCAGCTTCGGCGGCCGGCTTGTCCTCTCGGAAGCGGACCACCCGCGCGAAGCGGAGCGCCATCCCGCCGGGGTAGCGGGGGCTGGTCTGGACCCCATCGAAGGCGACCTCCACAACCAGCTCTGGACGTACGTAGACGGTGTAGGCGTCGCGCCTTGTCTCTAGTGCCAGGAGATGCTGGGTCTGCCAGGCGAGCATGGCGTCGGTCAGACCCTTGAAGGTCTTGCCCAGCATCACCAGCTCGCCGCTCGACTGGTCGCGGGCCCCCAGGTGCAGGTTCGAAAGCCAGCCACGGCGCCGACCGTGCCCCCACTCCGCCGCCAGTACCACCAGGTCTAGTGTGTGCTTGGGTTTCACCTTCAACCACCCGCCTCCGCGCCGTCCCGCCTGGTAGGAGGCGTCGAGGGCCTTGACCACCACCCCCTCGTGGCCTCGGCGCACGGCGTCTGCGAAGAAGCTCTCGCCCTCCTCCGGCTCGCCGGTCACCAACCGGGGCACCCAGAGCCCCTTGGGCACCAGCCCCTCAGCTGCCGCGAAGCGTTCCCGGGCGGGGAGCTCGGTGATGTCCTCCCCGTCCACGTGCAGCAGGTCGAAGAAGAAGGGCGTGAGCCGGTTGCGGCTCCTGGCCGGGCCGGATTGCGAAGCCACCCGGCTGGAGGTCTCCTGGAACGGCCTCGGGGCGCCGTTCTCATCCAGCAGCAGCGCTTCCCCGTCCAGCACCAGACTTGTGCCTGGAAGGCTGAGCACGGCGGCGACCACCTCGGGCACCCGAGCGGTGATCTGATCGAGAGTCCTGGTGAAGACGTCGACCCGGCGCCCGAGGCGATGCACCTGAATTCGAACCCCGTCAAGTTTCCACTCCACCGCGGCCGGCCCGAGTCGGCCCAGCGCTTCGCCCACTGACGGAGACGTCTGGGCAAGCATCGGTGAGACCGGCTGACCCACCCGGAGCTGCACACCGGCCAGCCCGTCGGCACCCTGGGTCAGGGCTAGTGCGGCGGCGGCGGGGAGGTCGCCCATGAACATCGCCGCGCGGCGGAGTTGGGCGCCGTCCACCCGCGCCGCCCGCGCGACCGCGTCCAGCATCACCCCGCTCAGGGCGCCCTGTCGCAGCTCGCCAGCGATGAGCGCCCCTAGGAAGCGCTGCTCCGGCTCCGTCGCCCGCCCCAGCAGTTCGGTCAACGCGCTCTGGCGCAGTCCGAAGGAGCCGAGCCCTGAGGCCCGCTCCAGTTCCGCAAACCGGCGGTCGACCTCGGTCACCGTCAGGGTCGGCTTGGCCGCCGGGACGGGCAGGTCGCGCAGAGCCGCCCAGCCCACTCCGGTGCGGCGCTGGCGCAGCTCGCCCGCCAGGTAGCTGACCACGATCGGCAGCTCATCGAACTCGGATCGGCGCACGACCTCTGCCAGCAATCCCACCTTGGCGATCCTTGATCCCTTGCCGGCCACCGCCGCCGACGTCGCCGCGAGTTCCGCCAGGAGCACGGCGTCAGCCTACCCGCGGAGTTGTCCGGGCGCGCGTCGGCGCATGCCAGGCAGCCCGCTAGCAAACTGAGCGGAAAGCGTCGGCGTTGCCCTAAGGTTCGCGCATGACCGAGTACACGGTGGAAGGGGGCGTGCTCCACCTAACGGTGGAGGGCATGGACAAGCTCTGGGCCCTGCGCAGCCACCTGCAGATCCCCTTGGCTGACATCACCGGGGTGGAGGCCCGGCCTGACATCCAAGGCGGCACTTTCTCGAGCGGGCTCAAGGTTGCGGGCGCCCGGATCCCGGGCGTGTTCCAGGCGGGAACCTTCGTCGGCGCCGACGGGATGGTGTTCTGGGACGTGCACGGCCAAGGCAAGGCGATCGTGATCAGCTTGCAGCACGAGCACTACAACCAGCTGGTTGTCGATGTCGCGGATCCTCAGGCCGCAGCCGACGAGATCGGTTCGGCGGTCAGAGCCAGCCGCTGAGGGCCTAGACCGGCGGACCCGAGCGGCCGGATCTCGAGGCGGCTCCTGATCAAACCCGGGCCCCGGATGGTTCTTCGGCTGCAAGCGCGGCGTCGGCCGGCGGCGGCGTCTGGGAAGTGGCGGCCAGCAGCTCGGCGATCCAGTTTCCGTACCGATCGGACAACTTGAAGGCATCTGCGTCGGGGCCGGCGGCAACCTCAACCACCCCCTCACGGGCGAGCGCGGCCAAGTGCAGCCTCACCTCCTCTTCGTCGAGGGCGGTGGCCGTGGCGATCTCCTGGGCGCTGGTAGACCCGGCCAGAAGGGCTTGGGCGACTCGTAACCGGCCGCCGCTGCCGAGCGTGCGCAGCAGGCGGGCCGCCCGCTGGACCGAGACCGTCCCGCGCGGCTGACTGAAGTGGCCGCGGTGCATGCTCGGCCCCACCTGCTTCACGTAGCCGACGTGTAGCAGGGCCTCGCCTACCGTCGCCCCGGTGCCGCGGCGGGTCAACACCACGTAGAAGGCGGCGATCACCCCAACCACCACGGCCACGTCCACCCAGCTGGCGTCCAGACCGATCCCGGAGATGCGGCGCACGATCGAGATGATCCCGGCGACAACGCTGGCGACCAGGGTGATGTCCACCGCCACCGCTCCCGCCACCCGCACCTGCACCGGGACGTGCACCAGCGGGTCGCGGTCGCGCTGAGGTGCGTGGCGGACCGCTACGTAGCCGCCCACCCCTATCAGCAACAGGATCGCTCCCTGCACGGCCAGCCGTTCGATGCTGCCCAGGAAGTGCTCAACCGGAATCCCCACCAGCGCCCCCAGGGCGACGAACACGGCCACCCAGATCGCAGTCGCCGGGACGATACCGACCAGGAAGGTCTTGATCGGGACGCCGAAGGCACCGGCCACCAAGGTGGTGTAGATCCGCAGCCCAGGGATGAGTCGAGCCACACCCACGCGGACCGGACCAGCCTGCCGGACGCGGTTGGCGACGCGCTGCAAAGCCTTGGTCTGGTGCAAGCGGCCAGCCAGGCTGGTGAGGCCTCGCTCCCCCACCAGCCGCGCCCACGAGAAGCCGACTACGGCGCCGGCGACGCAGGACGCGAAGGCGAGCGGACCGAAGACGTAGGGGTCGAGCCCGCCCGCGGCTATCAGCAGCCCGCCGGCCAGGAGGGTCAGCTCCCCGGGGGCGAAGGGGAGCGGGACCCCAGCCTCTTCGGCGAAGAGGAGGGCGCACAGCAGCACCAGCGCCAGGGCACCGTGGAAGTCGGAGAGGAAGTTCAACTGCCGGTCACCAAGTCGATGGGCATGGTCTAGTACTCCTCGAGCGCCGAGCGCCCCTGCCGCAGAGTAACCCCACTCCCAGTGATCGGGGTTTCACGGAGCCGAGCTGTGATTCCATATCCTGCGGCCAGGATGAGTGCGCGTGCCGTGATGGTTACAAGCCACGACGACCGGCGTTTTGCATCGCAGCTGGTGCTTCCGGAAAGGCAGGTGGGCCCGGGCTTTCTGCTGCTCCACGACATCTTCGGCCTCGGGGAGTACCTCATGCGTCGGGCCCAGCAACTGGCGGACATCGGCTACTTGGTGATGGCACCGGACCTCTATTGGCGCATCGAGCCAGACCTCAACTTCCCCCACACCGACCGCGGTCTGGCGCAGGCCGTGAAGGTGCGCGCCAAGCTCGACCCCGACGCAGCGGTCGGAGACGCGCTGGCGGCGTTCAGGCTGCTGGGCGAGCTGCCCGAATCGAAGAACGGCTCGGGCGTGTTTGGCATGGGCACCGGCTCGGACGTCGCCTTCATGGTGGCCGCCCTGGCGGACCCGGTCGCGACCGTCTGCTACTACGGCACCAACCTGGACCGGCAGCTGGAGTGGGCGGACCGGATTCGCTGCCCGATGATCTTCCATTTCGGCAGCGACGACCCGCTGGTGCCGCTGGAGAAGCGGGAGGCGGTCCGCCAGGCCTTCTCCGGCCGCTCGGACGTGGAGATCCAGGTCCACCAGCACGCCCAGCACGGCTTCGACAACTCGGCCCTGCCGATGTTCTACCGCGAGGAAGCGGCGCAGCAGGCCTGGGGGCAGACGGTCGACTTCTTGCGCCGTACCTTTCCCGCCATGCCCTGAGCGGGACCCGCACCGCTAGGCTTCCCGCAGGAAGACGCCGCCCGCCAGGAGGGCTAAGTGCAGGACGCCGACGCTTTGGACAGACCCATGCAGGTGGTCGACTCGCTGCTGGAACTGGTCGGCAACACCCCGCTGCTGCGGCTTGATCGGGTCGGCCGGGGGCTTGACTGCACCCTCTTGGCCAAGCTGGAGTTGCTCAACCCGGGCGGCAGCGTCAAGGACCGCCCGGCCCTGGCCATGATCGATGCGGCCGAAGCCTCCGGAGCGCTGCGACCGGGCGGCACCATAGTAGAACCCACCTCCGGAAACACCGGGGTGGGCCTGGCGATCGTGGCGGCCCGCCGCGGCTACCGCTGCGTGTTCGTGATGCCGGACAAGATCGCCCCGGAGAAGATCAACCTGCTGCGCGCCTACGGTGCCGAGGTGGTCGTCTGCCCCACTACCGTCGCCCCCGAGCACCCGGACAGCTACTACTCGGTCTCCGACCGCCTGGCCCGCGAGATCCCAGGAGCGTACAAGCCAGACCAGTACAGCAATCCAGCCAACCCCTTGTCCCACCAGCGCTCAACCGGCCCGGAGATCTGGGAACAAACCGCGGGACGGATCACCCATCTGGTGGCCGGCGTCGGTACCGGTGGCACCATCACCGGAACCGGCCGCTTCCTCAAGGCGCAAAATCCCGGCGTCCAGGTGATCGGCGCCGACCCCGAGGGCTCGGTCTACTCCGGGGGGAGCGGACGTCCCTACTTGGTGGAGGGGATCGGTGAGGACTTCTGGCCTATCGCCTTCGACCGGTCGGTGGTGGACCGCGTGGTCGCGGTCGCGGACCAGGATTCGTTCCTCACCGCCCGCCGGGTCACTCGCGAGGAAGGACTGCTCGTCGGTGGGTCCGGGGGCACGGCCGTCTTCGCCGCCCTCGAGGTGGGGTGCGAGCTGGGGCCGGAGAGCGTGGTGGTGGTGATCATCCCTGACTCCGGTCGCGGCTACCTCTCCAAGCTCTACAACGACGCCTGGATGGCCGATTTCGGCTTCCTGCGCTCGCCGGGTCCGGTTGCCGCCGACCTGCTGGCCGCGAAGCCGGGAGGGCTGCCGGAGCTGGTCCACGTCCATCCGCAGGAGAAGGTCCAGTCGGTGATCCAGTTGCTGCGCGAATACGGTGTCTCCCAGCTGCCGGTGATCAAGACCGAGCCGCCGCTGGCGGCCGCCGAGGTGCTGGGCGCGGTGCAGGAACTGGACCTGCTCCAGGGGGCGTTCGCCGACCCCGCCTCGCTCTCGCGCACCATCGGCGAGGTGATGGCCCCGGCGCTGCCCACCGTGGGGGCCGGAGCTTCCCTGGACGAGATCGTCGAGAAGCTGCTGGACGGCCGCGGCGCCGTGCTGGTGATGGATGCGGGCCACCCGGTCGGTATCCTCACCCGCTCCGATCTCCTGGTGGCGCTTGCCGAGCGGGACCCACGCTGAGTGACCGAGCAGGCCGGCTTCGAGACCCGGGCAATTCATGCTGGCCAGGAACCCGACCCCAGCAGTGGGGCGGTGGTGCCGCCGATTCACCTGTCCACCACCTTCCGGCAGAGGGCTGTCGGCAGCCATCAGGGCTTCGAGTACTCCAGGTCGGGGAACCCGACTCGGGCAGCCCTCGAGCACCAGCTCGCCGCACTGGAGGGAGCCAGCCACGCCTACGCCTTCGCCAGCGGACTGGCCGCCGAGGATGCCGTCCTGCGGGCCCTGCTCCAACCCGGCGATCGGGTTCTGCTCGCCAACGACGTCTATGGCGGCACCTACCGGCTGATCTCCCAGGTGTACCGACCCCTGGGGGTGCAGTTCAGCACCGCTGACCTGACCGACCCAAGCGCGGTCGCTGGTACCTTGTCTTCCCCCACCCGCCTGGTGTGGGTGGAGACTCCGAGCAATCCCCGCCTGGGGGTCACCGACCTCGCCAACCTCAGCGGCGCAGTGCACCGGGCGGGGGCTCGCCTGGTGGTGGACAACACCTTCGCCACCCCCTTCCTGCAGAATCCCCTGGCCCTGGGGGCAGATCTCGTCCTGCACTCCAGCACCAAGTACCTGGGGGGGCACTCGGACGTGGTCGGCGGCATCGTGGCGCTCAACGACCCCGCGCTCGCCGAGAAGTTGGGCTTCCTCCAAAACGCCAGCGGCGCGGTGCCGGCACCGTTTGACTGCTATCTGGTCCAGCGCGGAATCAAGACGCTGGCGGTGCGAATGGAGCGGCACTGCCGTACTGCCCAGCGGGTGGCCGAGTTCCTGTCGGGCCAGCCCGCAGTAGCCCAGGTGCTCTACCCAGGACTACCCGACCACCCGGGGCACGCGGTCGCCCGGCGGCAGATGCGTGGCTTCGGCGGCATGGTCTCCTTCCTCCACCGGGACGGGGAGACAGCCGCCCGGGAGTTCGCGGCCCGTACCCGGCTCTTCACCCTGGCCGAGTCTTTGGGCGCGGTGGAGTCGCTGGTGGAGCACCCCGCGGCCATGACCCACGCCGCCGCCGCCGGCTCGCCGCTGGAGGTGGATCCGGCCCTGGTCCGGCTCTCTGTGGGGCTGGAGAGCGAGGCGGACCTGATCGCCGACCTGAGATCGGCGCTGACGGACTGACCGGTCCGGTCAGCCGCCGGGGAGCTGTCCCAGCACCACCGTCAGGCTGGTACTGCCCCCGCTCGGCTCCTGCACGGTGAGACTGACGGACTGGCCGGGCGCCAAGGTGGCGAGCGCGGCGGTCAGAGCGTCCACCGAGAGGGTGGCCTGGCCGTTGAGCGCGGTGATGATGTCACCGGCGACCAGACCCGCCTGGGAAGCCGCCGCCCGCGTCACCTGGATCACCAGCACCCCCGAGGGCTGGCCCTGAGCGTTGCTGGCCTGGGCGACGTCGACGCCGATGAAGGCGCGCCCGGAGTTGACCACATGGCCGTACTTGGCGATCTGGCCGGCCAGATTGGAGACCGTCTGGCTGGGGATGGCGAACCCGATCCCGTCCGCGGCGGTGCCCCCGATCTGCTGATCCAGGGCGACCAGGGTTGGCACCCCTACCACTCGGCCCGAGAGGTCCACCAGCGCCCCTCCGCTGTTGCCCGGGTTTATCGCGGCGCTGGTTTGCACCATGTCCGGGATAGTGACCGACGGTGACTCGGAAACGGTCCGCCCGAGCGCGCTGACGATCCCCTCGGTGGCGCTGCTCTGGAGACCCAGCGGGTTGCCGATCGCCATCACCACCTCCCCGACCTGAACCTGGCTCGGGGTGGCGAACTTCGCCGGGTGAAGGCCGGTGGCGTTGATGTGGATCACCGCCAAGTCGTCGGCGGGGAAGGCGCTCACCAAGCTGCCGTGGTACTGCCGCCCGCTGGCCAGGGTCACGGTGAAGCTCTTGAAGCCGTCGGCGACGTGGTTGTTGGTGACGATATCGCCGCCGGTGTTGAAGACGATCCCGGAGCCCAGATCCGCGGAGGTGGAGATCTGTACCACCGAGGGGCTGACGGTGCGATACAGCTTGACCAGTTGGGCCTGCAGCCCCAAGAGCGCAGCCGGCGGCTGGACCGGCTCCGCCTTCAGCGCCTGGTGCTGGACCGCCGGCTGGGCCGTGCTGGCGCACCCAGCCAGGGCGAGCAGGCTCAGGGCCAGCAGAGGAGCAGCTGCGCGGGTACCGACAAAGTGCACTACCGAGCGCCCCGCTGTTGCCGCATTCGCATTCACTTCCTGTCTAGGGCGCCAAGGTTAATGTCAGCTGGGAGAGCTCTTAGAGCACTCTCACTGCCGCTCCGGGACCAAGCGCCGCAGCAGCCGGGGTGGTGGTGAGCCCTGGGCCAGGTATGGATCGTAGGACGAGATCTCGCCCGCCTCCCTAAAGAGATCGTCGAGCTCCGCGTAGCCCACGAAGTAGGTGGACAACTGGCACGAGGTGAGGCAGGCGCGCCGCCACTTCGCCGCTGCCTCCTCCTGCTCCTGCAGCCCGACCCTGGTCATGAGCTGCAGCGCCTCTCCCTCGTCCATGGCCTCGGCGTGGACGCCGGCGTCGATGATGGCGTTGAGGGTGAAGCGGAGCCGGACTTTGAGCTGGACCAGCCGAAAGGCCTCGCCCCCGAAGCCCAACTCCGCCATGATCCGCTCCGCGTGGCAGGCCCACCCCTCTACGAAGGGACCGCTCCACAGCGCCTGCCGCACCTTGCTCGGCCCCGCGAAGCGCCGCGCCCAGGCGAGCTGGAGCATGTGACCCGGTACGCCTTCGTGGGCCATCAGCTCCGCCAAAGCGGTCAGGTTGTACTCGCGATAGAAGGATTCGACCCGTTGCGGGGTCCAGTCGCTGGGCGCGGGCGCGATCGCGATCTTGGTCTTGGCCCCCTCCTCGAACGGGCCGGCCGGGTCGCAGTAGGCGCCCGCCACCCCGCGCCGGAACTCGGGCATGACCTCGATCTCGTAGCTGTCGTCCGGCAGCTGTATCAGACCCGACGCCCGGACCGTCCGGGCCGCTGCCGCCAAAATCCGCTCGCACTCGGCGATGACGGTCGCGTTGTCCGGCCGCTCCGCCGCGATGCGATCGAGCGCGCGCTCGGCCGCGCCCTCGGCCCCCTCCCGCTCCCCCAAAAGGGCGCAGGCGCGCCGGTCGAGTTCGCCGCGGACCTGGAAGAGCTCGGTCTGAGCCCGCTCGCTGATCTGGGCCGGCGACAGGTCGGACTGTAGCGTCAGGCGCAGCTTCTTCGAAAAGCCTTCCGGTCCCAGCCGGTACTCCCCGGCTGCCCGCTGCTGCAGGTCGTCCAGGAAGACCCCGAAGCGCTGCCAGGCGTCGGCGGCCCGCACCTGGGCGGCGGCCAGGCCGGACCGTCCCGGGACGTCGTCCCACCCGGCCGCGAGGCGGCTCACCTCATCGGTCATCAACTGAGCAGCGCCCCCGTGCTGCTCGAGGGCGGTCTTCACGTGGATGGCGGGGGGATTCTCCAGCTGGCGCATCCCCAGGGCCACCAGACCGGGCACCAGCTCTAGCCGGGAGCGGATGGCCCGCAGCCTGTCGCCGATCGGCTGGGTATCGCGGGTCAACAGCGGGTAGAGGGCGTCGCCGGGGTTGTAGACGAGCGGGTTCCAGGCCGGCTCCCGCAGCTCCCGCAAACTGAACGCAGCCCGCTCCAGCTCCGCTCCCAGGATCTCCAGATCGACCTGCGCCTGCTGGTCCAGTCCCGGGCGCTCCAAGTTCGCCACGCGCCGGCCCCAATCAGCCAGCCTGCCAGCCAGAGCTTCTTGCAGACCCAGGTCGCGCTCGGCCAGCTGGTGGTCGAAGCGATGGTCGCCCAGGGCGGTGGCTTCCTCCGGCTGGGCCGCCAGCAAGGCGTCGACAGCCGCGTCCGCCAGCTCCCTGAAGTCCTCCACTTGCCCCAAGTATCCGCCCGCCACCCCCGGTTCCGGGAGCTGGCTCAGCTGAACGAGAGCTGCAGCGAGTGCTCCTCGGCGGTGCCGCGAATCAACACCGTAAGGAGGTGGGTGTGCGGGTCGAGGTGGGCACTGATCTTCGCGGCCGGCACGCTGCTGCGAATCTCGAAGCTGTGGAAGAAGCGGGGCACCTCGATCTCGAGCGGACGCCCAGCCACGCGGCCGCGGAAGCGCAGGCGGAGCCGTCCCTGCCGGTAGTTGTAGCTGAGCAACTGCAGGGTGCCCGGCGTCGCACGCGGGAAGGCCCGCGCCACGAGTCGTAGCCGCGAGGGATGCTTCAAAAAGGCCCAGCTGCCCCCCTCGTCCCAGTCCCAGAACGCCCAGCCCAGCTTGAAGCGATCCAGTTCATTCATCTCGCGGGCGATCCACTGGTTGCCCGCCCTTCCCGGGTTGTCTCCGATCTCCCCCACCCAGGGAGCCCCGCCGTCCTCGCGCGCCTGCTGCTCCAGCAGCCGCAAAGGGGCAGAGTACTCGGGCACCGGCTTCTGCCAGGGCGGCTCGAGCAGGGTGGCGAAGACGTGGCTGGAATAGACCAGGTTGGGGTAGGGCAGCCGGCCCACGTAGGTGGGTAGACCGAAGGACAGGGTCTGCTCGGTGATGTACATCTGTCGGGGTGCGATCCGCACCAAATGGGTTATCAGGGCGGCCTCGAAGGGGAGCAAGTACTTCTTCTCGAACAGCCCGGGGGGCACCGGGAACGGGTGGGGCTCGTTCCACAGGTCAAAGCCGGCCACCGCCGAGTCGCGGGCGAAGGTCCGGGCGAGCACGCTCCAGACCTGGCGCACATCTTGCTGCCAACCCCCAAGGTCCGTCCAGAAGATCCCGTAGCTCGCGATCACTCCGGGGGCGGCATGCCGGTCCCAGGGCGAGGGCAGCTGCGTAAACGAGCGCGGCAGAAACCCGGCGGTGGCCCACGATGGCGCGCCGTCACCGTGGTAGTAGATGCTCCAGTCGATGTTGTGCAGGTCCAGGATGGTGTAAATACGCTCCCGGGCCGCCTCCGCCACCACCCGGCGGATGCGGCCGATATAGGCGCGGTCGATGCGACCGGGCTGCGGCTCGATTTCGGACCAGTCGACCGGCAGCCGGATTACGTCGAATCCGTCGGCGGCCATCTGGGCGAAGGCGGCAGCGTCGGGCACCGGGCCCGGCTTCATGTCCTGGGCCTGCTCCAGGCCGGTGACGTTCATCCCTCGCAGAAGCACCTGCCGCCCCGAGCTGTCGTAGATCGCCCGACCGTCACTGTGCAGCCAGGGCAGGGCCGGCTGTGCCGGCACCGCGGCTCGCGTGCGGGCGCCAGCCGGGTAGGCCGGGTACGAGTTGGGTATCAGCGCAAACAGGGTCAGCCCCAAGCTCAGCAGCAAGAAGAGGCCTACCAGCGCAGTCAGGCAGCCGCAGCAGCCGCGCACAGGACGGGGCCAGCCTCCCGGCCAGCGCCAGAGTCGGCGCGGACGCAGCCGCCGGCCGCGACTCTGCACCGTCACCCTTGTCGCCTGGGGGAGCTGGGACAACCACTTCCCTCCGCTCTGTCGTACGACAGTTTGACCGCTGCGGACCGCCCGCCAAGGACAAGGTAACTTCGGCACCCGGCTCCGCCGTTACCACTGGCGAGACCCCCACCAGATCAGGAGCTCTTTGTGCCCCACGGACCCAGGCGGACGGCGGGGGTCGCCCTTTGTGCGGCCGCGGTGGCGGTGGGCTCAGGACTGCTCGGTGGCAGCCATGCCGCTGCGGCTACCCCAGCCCGGCGCGCCGCCCTCACCCTGAGCCCGCACCCGGCCGTGCACTCCATCAGGGAGGCGCGCTATCGGCTAGCGGTCAGCCGCACCGGCATGGTGACGGTAGAAACCCCCGGGGGCCAGGCCATCACCCGCTTTCCCCTCGTGGCCGAGGCGGGCTGGGAGACGCCGCCGGCAGACCTTACCTTCTCCACCAGCTGGCACGGTGGCGAGCTCAGGTCAGCCGCGTACACCGCCGGGTCGGTGCTAGTGGACCGGGCCCAGCTCGTTCCCCGGGCGGACTTCTTCACGGTGAGGTTTCAGACCCGGGTCGGCCCGGCTCCCGCCATCTCCCCCAGCTTCTTCTTCAACGGCCGCACCGGGCTGTCGGTGCACTCGGCCAGAGGCGGGTTCTCACCCGACCCGCGGCGCTCCCTCCTGAGCCGGACCCCGTCAGTGGTGATCGCTCGGGGCGGGCCCTTCGCGCCCCCCCCGTTCGACCTTCAGCTCCACTTCGGCGACCACTGGCTCGGTTTCGGGCTGCAGCAGGTTCCGGACGCAACCCGGATGGCCGTCACCGGCAGCGGCGAGGTGAAGGTCAACTACCCACTGGAGGCTCTGCGCAAGTTCCGGGACCGCGGCGCCGGCGGCCGGGTGGGATGGCAGGCGGGCGCGCCGGTAGTCGGCTACCCCACCTTCGTCTTCACCTTGGCCAGCAACCCCTGGAAGGGGCTCGGCGACTACCAAACCGCACTGGGTCGGTTGGGGCTGGCCAAGATGGCGGCGCCGCCCGGAAGCTGGCCCAGCTGGTGGTCGCGCCCCATCGTCGACCCCTGGGGCCAGCAGGTGCTCACCCACGCCGACCGTCGCTCGCCCACTTACACCGCGGCCTGGATCCGCCGCTATATCAGGGAGTGGAGGTCCCGCTTTGGTGTGCGGCAGGTCACTCTGGTGATCGACTCGCAGTGGCAGGCCAGACTCGGTTCGGCGACCCCCAGCAGCCGTTTCGGGGGGCTCGCGGGGATGCGCCGGCTCATCCATGGCCTGCAGGCGCAGGGCGTGCATGTGCTCCTCTGGTGGCCGCTTTGGATAGACGTCGGCGGCCCCCAGGTGGGGCAGCTACACGAGTCCAAGCTCGCCTACCCCCAAGCCCGCCACCGCCGGCCGCTCTACGACCCCACCAACGCTGGGTTCCCGGCTCTGCTGCACCAGCAGGTGCAAACCCTGCTGGGATCGGGCAGCCATGACCTGGGGGCTAATGGTCTCAAGCTCGACTGGGGCCAGATCACCCCCAAACCCGGTTCGGTGCACTTCTCGCGGCCATGGTTGGGCATGGGGGCGGCGGCACTGCTGCGCTACATGCGCCTGCTCTACACCGACTCACAGCAAGTGCAGCCCGGTTCACTGGTGGACGCCAGCGCCGTGGCTCCCCAGTACCGTCCCTACCTCGACGTCCTGCGGCTCTACGACTCCTCGACGGAGCTCAAGTGGCAGGAGCGGGCACGGGTGGTGGCGGCGGCCGACCCCGGACGGCTCATCGACGGCGACGACTGGCGGGTGCCTTCATCGCAGGCAATCGCCCACGCCGTCACCAGCACGGTCTACGGGACCCCGGCTAGCTACTTCCTAACACGCTGGTTCGACGGTGCACCGCTGGGCCGCCGGCAAGCCCACGTGCTGGGGGAGATCATGCGCCTGGCCGCGCTGAAAGGACAGGGTCACGCCTCGCCTCTCCCGGGGGGACAGTGGGCGTACCGGGTGCACGGGCAGCTCAGGGCGAGAACCATGGACCGCGGCAAGGCACTGGTCATCTATCAGCCGGTCAAGGGCTGCGATCCCTCTCTCCGCGCCGAAGTCATCAGCGCCACTTCCACCACGCTCCGCGTCCGCCCCACACCTGCCGGCCGCCCGGTGCTGGTGCGGCTGGACGCGGGGCGGCCTCAGGGCGTGGGCGTGGAGCGGGCCGGATGCCGCATCCCGGAGCCGCCCGGAAGCGCCTGAGGCTAGGCTCGACTCCCGCGGGGCGGCCCCACCTGTGCCCAGGTCCCGGTCCCGCTCCAGTCCAGCTGGAGCTGCATCTTTTCCGACCTAACTTGGGGCGCTCTGGAGAAGAGTCCCCCAACCTCTTGCGGGCGGTCGGCGGCATCGCGCAGGCGGCGCAGCTCGGCCAGTTCGGCCCACTGCCCGGAACCGTACTGATCCAGCGCGTCCGAAGCCATCAGCGAGCCGCCAAGGCCAGCGATAGCGCTTCCGGCGGCTGCCCGTCGAAAGGCTTCGGGCTGATTCCGCAAGAGCACGCAGTCGGGGTCGTTGATCCACAGCCGCCGGTGCATCGGAGCCCGGAGCACCGCCGTCCGCACCGCCGCACTGGCGGAGGGAGTTGGTTCCGGGCTCTGCACCGGGTCCTTGGGGGGGTCTTCCCAGCGGGCACCGGTGTCTGGCGAGACGCGCATGGCGTCGACGAGTCCGACCGCCGCGGCCAGAGGGCAGCCGCAAGCCAAAACGAAGCAGTCGTCGGGCAGGCCCTGGCGCAGGGCCTGCAGCCCGAGCTGGAGAGCCGCCATGCGGTTCACCGGCAGCCACCGGTCCCCCGCCAGCGCCGCCGCGTACAGGTAGTCGAGTTTGAAGTACCGGAAGCCCGTCGCCGCCAACTTGGCCAGCAGCCGGTGAAGGTGCTCGCGCAGCTGGGGGTGGGTGGCGTCGAGCGCGTAGGCGGTCCCCCAGGCGGGATTCCGGCTGGCCACCACTGGACGGCCGCCGCGGTGCAGCAGCCAGCCCGGGTGCCACGCTGCCAGGGCACTGTCGGCGGCAGCGACGAAGGGTGCCAACCAGATGCCCGGAACCACACCCAGATCGACCGCAGCGCGGGCGAAGCTCTCCAGATCGTCTTGCTCCCAGCCTGGCGCCGGGCTAAGCCAGTCGCCGACCCTGTGCTGGAAGCCGTCGTCCAGCTGCACGGTTCGCAGGCCATGGGCCGCCGCCAGCGCCAGCTGCTTCAAGATCACTTGGGGCTCGACCCGCTCGAAGTACTGGTACCAGCTGCACCAGCCGTAGGGGCTCGCCACCTCTTTGGCTGGCGCGCCACGGTGGGCCCATAGCTCGATCAGTCGCCGATAGGCGTGCTCAGCCTTTCCGCGGACCAGCAGCAGCGGGTCGAGTTCAATCTCGGCCCCACCCGCCACAGCCTCCCCTTCGAGCAGAGCCCGGGCCGTGAGCCTGGTGGGGCCGGCTTCGACCACCCCAACCTGGCCCGCACCGCCGAGGAAGCCCAGCGCGCCGCCCTCGAACACCAGCAGCGGTTCACCGGTGACGCAGCGCCCAGCGGTCTTGGGATCCGCCAGCAGCATGGACCGCAGCCAGAAAGGCGCCCGAGACCGCGCCGGGCGCGGGTCGGTCGGAGCGCACCGGCGCACCGGAGACCAACTCTGCCATCCCTGCTCGAGCACACGGCTGGGCTCCCAGCTCAGACCTACCGCGAGTTCGTGCAGCAGCCGGCTGCCTCGCCCAGGGTTGCGGATCGTAAAGGCAAGGCCGACCTCCGCCGGCCCGAAGTCCAGCCGCCGGCTGATCACCTCGAAGCCGGCCAACCGCAAGTGTCCCTCTCTCCAGCGGACCGTGTCTCCGTCCAGGGTCAGGTCGACCGGTGTTGGTTCCGTCCTGCTCACCTCACCTGCGCCGTGGGCTCCGCGAGCCAGCCACCCCGCGTGGGTGGATGCTGTGGGACGTGGATCAGGGTGACCGCCGAGCCGATCCCAATCAGGTAGCCGCGGATCTGCTCCAGCGGGTTGCGGGACAGCGACCCCAGGTCACGGGAGCGTGCCCCGGCCGGATCAACCTGCTCGGGGAGCACACGGACTACAACGGGGGACTCTGCCTCCCGTTCGCAGTGTCGGCTCACACCGCAGCAGCAGTGAGCCAGCGGGCGGACCGCTGGGTCAGGGTGTGGTCGGACGGCTTCGGCGGCCCGGTCAGCCGCCGGCTGGACCAGCTCCAGCCCGGGATGGCCCTCGGCCCGGGTGAGGAGTGGGCGGCGTACCCCCTCGGTGTGGTCTGGGCTCTGGACCGTAGTGAGCCCCGCGCAGCTGGTCTGGACATTGCCGTGGCCTCCAGTCTGGACTCCGGGGCAGGCCTGGCGTCGAGCGCCGCGCTGACCTGCGCGGTCGGGCTTGCAGTCAGCCGGCTCGGCGGCGCATCCACCTCCAGGCGGCGACTGGCGGCCTTCGCGCGGGAGGCGGAGAACCGCATGGCCGGAGTACCGAGCGGTTGGCTGGACCAGTACGCCGTCCTCTTCGCCCGCAGGCGGCGGGCAATGTTCTTGGACTGCGCCCGCTTGCGCTGGCAGTACGTCGACTGCGACTTCCGACCGCATGGCCTGGCCGTCCTGGTCGTGGCCGGCCGGCAGATGCACAGCCACAGGGTCGGCGGCTACGGAGCGTTGCGCGAGCGGTTTGCACGTGCGGCCGCCGACCTCGGTCTCGCCTCGCTCGGGCAGGTGGCCCCAGAGGGCATGGCTGCGGCAAGGCGGCGGCTGCCCGGCGCCGCGCGGCCGCTGCTCGACCACCTGCGGTCGGAGAACCAGCGGGTCCGGGAGGCGGTGGAGCTGCTGCGCCTGCGCCGGCCGGGGCAGCTGGGACAGCTGCTGAACAGCTCTCACGCCTCCCTTCGCGACCGCCTCGGGGCATCGACCGCTGAGCTGGACGAGCTTTGCGAGCTGGCCCGCGATGCCGGTGCCCTGGGCGCGCGCATGGTCGGTGGGGGCGGCGGCGGCGCGGCGTTGGCGCTCGTCCCGTCGAGCCGGCTGCACCGGGTCCAACAGGCATTGGCTCGCGACGCCGCTGTGGCAGTGGAGGTGACCGCCGAGCGCGGTGCCTGGACGTTGAAGGCACCGCCAGCACATTAATTTGGTAGGATCAAACTAACCAACCGTATCTGATGGAGGCGCCCTTGAATACTGCGGAGGAAAGGCGAGGCGAGCGAGGGGTGGCCTACAAGTGGATTGCCCTGTCAAACACCACCCTGGGCATCCTGATGGCGACGATCAACTCCTCGATCGTGCTGATCGCCCTGCCGGACATCTTCCGCGGCATCCACCTCAACCCGCTGACCAGCGGCAACACCCCCTTCTTCCTCTGGATGCTGATGGGCTACATGGTGGTGACGGCCGTATTGGTCGTCAGCTTGGGCCGGATCGGCGACATCTACGGCCGGGTTCGGATGTACAACCTCGGCTTCGCCGTCTTCACCGTTTTCTCGATCCTGCTCTCGCTGACTTGGCTCGGGGGGGCGGACGGTGCCATCTACATGATTGCCATGCGCGTCTTTCAGGGCATCGGTGGCGCCATGCTCTGGGCCAACTCAAGCGCCATCCTCACCGATGCCTTCCCCTCCAACCAGCGGGGATTGGCGCTTGGGACCAACATGGTGGCGGCGATCGCGGGTTCCTTCCTGGGGCTGGTGCTGGGTGGCGTGCTGGGGCCGATCTCGTGGCGGCTGGTGTTCCTGGTCTCGGTTCCGGTCGGACTGTTCGGTACCGTTTGGGCCTATCTGAAGCTCCGGGACACCGGCATTCGCATCCCCGCCAAGCTCGACTGGTGGGGCAACCTCACCTTCGCCGCCGGGCTGATCGCGGTGCTGGTCGGAATCACCTACGGCATCCTCCCCTACGGGCAATCCTCGATGGGCTGGACCAGTCCGCTGGTGCTGGGCTGCCTGATCGGCGGAGTAGCCCTGCTGGTGCTTTTTGCGATCCTCGAGACCAAGGTCGAGCAACCGATGTTCCGCATCCCCCTCTTCGGCATTCGCGCCTTCGCCGCCGGCAACGTGGCGGCGCTGCTATCGGCCCTGGCCCGCGGCGGGCTGATGTTCATCATGATCATCTGGCTGCAGGGGATCTGGCTTCCTCAGCACGGGTACAGCTTCGCCCAGACCCCGCTCTGGGCCGGGATCTACATGCTGCCGCTCACCGCCGGCTTTTTGGTCGCCGGGCCGGTCGCCGGGGTGCTGGCTGACCGCCACGGATCCCGCGGGCTGGCCACCACCGGGGTGCTCTGCTCGGCGGTGATCTTCGGGCTGTTCCAGCTCCTGCCGGCTAACTTCGACTACGGCTGGTTCGCGCTGCTGCTCTTCGCCTACGGCCTCTCCAGCGGGCTGTTCGCCTCGCCTAACCAGACCGGGATCATGAACAGCCTGCCACCGCACCAGCGCGGGGCCGGCGCCGGCATGTCCGCCACCTTCCAGAACTCGTCCACCGTGCTGTCGATCGGGATCTTCTTCACCCTGATCATCATCGGACTCTCTGCCTCCCTCCCCCACGCGCTCTACCACGGACTGGTGGCCCAGGGCGTCCCCACCGCCTACGCCAGCCGAGTCGCCCACCTGCCCGCAGTCGGCAGCCTCTTCGCGGCTTTCCTCGGCTACAACCCGATCGGCACCTTGCTCGGGCCGCTCCTGCCCCACCTCTCCCACGCTCAGGCCGCCGCCCTGACGGGCCGCGGCTTCTTCCCTCACCTGATCTCACAACCATTCATTCAGGGCTTGCACGAGGCCTTCTGGTTCGCGGCCGCGGTCTGCCTGGCGGCGGCGGTCGCCAGCTGGCTGCGGGGCGGCCGCTACATCCATCCCGAGACCACGCCCGTTCAGACGCCGCTGCCGACGGTCGCCGCGGCGGCGGCCGCGCCCCCCGCTCCCAACGGCCATGGACGGCAACCGACCCAGCGGGAGCGGATCCCATCGGAGGGAGGAACCGGGTGAGCGCGCAGCCGCCCCGGGGGCCGGAGGACCTGGAGGAGTCGCTGACCACGATCGTGGCCTGGGCCTGGCGGCACGACGTGCAGGCCGAGGTCGCCCGGCGTGCCAGCTGCACCCTTCCCCTCGCCACCATCTGGCTGCTGGCGCGGATAGCCGCGTGTGGACCGGCGCACCCTTCAGATCTCGCCGCGTTCCACGCGGTGGACAACTCCACCATCACCCCCAGGCTGCAGCGTCTGGAGCGCGACGGCCTGGTCCAGCGCCAGCCCGACCCAGGGGATGGCCGGGCCTCGCTGGTGTCCGTCACACCCGCCGGCCGCCAGCTCCTGCGGAGGTTGCGGCGAGCCCGCTCGCAGATACTCGCCGAACTCCTGGGAGACGTTAGCCCCGCGGCGTGGGATCAGATCGCCCGAGGGGTGTCCGGCCTAGCCGAACGGCTGACGGCTGCCCAGGCGGAGCGGCTCCAGCTCAGCTAGCCCGAGCAGGTGCAACCGGTCTCGTCAGCGCAGCCGCGGCAGCAGTACAGGCCGCCGTCCTCCGCTGCGTAGCCTGCGCCGCCGTTCTCGGTCCAACTGGTCTCGGGCCGCCCACATCCCGGGCAGAGCCGCTGCTCGCCCTTCAGGGTGCCGGTCTCCACGGACGGGTCGACCACGCCGCCGAAGTCCTCGCCCGTCCCGGTCACGGCTCTTCCTCCCAGCCGGCGCAAAGGACGCCAGCAAGCGCCCAGGCTAGCACCTGCCGGCTCCGGCCACTCGGGTGTAACAGGCGCCGACCCAGGTAGTTAGTAAGCGCAACGGATCGGCCCTGAGGCCAGTCCACCAGCAAAGGAGGACAGTCCATGGAGTCCACGGGAACCGCCCTTCCACGAGAGTCCACCGGCAGCCCGGTTCCCCTAGGCGGCATCTGGGAGACTCGGGATCACCCGCACCAGGTAGACATCCGCCTCAAGCAGGGCGAGACGTTTCCCACCTGCCGCGAGTGCCACGCGGCCGTGATCTGGGAGTTCGAGGAAGCGTAGCCGCCCGACGATTTCTCAGCCTCGGCTGCGGCAACCCCCAGACTGGGCGGCTTCCATTGGTGCCGGTGGTCCGGTACCGACCGGATCCGGCCGCCGTTGGACCTTTGGGCGACCACTCACCTACGGGGGTCGCCGGCCAACCGACACAGAGGAGGTGCGGGTGTGAAGTGTCCGGTTCGCGGCGAGATCCTTCCTGATCCATCCCCCAACCCCTGGCCGACGGGGGAGATCGTGACCCCGACAGCGTCTGCCATCGCACCGCCAGCAGCCGGGGCGCCGCCCCCCGCAGCTGAGAGCCAGCTACGCGCTCCGGGGTCGGCCGCCTGACCGCTGCCCGCGGCTACTGCGCCTGCGAGGCGTCCACGCGCGACCACTCGTTCTCAGGCGGCGTCCTCAACATCAGCCTGATCGGGCGGTCGAAGGCGACGTAGTCCCAGGCCCAGTTAATCAGGGTGGCGACCCGGGCGCGGAAGGTCACGATGTTGGCCAGGTGCACCACCAACCACAGCAGCCAGCCCGCGAAGCCGGTCAGCCGCAGCGGCCCGATCTGGGCCACTCCGGCGTTCCTTCCGATGGTGGCCATGATCCCGAGGTCGTGATACCGGAAGGGTTGCGGGGGTTGCCCGGCCAGCGAGTTGCCGATGTTCTCGGCGGCAAGCCGTGCCTGCTGGATCGCCACCTGGGCCAGCATGGGCAGCTCCTCGAGACTGGCCAAGTCCCCGATCACCATCACCTCGGGCCGACCCCGCAATTGCAGGGTCGGTTCGACGGGCACCCTGCCTCCCCGGTCCACCGGGAGCCCAAGCCGCTCCCCCAAGGGTGATCCCCGCACTCCCGCCGTCCAGATCACGGACGCGGTGCTGATGCTAGGGCCGGCTTCAGTGACTAGCCGGCCGGGAGTGAGTTGCCGAACCGCCGCCCCAAGCCTGACCTCCACCCCTTTGCGCTCCAGGTCCAGCCGGGCCGCCGCCTGCAGCCGCGGAGCGAACCCCGGCAGCAGATATTGGGTGGCCTCCACCAGCACCACTCGCGGATCGATGCCCGCCACCCGACGGAAGTCACGGCGGCGGAGCAACCTGATCAACTCCATCAGTGCCCCCGCGAACTCGACCCCGGTCGGGCCGCCGCCGACGACCGCGAACGTGAGCAACTGGCGGCGGCGCTCGGGGTTCCGCTCCCAGACGCTGGCCTCGAACCGGCGCAGGATCCAGTTGCGCAGGCCGATGGCGTCGGGCAGATCTTTCAAGGAGAGCGAGTGCTCTTCGATGGTGGGGTTGCCGAAGTAGTTGTTCACGCTCCCGGCCGCCACCACCAAGAAGTCGTAGGTGATGTCGCCGCGATCAGTGCGCACCATCCTTTTATCGAGGTCGATGTCCTGAACCTCGGCCACCCGGAACGAGCAGTTGCGCAATCCCCGGACCAGCTTGCGGATGGGCTGAGCGATCTCGGACGGGTTGAGCAGCGCCGAGGCCACCTGGTACAGCAGCGGGGTGAACAGGTGGTAGTTGTGGCGGTCCACCAGCAGCACCCGCACCGGCTGGCGGGCCAGCGCCCGCACCAGGGTAAGCCCGGCAAAGCCGCCCCCGACGACCACTACCAGAGGTGGGGCTGGGCGCCGGGAGGGGCGGGACAGACCGCGAATCCCTCTCATCCGAAAGACGGTACGGGTAGCGCGGGTGGCCCGCTCGTATCAGCTTGAACGGGGCAGGGAGGCGGGGGCCCACCGCTCGCCATGGTCGCGGCTGAGCAGCACACCCGGCACCCGCCCGGCCAGGGCGGCCAGCCCGCTCCCGTCCGGCAGCAGATTGAGGTACGACATGGCGGTGAGGTCGCTGGGAGTCTTCGTGACCTTCCAGGTCATTCCCTGATTCTTGGTCAGGAACAGCTTCCCGGCGCCCCCCACCGCCCAGCGGCCGGGCGCGAGAAGTCCGAAGGGGGCCAGGGCGGTCTTGGAGCCGGTGCTCAGCGCCTTACCCCCCTTGAACCAGTTCTGGCCGGCGTCATAACTCACCGCGAACTGCATGCGGCCGCCGGAGTACCCCACCGCCAGAACGCCCTGGTCGGGGGTGAGGTAGATGGGGTCGGTCACCGCCACCCGGGCGGATTGGCTGACGACGTTGGGCAGCTGCTGGCGGTGCCAGCGGTGTCCCCCGTCGCTGGTGACCAGCAGCAGGCCGCCACGGGTCGGGCAGGGATCTGCCAGAGCCCCCGCCATGTTGGTGCTGAAGTTGAGCAGGGGGTAGGCCGCCTGGCCGCACCGAGGCACCGCTCCCGCGGCGGGTAGGCCGCGGGTCGACATCGGACGCCAGCTTCGTCCCCCGTTGTTGGTGCTCAGCAGCCGAGTGGAGCTGGAGCCCGGCAAGAGCAACCAGCCCCGCTCGGGGTTGAGGAAGAACAGCTGCGTGCCGTCACCCACCTGCCGGCGGAGGGAGACAGCGGTCCAGCGGACACCTCCGTCCGCCGAACGGAACAGCCGGTTCGAGGAGCCCACCGCCACGGCCCACGCGTCCTTGGTCCCGAGGAAGAAGGTGGCAACCACGCGGGTATCGGGGTTACCTCCGAGGGTCCGCCGCCAGCTGGCGCCCCCGTCGCGGCTCACCAGCACGGCGGATCCGCCTTGGAGCCAGACCAAGGTCTTGCTGGGTTGATAGGCGCCGGCGGCACCGGGGATGGCGGTCGCTGGATGGGGTGACGCGGGCTCAGTGGGTGTGCCGCAGGCGGCCAGCATCAAACCGCCCAGCGCCGCAATGAGAAGGGGAGCGCCGACCCGCCGCGACCCTCGGCGCCAGCCGGCCGCGCCCAAGCGCGATCGCAAGCGCTCAGCCACCCAGGTAGGACATCTCCACCTTGCGGCCCGAGGCCGCACCCTGCTGGGAGCGCAGCTCTGAGTAGCGGTCGTCCCGAGCGGCCCAGATGGCACGGATCGCCTCGGTCAGCGCCCGTCCATTGCCTCCGCCGCGGAGTACCGACCTTAGGTCGTGGCCGCCAGTGGAGAAAAGGCAGGTGTGGAGCTGCCCTTCAGCGGTCAGCCGCAGCCGGGTGCAGCCTCCACAGAAGGGGCGGGAGACCGAGGCGATCACACCCAGCTCTCCACCACCATCGAGGTAGCGGTAGCGGTTGGCCACCTCGCCGGGATATCCAGGTGCCACCGCTTCCAGCGGCCACTCCTCGGCGATGAGCTGCACGACGGCGGCGGCGGGAAGCACCTCCTCCATCCGCCAACCGTGGGTCTCTCCCACGTCCATGTACTCGATGAGCCGGAGAACATGACCCTCTTCGCGGGCGTAGCGCGCCAGATCGACTATGCCTTGGTCGTTGAGTCCCTTGCGGACCACGGCGTTGAGTTTGATTGGCCCGAGGCCAGCCTGCTTGGCTGCGGCTATCCCCTGGAGCACGGAGTCGATCGGCCAGCCGACTCCGTTCATCAACTTGAAGATCTCCGGATCCAACGAATCGAGGCTCACCGAGATCCGTCCCAGCCCCGCCGCCGCCAGCTGAGCCGCGAACCGCGACAGCAGCGCGCCGTTGGTGGTCATGGCCAGGTCCTCGACGCCGCCCACGGCGGCCAAACCGGCTACCAGTGCAACCACGTCGCGCCGGAGCAGGGGCTCGCCACCCGTGAGACGGACTTTGCGCAGGCCCAGAGGAACCGCCGCGGCCACCACCTCGCAGATCTCCTCGAACGTCAGGATCTCCGACTTGGGGAGAAAGGCGTGGCCGGGCCCGAAGACCTCCAAAGGCATGCAGTAGCGGCAGCGGAAGTTGCAGCGGTCGGTGACCGACACGCGCAGATCGCGAAGCGGCCGACTCAGCCGGTCTCGAACTGCGACCATCCGCCCATCCTAGCGCCAGCCGAAGTCAGCCCCACCCCGGGACTCAGTGGGCCAGCGCCGCCCGCACAGACTCCTTCATCGATCCCATGGTGGACATGACCGCCGTCGGCTCGTAGCCGCAGTGCGCCATGCAGTTCTCGCACTTGGGGTTGCGTCCCCGCCCGTAGCTGTCCCAGTCAGTCGTGTCCAGCAGCTCCTTGTACGACCCGACGTAGCCATCCGAAAGCAGGTAGCAAGGCCGCTGCCAGCCGAAGACCGAGTAGCAGGGAATCCCCCAGGCGGTGCAGGCGAAGTCGACCTTGCCCTCGAGGAAATCGAGGAACAAAGGCGAGTGGTTGAGGCGCCACTTCTCGCGCCGTCCATCGCTGAAGGCGTCGCGGAAGATCTGGCGGGTGCGCTCCACCCCCATGAAGTGTTCCTGGTCAGGGGCCTTCTCGTAGGCGTAGGCAGGCGAGATCTGCATGTTGTCAACTTGCAAGTCGTCGTTGAGATAGTCGAGCACGTCCCGAACCGACTTGGCATCGTCTTGGGTGAAGAAGGTGGTGTTGGTGGTGACCCGGAAGCCGCGCCGCTTCGCCTCCCTGATGGCAGCAACCGCCTTGTCGAAGACCCCCTGCCGGCAGACCGACTCATCGTGACGCTCCCGCAGCCCATCCACATGCACGGACCAGGCGAAGTAGGGATGCGGCTTGAAGAGGTCGAGCTTGCGCTCCATGAGGATCGCGTTGGTGCAGAGGTAGACGAACTTCTTGCGGTCCAGCAGCGCCTGGACAATCTGATCGATCTCCTTGTGCACCAGCGGTTCGCCGCCAGCAATGGAGACCACGGGCGCACCGCACTCTTCGATGGCATCGATGCACTGCTGCACCGAGAGGCGCCGGCGCAGGATGTCATCGGGGTGCTGGATCTTGCCGCAGCCGGCGCACTCCAAGTTGCACTGGTAGAGGGGCTCCAACTGCAGCACCAGGGGAAACTTCTTGACGCCCCTGAGGCGCTGGGACATCAGGTAGGTGCCCACCTTGATCTTCTGACGCATCGGAATGGACATCCGCTCCTCCTGCTCGAGGTGGCTGGCGGCGGCTAACTCGTTTAGGACTCTAAACCTTGTAACTATCCTAAGGTCAACATGCAAGTGCCCAGTCCGGAGGCGACTGACGACCCAGGTCTCCTCAAGATCGGTGAGGCGGCGGCGCTCACCGGCGTGAGTGCCGGACGCATCCGCCACTACCAGCGCTTGGGACTGGTGCGGCCCAGTAGAGGCCTCACCGGCTACCGTCTCTTCACCGCCAGTGACCTCCTGCGGTTGCTCCAGATCGACTTGCTGCGCGGCGTCGGCTTGGGCCTCCCCCAGATCTCGCTCTCACTGCCGGGGCACGGCGACACCGCCTCCCTGCACGAGGCCTTGCTCCGGCACCGCGGCGCCCTGGACGGTGAGCGCCAGCGCCTGGAGACCCTGATCGCCGCAGTGGACCGGGCCCTGGCCGCCCCGGCCGCAGACCCAGCCGCGGTAGCGGCCATCCTCTCCTCCGCCCACTCCCGGCCCCGCCAGAGCCTGGGCGTATTCGGCCGTCTCACCAAACCACTTTCGGAGACCGCCTGGACCGCCTACCAAGGGGCGCTGAGCTGGGGGGCCGATCTGCCCGTGCCCCCCATCTTTGGCCGGATGCTACTGCCAGCTCAGGTCACCGACCTTCTCGAGCAGCTCGCCGCCGCCGAAGGCTTCGACCAGCTCTTCCGTCGCCTTGCCGAGCTGGCCCGCGACATCGTTGTGCGCAGCGAGCTCCTTTCCGACCAGCCTGGGGCTGCTCGCGAGCTGGGGCGGGGCTGGATGGATCAGCTCGAGCGCCGTCCGCTGCCCGCCGACGTGCGCCAGGCGCTGGCCCGCAACATCCCGCGCATCCGCAACCTGCGCGTCCTCAACCAGGGATTCCGGCTGTGGGCCGCAACCCTGTCTCCGTTCGCCGCGGCGGTGCTGGAGGAGATTGACGCAGAGAGCCGCCGCCGTGGCCTGCTGGTGCTCGCCGTCCTGCCCAGCCAGCGACGCCCGACCCGGTCAGCGCGGCAACGAGCGCTGGCGCGCCGCTAACTTGAACGGCTCACAAGATCTGTAGACAGCTGGGAGCCTGAGCGGGGTTCCTGGGCAAGGAAAAGCGGCCCATCCTTTGGGTGTTCAAAGCTCAAGGGAGGGGGCCGCCGTGACCAATGATGACCTGATCTTCCGTGACCGTGTGCGCCTGTTCGCCCGGGCCAGGGAAGTTGGGGTGAGCCAGGCCTGCCGGGAGCGTGGCTTCCACCGCTCCTGGTACTACCGCTGGAAGCCCTTGGTGGAGCGGCACGGGCTGGAGATCCTGAGACCCCGCCTGGGCGGTGGGCGAGATCAGCCTGGAAGACCTGGTGCTCGCCCACATGCGCCGAGCCCAACCGGCTAGAGGCGGCGCAACTCCGTTCCCCACAGGATCGCCTTCTGGTGGATTCGGCATCTGACCGGCTGAGCCGGCTGGATGGCGGTGGAACCCGGGCCGCGCCTCTGCCGGCGCCTGGCCGATCCAAGTCAGGCACTACTAGCCCCAAGGTCCGGGCCGCGCGGTTCCGTAAGGGGGCCACCGTCTTGAGACATCACAGAGCTGGGGCGGAAGGATTCGAACCTTCGAATGGGGGATCCAAAGTCCCCTGCCTTACCACTTGGCGACGCCCCACCGACCGGAGACAGATTAGCGGCGCCCCGCGCGGGAGCTGAAGCCTAGACGAATCAGCTTTGGGCCGACTCGTTCCGGCTTAGGCGCACGAACGGCGTTAGCGCGGCCGGATCCTGCAACGCCTCGACGCTGATCACTGACTCCGGGGCGGCGCCGCTCAGGATCTTCTTGACCGGGACTTCAAGCTTCTTGCCGCTAAGCGTCTTGGGGATGCTGGCTAGCGCATAGATGAAGTCAGGCACGTGGCGCGGCGAGACCTGCTCTCGCAGGCGCTGCCGGATCGCCGCCTCCAGCCCCGCGCTCAATCCCATCCCGGGTTGCAGCACCAGGAACAGCCACAGTCGCGACTCCCCATCAGAACTCCCGACGTCCACCGCGAGCGCCTCGACCACCTCCTCCATCTCCTCGACCGCCCGGTAGATCTCACTGGTCCCGATGCGCACGCCGTGCCGGTTGATGGTGGAGTCGGACCGGCCATAGATGACGACACCGCCGTCGCTGCGCACCTTGATCCAGTCTCCGTGCCGCCACACGCCGGGAAAGGTCTCGAAGTAGCTGCTCCGGTAGCGGCGCCCGTCGGGATCTCCCCAGAAGCTCACCGGCATCGAGGGCATGGGCGCGGTCAAGACCAACTCCCCCACCTGGTCCCGTACCGGTTTGCCGGCCGCATCGAAAGCCTCGACCGCCACACCCAGCCCACGGCACTGAATCACTCCCGCCCGTACCGGCAGCCAGGGACACCCCAGCACAAACGCGGTGCAAACGTCGGTCCCACCGCTCACCGACGCCAGCCAAACGTCTTGCCGCACCGACCGGTAGACCCACGCGAAGCCTTCTGGGGACAGCGGTGAACCGGTGGAGCCGATGAAGCGGAGGGCCTGCAGGTCGAACTGTTCCGCGGGGCGGATTCCGGCCTTGGCGCAGCCGGCGAGGTGTCCGGCGCTGGTGCCGAAGTGGGTCACCCGCGCCTCGGCGGCCAACTGCCAGAGCCGGTCCGGACCGGGATGGACCGGGCTGCCGTCGTAGAGGATCACAGCCGCGCCGACCAATAGGCTGCCGAGCAGGTGGTTCCACATCATCCAGCCGGTGGTCGTGAACCAAAACGACCGGTCCCGGGGACCGAGATCACTGTGCAGCGCGAGCGCTTTGTACTGCTCCAGGAGCATTCCCCCGTGGCCGTGGACTATGGCCTTTGGCAGCCCGGTGGTCCCGGAGGAGTACAGGACCCAGAGCGGGTGGTCGAAGGCCACCGGCTCGAACGCGATCTCTGCGGCCGGCTGAGCCACTTCCTCCCAGGCGACCGTCGTCGGCGACTGTGCGTCCGCCGGCAGGCCTAGTACGGGTATAAGCACGCATACCTGCAGTGATGACATCCGTTCCGCAAGCCGTGCCACAGCTGGGCGCCGGTCGAAGACCTTGCCTCCGTACACATAGCCATCCGCAGCGAATAGAACCTTTGGCTCAACCTGCTCCAGCCGGTCCAACACCGCCCGCTCGCCGAAGTCGGGTGAGCAGCTGGTCCACACAGCGCCGATGGAAGTGGTGGCCAGACAGGCGATGACCGCCTCGGGGACGTTGGGAAGGTAGGCGGCGACTCGATCTCCCTTGGAGACTCCCTGAGCTCGCAGCCACTTGGCCACCCCACCGACCAGTGCCCGCAGTTCGAGGCCGCTCAGCCGCTGCGGGGGACGGGCCTCGGAGAAGCCGAGCACCGCGAGCCGGTCTTCCCACCCGCGCAGTGCGTGCTCGGCGTAGTTGAGCCGTGAGCCGGCGAACCACTTAGTAGCCGGCATCGACCCGCCGTCGATGACCTGGGAATAAGGGCTGGCTGAGCTGATTTCGAAGTGATCCCAGACGGCCGCCCAGAACGCCTCGGGCTCGTCCACCGACCAGCGCCAGAGCCTCTCGTAGTCGGGCGGCTCACCACCCCAGCCGAGCGCCGACCCGGCGGCGAACCGGGTGAGGTGGCAGCCGGCGACCAGCTGCGCCGAGGGTGTCCAAAGCAGGGTCCCCTCTTCCGCCGGTCGGTCCACTAGGGGGTCACCTTACTCCATGACGCGTGCGCGTCGGGGTCGATCAGGCAGCGCGGTGGCTGGCGCTCAGGAGTGCATCGATCGCGGCCGCAAGCCGCCGCCGCTGGTCCAACCCCAGGCTCTCGGCCATACCCTCGAAGCCGGACCGGTAGGCATCCCGCAGCTGTCGTAGCCTGCGGGCGCCGCACACAGTCAGCATGATCAATTCGGGAGAGCGACCTTCCAGCAGCCCAAGCTCGCCGCGGCTGGCCAACTCCTCAACTGTGGCCTGGGCGAGCGGGGGTTCGACGCCCATCGTCAGCGCCAGGTCGGCCAACCTCTGGCGGCGGCTGCCGACGAGTGACAGCACCTCGAACTCACCGTAGAGCTCACTGTCGAGCACCTGCCGCTGCACCGGCGGTGCGCAGCGGACGACGGCGGAGCGCCACTTCAGAACCGCTTCGGTGCAACGCTCCACGAGATCAGAGTTCGGCATCCGGTGTTCTCTGGCCATCGGGCACTCACTCGAGGTTGCCGGCTTGACCTGAATAGCGCACCGGGGGGCCATTTGGTTTCAGGATGGAACCAAAATGCTGACCTCCTCAGATCAGCGGCCGCTATGCATCGCCCCGGCCGGGTCGCCAGCCCTACTGCAGGCGCTCTGAGAGCGCTGCGACCAGCTCCTCCATCACCGCCACCACCGACTGCATCTGTTCGCGGCTGACGCCTTCCAAGCTCTCCAGCACCCGCTCTCTTTGGAACTCCCGGTAGCGCTCAACCGTCTCGATCCCGGCCGAAGTCGGCTCAAGGAGCACCTCCCGCCGGTTAGTGGGGTTGGGCTGGCGCTCCACCAGGCCTTGCTGAACCATCCGCTCGCCCAGGGCGGTGGCGGCGGCCCGGGTGACCCCGAGCTGGTCGGCCAGATCGCTCATCCGCCTGCCCCCAGTGAGCAGGCACTCCAGGGCGTCGATCTGGTGGGGGGTCACCGTCCCCGGCCCACCCGGAGCGAGCGCGCCCACCCCCGGTGCCAGCGCCCGCGCCAGCAGGCCGCGAACCATGAAGAGGCGCTCGGCCAGCTCGGCGGCCGCAGCGTCGGCGACTGACTTCGCCGAACCGGGCACCTCGTCCTCGGTCAATTGCTCCGTCATCCCAGGCTCCACCTGCCCTTACCCAAAGCTGCCCACGGTGTGGCTGCGGAACCGCCATGCGACTGCCACGCTGTCGCTGCCTCTCCAGCTCCAGTTTGCCACGTCGGGCACCTGGCCCTACCGGCCGCCGCGAGCGGGGAGTCCAGAAGGCTAGATCGGAGCGGTGCCACCTACCAAAGCGATCCCCCGCCCAGCAGGATGTAGAGGATGGGGCCGATGCCCCACACCACGCTGATCAGTCCCCAGAGCACTTTGGCAACAATGCCCAGATCCCGCCGGGTGGCCAAGTTGATGATCACCAGGATGAACGCCACCGGGTGGAGAAAGATCGCGACCAGGCACTCGAGCAGGAACTTGAGCATCCAATCACCCTATTCCGGCCCCGCCCTGGCTGCACAGGCAAACTGAGCCCACCTTCGCCGGTCCGCCCGGTGGGCCTTAAGCGCGGGTCGAGCGATATAGCGCTCGCAGCGCTGGTCCCGGCGAGCGGCGGCTGCGCCTGCTCGCCCATGCCGGGCGGGAGAGCGGCACCGGCGCCTGCCTTGGCGCATGGTCACGGCGCGTGGCCTTCACCCCGCAGTTGCTCGGCCATCATGCCGATGTGGCGCTCCGGATCCATCTTCTCCTTCCAGCCCACGCGCACCAGCCAGCGATTCACAGGCCAGGCCGTGAAGAACCCGACCGCCATCCCCACCTGCATCATCCACCAATGCACCGATGACCCGATCGGCGGCGCCGACGACCAGAGCAGCAGGTGGCTGATCGCCATCCAACCGAAGAGACCCAACTGGAAGCTCAGGATCGAGAGCGTATCCGCGCGCATCGCCAACCACGCACCCTTGATCCCTGCGACCTCGGGGCGCATGGGCACAATCGTGAAGTATTGGAAGAGCACCCCGATCGCCCACGCCAGGGGGAAATCCCAGATGTACTCCGGCCCAAGCGTTCCGGTGGCACCTAGCATCCACGTCCCGAGCCCCCAGACTATCCACTCGCCGGCGATGTCCCCGAGGGTGCAGCCCGCCCCGCAATGGGAGACGGCCTCGGCGACGTTCCAAGTCGTGAGCCGCCCTGCCGCATCCGACTCCGGCCGAGGCCCTGGGGGTTCGCCATCGTCCAGCCGGCTTGCCAGCCGGCGGGCCTTCGCCATCATCACCTTGGTTGAGCCCCGGCGGCCCTTGGTGAAGTAGGCCCAGACCCAGACCGGACCCCAGTAGAGCGCGGTGATGGGGTGGACAAAGTTCATGATCGCCATGCTCTGGCGATAGCCCCCCAGGAACTCGTCGGCCGCGATCACCAGCGCCGAGGCGAACGCCGTTCCGAGCGACACCCACCCAACCGTCTCAGCCCAGAAGGGCACGGCAGCTACCCTCGTGCTAGCGTCGAGTTGGTCTGCGCATCTCCCCAACCCGAAGGTACTACCGGCGCTGGCCACTCGCGCGAGCGAGCGCGGCGATGCCGATACCCCGGACCGTCCGGCCTGCTACCTTCACAAGGAGCGTGAAAGGCCCCGATTCCCACTCCGACCGCTTTGACCTCGTGGTAATCGGCTCTGGCCCCGCGGGTGAGAAGGGTGCCGCGCAAGCCGCCTACCACGGTTACAGCGTCGCGGTGGTGGAGCGTCGCCGTCCCCCGCGCCGAGGCACCGTCCTGACGGCCGGCGGCGTTCCGGTCAAGGCGCTTCGGGACACGGCCATCTACCTAAGCGGCTGGGCGCGTCGGGAGACCTACGGGGTGGGTATCAGCCTCGCTCCCGAGCTGGTGATGGACCGGCTCCGCTCACGCACTGGCGAAGTCATGGCGGGCATGGCCGAGTCGCTGCGGCGCAATCTGGATCGTCACGGCGTGGAGTCGATACGCGGGGAGGCCAGGCTCGGCCCGGATCGCACCGTGGTCGTAGCCGGGGGGCGAAACGGGCCGCGGGTCCTGCACGCCGGAGTCATCCTGCTGGCGACCGGTTCCCACCCCCACCATCCCCCCGAGGTGCCCTTTGGGGATCCGGATGTCCACGACTCGGACACCATCCTGATGCTGGAACGCGTCCCCGAACACATGGTGGTGGTGGGCGGCGGACCCGTGGGCTGCGAGTACGCCTCGATCTTCGCCGCCCTCGGCGCCAGCGTCACTCAGATCGACCGTGGCCCGCGCCTGCTGCCGATGCTCGATTCCGAGATCTCCCGGGCCTTGGCGCAGATCCTGGCCGATGCGGGGGTACGCGTGATGTTGTCCAGCCAGGTGGACGCCATCCAGCGCAAGAGTGGAGCCCTGCAGGTGTCCGTCGGCGGTGAGGTGCTGCGGCCGCAGGTGGTCGTTCACGCCGCGGGGCGCGCTGGCAACGTGGAGGGGCTGGCGCTGGAGGCCGCAGGTGTCACCTGCGATCCGCGCGGTCGGGTGCGGGTCGACACCAACTTTCAAACCACCGCACCCGGGATCTACGCCGCCGGCGACGTGATCGGCCCGCCCGGACTCGCCTCGGTTGCCATGGAGCAGGCACGCGTAGCCATGTGCAAGGCCTTCGGGATCCCCTTCAAGGATTCGGTGGACGCCATGACTCCGGCGGGGATCTACACGCTGCCGGAAGCGGCGCAGGTGGGATCGACCGAGGATGCTGCCCGCGCCGCCGGTGAGGATGTCGAGACCGGGCGGGCGTACTTTGCCACCAACGCCCGGGCCCGGATCGCGGGCTCGACGGAAGGGCTGGTGAAGCTCGTCTTCCGCGCGACCGACCGGCGCCTGGTGGGGGCACACATTCTCGGCGAGGAGGCCACCGAGCTCATTCACGTGGCCCAAGCGGTGCTGCACAAGGGCGGCACGGTCAACGAGTTCATTGACACCACATTCAACTTCCCCACGCGGGCTGACGCGTTCAAGTACGCGGCCTACGATGGGCTGGAGCGACTCGATCGACGGGACGCGACTGGCGCCCCCGCCCGGGCGCTGCCGAGGGCGGGCGCTCCCCTTGGCCGCACCGCCCTTTGAGATTGCCCACTCAGGTGAGCAGTCGAGACCATGAGGCGACGGTTGCTCCCAGGTCCGGGGAGGGCGCCGACGGGCTCTGCCGTCGCCGAGCCCCTCTAGAAGATGAACGGGACGAGCATCTTGGTGCGCTGTCGGTAGGCTGGATAGCCCTCAGGAAATAGCCCCGACAGGTTTCTCTCTTCGATGAAGGCGCTGTAGACGAAATACGCGCCAGCCAGCCCCAGCACCAGCAGCCATTCAAGGCTGGCCGCGATCGCTGTCCCCAGCAGCGCCAGCAGGATCCCTGAATAGATCGGGTGCCGCACCAATCTGTAGGGTCCGCTGGTGACCAAGGTTGGCTCCTGCTTCAAGGTAGTCGGCATGCCCCAGTTCTCGCCCATGTGCACCCGCGCCCACACCGCCGTCCCGAGCCCCAGCACGAACAGGGTCAATCCCGCCCCCACCGCGTAGCCATTGGCTGAGCTCCCCAGCAGATCCACCCGGGTGCCGAGAAGGTGCACGCGAAACAGCACGATGGCTGCGATCCAGACCGCCGCCCGGGCTGCCCAGAGCCACCGGTCTTGACCTCGCGCCGACGGCTTGGCCCCGAATGCAGAGACCAACCAATAGATCCAGAAGAGACCCCAGCCGGCCGCTAGGGCAGCATCAACCGGAGCCAACTCGCCGCCCCCTCGAGGTGCTGGCTAGCGACACGGCGACCTCGCCGAGGCGGCGGTCATCCATCTTGTCAAGACACAGGCAGAAGACGTGCCCGGCCGGGTCGCGCATGACTTGCACGTGCGCCTGCGGCTGGTGCTCAACCAGTTCTGCCCCAAGGGCGGTGGCGTCCTGGACGGCGGCCTCCAGATCGGTCACCCGGAAGTCCAAGTGCATCATGGGTCGTTGCGCGCCAGGTGCTGGGGGCCAGACCGGCGGGGTGTACCCGGGCGCGTCTTGGAAGACCAGGTAGGTGGACTCCTGGGGCGGTTTTAGGACCACCAGCCCCGCCTGCTGCTCCACAACCGGCCACCCCAGTAGCTCGGAGTAGAAGCTTGCCAGCTCCACCGGATCCGGGGCCTCGACGGCCAGCCCCCACCATTGGTCTCTGGTCCGCCCTCGCACCGGCACCATGGTAGCCCGGCGGCGGTCAGGGTCAAGAAGCGTGCACGCCTAAAGATTTGGTGACATCGGCCCTCGGCCCGCCTCGTCCGCCCACGGTACTGGTCCACCACCAAGCGCCGGCCGCGGCCGTCACGACCGCGACCGAGCCGGCAATCCCCATCGTGACTCGCGAACCCCAAGCCTGCTCGGCGGCGCCGGTGCAAAGGCTTCCGAGCGGGGTGGCACCTATGAAGACCCAGAGGTAGAGGGACATCACTCGGCTCAGCAGAGGGCCCGGCGTGAACGTGAGGATGGCACTGCTGGACATGGCGCTGTAGACGGCAAGCCCCCCGCCGGCCACGGCCAGCAGCGCCATCGCGGGCCACAGCCCCTCGACTTGTCCCGCCAACGCCAGGAACACTCCGAAGAGGCCGCATCCGACCAAGAGAGTTCGGATGGAGACGCGGCTCATGTATGCCACCACCAGCGCGCCGACCAAAGCCCCGGCCCCGAGCGACGCACTGAGCAGACCAAACCCGCTCGCTCCCACATGAAGGCCGGTGCGAGCCAGGGCGGTGATCATTACAGTGAGGTTCCAGGAAAAGACACAGATGAAGCCCATCAGCGCGATGGCCAGCCGCACTTCGGAGGAGTGCCGTACGTATCCAATCGCCTCCGTCACCCCCCTCAGAACGCCGGCCACCGCACCGACCCTGGGCGGGTTGGTGTGCAGCGCCTCGCGACGCATCAGGAGCAGGGCGCCGACCATAACCAGATAGGAAGCCGCGTTGAGGTCGAAGCAGGCGGCAGTACCGACTGTGGCGATCAGACCGCCGGCTAGCGCAGGGCCGATCACCCGGGCGCCGTTGTTCACCATTGAGTTGAGCGCTACCGCGTTGGGCATTCTCCGCTTCCCCACCATCTCCGGAACGAAGGCCTGGCGGGTCGGCCCGTCCACAACCGTGATCACGCCGAAGACCGCGACCACAACAAAGACCTCCCAGACCCGGGCCAGGTGGAGCCCAACGATCAAGCCCAATCCGGCTGCGGTAAGGGCGAACGCGCTCTGGGTCACGACCAGGACTTGATGCTTGGGCCAGCGGTCGCCGACGACACCGCCGAAAGGCTGGAGCAAAGTGCTTGGCAGGTACTGCGCGGTGAGCAATAGGCCCAGCATCACCGGCGAGTGGGTCAGCTCCAGGATCAGCCACGCCTGGGCTGTCGACTGCAGCCAAGTCCCGGTGACCGAGATAGTCTGCCCGCTGAAGAAGAGCCGGTAGTTGAAGTTGCCTAGAGCATCGAAGGTCCGGGAAGCCGCCGCGCGGCGAGCCGTGCCGCCTCTGGCACCAGCCCCGCCAAGCGACCGCGACCCACCGGATAGCAACCCCCGGGCTCGGCCCGAGACCGATCGCCAGCCCTCCTCCCTGGTCCGCGCGCGGACCGCGGCGGCCGCCGCGCCTGCTCTGCGCCGACCGCGCCGTGCCCTGTCAAAAAGGGTCAAACCGCGCCAACGGCCTCAACAGGCGACCCAGGGCCTCCTTGCTCTCCAACGCCACGGCGGTTAGTGCCGTAGCAGGATTCCGGGCCCCGATCAGGTCGACTGTCGACACGCTCCACGACCCTAGGGTAGGGCGATACCTCCCGCGCCGGGTACTTCTGGCGCGCCCTGAGGGACCTCCAGCCGCCTCGACTCAGCTCCGGCTCTTCTTCCTCGCTGAAAGAGCACGCACACCCCTTTTCTCCCCAGGGAGGTCGCGTCGGCGGTCCGGGGGGTTCGATGCGCCTATCAGGCGGGCTAGGCGGTACGACTCCAGATGTCCTGACACGCCTCGCAAGTGGACTCGGGAATCCATCCGAGCCGGATCAGGGCGGCGAACAAGCGGCAGCCCACGCAGAACCCGAGCGCGGACTCCAGACTGGCGGCGGCGGCGAGCAAGCCGAGCAGCAAGTAGGTACCCGTAGCCTGGTGAAGGCCGAAGAAGAGGAAGGTGCCGACAGTGGTCAAGACGGCACCGATCGCTTGGGCGAACCGCTTCGGAGGCCCCGCGACCAGCTTTGGCGGGCCAAGCCTGGGGGCGACGAGACGCGTCGCGATCTGGCCCAAGGGGCTGAGGGTGGGGCCGGCCGCCACGCGGGCCAGAAACCCGTACGCCAAGACCGCCACCATCCACGGTTGCCGCAACCCTATGGCCAAGATGGCCAAAACAGCAACAACCCCCGCAACGGTTCTCGACGCGCGCTCGTTGACCGGGTTCGGGAACGTCAGCACGCCGCTATCTTGACCGGTTCTAGCCAGCTGTTGTCAACAATCTGGTATCGTCTGTGCCCGGGGCGGTGGAGCTGCTATATAGCGCCCTTGGCCGGGTTGCCCGCCCTCTGCAGCGCCGCCCTCTATCGCGGGGAGCGGCCCCACGCTCCAAACTGGGGGCCGCTCCTCTTTGCCAGCTTCCAAACGTCACTCCCACGCCTCCGCCTCAGCCTGAAGAGTGGGCCGGCTAGGCCTGCAGAGGACCCCGCCATCTGCGGCGGGATCCTCCGAGCCGGCGGACCACTTCCGCGTACCAGGGGCGGCCCGAAACCCCTTGGCTGCTCTCTCGAGGTCAGCTAGCGGCGAGGGTCCAACTCTGTGGATAGAGGTTGAGATTCGGGTCCTGGGGCAAGGCACCCTTCAGGCGTGGGCTGATCACCGAGACCTGATATGGATAGTTGGGCTCCCACAAGGCTGGCAATTGCAGTGCCGCGTAAGCGCCCACCGCCTGAATCGCGGAGGTCGCAGAGCTTGTATCGGCCGTGTTGATCAACTGATCCATCTTGGCGCTGCTGTACCCGCCGGCGTTGGTACCTCCCCCTGTCGCGAACCACTGAGTACCGATTGGAAGGTACTCGGGCGAATACGTCGGAGTGGAGCCGATCTCGCCGAAGTTACCCATCTCCCATTTGCAGCCCTCCCCTCCTCCGCTGCACGGAAACAGATCCGAGAAGATTGCGCCAACTGAGTCTTGGCGCAGCGTGACACGGATGCCCGCCTTGGCCCAGGACGATTGCATGGCCTCCACCTCGGCGGTGAATGCCGCCGAACCGGTCGCAACCAACTCCGTGAAGTTCAGCTGGGCCCCTTGGGCGATCCCTGCCCCGCACTCGCCCGCTCCCGTGCCGGCCTTGCTGCAGGTATCCACCCCGTTCGGGCGTACCGACCAGCCGTGGTTCTCGAGCAGCTTCTTTGCTCCCGAGACCGAGTACGGGTATGGGTTCTGCTTACCGATCTTGGCTATGTATGGGTTGGGCGGATTGCTGGGAATGGGGCCATAAGTTGGGAAGGCAAAGCCGTGGTAGATGTCCTTGGCAATCTGTGGTTGGTTGATCAGCTTCTGCATGGCGATGCGCATATACAGCTGCCTGAAGATCGGTCCCACCGTTGGGTTGGTGAAGTTGAGGAAGAAGGAGTTGAAGCCGAAGTCAACCCATGGCACGACTTTGTAACCGCGAGACGTGAAGTACTTCTGCTGTGACACGTCTTCGATGGGGAGGTACCCGTAATCCAGCTGACCTGAGCGCAGGGCATCGAACTCGGCGGTGTCGCTCGTAAAGGGAAGCTCTTCAAACTTGCTGAGCTTCGGCTTGTCCGGGCCGGTGTACTTCGGGTTGGGCACGTACGTGGCCGCTCCCGTCGCCGCGTCGAAAGACTGCAGAGTCCAAGACCCGTCAACCGTCTTCCACAGTGGATTGGATGCGTAGGTGGACAGGTCTTGAGATTGGCTGTTCAGAAAGCTGTAGACAGCCTGAGCACCCGCCGGCGTGGAGTCGTAGTTCCCGACCGCACCGGAGGTGGACGTTCGGTCCCACGTCTGTTGCGGCACCGGCCAGATCTGACTCAGTTGGTTGTAAAGAATCCATTGGCGGCTGTATGGCTGGTTGAACGTCAGCGAGAACTGATAGGGGGAGCTCGCGGGAAAGCTCATTGAGACTATGTCGTCGGGAATGCTGCCGGCTGCATAGGAGTAGAAGTTGTGCTTCTCAGCGAAGAAGATGTTCATCCACAACTCCACATCGCGGTTAGTCACGGGTTGGCCGTCAGACCAGCGGAAGTCGCGCTTCAAGGTTACGGTCACGGTCTTGCCGCCGTTGGAGTAGACCGGCGGCTTGCCGACGCTCTGCTGGAAGTTGATGGTGGGGCTCAAGCCATGACCGAACCAATACAGAGGACGCCACAAAAACGGCCAAACCTGGAACAGGTCCACGTTATTCCCAACCGAGCCGCTCGCGAAGGGAAATATGTAGTTGGGAGTGATTCCTTGGGGCAGAGCAAACGTTGCGGTGCCCCCAGACGCCCGGTGCTTGGCGAGGACCGTACCACCGCCGGCGGTAGTGAGCACGACCGCCGCCAACAGAGCAGCAAACAACCTAGCCTTCATAGGCCGTCCCCTTCCCCCCCAAGTATAAACCGGGCCCGCGGGGCCCGGGCTGGCACGCCGGCGGCGTGCCTGGTAGCAGCGCTGCGTATGCTAGCCGCGGAAAAGAGGAGAGTCAATCGCCCATCAGGGTGACTTCTCCAATCCAATCGGCTAAAAAAACCTATCCGAGCCGATCCCTTGGGGGAGGGCGCCCTGCCGAGGTAGTAGGATCTCCCGACCGCCCAAGGCGCGACAGTCATCCAGGACTGCTCCGGCCTCGCTGGAGGTTGGATTTTCGGGAGGTCCCGCGTCAGGACCGTCCTTGGGCCTCACCGAGCTAGCCCACGCCCAGGCTGGCGGCGAAGACGTAGGGGTCTAGTTGGCGGGTCGGCTTGCCTACCAGGTAGTTGAAGGGATCGCCGATGCTCCCGGGGCAGCAGCGGTCCTCTCTCAGTTGGCCCGATGGCGCCACCTCGACGCGAAGCGTTTACTCGGCCGGCGGAACGAAGCTGGTCATCCACAACCGGACAACCAGCAAAGCTCGCTCCCGCCAATCCCGCCCTCCGGAACAGGGGCACGATGGCCGGAACGCTGAGACGCATTCAAATCAGCGGCTGGCGATGAGCGAGGGAAGCAAGCGGCGCCGCCCGCCCAAGTCAGCAGCGCAAACTCGCCTTGTCCAGCCCTCGTCAGTCACCACCCGAGTTTTGTGGCCGCGCTGCGTTCGGTGGAACCTGCACTCGCAGCGGCACGGCGACCCAAAGGATCGCGAGCGTCACGCCCCAGTCCGAAACGCCGACCTTGAGGGCTTGACCGGGCGCATGAGGAACTCGGGGCGCCGTTGACCGCTCGGCCCGAGTTGGGGCTTGGAAAGGTTCAGCCATTGCCGGTACACCCGCCGGCTCTCCTCTGCGTCCACGAAGACATCCCCGTACCGGTCGTCCGGGAGAGCTGGCTCTAAGCGGACCTTCTGCAGCCAGCAATGCATCCCTGACCAAGGGTCCGGCTGAACCGGGAAGGCGAGGTTCTGGTGCACGCCAGGATCCTCCCATGAGATGCGTTGGCTGTCGGGGTCCGCTGAGCTGAATGGCCCGATCCCGCTCCGGTACCGCAGCAGGTAGCTGGTCGGCGACGGATGACTGATATCGGCGGAGGCCGAAGACCAGCGACTGCCCTCTTGCTCGTGCAATCGCCATCGTCCGAGATGGTGCGAAAGCGCGCAAACGCCCGGCCGAATCCCTTCCGTGAGCCAAACGGTACAGACCAAATAGCCGATGGCCGTGGTTATCCGCACCAAGTCGCCGGTGGCCACACCGTGTCGTTCACCGTCGCTTGGAGATAGCCACAAGGGATGGCTGTAGGAGATCTCGTTGAGATACTTCGCGTTCCCAGACCGAGTGTGAATTAGAGTGGGCAGTCGAAAGGTCGGGATGAGAACTAGTTCGCCAGCTTCCAGATCAACTCGCCGGTGCGAGACGTGGGACTCGATGTATCCAGGAGTCGCTTGGTCGCCGAAACCAAAGTCCCGCATCGTCGGCGAAAAGATCTCAAGACGTCGAGATGGTGTCAACCAGCCCACAGTGGCAATACCGTCACCATGCAGTACTCCGACAGCGCCAGCCTCGCCCACCAGCGGTGGTGCTTCGTCGTCCGACACCGGCCGCCGCAGCACACCAAGTTCGTCGGGCTTGCATCCAAGCAAATCCGCAGGTTCGAGCCGCCGCTCGTCCAAGCGGTAGTCGCCAGAACTCAGCTCGACGGCTCCATAGCGCCGCATATAGGCCAGCGGAGCCATCCCTTCTGACGCAGCCCTCTCAGCCAGCCCAGGAACTTCCTCTTCAAATATCCACCGGTAGTAGTCATCTACGGTGATCTTCTCGCCCGGGCGGTAAGGCGACTCGAAGTAACGCCGTATCCCGAGTGCACCATCGGGGTCGATCCGCCAGGAAAGCTCAAACCAGAACTCGTTCTCTTCCCAGACCTCTCCCGGGTTGGCCTCTCTTGTGTCCGCAACGGGTTGGCCCGCCCTCTCCATGGCGACTCGCTGCACCGGCTGCCGGAACGAGAGCCATCGGCCGGCGTGGGTCTCGTAGGACTGGGTATCGTGCCGCTCGGCGGAGTGTCCCATGGGAAGTACGTAGTCAGCGAACTGAGCGGTTTCGGACCACGTCGGTGTGAGTGCGACGTGACAACCGATGAGCCGCTCGTCTGCCAGCACTTCCATCCAACTAAATCCATCCGGGTTGGTCCAGACCGGGTTGTAAACACGCGTGAAGTAGACCTCTAACCTGCCACGACCGTCTTTGAGAAAGTGCGGCAAGAGGAAAGACATCTCGTTAGTCGAGGTGGGGTACTCGCGCGGCCAGGTGAGCTCGTTCCAGTCCGATACCGGAGGAGGCGGGTTAGGCCCGTGAGGGATGAATTTGTTCCAGCCGTTTGGACTCGTACCACCTCTGGTCCCCACCGACCCGGTCAGGACCACCAAGAACCACAGGCACCGGGCGACCTGCCAGCCGCCGTAGTTTCCGGCGCAGGCAGATCTCCACACGTGCACCGCGAGTCGGTGATCGCAGTTGGCGACGAGCTCAGCGAGCCGCTCAATATCATCGACCGGCATGTTTGCTTCTTGCGCTGCAAAGTCAAACGTGTATCGAGCGTAGTCCTCCGTAAGGACGCGCAGGAAGGCGTCGAAGCTACGCACCTCATTGGGGTGCAAGGCGTCGAGGTAGGTTTCCCAGTTGACCCACCGCTTCATGAACTCTCGATCGATGCGGCCTGTCCGCAGTAGATGTGCCGCGATCGCTAACAGTATCGCCGCCTCGCTGCCCGGCCAGGGTGACAGCCAGATATCGGCCTTCGCGGCGGTGTTGGACAATCGTGGATCAATTACCGCCAGTCTGGCACCCGCCTCCCTGGCCTCCATGATCCTCTGAGCGTGAGGATTGAAGTAGTGCCCAGTCTCGAGGTGGCTGGAAAGGAGGAGAATTACTTTGGCATTGGCGTAGTCTGGTGACGGCCTGTCATAACCTCCCCAGAGCGCCAGCCCCAGTCGAGCGCCCGCAGAGCAGATGTTGGTGTGGCTGTTGTGCCCATCCACACCCCAGGCTTGGAGGACACGCTCAGCGAACCCATCCTCGCCGGGCCGGCCCACATGGTACATGACTTCCTTGTGACGGCCTTCCTGGATGGCCGTACGGATCCGTGCACCGATGTCCTCCAACGCCGTGTCCCAGCTGACCTGCTCCCACTGACCACCACCTCGGGGTCCGACCCGGCGGAGTGGGTGGAGGATTCGCTCCGGGTCGTTCAGCTGGTTGACGGTCGCCGGGCCCTTGGCGCAATTGCGCCCCCGCGATCCCGGGTGCGCTGGGTTGCCCTCGAGCTTCCTGACGGACAGGTCGGCCTTATCCACGTAGGCAAGAAGACCACATGCGCTCTCACAGTTGAAGCATGTGGTCGGCACCAGGGTGTAGTGGTGCTCCACTCGCCTAGGATGCGCTTTGGCGTCCAGCTCGACGTGGTCGTCCCAGGTTTCGGGTGGGGGGAAGTTCCTGAGTTGTTCGTGACTTCGCTCCCCCGGTAGGCTGGCACCCCGCTGCGGCGCCGAGACAGGTTCGGACCCCTCGTTGCCGGACTTAGGAAAGCGGGACATCCTGGCCTGCTTTCACAAACGCGATTTCATAGGCCAGAAGGCCCGGCTGTACCAGCGCTCCGGCCACTGCACCCGCTGCCAATACGGTCCCCGCTAGAGCGCCAATTCCCAGCGCCATGGCAAGCGCCGGCACGGCCACTCCACCCAGCCAGAAGAGTCTCGCGTAGGGGCCGAAAATCAAAAGTCTCGCTGCCACGGCGGCCTGTCGGCTGGGATGCTGGCCAACGTGCTCTAGAGCCAGGAAAAGCAGATGAGCCGCCGCCCCGACGACCAAGACTACTAGCAGCAGGCGGACCTGCGGACCCGTGGCGCTCGCCAGAACAGACGCCAGAAGCATCAAGCCCGCCCCCGCCACGAGCGCCTGTACCAGCAGATGCCAGAAGAACATGGGTGACTGCCACAAGTCTCGACCCTGCGCCTGGTTGAATAGCAAGGCCGAATACCCAGCCGTCACTATCGCCACCGGCAGCACTATCCACCTGATTACGTCGAAGATAATCTGCAGTGTTCCAGCAGCCACCCCAGCCGTCAGCAGCGCTCCCACCAAGAGCCATGCTCCGCTAAGACCTGAAAACAGAGTGAAGGCAAGCGTCCCCCACACGAGCCAGGACGTTGGATTGGGCTTGGTAAAGAGATAGACGAACCGGTCGGGCCGCTTGAGGTCCCATAGCAGCAGACCGCCGGTCAGCACCGAGAAAAAAAGCGCTACTGAAGGGGCTGCCAGGAGCACTTCCACTCCCCTCGTCCCGTTGGCAATGATCGAGAGACATGCGACCAATAGCGCTCCTGTCGCCACGGACTTGGTCCACAGGTAGGTGGAGATCTTCCACCCCCAAGCCCTGGGATGCGCGGTGTTCAAGGTGGTCCGTGCTGCCTCCGGCGGCCGCCGCCCCCCCTCCGCCGCAAACCGCACCCTATCCGCGTCTGGTTCAGCGTAGATGTACCGCGGCGCCGCAGGAGCTTCTATGGGATCGAGAGCTGCTTGGTCGGCTCCCACGTAGAACACGTTGGGTCGCGTGTTCTGCTCGGGAGCCCGGACAGCAGTGGGCTTGCCTGCGATGAACCGGCTGATGCCACTGCCCGGGTCGTCTAGATCACCGACCCAAATAGAGTGAGTGGGACAGACGACCACACAGGCGGGCTCGAGGTTTTGGTCCACGCGATGGGCGCAGAAGTTGCACTTCGCCGCGGTGTGCGTCTCATCGTCAATGTAGATGGCATCGTAGGGACAAGCTTGGAGGCAGCTCTTGCAGCCTATGCACCGGTCGGGGTCGAAGTCGACGATCCCGTCTTGCCGCTTGAAGAGGGAGCCAGTGGGACAGATCTGCACACAAGGCGCATCCGTGCAATGGTTGCACCGCAACACCGCGAACTCACGGCGTGTGTTGGGGAATGCACCCTTCTCCACGTACTTGACCCACGTGCGAAACTGCCCGACCGGCACCTGATGCTCCGTCTTGCACGCCACCGTGCATGCATGACAGCCGATGCAGGTTCCTTGGTCGATGGCGAAGCCATATCTCATCGGCGACCGCCTGCCGACGGAGACCTCGCCACGCAGTCGAACGCGCCATATAGGACTTGAGCGCCCCGAAGCCTCCCCCTGGAACCGCCCATCTGGTTCACTCTACTCGTTCGAAGTGATTGGCTGGAAACCGACCTGCCGGCGCCACCCGCCCGGCGTGCGTTGCGTTTGGTTATCGCCACCAACCAGGTCCGGTCGGCGCGCCCAAGCCGCGACTGCCGCCTGAGCCGCACTGACTCTGGGACGACTCCGGACCGGACGCTCGTTCCGCGCCGTGGCCGGTGTCCACCTGCGGGCGACGCTTCGTTCGGCACCAAGAGGCCGGCCTTCGACAGCGCCGACACTTGGCGGCTCGGGCAGCCACGGCAACGTGGTGCAGGCTCGGAACTCCACGCGGTCGGAGCCGCTCCGAGATCGGGCGCAGCCAAGATAGACGGCTACGCCGGGTGAGTTGACACGTCTCCGATTGGTTCACTTGGCGCTGGGTTGGCCTCGGTGCAACAAGCGCCGTGCTGGTGGCAGCCTGTGGGCTCGGTCGGCTACATTCGCTTCCAAGCTCTGGCCCAAAAGGCCGCCCTGGAAAAAAGGCGCGGCTACCCTTTCTCCTCTTGGTACGGATACGGGTTCGGCTAGCTTTCATAGAGCGACACGGACCCTGGGGTCGTGCTGCACCCCCCCAGACCTAGTGCTGTTAGCCTCAGCGGCCAATTTCAAATGGGTTCGGGTGGTCGCTTCGCGGAATCGGCTCCCGCGCTGAAGTAAAGCGGAGGTCTTTCTGAACTTGAGGCGGCGGGCCGGAAGTCCTTGCTCATCTGTCGCAGTGCGCAGTAGCCGAAGTGAGCTCTGCGGCACCCTGGGGCCTTTGGGCCGGCGGCTGAAAGAGGGGTCACTTGAAGGGACAACCCAGCAAAATCTTGGGGCTTCTTGTTGGAGCCGACGGGGAGATTCGAACTCCCGGCCAGCGGTTTACGAAACCGCTGCTCTACCACTGAGCTACGTCGGCAGCCGTGACCGGCCCGGCTCACCGGCAGCGACCGTCTCCCAGTCTATAAAAGTCAGGCCGCTCCCCCGGCCGGCTTCTTCCGGAGCCGGCCACCTCCAGCCACAGGGGACTGCTACCCGCTCGGCGCTGCCCAGGGTGCCTGGCCCCGAGATCTCGCCAGTGCTAAGGTGGGCCGATCGAGGGAGTTGGTAGGCCATGATGCGCTCGAGAAGGGTTCGTGCCTGAAGTTGGCGATGTGGCTCCGAGCATGAACGTGTACGAATCCCCTGCCCGGGGTGAGGCAGTCGCACGAGCTCCCTTCCCACACAGGTGTTTCCGGGCAGAGGTTGCGACCAGCCAGGACTCCGCTCCTTGATCACATCCGCCACGCCAGTGGGCACGCCGCCAGCCACCCAGGCCGGTCCGATTCAGGAGCTGGAGCTGGACATCGTCGGCATGACATGTGCCTCATGCGCGGCGCGGGTCGAGCGCCGCCTCAACGCCTTGCCCGAAGTCACGGCCCGTGTGAACTTTGCCACCGAGCGCGCCAGCGTCCGCACCGGGACGCCGGTCCACGTCGAGCGGTTGCTCCAGGCGGTACGCGACGCAGGCTATGACGGCAGTGTGGCTCAGGCGGGCGGCCAGACCGAAGCAGCACCCGCCGACGTGCTGAACCGTCGCCACGTCCGTGAACTCCGGCGCCGGGTGCTGGTAGCCGGGCTGCTTTTCCCGCCGCTCTGCGACCTTTCCATCACCATGTCGCTCTTCCCGGCCATCCGGTTTCCGGGGTGGCAATGGCTGCTGCTGGTCTTGGCCGCACCGGTCGTGCTCTGGTCAGCCCAGCCCTTCTACAGGGCGGCGCTCAAGAATGCGCGCCACCACTCCGCCTCGATGGACACGCTGATTTCTCTGGGCATCCTGGCATCGGTAGGGTGGTCGATCTATGTGATGTTCTTCGCGATTGGCACGGCTCCGGGTGGCGTGGGCGCACTCATCCACCCTGCCTTCTCGTCGATTTACCTGGACGTGGCCGGAGGACTCACCGCATTCATGCTGCTCGGACGGATGTTCGAAGCGACCGCCAAGAAGTCCGCTGGCAGTGCCCTCAGGGGACTGGCCTCGCTCGGTGCCAAGGACGCCACCTTGCTGGCTGCCGACGGCAGCGAGCGCAAGGTGCCGGTCTCCTGGCTCCGCACGGACGATGTGTTCGTGGTGCGCCCAGGCGAAACCGTGGCTACAGACGGCACCGTCAGGGCCGGCCGCGCCGCCATCGACGTGGGTATGGTCACCGGTGAGTCCGCCCCTCGGGACGTGGAGCCTGGGGATCGCGTGATCGGCGGCACCGCGGTCCTGGACGGTCGGCTGACGGTGGTGGCCACCGAGGTCGGGGGCAGCACCCAGCTTGCCCTGATGGTCCGGCTCGTGGAGCAGGCGCAAAACCAGAAAGCCGCACTTCAGCGACTGGCAGATCGCATCGCCGGAGTCTTCGTCCCCGCAGTCATGACCCTCTCCGCCTTGACCGTCATCTTGTGGGTGGTTCTGGGGCACCCGGTCGCCTTGGCGATCACGGCTGGCCTGGCCGTACTCATCATCGCCTGCCCCTGCGCGCTCGGCCTGGCCACGCCGATCGCCCTACTGGTGGCGTGCGGCAGGGGGGCCCAGATGGGAATCCTTTTGCGCGACTACCAGGCTCTGGAGCACTCCCGGTCGATCGACACCGTCATCCTCGACAAGACCGGCACGGTCACCACCGGGAACATGAAGGTGGCCGCCATCTACTGCTGCACCGGTGTCGACGAGACCGATCTGCTCCGTCTCGCTGGAAGCGTGGAAGCTGCCTCGGAACACCTTGTCGGAGCTGCCATAGCCAAGACCGCCCGCGCACGGACCGACAACCTCTCCGAAGTGACCGACTTCCGGGTGCTGCCCGGACTTGGTGCCACCGGGTGGGTTGAGGGAAAGCAGGTCATCGTTGGCAGAGAGCGCGCCCTGCAGGAGGCTGGGTTCGGCATGAGTGCGGATGTCGCCGCGACCATGCTCCAGTGGGTGGCGCAGGGCCAGACCACTGTGGTGGTCGGCTGGAGTGGCCAAGTTCGCGGCGCCGTTGCGCTCGCCGATGAGCTCAAAGAGTCTTCCGCGGCCGCGGTTGCCGACCTCAAAGGGATGGGTCTCCACTGCTGGCTACTCACTGGTGACAACCAGGCCAGCGCTCGTGCGGTTGCCGGAACACTGGGGATCTCGGACGTGGCGGCCGGTGTGCTACCCGACGAGAAGGTCGCCACCATCCGGCAGCTACAGTCCCAAGGCCGCAAGGTGGCGATGGTGGGCGACGGCATCAACGACGCCCCAGCGCTGGCGGCCGCCGACCTAGGTCTGGCCCTCGGATCTGGAGCCGATATCGCCGTGAACGCGGCGGATGTCATCGTCCTGCGGGACGATCTGAGGTGTGTGGCCGACGCCATCCGCTTGGCCCGGAAGAGTGACCGCACCATCCGTGGCAACCTGGTGTGGGCCTTCGGTTACAACCTGGCCGCGCTACCTCTTGCCGCGTTCGGGTTCCTGGACCCTCTGATCTCGGCGGCCGCCATGGCTTGCTCGTCCTCCTTCGTCGTCTGGAACAGCATGCGGCTCCGCCGCTTCCGGCCGTCCCTGGGAGAAAGGACCGGAATTTCGGTCCGGTAGCCGCCGACGGCCGTAGCCGCAACATCCTGCGGCCTCGGCTAGAGCAGACGGGATGGACTCCTGGCGTACTTATCGGACGGTGCCGAGCCCCTGGCGTCGGCAGGGGTCATCGCATCGGTCAGCGAGCAGAGTCCTCACACCAAGCCGCCGCTCTCACTGGTGGTAAAGGTCTGGATGGGCGGACCGGAAAGCGCCCAGGTTGGGACGGATGGACAGCGGGTGAGCCGGCTCGGCGCCGAGCAGCTCGATAGTCTTCAACCCGTGGCCAGTGATGTATGCGACCACTGTCTCGTCACCGTGCCAGCGACCGGACCGCGCCAGCCGGCTGAGGACCGCCACCGTCACACCTCCCGCGGTCTCGGTGAAGATCCCCTCCGTTCGGGCTAGCAGATCGATCGCTGCGGAGATCTCTTCCTCGGAGGCTGCCCAAACCACTCCTCCCGTCTCTCTGGCGATGCGCAGCACGTCTCTACCATCGGAAGGATTGCCGATCGCGATCGACTTGGCAACCGTGTTGGGCTCGCGCACGGGCTCGATGTCATCCCGTCCGGCGGCCCAGGCTGCCGCCACTGGGCCACAGCCCGCCGCCTGTGCTCCGTGGAGCCGGGGCCATTTTTCTTCCGCCACCAGCCCCAAGGAGATCAGCTCACCGATCGCCTTGCGATGCTTAACGAACTGGCAGCCGCTGCCGATGGGCACCACGATGTCATCTGGAACCCTCCAGCCCAACTGCTCCACGGTCTCGAAGGTCAGCGTCTTGCTGCCCTCGCTGTAGAAGGGCCTCAGGTTGATGTTGCAGAAGCCCCAGTCCTCGGTATCCGCCAGCTCGCTGCAGAGGCGGTTGACCTGATCGTACGTGCCACTGACCCGCACCAATCTCGGAGCAAAGGCCCTAGTTAGGGCCACCTTGTTGGCCTCGAGATCGTCTGGGATGACGACCAAGGCCTGCAATCCAGCGTGCGCCGCATACGCCGCCAGCGAGTTCGCCAGGTTCCCGGTGGAAGCGCAACCGACGATCTTGAAGCCATTGGACCGAGCCCAGGAGATGGCCACGCTGACCACGCGGTCCTTGAAGGAGTTGGTCGGATTGAGGCTGTCGTTCTTCAGGTAAAGGTTCCGCAGCCCCAGCTGCGCGCCGAGTCGCCGGGCATGTACCAACGGCGTCATTCCCTCCCCAAGCGTCACTGGCGGCGCTTCGTCCTCGTAAGGGAGCAGTGCCCGGTAGCGCCAGATGCTCGGCGGCCCCGACGCGATTTGCTCTCGGCTCACAGCGGCAGCCACAGCTTGGTAGTCGTAATCGACCTCGAGCGGACCGAAGCACATCTCGCACACGTGCGTCGCGGCAGTCGGTCTCTGGTACCCACAAGCGCGGCAGCGCAGTCCGAGCACGCGGCGGCTGGACCCGGTCGCAACACGACCTTCTAGCTCAGTTGCCTCAAGCATCTTTGGGTAGCTCCAGGATCGCCCGGTAGCAATCGGTTCGGCCCCTCGATTCGACGACGCGACCAATTCTAGAAGCCCGCACCGTTGGTGAATTCATTCTCTTTCCTTCGGACAATGCACCGTGCCGACGATAGCTGCGAAGCTCACTCGGACGAAAAATCATGGATGCCAAACGCACCGAAGACGCGCAGTTCGGTAGTCGACATCGCAAGATCTCTGACCACCGTTGCAGCGCAGCTTCCGGTCTCGATTTCCGCGTCAGCGTAGAAGCGGTAATGGAACGGCTGCTGCGGAATGGGACGTGAGTCGAGCCGGGTGAGGTTACAACCGTGCTCGGCGAGGACCGCCAGGACGGAGAGGAGCCCTCCGGGGCGGTGTCGAGCGGAGAAACCGAGGGAGAGCTTGGATGGCCCCCACAGGCCGCCAAGGTCGGGTTGGCCGCGCTCCAACGCGAGGAAGCGGGTGCTGTTACAGGGCTCGTCGGCGATGTCGCTTGCCACCACTACCAGCCCGTACCGCGCTGCGGCGGCAGCACTGGCCACCGCCCCCTCGCCCGGCCGGCCGCGCTCTGCAACCGAGCGCGCCGCACCGGCCGTGTCATGGAACGGGACAGCCTCGACACCGTGAGCGGCGAGCCACCCGCGGCATTGCGCCAGCGCCTGCGGGTGGGACCAGGCGCGCCGCACCCGGCCGGGAGCCACAGCCAGGAGGTGATGTCGGATGGGCGCCACCAGTTCGCCAACCACCCGCACGGCCGGTTGCGTCCAGAGCAGGTCGGTCACCTCCTGGACCACTCCGGCCAGGCTGTTCTCCACCGGCAGCACCGCCATCTCGACATCGCCCACCGCCAGTGCTGCAAAGGCGGCCGCGAAACTTGCCTTCCCTACCGTCCTGACACCGGGAAAGAGCTGCTGCGCAACGCCATCGGAGTGGGCACCGGGCTCGCCCTGATACGCGACTCGAAGCTGCGCCTGTCCCTCGCTACCAGCGGCGAGTGGTGATCTGGCTGGTTTGGGCGCCCAGGGCGCGACCCCTCTCGGCGCCGCGGGGCCGGTGCGCGAAATCTTACCCGCCCGGCTCGCAGAGGGGCGCGTCAAAGGAGCGACGATTTCATATGAAGGTTTCCCCGATCGCGGACGTGACTGATGCGTCGGCCGCCAGCTTTCGCAGTGGAGTAAGGGGGTCCACGGCTCGGCGTCGCCTTACCCAATTGCTGCCCGCCTCGCTCAAGCGAATGTCCGCGGGTATGGCGTCGTCGCGGCTCACCGTGCGCAGCCACATGGCCAGATCAAGCATCGCGACGGTCCTCCTGGGCTTGCTGATCAGCGGCCTGACGCCGGAAGTGTCCACGGCAACGAGTGCAGTGCAGGGTACGTGAGCCGACGGCCCTGGAGAAGTGCCGATGCCGTGCGAGGCAGTCCTCTATCCGGGTAGCCACTCGATACCGGCAATGCGCAAACTGAGCCCACCCTCTCACAGCCGTACCTGCGGGGCGTGCTGCCGCGGATCGCAAGCGACTCGAATCGGGTGGTGTCATGCTCCGCCTTGTGTGGTGGTGTGGGTAAAAAAAAGCCCCCGTGACTCGGGGGCCGGTAGCTCCTGGCTGCTGGGCGCGGAGGCTAGCTGACCGACCCCTCCTCGATGAGGAGTACCAGGGCCATCAGGCCCTCGGCCATCAGCACAAACCGCCGGGCAGTGAACAAGGTGATGGCTACTCTTGCAGATTGCTCGCGAGGGTGTCAAGGAAATCCCGGAGGCTGTAGCTGGGTCGGTTTCGCCAAGAGGCGGCAGAGGCGACCGGTCTGGCGCGGGTTTGCCGGTGAACCCTACTTGAGCACCAGCCACTGGCGGCCATCGATCAGCTCGCGCACCGCGTCTCGGTGACCCGAGTGCACCGCGGTCTCGGTGACAACGTGGATCAGGATCTCGCGAAGATCTCGCAGCCGCCAACTCCCGAAGAGGTCTGCGGGCCACCAGCGCGGTTCGGCATCAATCGCGGTGCCTTCGATCACCTGGTTGGACCGCTCGATCTCCTGGCGGTAGCGTTCGAGGACCTGGGCCGCGTCCGTGTCCTCTGCCACCTCCCAGGCGTTCGCCGGCTGATCCGATTCCGGAACCCGGCCGCCCTCCACCACCTGCCAGAACCAGAAGCGCTCGACGTCGAGGGCGAGGTGCTGCACCAGGCCCACACAGGTCCATCCCGAGGGCAGCAAGCGCCGCCTCAGCTCGCCCTCCCCCAAGCCCTCAAGGCTCCCCAGTACGTGCTCGCGCTGCCCACGCAGAGCCGCCATCAACGCGGACTTCCCCTCCGGATCGATCCCGCTGGGTGCGCCTTCCACCTCTAGCCTCTGACCTCAGACGTCCTCGTCGTCCGCCAACGGCAAAACCTCAAGCGCGAAGCGCGTTGCCAGAGGGTGGGCGGCGGCGATCGCCACAGCCCGCTCAAGGTCGGGGCAGACCAGCACGTCGAAACCGAGAAGTGCGCCGCTGCTGGCCATGGCCGGAGCTTCGGTCACCTGGGTCTGCTCTCCCCGGTTCCGGACGACCGGCGCCCGACCCTCGTCAGCGAGTTCACCTGCGGTGACGCGCACGCCCGACTCGTGGGTTCGGTCTACCCAAGACCTCACCGCAGCGCCCAGTGCGCCCGGCGGACTTGGATCCGCCGGTACCCCATCGTCGCGGCACACCAGCATCAGACACCTCACAGAGCACCCCCGACAGGATCGAGCATGCCATCGTAGGGATTCTTGCAGCTACCCCCCTGGTGGACTGGTGACTCCGCGGTTCCGCGCTCTCACGGACGGCCATCGCGACCGACCGCCAAACCCCTGACGCCGACCTGGTCGTGGCTGCCGGGACGTCGACTGGACGGCTGCTCGCCGGGCTCAGGATCGATCTGCCGGTTCGGCCATCGCGGAGCATTCCTTCGAACCGGGCCGCTGGGTTGCTCTCGCGGAGACACGCCGCTGCAGTGGACGTCTCCACCGGGTGCACCTCCATTCGTCCCGACCTTCACGCGGTCGCCGGCTCGGTGGCTGCGCTGACCGGGCTTCACATGGCCTGGAGGCATCAGTGGCCACTAGCTAATGCACGCCTCAGGAGCCCGCCTGCCTGCCGGAAGCCGAGGCCCTGGTCACCGAACGCTGCGCCAGCGGGGGACAGCCCGGAGCAGCTGCAGATCCGAGTTGGCGGGTGCCGAGCCGCGGACTAAAGCGGTCCCGGTGTCCGGCTGCGAAAGCGCCGCATCCCGACACCCGCGAGCACCAGCAGCGACAGCACTCCGCCCCTGATGGCCAGTACCACCGAGTGGTCCACGATCCCGTAGGCAACCAGGCCGAACCCAAGCAGAAGCACGACGCCGAGGATCAGCAACCGAGCTCGGGGCGATGCGCCACGCAGCAGCCGACCGATAAAGAACATACATTCCTCCTCTGGGCCGGCCCATCGTAGCAGTGAGGCTTTGGCCGACGCCGTGCTCAAACCGCGGCTTACACCGTTTGGCAGTAGGCGACCAGGGCTCGAACCAGGTGGTACGGATCCTCGGAGCCAGCCAGCTCCCGGGTGGAATGCATCGCCAGAGCCGGCAGCCCGATGTCAACGGTGGGAACGCCGAGACTGGCGGCCAAGTGGGGCCCGATGGTGCTGCCACAGGTTAGGTCGCCGCGATGCGAGTACCACTGCACCGGGACATCGGCCCGGCGGCAGGCCGACGCAAAGCGCGCCGACGTCTCAGCGTCGGTGGCGTAGCGCTGGGCCGAGTTCACCTTGATCGCCGGGCCGTGGTTGAGATGGATCAGATGCGACGGTTCGTAGCGCTCTGGATAGTTGGGGTGGACGGCGTGGCCCACGTCCACCGAGACGACCTCGCTGCGGCTCAGCCCCCTCAGGAACTCCTCCCTACCCCCACCGATGGCCAGGCTGAGCCTCTCCAGCACCCGCGGCAGGAGCTGCCCGGCGGCGCCAGTGGCCGAGACGCTGCCGATCTCCTCGTGGTCGAAGAGCGCCAGCACCACCGGCTTGCGCGCCGTTCCCGAGGCGGACAGCTCGATCAGGGCACTCAGACCGCAGTAGGACGACAGCAGGTTGTCCAGCCGCGGCGCACTGATGAACTCCCCCTCGCGACCCGCCACCGCGGGGGCTTCCAGCGGGTGAAGCATGGCGTCCCAGCTGAGCACCGCCTGAGGCTCTACTCCGAGCTCGGAAGCGAGAAACTCCGCGAAGCCGGAACTTGTGCTCTCGTCGAGTCCCCACACCGGCAGCAACTGTGTCTGCCGGTTGAGCCGCACTCCCTTGTCGTTCACTTCGGAGTCCAGATGCACTGCCAGCTGCGGCACCCGAGCCAGCGGACGGCTCACGTCGAAGTGGCGGGTTTCGGGTCCGTCGGCTCCTTCGATCACCGCCCGGCCGGCGACCCCCAGGTCGCGGTCCAGCCAGGAGTTGAGCAGCGGCTTTCCGTACATCTCCACCGCCAGCTGACGGTATCCCGCCTGCGACAGGTCCGGGTGAGGGCGCACGCGGAGGTTGGGACTGTCGGTGTGGGCCCCGATGACCAGGCAGCCTCCGTCGGGGGCGGAATCCTGGGGGACCAGCAGCGCCACCAGAGTCCCGCCTTGAATCACATACCAGCGGCTGCCGAGTGGCCATTCGCCGTCCAGGCCGGCTGGCTGGAACCCCGACTCATCGAGCCGGGCGGCCGCACGGCGGCAGGCGTGGTAGGGCGTCGGCGATGCGGCGATGAAGCCCAGCAACCCCTGGGCCTCTTCAAGAGCAGCTCCGGTCGGCACCCAGAGATTGTCTCAGCCGCGACCCCGTCGGGGTCAGTCGACCAGGGTGGCCTCGGCTGAGACAACTTCCGGGTTGGGGTCGGAGACCGCGGGCTCGCGACGCAGCTCGAGCCCGGACGGGTCGGCGTCGACGATGACTGTGTCGCCCTCAAGAAAGTCGCCCTTGAGCAGGGCCAGGGCCACCTTGTCCCCCAGCTGCCGCTGCAGCACCCGCCGCAACGGCCGGGCGCCGTAGACGGGGTCGTATCCCTGCTCGGCCAGCCAGGCAACAGCGGCGGGGAGAACCTGCAGGTTGAGCCGGCGGTCGGCCAGGCGCTCGCCCAGCTGACGCAGCTGCAGTTCCACGATCCGCTCGATCTGAGCCCGGTTGAGGCGCTGAAACAGGATCACGTCGTCGATGCGGTTCAGAAACTCCGGCCGGAAGTGCTGTCGCAGCTCCTGCATCACCGCCTCGCGCACCGACTGCTCCTGCCCCTCGCTCGGGTGGTCTGGCAGCTGGGCGATCAAGGGACTGCCCAGGTTGCTGGTCATGATCACGACGCAGTTGCTGAAGTCCACCGTCCGGCCCTTGCCGTCGGTGAGACGGCCGTCGTCGAGCAGCTGCAGCAGGATGTTGAACACGTCCGGATGCGCTTTCTCGATCTCGTCCAGCAGCAGCACCGCAAACGGGCGGCGGCGTACCGCCTCGGTCAAGTGGCCACCCTCGTCATAGCCGACGTAGCCCGGCGGGGCTCCCACCAGACGAGCCACCGAGTGCTTCTCCATGTACTCGCTCATGTCCAAGCGCACCATGGCGTCCTCGGAGTCGAAGAGGAACTCCGCCAAAGCGCGCGCCACCTCGGTCTTGCCCACTCCGGTCGGCCCCAGGAATATGAAGCTGCCCAGCGGCCGGCGGGGGTCGTTGAGGCCGGCCCGCGCCAGGCGTACCGCGCTGGCTACGGCCGTGATCGCCTCATCCTGGCCGACCACCCGCTCGTGCAGGCGGCCCTCCATCTCGAGCAGCTTGTGCATCTCACCCTCGAGCATCCGCTGCACTGGGATGCCGGTCCAGCGGGAGACCACCTCGGCGACCTCCTCCTCCCCGACCTCCTCTTGGAGCAGGGGCGCGTCGCCCTGGTCGGCCGTGAGTCGGGTCTGCTGTTGCTCCAGCTGCCTGCGCAGCTCCGTCAGCTTGCCGTAGCGCAGCTCGGCCGCCTTGCCGAAGTCGGCCATCCGCTCTGCCCGCTCCGCCTCGAAGTTGGCGCGCTCGATCTCCTCCTTGGTCTGGCGGATCACCCCGATCGCCTGCTTCTCCTGCTCCCAGCGCTGGCGCAGGCCCACCGCCTGCTCGCGGAGATCAGCCAGCTCGCGCTCCAGATGGACCAGGCGCTCCCGCGAGGCGGCATCAGTTTCCTTGCGCAGCGCCTCGCGCTCGATCTCCAGCTGGCGACCGGCCCGCTCCACCTGGTCCAGCTCCACCGGCATCGAGTCAATCTCCATGCGCAGGCGGGAAGCCGCCTCGTCCACCAGGTCGATCGCCTTGTCGGGCAGGAACCGGCCGGAGATGTAGCGGCTCGAGAGCACCGCCGCCGCGACCAAAGCGGAGTCCTTGATCCGCACCCCGTGGTGCACCTCGTAGCGCTCGCGCAGCACGCGCAGGATGCTGATGGTGTCCTCCACCGAGGGCTCGCCCACGTAGACCGGTTGAAAGCGGCGCTCCAAGGCAGCATCCCGCTCGATGTGCTTGCGGTACTCGTCGTAGGTGGTGGCGCCGATCGCCCGCAGCTCACCCCGGGCCAGAGCCGGCTTGAGCATGTTGCTGGCGTCCATCGCCCCTTCGGCGGCACCCGCCGCGATCAGGGTGTGCAGTTCGTCGATGAAAAGGATGATCCGCCCCTCGGCGGAGGTGACCTCTTTGAGCAGAGCCTTGAGCCGGTCCTCGAACTCTCCCCGGTACTTGGTGCCGGCGACCAGCGAGCCCAGGTCGAGCGCCACCACCCGGCGGTCGCGCAGGGTCTCCGGGACGTCGCCGGAGGCGATCCGCTGGGCTAGGCCCTCGACGATCGCCGTCTTGCCCACCCCCGGGTCCCCGATCAGCACCGGGTTGTTCTTGGTCCTGCGGGCGAGCACCTGCATGGTGCGGCGGATCTCCTCGTCCCGGCCGATCACAGGGTCCAACTTGCCGCCACGGGCCTGCTCAGTCAGGTCGCGGGCATACCGCTCCAGCACCTGCAGCTTGTTCTCGGGATTGGGGTCGGTGACCCGCTGCCCCTGACGCAGCCCCTCGAGCGCGCGCAGGAGCCGCTCCCGGGTGAGGCCGGCGGAGCGGAGCATCCCAGCGGCCGGGCCTCCGGCACCCGCCAGGCCGAGCAGCAGGTGTTCGGTCGAGCAGTACTCGTCCGAGAGCTGCTCCATCTCCTGCCAAGCCCGTCGCAGCACCTCATCCAGGGAGCGCGACATCTGCGGCTCCGATCCCTGCTGGCGAGGACGCCGCTCCAGCTCGTCCGAGACCCGGGCGCGGACTTGCGCCGGGTCCACCTCCACCTGGCGCAGCAGCGGCGCCACCACCCCGTCGCTCTGCTGCAGCAAGGCCGAGAGCAGGTGCTCCGGGTCAACCTCGGGATGCTCCAGGGTAGTGGCCAGCTGCTGCGCCTCAGCCAGCGCCTCCTGGCTTCGCTGGGTGAAGCGGTCAAGACGCATGGCAAACCTCCAAAAGTTCACTCATGGATTCGGTATACCCTGCCCTATCGCCGCTAAACCGAGGGCTCGGCGAGCCACTCCCGGATTCTCGCCACCGGCTCTCGCGCCGCCCAGAACGGCATGAGGTGTCCCTGACCGGGCACCACCATCAGCGGGATCCCCGGATAGTGGCGCAACTGGTCTCGGGCCGGGGCGAGGGGGACATCCGTGTCCTTTTCCCCCCAGACGACTAGGACCCGGCCCGCCAGCAGCCCCAGGGCGGGCAGCAGCAGGGACTCGGGAGCGAAATGAAACGGGCGCAGCAGCCTGGGGATCGCCTCGAGGTCACCGCCGCGGCCCTGGCGCAGGCCGATCAGGCGGCGATAGTCGGCGAGTTCCTGCGGAGCCCAGGTCAGCCCCCAGCCGCTCTGCGCCCCGACCAGGCGCGCCACCGGGTCGTCGCGCGCCAAAGCCTTGCGCAGAAGCCCGCCCAGGATGACCATGATCCCGGGCAGGAGGGAGAAGTTCCACAGCGGCGGCAGGCGTGACGCCACCCCAACCGGGCTGAGCAGGAAGAGGTGTTCAACCCGGGCTGGCTCTCCGATGGCGTAGGCGGCCGCGGCAAAGCCGCCCAGGGAGTGTCCCAGCAGGTCGAAGCGGTCCAGCCCCATGGCCTCAGCCACCTGCCCGATGACCCGCCGCCAGGCGGTGCGTGGATGACCCGGAAAGCTCATGGGGTCGCTGAGGCCGGCACCGGGTCGGTCCAGCGCATACACGGTGTACTCCGGTCGCAGCTCCCGGATCAGGTGGCCGTACTCGCCGGCGCTCGCCGCCAGACCGTGGACCAAGACCAGAGGCCGCGGACCTCCGGGGACCTTGAGCACGTGGACCCGACCGGCCGAGGTGTGGACGTAGTGGTGTTGGGCGGGCAGCCCAAGCCGATCGAACCAGCGATCCAGCGCCTGCTCCACCTGCCAGAGCGGAACGTCGCTGACATTGCTCTGTGCGGCCCAGGCCAGCGCTGACAGGTAGCCGGCGGGGAGCAGGACCCCGACCCCAAGCCCGGTCCCAAGACCAAGCTTGGGCGGGGTCATACTTCCTTGAACTCGGCGTCCACCACGTCTCCCTCACCCCCGGCGCTGCCGGCGTCGGGCGAAGGGGGGATGTCGCTGGCCGCGCCGTCCGTCGGCGGCTCCTGCGGCGGGGTGCTCTGTCCCTGGTAGATGGACTGACCCACCTTCTGCAGTGCCTCGGAGAGCTCGCTCTCGCGGGCTTGCACGTCCGCGGCGTTCTGCGCCGCCACCGCCGCCTTCAGGGCTTCGACCTTCTGATTGATCTCGTCGCGCAGGTCGGTCGGGACCCGCTCGCCGTAGTCGCGCAAAGTCTTCTCGGCGGTATAGACCAGGGAGTCGGCCCGGTTCCGCGCCGCGATCTCCTCGGAGCGGCGGCGGTCCTCGTCGGCGTGGGTCTCCGCCTCCTTGACCATGCGCTCGACCTCCTCCTTCTGGAGGGTGGTCGACCCGGTGATGGTCACCTTCTGCTCGCGGCCGGTGCCACGATCCTTGGCGGTGACGTTGAGGATCCCGTTCGCGTCGATGTCAAAGGTGACCTCGACCTGGGGCACCCCGCGCGGGGCGGGTGGGATCCCGTCCAGCATGAACCGACCGAGAGTCCGGTTGTCGCGGGCCATCGGCCGCTCTCCCTGAAGCACCACGATCTCAACCGAGGGCTGGTTGTCGGCCGCGGTGGAAAACACCTGGCTCTTGCTGGTGGGGATGGTGGTGTTGCGCTCGATCAGCTTGGTGTTGACCTCGCCCTCGGTCATGATCCCGAGTGAGAGTGGGGTGACGTCGAGCAACAGCACGTCCTTGACCTCGCCCTTGAGCACGCCGGCCTGGATGGCGGCGCCCACGGCCACAACCTCATCGGGGTTGACGCCGCGGTGAGGCTCCTTGCCAGTGAGCTTTTGCACCAGCTCTTGGATCACCGGCATGCGGGTTGAACCACCAACCAGGATCACCTCGTCGAGGTCGGAGACGGACATGCCGGCGTCCTTGAGCGCGCTGTCGAAGGGCGACCGGCAGCGGTCGGTGAGGTCGGCGGTCAGCTGCTCGAACTTGGCCCGCGAAAGACGCAGATCGAGGTGCTTGGGGCCGTTCTGGTCGGCGGTGATGAACGGCAGGTTGATCTGCGTCTCCTGGAGCTGTGAGAGTTCGATCTTGGCCTTCTCCGCGGCCTCAGTGAGCCGCTGGAGCGCCTGGCGATCGGATTTCAGGTCGATCCCCTGGTCGCGCTTGAACTCCTCGGCCATCCAGTCCACCACCCGGCGGTCGTAGTCATCCCCGCCCAGGTGGGTGTCGCCGTTGGTGGCCTTTACCTCGAAGACGCCCTCCCCCACCTCGAGGATGGAAACGTCGAAGGTGCCGCCGCCCAAGTCGAAGACCAATATCTTCTCCGACTCCTTGCGGTCCAGGCCGTAGGCCAGCGAGGCCGCAGTCGGCTCGTTGATGATCCGCAGCACGTTGAGGCCCGCGATCTGGCCCGCGTTCTTGGTCGCCTGGCGTTGCGCGTCGTTGAAGTAGGCGGGAACGGTGATGACCGCGTCGGTCACCTTCTCGCCCAAGTAGGTCTCAGCGTCGACCTTGAGCTTCTGCAGGATCATCGCCGAGATCTGCTCGGGGGTGTAGGTGGTGCCCTGGACCTCCACCTCAGCCCGGCCGTCCTTGCCTGACACCACCTTGTAAGGGACGATTTCGCGCTCGGACTTGACCTCGTCGAACAGGCGGCCCATGAAACGCTTGATCGAGTAGACGGTGTTCTCGGGGTTGACCGCGGCCTGACGCCGGGCGAGCTGACCAACCAGGCGCTCCCCGCCCTTGGTGAACGCCACCACCGACGGGGTGGTCCTGCCGCCTTCGGCGTTGGCGATTACCACCGGCTCGCCGGCCTCCATCACGGCCACCACCGAGTTGGTTGTGCCCAAGTCGATTCCAACGGTCTTGGCCATTGAGTTCTGAACACCTCCAAAGATGAACTTGGATACCTACGACAGGTGATCCGCTAGGGTTACCCTACCTCAGGCGGACTCCCCCCAAACGCCAGGGAACCCCAGGGTGCCCGGCCCGGTGTCCCCCCACCATGACTGACATCCGGCACTCCACCTGCCCCACCCTCTGGCTGCACGCTGCGCTCGCCGGCGTCATCCTGCTGCTGTGCGCGGTTCTGAGCGTAGCGCTCGCGGGCAACCCCCCCACTACCAACGGGCTGGGGCTGCTGCCATCCACCGAGCAGCTGCTGGTGCAGAGCGGGATCACCCTGCAGATGCCGTCGGGCCGGCCCCGCGTCAGCCTCGCGCAGGCGGAGTCGGCCGCGGAGCAGCAGGGACCTCAGAGCGTGGTGCGGCGTGGATTCCTGGCCACAGTCCAGGGGCCCTTAGCGGACGGGTTGAGCGAGTCCGGGCGACTCTGCTGGGTGGTGTTTTTGCGCACGAGTCGGAACGCGCTGGGCAACCCGCCGGCCCCGGGCCGGGTCTCGCTCTACGCCGTCCTGGTCGACGCGCGCAGCGGACGCTTCGTGCGCAGCGTCATCGCGTTCTCCGCAACCGTGCCCCACTCGGGCGTCGGCACTGAGTAGCGACGGCCACGCCAGGGGGGAGGACTCCCGCGCCCGCGGTCGCAAGCCGTAGGGCCGCGCGGCTGACTGGCTGGGTCAGCGGTGGCGCCGCCCAGCAGGCCCGGACCCTCCCCGCCCCGCTGCTGCTGCTCGCCGCCGCCCTGGGCGTGCTGGCGGTGGTGGTGCTCCCGCTGCCGCCCCTGGCTGTCCGGGTCCACCCTGACCGGCCCGCGTCCACCGGCCTCGGGTGGCTCTCGACCCGGGGCTCGCGCATCGTGAACCAGCAGGGAAAGACCCTCATCCTGCGCGGCTTCAACGATGACGAGCTGCTGCAAACGGGCCGCCAGCCGCTGCCACCCCGGCTCAGCGCTGCGGATGCGCGGCTGATGGAGAGCGAGGGGTTCGACGTGGTGCGATTGCCGATCTCCTGGTCCCTGCTGGAGCCCCGACCCGGGAACTTCAGCACCGCCTATCTGGACCGGATCCGGGCCGTAGTCAACATGCTGGGCCGCGACGGCATCTACACCGTCTTGGATATGCACACCGAGGACTTCGGAGTGGCCTTTGGCGGCAGCGGCGCTCCCCGCTGGCTCTACCTTCCCGGGGTTCCCGATTGGCACGTGCCCGGGCTACAGCCGGCCTGGCAGCGCCACCTCTCACCCGCCGTCAACGCCGCCCTCGCGTTCTTCTGGCTCTACCCCAACTGGCAGCGCCTGTACTGGCAGGCATGGCGCAAAGTGGCCAAGCTCTTCAGGAACGACTCCGCGCTGGCCGGCTACGACCTCTACAACGAGCCTCACCCGCTGCCGCTGCCGCCCGCCGTCTTCGACACCCGACTGCTGTTCCCCTTCTACGCGCAGGGCATCCGCCAGATCAGCCGCATCGATCCCAACCACCTGTTCATCCTCGAGGGCGACCTGTTCGGCGGGCTGCCGACCGCGGTCAGGCCACTGCACGCCGCCGATGTCGTCTGGTCGAGCCACCTGTACGTGGGCAGCCTTCTTCCCCCCGCCTACACCGGCAACCCGAAGCCGCTCCAGAGGGAGTTGCGGCAGAGCCTCAGGGAGGCGGGGCAAGTGCCCGCTCCCTACTGGACCGGTGAGCTGGGCATCTCCCATGGGAGCCGGATCGCCAAGAGCTGGGCGCGCGCGGAGATCTCGCTCTCGAACCGCTATCTCACTGGTTGGGCCTGGTGGGAGTGGGACGACCCCGACGGCTGGGGAGTGCGGCAGAACGGCGGCCCGATCGACCTGGGCTGGCTGCACACCCTGGCCCAACCGTACGTCAGAAGCAGCCCCGGCAGGCTTCGCAAGATGTCCTACAGCGTTCGGCGGCGGCTCCTCAAAGCCACCGTGAGCGCGGCATCGGCCGGGGCGCAGGTGACAGTGGCGTGGCCGCGCTGGCTGGGGCCACCACGGGTCATGTCCGGCTGCGTCCAGGCCATCTCACCCTACCGGCCCAGATCCGGCCAGTTGCGGCTGCGGCTGAAGAGTCGGAGTTGCGCGTTGAGGATCGCCGCCTCAGCCTCCTAGGCGAGCCGCTCCCAGGCGCCGCTCTGGTGGCTCCGCCGGCAGGCTTCGATCACCTTCAGGGTGCCTTCCGCCTGACGCGCGCCGGTGAGCACCGGGGTGCCCTTGCGCACCGCCGCGGTAAAGGCCGCCGCCATCTCCTGGTAAGGGTCCGCTGAGGAAGTGGGGATGCTCTTCGCCGGCTCGCCGGAACCCGGTTCCAGCAGCACCGGTACCGCCTCGCCCCGCCAAGCGGTGAACGGTTTGGGGATGGTGAGCGCGGCGTCGGTGCCGATCAACTCCAGCGACTGGTGCTCGGCGGCGGCGAAGCTGCAGAGCAGCTGCGCCCCTACCGGGTGGTCGCCGGCCGAGAAGTCGAGGGTGAACTCCGCAGTCTCGTCCACCCCCCGGCGCTCCACCAGCCGGGCCACCACCGCCGAGGGGTCGGAACCGGCCAGCCACCGGCTGACGTTGATCAGGTAGGAGCCGATGTCCAGCAGCGCGCCGCCACCCAGCTCCCGCTCCCAGCGCACCTCGGGCGGCTCGCGCAGCTGGAACATGAAGGTGCCCTGGATGTGGCGCAGCCGGCCGATTCGCCCCCGCTCGAGGAGGCCACGGATCTGGGCCCACCTTGGGTGGTAGCGATACATGACCGCCTCCGCCAGCACCAGGCCCGCCCGGACCGCAGCGGCGCCCATCTCCGCTGCCTCGTCACCGGTTAGGGCGAGCGGCTTCTCGCAGAGCACGTGCTTGCCCGCCTTGAGCGCCAGCAGCGTCCAGGGCTTGTGCAGAGAATTGGGCAGGGGGATGTAGACCGCGTCCACGTCCCTGCCCAGCGCCGCCTTGTAGCTCCCGACCACCCGCGCTATGGCGTAGCGCTCGGCCAGCTCGCGCGCCCGCTCCCGGTCGCGGCTGGCCAGCACCGAGACCGTGCCGCCGGCAGCCAGGATCGCCGGGATCATGGCGCGGTCGGCAATCCTGGCTGCCCCCAGCACCCCCCAGCGGAGTGGCGCGTCGCTCAAATATCCACCGCTACCGGGCTACCCTGCTCCGCCGCCTGGAGGGCGGCCTCCATCACCGCGATGTTGCGCCGGGCGGATCGGGCGGGCACCGCCAGCGGCTCTCCGGCCAGCAGGTGCCCTGCCAAGTTGCGGTAGAAGGCGTGGCTGGGCCTGGGTGGCAGCGACAGCGTCTGGTCATGACTGCCCCCATGGCCGTCGGGGGTGAGCACGTGAAGTTCGCAGGGCAGGTCGGTGGGGAGCAGACGCTCTTCGGCCAGACCTCCGCCCGGGGCCCGCGTGGTCATGGTCCGCTCCCGCCAACGACCAACCGCGGCACCTTTGGTTCCCAGCACGTACCACTTGGGTTTGGGCGCGGCGGCGATGTCCGAGTGGGTGAACTGCGCCTCGGCACCTCCTGAGAACCGCAGTCGCAGGTCGAAGTGGTCGTCGTTGGTGACGTCGTGCCAGATCAGCTTCTGCCGACTGGCATCGACGCGCACCACCCGGTCTGGGATCAGTTGCAGGATCCAATCTAGGTAGTGGGCACCCCAGTCGTAGATCACCCCACCGCTGATCCCGGCATCGGAATGCCAGAAGTGGCAGGGATGGGAGTAGCCACCGACGAAAGTCTCGAGGTGGAAGAGGTGCCCGAGGGCACCCTCGCGAACCACCCGCTCCAGGGCGAGGAAGTCGGGGTCCCAGCGGCGGTTCTGGTAGACGGTCAAGGTGCGCTCGGCGCTCTCGGCGGCCCGCACCAGCTGGTCGGCCTCCGCGGCGCTGAAGCAGAAGGGCTTCTCCACCACCACGTGCTTGCCCGACTGCAGCGCCATCCTCGCCATCTGGGCGTGGGTGTTGGGCGGAGTGGAGATGACCGCCACCTCCACCGCGGGATCGGCCAGCAACTCGGCGGCGTCCGCCCCGCACACCGCTTCCGGCGAGCGCTCCGACGCCACCGCCAGCCGTCCCGGGCTACGGTCGCAGATCGACCGCAGCTCGACACCCGCCACCGCCTCCAAGGCGCCGACGTGCTCCTCGGCGATGGCGCCGTAGCCGATCAGACCCACCTGGACCGGGCCGGCCTCGGCGTGGCCGGCGACATGCCGTAGGCCGCGGTACAGCAGCTCTTGCACCGCGGTCGCCTGGAAGGTCCGGGCGGACTCGCCCAGTCCGAAGAAGAACACTCGCCCGCGACCCGCCGCCCGCACGTAGGCGACCGGCAGCCGGTGGAACCTCCAGGTTGTCTCCAGCAGAACCCGAAAGCTGGCTTCGGTCGCCTGGGGCTGCGCATAGCAGGAGTCCCGGAGCACCAAGCTCCCGCTCAGCCGCCGGGTGATGTCGTGCTCGCGGTCGCAGACCTCGCTGACGATCTCGCCCTGGGGTAGCTGGCCCTCCACTCCCGCCCCGGCCAGGCGGCGGAAGCGGTCCATCCCCGCCCAGCGCGCGTTGGTGCAGTGGAGGCCGACCAGGCCGCCGCCGCGTTCGATGAAGTCGCAGATCGCACGCTCGTGGGTCGGGTCGACGCTGGCGTCACCGGGGTGGGCGACCAGCACGTCGTAATCGGGCAGCCCCACCAGCGCCTCGGCGTCACGGACCACCGTGACCGACACGCGGTCCGTGCTGCGCAGGTAGTCCAGCCACGGCTCCAGGCTCGCCAGTTGCGGATCACCAGCCAGCAGGAGTGTGCGGATCAAGCCCGGCCCTCCAAGAACCAGCCCACTCGATTCCCGAGGCTCACTCTAAAGCCTGATCGGCGACGCCCCGCGATTTTTGGTCCCAGCGTAGCTCGCGGTTGGATGCAGACCAACGACCTGGGCCGGTCGCGCTACCCGCGCGGGCGCCGGCCCACGTGGAGGGCCACGATCCCCCAGCTCATCCGCTGGTAGCTGACCCGCTCAAATCCGGCCTCAGCCAACCAGCCGGAAACCACCTCCGGCGGCGGGAAGGCTCGGATCGAGGCGGTGAGGTAGCGGTAGGCAGCGTCCCGGCCGGCCAGCCGGTGGGAGATGAACGGAATGACGTGGCGCGAGTACCAACCGTAAAGCGGAGCCATCGGTGCCGCGACCGTGCTGAACTCCAGCACCACCACCCGTCCACCCGGGCGGAGGGTCCGGTACATCTCCCGGAGCGCTGAGCCGGGCGCGAGCACGTTGCGAATCCCGAATGCCACCGTCGCCGCGTCGAAGCTGGCATCGGCGAACGGCAGCCGGGTGGCGTCCGCCTGCACGAAGTCGATCTGGGGAGCGCGCCGTCGGCCGGCCTCCAGCATCTCGGGGGTGAGGTCAACGCCCACCACCCGGCCGCCGGGAGCAACCCGGCGGTGCAGCTGCGCGGCCAGCTGGCCGGTCCCGCAACAGAGGTCCAGCGCCGAATCGCCCAACCGGAGTCGGGTTAGCTGGGCGGCTCGCCGCCGCCACCTGCGGTCCTGACCCAGGCTCAGGACCAGATTTAGCAACTCGTAGCGGGAGGCGATCGCGCCGAACATCGCCGTGACCGGCTCCGGCTCGGGGTGGCCGGGGACGGGCAGCTGGCTCGCGTCCGCGGTCAATTTGCCGTCGCCGCAGGTGCCATTCCGCGGCTCGGTTGCAGGTAACCGGCACAGCGGCACTGGGGCTGGTCGGGCAGTGCCGCGAGCGCGTCCAGGGCCACCTGGCCCAGCTGCTCCGCGCCCTCGCGGACGATGGCCCGCAGAAGCTCGAAGTCCCACTCCGGGCGCACCCCCTCCGCGTAGTTCAGCACCATCTGCACCGCCCCGAAGCACGCACCCAGCTCGCGGGCCAGGTAAATGTCGGGGGTCAGAGTCTGGCTGATGATGTCCCCTCCGAAGCGGGTCAGCGCGGTGACCTCGGCCGCCGTGGCTCGGCGCGGACCCTCGATGCTGGCGTGCACCGCCCGGTTGAAGGCCCGGGTTGCCTTCTCCGCAGCGAACTGGCGCGACCTCTGCCAGAGGGCTTCCCGGATGTCGGGGCAGAAGGGCTCCCGCATCACCACCGCCGCCCCCGGGTTGAGCCGGCCGCCGTACTGCGGCGTGAAGTCGATGAAGTCGTGGGGTACCACTAGGTCCCGCGGGTGAAAGTGCTGGCTGATGCTGGCCACTCCCGACTCGGCGACGATGCGCTGCACGCCTGATCGCTGCAGCACCCAGAAGAGGGCCAGGCTCTGCTGGGCGAGATCCTGGCTGGTGAGGGTCGCCCACTCGTCGTCGCCGATCGCGTGGCGGCGCGCGAAGAGCGCCGAACGTACCAGCCCCGGGCTGGGCTCCAGCTCGAAGTGGGTCACCGGCGGGCTGGCTCCGAAGGGGGTGTCAAACGAGAGCTCGTGGCTCAAAGGACGGAATCGCTCGTCCTGCTCCGCAATCTCGAGATGGCCGGCGCGGGCACCACCGAGAAGCGCGAATTCAGCCGGCGGCACGTGTCCCGCCGCGTTCCCCATGGCCCGAGTATATGAACCGGGAAGCGTTAGCCCGCCATCGATCCCGGTTGCCGGCCGGGGACGGCCTCCCGGCCGAGGTCGAACTCTGCCAGCACAGGGTAGTGGTCGCTGGCTCGGCGGGCCAGCCGCGCCAGCGCCCCGTGGCGTCCCACCACTTCGCAGCTGCGCAGCCGGTCCCGCCAGCGCGGATCCATGAAGATGTAGTCGATGCGCACCGCCGGCTGGTAGGTGGGACAGGTGAAATGGTCGCCCCGAGGATGAACCTGGCGTAAACAGTCAAGGTAGCCGGCGGCAAGCATGCTCCGGACGGCCGCGCGCGGCAGCAGCGCTCCCAGCACGGCGTCGGTGGTGTCCCCCCGCGGGAGTGCCTCCAGCAGAGGGTGCACCAGCCAGGGAAGTCGAGGCAACCCCACCCGCACCGCCTCGGGCAGCGCCTCCACCGCCGTCGCCGACTCAACCGCCGCCTGCGGCCACCAGGGGAGCCGGGTGAGCGCGGCAGGGAGCTGGGCCAGTGCCGCCGGGGTCTCCAGCTGGCCCTCGCGGCGCCACCGCTCCAGCTGGGCGAAGAAGTCGGTGGCGCGCACGCGGTCGCCCGGCGCCAGGGAATTGAAGTCGCCCAGCACCAGCGACGGGGTTTGCGGCTGCTGTTCCGCGTGGCGTCGCACCTCCTCCAGCTCGCGCAGGCGCTCGGGCTCGGCACGGCCGCGGCGCTGAAAGGCGGCGGTGAGGTGGACCGTGTGGAGGCGCACCGTCGGATAGACGCTTCCGGGAGGCGCCTCCAGCCAGGCCTCGATCGAGTTCCGAAGAAAGATGTCAGGATCGCGGTGGTTGGACCAGCGCTGCACCGGCAGCCGCGTCAGCACACTCTGGTGCCTGGGGCTGGGCGCCGTGGCGAAGAGCACCTGATAGCCGAGGGCATCACCCAGCGCGCGCACGGGGGCTTCCTCCTCGGTCTCCTGGAGCGCGAGTACATCCGCGTCCATGGCTCGCACCAGTTCGCGGATCTCCGACCAGCGCCCCCCACCACCAACCAGGATGTTGTAGGTCGCGACCCTGAGCCGCCCCGAGGACACGGGCTCGCTCACCAGGGCTGACGGCCCTGCGGCTTGGAACCCATCGCAACGATTTTAGGTGAGAGCGGCGGTCATACCCTGGTCGCCATGGAAGCATTCATCTGCACCACCTGCGGAGCCCAGTACCCGCCCGCCCGCCGGCCCCCGGAAAGCTGCCGCCTGTGCCAAGACGAGCGGCAGTACGTCAACCGCTCCGGCCAGGGCTGGACCACCCTAGGTCAGATGGCCGGCCACTACCAAAACCAGCTGGTAGAGGTGGAGCCCGACCTGCTGAGGATCGACACCCAGCCCAGCTTCGGCATCGGCCAGAGCGCATTCGTGGTCTTGGGCCCCGGTGGAAACCTGCTCTGGGACTGCGTCAGCTGGATCGACGACGCAACCGTCGCCGAACTGCAGCGGCGCGGTGGCATCCAGGCAATCGCAATCAGCCACCCGCACTTCTATGCCAGCTGCACCGAGTGGAGCCGTCGCTTCGGCTGGGCGCCGCTCTACCTCAGCGCCGCCGACAAGGATTTCTTGCCCTGGCCGGGCCAGCACGTGGTCCACTTCGAAGCCGACTCCGCGGAGCCGCTCCCCGGGATCACGGTCGCGCGCCTGGGCGGGCACTTCCACGGCTCGACTGTCCTGCATTGGCCGGCCGGCGCCGACGGCAGGGGGGTGCTGCTCACCGGAGACACCATCGCCGTCGCCGCCGACCCTGCCTGGGTCACCTTCCTCTACAGCTTCCCCAATCGCGTCCCGCTCTCGGCGGCCGAGGTGACCGAGGTAGTCGCCCGCGCCCTTCGGTATCGATTCGACCGCATCTACGCCGCCTGGCCGGCCGATGTGGTGGCCAGCGGTGCCAGCCAGGCTGTGCGCCGCTCAGCGGAACGGTACACGGGGATGCTGGCCGGGACATGGCCGCGGCGCTGACCGATACGGATGGTCACTTGGAGCGGTTCTTAGCGGGGCTAAGCCTAGACTTGGGAGCGGAGTCAGTTTTCGCTGATTCCCGGTCGTTTTCGGTGGAGTTGTTGGCAGCTCGCTCCCGACCCCTTGCGCACATCTCCGCGCCTGTTCGGCTACGCCTGGTCCTCCGCCCCCGGGTCCTGCTACTGGTCGGAACAGGCTTGGTTGCGGGCGTCACGGTCGGCCTGGGCTCGCTGCTGCTGCAGATTCACTACAGCGCGCTCTACCAGCGAGGAGCTGCGCTCAACGCCTGGGAGAACATGTTTCGGCTGGGAGCACCGTGGCAGGCGCTGATACCGGTCGCGGCCGCCGCCGCGCTGGCATTGATCGGCGCCTGGCGCCTGCCGACCACCCGGCCGGAGCCGACCCTCGGACTGGGCCGGGGCGAGCCGCGGAGTGCCAGCGAGCTGCGGCGCGGGCTTCGCCGCGAACGCGCAGGGGTGCGAGCGCTCTACCTAGCCTTCTCGCTGCTCAGCGCGGCCGTTGCCGTGCGTCTCGCGGTCTACGCCATAGCGGCCATGTCCGGCCAGGTGGTGGCCAGGACCTCGCTGGCGGGAGTCGCACTCGAGGTAGTGGTCTGGGGCCTGTGCTGGGCGGCGGTGGCCTTCTGGGTCCGGCGCTACCGGGAACAGCTGGACGGCTGGGGCGTCGGCGCTGGCTGAGCCAGGTCTGCGCCTGCTCAGTCGGCGCGGCTGCCACCTCTGCGACTCGGCCCGGCAGATCGCACAAGCGGCGGCCCGGCGGTTCCAGCTCACGCTTCAGGAGTTCGATATCGACGAGGACGAGGAGCAGCTGCGCCAGTTTCACGAGCGGGTGCCGGTCCTGCTCCGCGGCGACCGGGTTCTCGCGGAAGGGCGCTTCGACCTCCGGGAAGTGGAAGACGCGCTGGCCGACGGCTAACAGCCCTCTGACATTGCCGTAACGGGCGATTTCAGGGGGCTCGCGCCACCTATGCTTGCGCCGATGCCCGACGGCCACCTTGGGGGGGGCCTTCCCGAGCTGTCGGTCGTGATCCCCACACGTAACGAAGCCGACAACCTTGACGCTCTGCTAACTCGGCTGGAGCGCAGCCTGGCCGGGGTTGACTACGAGTTGATCTTCGTCGACGACAGCGACGACGGCACCCCGGAACGGCTTCAGCAACTGGGCGGTACGGACGGGCGCATCTGCTGCTTCCACCGCCGGACCGGCGACCGCGCAGGCGGGCTCAGCACCGCGGTGACGTTGGGGCTCGCGCGGGTGCGCGGTCGCGCCGTCTGCGTCATGGATGCGGACCTGCAGCATCCCCCCGAGACTGTGCCGCAGCTGCTGGCGGCCCAGCGGGACGGAGCGGACCTGGTGGTGGCGAGCCGGTACATGTCCGGCGGCAGCCGTGAGGGCCTGAGTCGCGGGGTAAGGCAGCTGGTGTCACGGGTGGCCACCTGGCTGGTGCGCGCGCTCTTTCGTGAGGCGCGGGCCAGCAGCGATCCCCTGGCAGGGTTCTTCTTGTGTCCTGCGTCACTGGTTCGGGGGTTGGAGCTGCGCCCCACCGGGTTCAAGATCCTGTTGGAGCTGCTGGTTTGCTCGCCGGGAGTCAAAGTCGTCGACGTACCGCTGCGCTTTCAGAGCCGCGCCGGCGGCGAGAGCAAGGCCTCGGCTCGCCAGGGCTGGCTGTTCCTGCGCCACGTCTGGTCGCTGATGCGGGACGTTCCCGGGAGCGCCCGCCGCTGGAAGTTCGTCATGGTCGGCGCGAGCGGGCTGCTGCTCTTCCTCGCGCTGCTGCAGCTGCTGGGGGTGGTAGCCGACTGGGTGGCTCTGGCCGCTTGGAGCGTGGCGTTTTGTGCCTCGCTGACCTGGAACTTCGCCCTCAACCTGCGGATCACCTTCGCCGACCTGCGGCGCGATCGCTACCCATTCATGCATCGCTACATCGGCTCCAGCCTCACCGCGGGCGGTACCCAGCTGATCCTGTTCCTGGGCTTGGTGGGCACCAGCCTGCCGCTCGTGGTGGATGGGCTGTTGGCGGCGGTCGCCAGCATGGGCGTCAACGGGATGCTCAACTCGCAGCTGGTGCATCAGCGGCTGCGCCGACCGCCGCGCGCGCTCGACCTGCCGACCCTGCTCCAGGAGCTGCCGCGCCTCTGCCAGGCGCAGCTGGCCTGGCGGTACGAGGCCGATCAGCCTTTGCCGGCCGGACTCCCCCGCCCCCTGCCCTCAGCCGTCGCCGCGCTGGCAGCGCGTGCGGTCGCCGGCTCGGTGCCGGTGATCTGGACCGAAGCTCAGTCCCTGCGTGCCCAGGCCCGCCGCAGCGTCGAGCTGACCTCGCTGATGGTTCTGCCCTTCGATGACAGCGATGGATCGCACGCCCTGATCCTCTACCGCTACAGCCCGCTGGGTTTCTCTACCGCGGATCTGCACGCTGCCCTGCGGCAGCTGCAGCGGCTGCAGCCGCTGCCGACCCCGACCAGCGCGCCGGCGGCCTCACCCGCGGTCTGATTCCTGCTCAGCCGGACGCCGGTGCCCGGTGGCGGGGCATGCGGCTCTGCCGGTGGTGCAGCAGGCTCAGGCCGCCGCAATCGTGGCGGCGGCGCGCGATCAGGTACGCCACGACCCCGAAGACAGTGGCCAACCCCTTGTCGCCGGCCCGCTGGATCAGGGGCGCCGCCGGGCCCCCCCCCCAGGCGGGGGCGCGCCCCCCCGCCCAGCCGCATCTACCCGGCCGCAATCCC
>JBJKSO010000088.1:0-2572 GCA_046703825.1 Candidatus Dormibacteria bacterium
AAGCCTTGCTGACCGACTGCACCTGGATGGCGGCGGGCCGGCCCGCCGCACGGGCCGACACCATCGCCTCCGGGCTACCGCTGGGCCTGGACACCGGGAGCCAGGTCGGCGCGGTAGCCGACGCCGAAAACGGTGTTGATGCGGAATGGCAGCGAGGGGAAGGCCTCGAACTTCTCCCGGAGCCAGCGCACGTGGACCGAGACGGTCTTGCTGTCGCCGTGGAAGTCTGGGCCCCAGACCGCCCGCAGCAGCGCCTCCCGGCTGTGCACCCGGCCCGGGTGGCTGAGCAGGTGGTGCAGGAGGCTGAACTCCTTCGGGCTCATCTTGACCTCGGTCTCGCCCATCACCACCTGGCGTGAGGCCGGGTCCAGGACGAAGTCGCCGAAGCGCAGCGGGTGCTGCCCGTCGGACCGGCGGGGCGGGCGCTCCGCCCGGCGCAGGAGAGCCTCGATCCGGGCGACGAACTCGTCGACGCCGAAGGGCTTGGTGACGTAGTCGTCGGCTCCCAGTCCCAAGCCCTTGACCTTGTCCGCCTCGCTGGAACGGGCGGTGAGCATCAGGATGGGAACGTCCGACTCTTTGCGCAGGATCCGGCAGACCTCGTCGCCGGACAGCTCCGGCAGCATCAGATCGAGCACCACCAGGTCGGGCAGCCGAACTCGGGCCGCCTCCAGGCCGCCGATGCCGCTGTCGGCCTCGATGACCACGTAGCCGCGGGCGGCCAGGTTGTAGCGCAGGGTCATCCGCACCGGCTCCTCGTCCTCGACGATAAGGATCCGGCGCCCCTTGCCGGTGGCGACCCCCTCCTGCACTAGCCCAGCTCGACCAGCTGTCCGGTCTCCAAGAAGACCACGTCCTCGGCGATGTTGGTGACGCGGTCGGCGATCCGCTCCAGGTTGTGTGAGATGAAGAGCAGGTTGGTGGCGGGGTAGGCCCAGTCCGGGTGCTCGCCCATGGTCTCCACCATGTCCTCGAAGACGCGGTGGTAGATCCGGTCGATGCGGTCGTCGCGGGCCGCGATGTCCTGGGCCCGCCGGGGGTCTGCCACCGTGACCGAGTCCAGAATGTCGCGCACCTGCTCCTCGACGTACCGGCCCAGCCGCAGCACCGCCTCCAGCGGAGGCCGGGAGCCCAGCTCGATCAGCGGCAGCGAGTAGCGCGCGCAGCTCTTGGCGTGGTCCGCCATGCGCTCCAGCTCGGAGCTCATGAGCATGAGCCCGAAGACTTCGTTGAGGGCGTGCCCCGAGGGGTGGTGCTGGGCCAGGATGCCGAGCCCCCGCTCCTGCGCCTGACGATGGCGCTCGTTGATCTCGCCGTCCCCCTGGATCACCGCGCGCAGCTGCTCGCCGTTGCGGCCCTCCAGTCCGGTCATGGCCTGGGCCACGCCCTCGGCCACCAGCTGGCCCATCACCCGCACACCGTCGCGCAGGGCCGCGATGTCCGAGTCGATCGCAGGTCCGCTCGCCAGCTCCTTCACAGTTGGATAGTAGCCCACCCTCTACTTCACTTCGGCGGGAGCCGGGGGCAGCTTGATCCGTACCACGGTCCCGGAGCCGGGGGCGCTCCGGACCTCGATAGTCCCCCCCTGCAGCTCCACCACCTGCTTGGCGATGCTGAGTCCGAGGCCGCTACTGCGGCCGCTGCGGGAGCGGTCGCGGGTGAAGAAGCGGTCGAAGACCCGGGGAAGGTCGGCGGGGGGAATGCCGGCTCCAGTGTCCCGCACCGAGATGGTGGGGCGACCGCTAAGCTCGCCCACGGCCACGCGCACCGATCCCGGTGGTTTGGTGAACTTGAGCGCGTTGTCGAGCACGTTGCTGAGCGCGCCCCGCAGGCGCTTGGGATCGGCGCGGGCCCCGATCGCGTCTCCTCGCACCACCAGCGTCAGCCGGCGCTCCTTGGCCTGGGGCCGCAGACTCTCGACCGTCTCTCGAGTCAACGCCAGCAGGTCCACGGTTTCGAGCCGGGCCCGCTCGGCTCCCGCCTCCAGCCGCGCCTGGTCCAAGATCGCGCCCACCAGCTGGGCCAGCCGCTCCGCCTCGGCGGCGATCCGGGAGGCGAACAGGCTGGTGGCGGTCGGGTCGCCCTGCGCCTCGCCGTTCAGCGTCTCCGCCATCAGCCGCAGCCCGGTCAGTGGGGTCCGCAGATCGTGGGAGAGGTTGGCGAGCAGGTCGCGGTGTGCCCGGCTCAAGCGCCGCTCCGAGGTCATGTCGCTCAGGATCAGCAGTGCCTGCGGCGCCCCTTCCACGTTCATTCGCACCGCCACTGCCCGGAGCACCCGCCGGCCGCCGGATTGGCGGAGCTCACCCCGGACCGGCTCCTCGCCCTCCAGGGCTCGCGCCACGATGTCGGCGGCGCCGGGGTCGTCGAGGAGCCGGGCCAGCGGCCGACCCGGACGGGGGGTGCGGGCGGCGGCCAAGCCCAGTACGGATGCCGAGTTGGGGCTGGCCCAGAGGACGTTGCGGGCGGCGTCCAGCAGCAGCGCGCAGTCGCTGCCCAGCTCGGTCAGGGCGGTCAGGACCCGGCGGGCGTCCTTGGCGCGCAGGGTCCGGCGGGAGTCGGCGCGGGTCAGGGC
>JBJKSO010000089.1:0-43827 GCA_046703825.1 Candidatus Dormibacteria bacterium
CTGGAGCGTGCTCAACTCCTTTTCGCCAACCAACCGGAGCTTGAGGCTCTGCTTGGTGACGTCGGAGAGCCGATCCCCTTGGCCCGGCGGGCTGCCTCCCGCTTCGACCTTCGCTGGGTGGTGGTGAAGCTGGGTGCAGACGGTTGTGTCGTGGTCAGCGAGAATGAAAACCGCCACTTCGCCGCCGCGGCGGTGCGCCAAGTGGTGGATCCCACCGGGGCCGGGGACGCGCTGGCGGGGGGGACTCTGGGCTGGCTTAGCGCCGCCGCCCGGCTGGACGACCAAGCCCTTGGCGCCGCCGTTGCCGCCGGGACCGGCGCGGCCGGCTCCGCGATCTCACAATTTGGCACTGCAGGTCTGGCGGACGAAGACAGTCAACGGCCGACCGCCACCTGACCGATCTTGACCGCCAGCAGCACCACCGCCACCACGAGGTAGCCGCGCATGGTCAAGAGGGTCCAGCGCTGAACCGGGGACCAGCTGGGCGGGGCGAGCTCCGCCAGCGGCGGCATTCTCCAGCCGGTGCGGCTGGAGCGCCCCTCAGGGTTCGCCGCCGCTCCCTGGCGCGAGCGCCGGCTCGCCACGGCCACCCAGACCAGCACCGCCACTCCGAGCAGCGCCACCCCCGCGCTGAAGGGGCCGATGGGCAGGCTTGGGAAGACGGTGGTCACCGTTAGCAGGAGCGAGAGCAGGACCAAAACGCCCACGATCAGGGTGGCCAGCAGGTTCTGCGGGGTGGAGTTGACCCACGGGCCCAGAACCGCGCGGTCGTTGCACAGCAGCAGCAGGAACACGATCGCCGAAGGCAGCAGCACCCCGGCCAGCACCTGGACCGCGGTGGTGATGAGGCCGAGGGGCGCGCCGGGAATGAGCACGATCGCCGCCGCCGCGGCGATCATGGCCGCGAAGCTGGCGTAGAAGCCCTTGGCCTCGCCCACTCCGCGGTGGAGCGAGTGGCGCAGCTTGAACACGTCGCCCAGCGCGTAGGAGGTGGAGAGGGTCACCGCCGATGCGCCGATGATCGAGGCGTTGACCAGGATCACGGCGAAGATCGCGGCGGCGGCGGGGCCTACCGTGTGGTACAGCCCCTGCGCCACCGAGAGCCCCGAGCCCACGTGCCCGTGGTGGCGGCTCTGCTGGAAGGCGAAGGCGGCCGCCACGATCAGCGCCGCCGCCCCGCAGGCGGTCAGGAATGCACCGATGACGGTGTCCGCCACCTCGTAGGGCAGCCAGCGGGGGGTGATCCGCTTGTCGATAACGTTGGACTGCTGGAAGAACAGCTGCCACGGGGCGACGGTGGTGCCGACGATGGCGATCACGAACAGCACCGCCCGGGCGTCGAAGCCACCCGCCACCCCGGGGTGGGTGACGCCAGCGAAGATCGGCGCCGCGGTGGGGTGGCTCAGGGCCGCCAGCGGGAACATCAGCAGGCTGGTGGCGATGAAGACGAACATGAAGCGCTCCCAGCGCTGGAAGCTGCCGCTGGCGACCATGGCGATGAGCCCGATCGCTCCGATCGGCACCGACGCCAGGGAGGGGATGCCGAAGTAGCGCAGCCCGAGGCTGATGCCGATGAACTCGGTCACCAGGGTTAGGAAGTTGAGGAGGAACAGGTCGGCCACCGAGAATGCTGCCCAGAAGCGGCCGAAGCGCTCGCGGATCAAGCGGGCATGACCGACCCCGGTCACCGCTCCCAGCCGGACCACCATCTCCTGGGCCACGATCAAGGTGGGGATGAGCAGGACCAGGGTCCACAGCAGGGTGGTGCCGTAGTCGCGGCCGGCCAGCGCGTAGGTGGAGACCCCGCCAGCGTCATTGTCCCCCACCATGACGATCAGGCCCGGACCCATGATCGCCGCCAGGGTCAGCAGGCGCCTAGACCAGGCCCGGGGCCGGTCGGACTCCCGCGGCACCCGGCCCAGGGCGCCGCGAATCTCACCCTCGTGGGCGGAGTCGAGCACCGCGGTGCGGCGGGTGCTGGAGATCTCCTCCGGCATCGTCTGACCTCCTGGCGTTCTTCCTTGCGACGTGCGTTTGGGCGCACGCCCGGAGGTCGCTTGCGGCTAGCTCAGACGCTCATGGGCGCGCGCGAGGGGTTTGGACCAGGCTTGGTACTTGATCCGTCCATGCGAAACTCGTCCTCGCAAATGGGAGTGAGCGCGACGCGCTGAGGCCACGCCCGGGACAGGATGCCGCCGAAGGCAGCACAGATATGCTACCAGGGTGCCTTTTGAAACTGGTCCCCGTGGGAGCGTAGGTGGCGCAAGACGGAACGGTGAGCCAGCCCGCTAAGCGGGCGGTGCGACCGCGTCGGCGGAGGCGGGGACTGCTGGGCACCAGGGTGGCGGAATCGTCGCTGATCCCACTTTCCCGCCTCCGCCGGCTCAACCCCCTGAACGAGGAGCGGCAGGCTGCCGGCCGCCTGCTGGACGTGGTGGTGCGCTGGAACGGCAGCGACCCCTACCCGCTGGTCACGGGCATCGTGCTGCAGATCGACGAGCGCCAGTACTTCCAGCCCATCGCCACCGTGCTCCGGCTGGACTCCAAGGCGGTGGTGGTCAAGAACCTCGGGCCCCAGGCGAGCGACTTCAAGCGCCGGGATGGCGAGCTCAGGCTGGAGAACGACGTGCTCGGCCGCCAGCTGGTCGACGTCGACGGCGCCAAGGTCCTCCGCGCCGAGGAGCTGTACCTGGCCCCGGTTATGGGCCGGCTCCGGCTGGTGGCCGTGGCCGGCGAGTCTCCCTCGCTCTGGAGGCGGATGTTCCCTGCCACCCGGCTGGACCGCAGCCGACTTGTCGACTGGTCCGCCGTCCAGCCCTTTGGTGAGCCGGGCTCGGATCTGAAGCTGCAAGTCCCCCATGAGGGCCTGAGGCGGTTGCAGCCGGGCGAGTTGGCTGATCTCCTCGAAGAACTGGACCGCAACGCCCGAGACCAGCTCACCACCTCCCTGGATCCGGAGGCTATCGCCGACGCCCTGGAGGAGATGGAGCCCGAGGACATCGAGAACATCCTCCGGGACTCACCTCCGGAGAAGGCGGCGGCACTGGTGGCGGCGATGGAGCCGGACGAGGCCGTGGATGCCCTCCGGGACATGGAGCGATCGGAGGCCGACGCCATCCTGGCCCAGGTCCCGGCCGAGGTGTCACGGCAGCTGACCGACCTGCTCGGCTATCCCGAGACCATGGCGGGCGGCTTCATGACCACGGTGCTGGCCAAGGCCAGGACCAGCGACACCGTCGCCAAGACCCGCTCGAGCCTGGTCGAGCTCGAGGCCCACGCTTCCGACATCGACGCGCTGGCGGTGGTCGACGACCAGGATCGCCTGGTCGCGGACCTCCCCCTATTCGACCTTCTGGTGGCGTCGGAGGACCAGACCCTGTCCGACCTCATCACCGACGTCCCGCCGGTGACCATCCAGCCGGAGGCTTTCCTGGACGAGGTGGTCGACCGGCTCACCGAGGCCCGGGCCTCGTCGGTCGTCGTAGTGGACGCGCAGGGCCGGCCGCTCGGGCGGGTGCTGGCGGACGACGTGATCGACGCTCTCAAGGAGGGAGGGCTGCGGCTGCGGCTGCCCTGGCTCTTCCGCTGAGGGTTGCCGGGGCGCTCGGGTCGAGCGCCTATTCTGGCGGGGCATGGCCGACGACGATCTGAAGGATTTCCAGCGCGCCCTGGTGGTCGTGGCCCACCCCGACGACGCTGAGTTCGGCTGCGCGGGAACGGTCGCCCTTTGGACCCGGGCGGGCGTCGAGGTCGGGTATGTCATCTGCACCGATGGGTCCGCCGGGGCCGCGGACCAGGAGGTGGACATCAGCCTCATGGCCGAGATCCGCCAGCGGGAGCAGCGCGCTGCCTGTCGGGTGCTGGGGGTGAGCTCGGTGGAGTTCTTGGGCCACCCCGACGGCCAGCTGGTCGCCGACCTGGCGCTGCGCAAGGAGCTGACCCGGATGATCCGTCGATACCGGCCTGATCGGGTCATCTGCCAGAACGCGGTGCGCACCTACACCAACATCTACGGCAACCACCCCGATCACCTGGCGGCTGGGCAGTCCACCCTGGAGGCGATCTACCCCTTCGCCCGCAACCCCTACGCCTACCCCGATCTGCGCGAGGAGGGGCTGGAGCCGCACCGGGTGCGCGAGGTCTGGATCACCGGTACCGATTCGCCGAACCAGTTCGTCGACGTGGAGTCCACGCTCGAGCGCAAGCTGGAAGCGCTGGCGCAGCACGCCAGCCAGCGGCGGCCGGGGGACGACCCCAGCGATCGGGTGAAGCAGCGGCTGCGCGATCAGGGCCGTGCCCGGGGCATCGCCTATGCGGAGTCGTTCCGGCTCCTGAACTCCGAGTGAGCGCCGCCGCAGGGCCGGCCACGGTTGCGATCCTGCACGGCGACGAGACCGGCGAGGAACTGCTGACCGAGGCGCTGCGGGTACTGGCCTGGGTGGCGCCGGAGCTCCGGCTCGAGCACTTCGACCTGAGCCTGGCCAACCGGCGCGGCACCCAAAACCAGGTGGTGAGGCAGGCTGCCGCCGCGATGCGGAAGTCCGGCTTCGGGCTGAAGGCGGCGACCGTCACCCCGGAGCTCCGCGGCGACGTCGGCAGCCCCAATGCCATCCTCCGAGCGGAGGTAGACGGTGACGTGATCGTGAGAACGGGCCGGCGCATCCCCGGCGTGCCCCCGCTGGCCGGGGTCCACTCGCCGATCACCGTGGCCCGGATGGCGGTGGACGACGCCTACGGCGCCAAGGAGTGGCGGGAGGGTGCCGACTGGGTGGAGGTGGCCTGGCGCACGACCATGATTCGGCGCGAGCGCTGTCGGCGGCTGGCCGAGTTCTCCTTCCTCCACGCCGAGCGCAACCAGGCCACCGTCTTCGGCGGGCCCAAGTACACGGTCTCACCGGTCTACGAGGGAATGCTCAAGGAGGAGATGGATGCCGCCGCGGCGCGCCACCCCAGAGTCCGCTACGAGCCGCAGCTGATCGACGCCACCTTCGCTTTGGTGCTGACACGCGACGACCCCCTCGTGATCCCTGCCCTCAACCGCGACGGCGACATCCTCTCCGACCTGGTACTCGGCCTCTACGGCAGCCTGGCCGGCAGCGAATCGTTGCTGATCGGGTTCGACGCCCAGGGGGCGCCGGCGGTGGTGATGGCCGAGGCTCCCCACGGGACCGCGCCAGCGCTGCAGGGGCGCCACGTGGCCAACCCGATGGCCATGATCCTGGCCGTCGCCGCCCTGCTGGAGACCATGGGCGACCCCTCCCGGCGCAGCGCTGGCGCGGCGGTACGGCGGGCGACCATGGACGCCGTCTTTGCCGGGACCAGAACCGCCGACCTGGGCGGCCACGCCCGCACCGAGGAATTCACGGATGCGGTTTTGAGGCGCTGGAGCGACGATGCGGAACGCGCGGGCGAGCCGGCGGGTTGAATTGGGAGTGGTGGGTATACTCGGGCCGTAAGGAGATCGAGATGGACATACTGGCCTTTCTGCGTCAGCGAGCCGGCGACTTTCGCTGCCCGATGTGCCGTCGCTCTCTGGCCGACTGCAAGATGCGCGAGCTGGACCACCAAGGCTCGCATTACACGGTGGAGGTGACCTGCCGCCACTGCGACCTTGCATTTCTGGTCGCGCTTGAGCTCACCAATGGTGTGGATGTCGAGCTGGACGCCGCCGAGGATGAGGACGAGGTAACCGCCTCCGTGTCCAGCCGGCCCCGGCTGCCGACCATCACCGCCGACGACCTGCTCAGCGTTCACAACCGGCTGCGAGAGTTCAACGGCCCCCTGACCGCCCTGCTGGAGCCGCCTGCCGACGACTGAGCCGCCCAGGCGCATCTACCTGGACCATGCGGCCACGACGCCGGTGCGGCCCGAGGTCCGCTCCGAAATGCTGGACGCGCTTGAGTCCAACTTCGGCAATCCGTCCAGCATTCACGCGGAAGGCCGCGAGGCACGCGCCCTGGTGGACCGGGCCCGCGACCGGGTGGCGCGGGCGGTGGGGGCCAGGCCGCGCGAGGTGGTCTTCACCGGGGGCGGCAGCGAGGCCGACAACCTTGCCCTGCGCGGCGTTGCCCACCGCCTGCGCGACCGCGGCCGCCACCTGATCGTCTCGGCGGTCGAGCACGAGGCAGTGCTGGAGACTGCCCGGGACCTGGTCAGCTACGGCTACCAGCTGACCGTCCTGCCGGTGGACCGGCTGGGCCGGGTCGAGGTGGACCGGCTGGAGGCGGAGCTGCGGCCGGACACCATCTTGGTCTCGGTGAAGCTGGCCAACAACGAGGTGGGAACGGTGCAACCGGTGGCGGAGCTGGCATCTGTGGTCCACGCGCGGGGCGGTGCCGTATTCCACACCGACGCCACCCAGGCGCTCGGCAAGCTGGCGGTCGGGCTGGACGAGCTGGGCGCCGACATGCTGACCCTCTCCGCGCACAAGGTGTACGGGCCCAAGGGCGTGGGAGCGCTGGTGGTCCGGCACGGCACTCCGCTGGACCCGGTGCTGACCGGCGGTGGGCAGGAGCGCACCCGACGCTCCGGTACCGAAAACGTCCCGGGAATAGTTGGCTTCGGAGCGGCCGCGATGCTGGCGGAGCAGGAGCGCCCGCGCGAGGCGGAGAGGCTCGCCGCGCTGTCCGGCCGGCTTCAGAACCGCATCGCGGAGCGGCTTCCCGACTCGGTCACGACTGGAGCTCCCCCGGGTCCGGATCGGCTGCCCAACTTCGTCACCGTGGCGATCCCGAAGGTCGAAGGTGAGTTGCTCCTCATGCGCCTGGATCGCGTGGGCGTGGCGGCCTCGGCGGGCTCGGCCTGCGCCAGCGGATCGCTTTCACCCTCGCACGTGCTGCTGGCGATGGGGCTGGACCCCCGACTTGCCGGCGCGCACCTGCGTCTCACCCTGGGTAAGTCGAGCTCTGAGGCCGAATTGGACCGGGCCGCCGAGCTTTTGGCCACGGAGGCGACGGCACTGCGCCAGGCCGGAGCGGCGGTCTGAATTCGTTGCTGCCGCGGGCCCCAGCGTCTGGCCCGGCTCTTAGACTGGCACCCGGATGTCAACCGTACTAGCCGTGCCCCAAGGAAGTTGCGCCCGGACTGTCGCGGCCGCGCCGCCATCGGGCTGAGGTGGTAACTCCCGGGGGAGCGGTGCCAGCACGGGTCAGCACGCCGTGGGTCTGCCAGGCCGCCGAGGGGAGGGCCTCGGTACTGGCGGGGCTGCACCACTTCTTCGGTGAGCGCTACCTGTGCGGGCCCGCCGTTACGTTCGCCTGTGCTGAGAACGACAATCTGGCGTTGCACCAGGCGCTGCACCAGGCCCTTCCCGGCAGCGTGCTGATCGGTCATGGCGGAGGCACGGTCGGTGCGGCGCTGTTCGGTGAGCTGATGGCCACCGACGCGCTCGGCCACGGCCTCGCCGGGCTGGTGGTGGAGGGACCGGTCCGCGATGTCCTCGACCTGGACCGGCTCGGGTTCCCGGTCGTCTGCTCGGCGGTCAGCCCGCCGCAGTGCCGCAAGCAGCGAGTGGTCTCGGTGCAGCAGCCCGTCGCCGTGGGGGGAGTCGAGGTCCACCCCGGCGACCAGGTCGTGGCCGACCCCGACGGGTGCGTGGTGGTTGCCCAGGAGCACTGGCCGGCCGTCCGCGACCGGGCGCTGGCCATCCGTGATCACGAGATCACGGTGGTGAACCGGCTCCAGGCCGGTGAGCGACTCTGGGACGTTCTCGGCCTCGGCGGAAGGTAGACCGGCTTCACCGGGCCGGCCCGGCCGGCGGTGCCTTAAAATCTGGGTGTGGCAGTCGGATTTAGCACCCAGGCCGCGGTGGCCATGCGGATCTCCTCCCGGGCCCATTACGGCCTGAGGATGATGACTGAGTTGGCCAAGGCCTACGGCGGGCCGCCTCTCAGCCTGGCCCAGATCGCCAAGGTCGAGCACATGCCGCTGGCATACCTTGAGCAGCTGGTGGCGCCGCTGCGCCGCGCCGGCATCATCGAGGGCACCCGTGGCCTGCACGGTGGCTACCGCATGAACCGGTCACCGGAGTCTGTGACCGTTCTCGAGATCGTGGAGCTCATGGAAGGCCCGGTTGCCCCGGTGGAGTGCCTGGCGGAGGGTTACGAGACCGGATCCTGCCAGATGGAGCCCGAGTGCTTGAGCCGGCCGCTGTGGGCGCGGCTGCAGACTGCGGTCAAACAGGTGCTCGGCGGCACCAGCCTGGCCGACCTGCTGCATGACCCCTCCCTGGCTGGCCCCGATTGCCCTGGCGCCGCCTTCGGCGTCAGCCGGATCAAGGAGGTCACCAATGTCTGAAGCCGCCCAGTTGGAGATCCGCGACCTTCACGTTGCGGTGGACGGGAAGGAGATTCTGAGCGGGGTTGACCTGGTGGTCCCGCAGGGGCAGGTGCATGCGCTCATGGGCCCCAACGGGGCGGGCAAGACCAGTCTCGGATATGCCGTCATGGGCCACCCCAAGTACCAGATCACCTCGGGCGCGGTGCTGTGGCGAGGTCAGAGCGTCCTGGGGCTGCCTCCTGAGGAGCGGGCCCGGCTGGGGCTGTTCCTGAGCCTGCAGTACCCGACCGCCATCCCCGGGGTGACGACCGTGAACTTCCTGCGCGCGGCGCTCAAGGGCCTGGGCCGGGAGATGCCCGCACGCGAGTTCCTGAAGGCGGTCCCCCAGGAGATGCAGCAGTTGAAGATGGATCGGGCCTTCATGTCCCGCTACATCAACGACAACTTCTCCGGCGGGGAGAAGAAGCGCATGGAGATCGTTCAGCTGGCGGTACTGAAGCCGCAGATGGCGATCCTGGACGAGACCGACAGCGGCTTGGACGTCGATGCACTGCGCACCGTGGCCGAAGGGGTCAACCGCTCCCGTGCCGAGGGGACCGGCATTCTGATCATCACCCACTACCAGCGGATCCTGGAGTTCGTGACCCCGGACCAGGTGCACGTTTTGGCGGCGGGCAGGCTGATCCGCTCCGGGGGACCGGAGCTGGTCCGGGAGATCGAGGCATCCGGCTATGACCCGATGCTCCGTGAGGCCGGGCTGCAAGCTTCTGAAGCGGAGCCGGCCGGGATCGCCGCTTCCGAGTAAAATACCTGTATACAAGTCGGATTTTCCCCCTAAGTGGGGTTCAAGTGAGGAAAGCCGAATATGGCAGTCGCCGCCAAGGATCTGACCAAGGACTACCGCTACGGCTTCAACGACGGCGATCAGTTCGTCTTCCGGGCCAAGAAGGGCCTCAATCGCGAGGTGGTGGCGGACATCTCCAGGCGGAAGGGTGAGCCCGAGTGGATGCTGGAGTTCCGGCTCAAGTCGCTGGATCACTTCCTGCAGCGGGCCATGCCCAGCTGGGGCGCGGACCTCTCCGGCATCGACTTCGACGACATCTACTACTACGTGCGGCCCGCCGAGGAGCAGGGGCGCTCCTGGGATCAGGTGCCGGAGGCGATCAAGCGCACCTTCGACCGCCTAGGCATCCCTGAGGCGGAGCGCAAGTTTTTGGCCGGGGTTTCCGCCCAATACGAGTCCGAGGTGGTGTACCACTCCATCCGCGAGGATTTGCAGAAGCTCGGCGTCATCTTCTGCGACTGTGACACTGGGTTGCGCGAGCACCCGGAGATCTTCCGCAAGTACTTCGGGACTGTGATTCCGCCCAACGACAACAAGTTCGCGGCGCTCAATTCTGCGGTTTGGTCCGGGGGCTCGTTCGTCTACGTGCCCAAGGGGGTCAGGGTGGAGATCCCGCTACAGGCCTACTTCCGCATCAACAGCGAGAGCATGGGTCAATTCGAGCGGACGTTGATCATCGCCGAAGAAGGCAGCTTCGTCCACTACATCGAGGGTTGCACGGCGCCGACCTACAGCCGCGACTCGCTTCACTCTGCGGTCGTGGAAATCATCGCCGAGCCCGGCGCCAACGTGCGCTACACCACGATTCAAAATTGGTCGAGCAACGTGTACAACTTGGTGACCAAGCGGGCGATCGCCAAAGAGGGATCCATCGTAAGCTGGATCGACGGGAATCTTGGGTCCAAGGTGACCATGAAGTACCCCTCGATATATCTAATGGGTGAGCACGCCCATGGGGAAGTCCTCTCGGTGGCATTCGCCGGTGACGGCCAGCACCAAGATGCCGGGGCTAAGTGCATCCACGTGGCGCCGAACACCACCAGCAGCATCATCAGCAAGTCGGTGAGTAAAGGCACCGGTAGGACGTCGTACCGTGGCCATCTCAAGGTTTATCCCAAAGCTCACAATGTTCGCTCCAGCGTGCGTTGCGATGCGCTCCTGCTAGATGAAAGCTCGCGCAGCGACACCTACCCCTACATGGACATCGAGGCGGACGACGTACAGATCGGGCACGAGGCAACCGTCAGCAAGGTGGGCGACGAGCAGCTCTTCTACCTGCAGTCCAGGGGAATCTCCGAGGCCGAGGCGACCGCCATGATCGTCAACGGCTTCATCGAGCCGTTCGTCAAGGAGCTGCCGATGGAATACGCGCTCGAGCTCAACCGTCTGATCGCGCTCCAGATGGAAGGGAGCGTGGGGTGAGCCAGGGCAGCGGTTGTCCAGGTCGGCCTTGACCGACCTCAGGACCGTCGGCGGGCTCACACGAGAGCACGTCGATACGTCGTCCTTTCCCGGAGGAGACCCCGAGTGGTTGCGTGGGGTGCGCACTGCAGCCGCGGCCGCCTACTCGGAGCTGCCCTGGCCCAGCTCGGGTCGCGATGAGGACTGGCGGCGCACGCCGCAGATCGACAAGCTCAACCCGTCCGACTTCCAGCCCTATGGCGACAGTTCCGATCTCGCCGGTTTTCCCACCGACGCGGCGGAGGACGGCTACTGGCGCAGCGCCGGTCTCGCCATAACTGGCATGGGCAGGACACAAGTCTTGCGCGAGTCCGCTGGCCTTAGGTCGATCGATGTTGGGTTCGCAGAGGATCCATCGTGGGGAGCGCTGCTGTCGCGCTTGGCAGCGCCCGGCCTGCGGAAGCTGGTCGCGCTCAACACCGCGCTCTTCAGGTCTGGGGCAACCATCCGAGTCCAGGGCAGAAGCTCGGTTCGGCTTGTTCACGGTGTCGCCCCGGGCGGCGCCGAGTTCCCCCGCATCTTGGTCGATGTCGAGGCTGGTTCTGAGCTGACGCTGGTCGAGGAATTGCGCTCCAGCGACGAAGGAGCAAGCCTTCTGGTGCCGGTGGCAGAGATCCGGCTTGGCAGCGGGGCGCACGTCACCCACCTGATCCTTCAGCGCTGCGGAGCTGGCACGGTAGTGCACTCGACGGTGCGCACGTCGGTCGCCGAGGGCGCGCGCTACGACGCTCGGTGGGCCTTTTTGGGTGCCCGCTGGCAGAAGAGCTACCTGGAGGTTCTGCTCGAGGGGCAAGGATCGGAGGCCCAGTTGAACGGACTCTACCTGGGGCGGGCGCAGCGGCATATCGATCTGCAGACCTTGCAGGACCACATCGCTCCCAACGCGGTGAGTGATCTCCTCTACCGCACGGCCGTCGGTGAAAAGTCGCGCTCCGTCTTCGCCGGTTTGATCCGCGTGGAGGAGAGGGCCCAGAAGACCAACGCCTACGTGCAGAATCGCAACCTCTTGCTCAGTCCCACCGCCAAGGCGGACAGCAACCCCACCTTGGAGATTCTGGCGAACGACGTTCGCTGCACGCACGGATCTGCTGCTGGTCGTCTGGACGAGGAGCAGCTCTTCTACAGCCAGGCGCGGGGAATCCCGAGGGACGATGCCCGCCGGATGGTCGTGGAGGGGTTCTTCGCCGACGTCCTGGACTCGTTCCCCGACGACGACCTGCGTGAGGTGGTGCGGGGCTGGGTGGTCGGCGAGCTGGAGCAGCTGGCGGCGACGGGTGCGCTGCGGGATCGCTGATGAAGCAGAAGCAGTGGCTGCGCGTCTGCGACGCGGCCGCGATACCGCCCGGCCACGCTGCCAGAGTTGAAATCGGCGACCTTCCGGTGGCGCTGTTCAACGTGGACGGAGAGTTCCACGCCTTGGACGACACCTGCAGCCACGCGCTGGCCTCGCTCTCCGAAGGCGAGCTTCACGCCAAGCGCTGCGCTGTCGAGTGTCCACTGCACGGTAGCCAGTTTGACCTGCGGACCGGGGAGCCGGTGTCGCTGCCGGCCGTCGAGCCGGTCAGGGTTCACGATCTGGAAGTCCGCGACGGCGGCCTCTGGATCTCCTTGAACGAGGACGAGTGATGGCGGCGGCGGCGTTCGACGTGGCGAGAATCCGCCGGGACTTCCCCATCCTGGGTGAACGGGTCAACGACAGTCCTCTGGTCTACCTGGACAGCGCGGCCACGTCACAAAAGCCAGACGCCGTCATCGACGCGGTAGCCAACTACTACCGGCACGCGAACGCCAACGTTCACCGCGGTGTCCATGCGCTTGGCGAGCGGGCGACCGAGATCTTCGAGCAGGCACGCAGCGATGTCGCGCAGTTCATCGGCGCCGACCCCCGGGGCGTCGTGTTCGTCCGCAACACCACCGAGGCGATAAACCTGGTGGCCCAGGCGTACGCCCGTCCCCGGCTGGGACCGGGCGACCGGATTGCCGTCACCGAGATGGAGCACCACTCCAACTTCGTCCCCTGGCAGCAGGTGAGGGACCAGACCGGTGCGCAGCTCGAGATGATCGCGGTCGGGTCCGACGGTCGGCTGGACGGGGATTCCGTCGAACGGCTGCTGAAGCCGCCGACACGCCTTCTCAGCGTCAGTCACGTGAGCAATGTGCTGGGCACGGTCAACCCGGTGTCCGACCTGATCGCGCGCGCGCATGCCGAAGGCATTGTGGTCTGCGTCGACGGCGCTCAGGCGGTGCCACACCTGCCTGTCAACGTCGCGCTGCTGGAGGCCGACTTCTACGCCTTCTCCCTGCACAAGATGCTGGGTCCCACCGGAATCGGCGTCCTCTACGCGCGCCCGCGGCTGCTGGAGGAGATGCCACCCTTCCTGACCGGCGGCTCCATGATCTCGGTGGTCAAGCTGGAAGAGACCACCTGGGACGAGGTGCCCCACAAGTTCGAGGCGGGGACACCGGACATCGCCGGCGCCGCTGGGGCCAGCGCTGCCATCGCCTATCTGGAGGGGGTGGGCATGGATGCCGTCGCGCGTCACGGGGCCGAGCTGACCGAGTACGCCGAGGAAGCGCTCTCGGTGGTGCCGGGGATGCGAAGCTACGGGCCTAGGGGCAAGGACCAGTTGGGGATCATCTCCTTCAACCTCGACGGTGTCCATCCCCACGACATCGGGACCATCCTGGACCGCCACGGGGTCGCGGTTCGAGCGGGCCACCATTGCTCCCAGCCGCTCATGCGGCGCCTTGGGGTTGCAGCCACCGCCCGCGCCAGCGTCTACCTCTACAACACCCGAGAGGAGGTGGATGCCCTGGTCAGAAGTCTCGGTGAGGTCAACCGGATCTTCGGCCAGTAGCCGCCCGTCGGGCCGGATCGGATCCCCGGCCCCCTTCTCTAGAATTGACGGGACAGCGTCATCCGGCCGCGGCGGCAGGACGCGCCCAGCCGCGGTACTTCAAGAAAAGGAGGGACATGCCCATGCCCGATAGTAATAAGCGCGGTCTCACCAACTGGGGTGTTGACTGAGGACTAGGGCTCGGGATCGAACTCTCTGGAGGCGCTGGTCAACCCGCCGGAACCCTTTCGGGCGAGCGCCCGGGCCGGTGGGCCTCCCGCGCCAGTAGTTCTCTGAGCAAGACCCTAAAGCGGGAGCCGGCGTCAGCTGGCTCCCGCCTTTTGTTTGCTGTCGGGGTAGGATGGATTGGTGATCAATCCGACCACCAGCGTGGATGACGAACTCTATCGCGAGATAATTCTCGATCACTACCGCCACCCCCGCCACCGCGGCGAACTGGCCGACGCCGACACCGCCAGTCACGGCCACAACCCGCTCTGCGGCGACGAGGTGGACGTCACCCTCCGGGTCCGGGACGGCTCGCTGGAGGCGGTGGCCTTCGATGGGCAGGGCTGCTCCATCTCGATGGCGTCGGCATCGATGATGGCGGAGGAGATGCAGGGACTCAGCACCGGCCAGGCGCGCGACCTGATCGGCCAGTTCCGGGGGATGCTGGTCGAGGGTCGGGATCCGGAGGAGCTGGGACGCAGTGGCGATCTGGAAGCCCTATCCGGGGTGCGGCGGTACGCCGCTCGGATCAAGTGCGCGATGCTGGCCTGGACCACCCTGGAGGCCGGCTTGGACCAGCTGGAGCGATCCAATGGCAGATCCTGAGGCCGCTGGCCAGCTCCGAGCCACGCCCGAAGACGTCAAGGACGCCCTGCGCGAGGTCGTGGACCCGGAGATTGGGCTTGACGTGGTCAGCCTGGGGCTGGTCTACGGGGTGGATATCGGGGACGGCGGCGAGGCCACGGTTCGGATGACGCTCACCACCCCCTACTGCCCCTTGGGACCCATGCTCGAGTCCCAGGTCCACATGGCCACCCAGTTTTTGCCCGGTATCAGCGACGTCAAGGTGGAGCTGGTCTGGGACCCGCCCTGGGATCCCCACACCATGGCCTCCGACGAGGCCAAGCTCGAGCTAGGTCTCTACTGAGCCTTCGTCGCTTGCCTGCCGACCAGCCGCCAGGCGGTCGGCAGCAGCCCGGCGGCCACGATCGCCTTGAGGGCGTCGCCCAAAAGGAAGGGGGTCACCCCCAAGCTGATGGCCTGGGCGGCGCTGAGGTGAAGATCGGCTGCCAGCCAGGTGGCACCGACCAGGTAGATGGCGAGGTTGCCGATCACCATGGCCGCGATCACGGTGTGGGGCCTTCGGTCCCAACCTCGGGCGGCGAGCTGGCCCACGACCGCGGAGGCCAGCACGAAGCCGGCGATGTAGCCGAAGGTGGGGATGGTGGCAGCCGTCCAGCCGGCGCTCCCGGCGGCGAACCACGGCACCCCGATCAGGCCGACCAGCAGATAGAGCGAGCTGCCCGCCAGCGCCCGCCTCGGTCCGCAGGCCATGGCACCCAGGAGCACCGCAAACGTCTGGCCGGTGATCGGGACCGGGGTGAATGGCAGCCGGATCGAGGCCTGGGCCATCAGACCGATGAAGCCGGCAAAGCCCGCGACCACCAGCACGTCCCGGACCCACTCTCCCGGGAGCAGGTCGCCGAGGACGATCGGACGGCGGATGGTGGTCGTAGCGGACTGCACGGCGCCAGACGCTACCCAACGGCGGGGCCTTCTGTCAAAGTCCCGGCTCCGGCGATCAGCTGGCAACCAGCGCGGCAGGAGAGCTTTCTGGACCTTCTCTACGAGCACAATCGCCGTCTAAACCTCACGCGGGTCCCGAGAGCTCGGGCCTGGGAGCGCCACATCGAAGAGTCTCTGGCCCTGCTGCCGCTGCGGCAGTGGCGCCCGGGTGAGTCGGTGCTCGACATCGGCAGCGGAGGCGGCTTGCCCGGGATCCCGCTGGCGATCGTCCTCCCCGCCGTCAGCTTCCTGCTGGTGGAGCGAGATCGCGCCAAGGCCCGGTTCTTGAGTTGGTGTGCGAAGGCGCTCGAGCTGACCAACGTGAGGGTCGAGTCGCGCGACGCCCGCGAGGTTGGGGCTCTTCCCAACTTCGAATTGGCGGACGTGGTCGTGTCCCGGGCGGCCGCCCCGCCTGAGCAGGTGCTGCGCCGCTTGGGGCGACTGCTCAAGCCCGACGGGGAGGCGCTTCTGCTGGTGGGGCACAGCCTTGAGCTGACTGACCAGCTCGGTCGTGCCGCGGGGCGGCGGAGGCTAGAGCTACTGCGCGACGGGACCTGCGTGCTCCGGTGCGGGCCGCGTTCCGTCTAGAAGCTGGCGCCCCCGCCGCCAGACCTGGCGCACCCCCGGCCCCACCTCCCAGGCAAACGCTCCCTCGTGATCGGCATCCCACAAGACGATGTCCGCCGCCATACCCGGCGAGACCGCGCCGCAGTCGGCCAGCCCCAGTGATCGCGCCGATCCCCGGGTGGCGGCCGCGAGCGCCTGGCTCACGGAGAGCCCCAGCGCCGTGATCGCAAGTGAGACCACGAGACTCATGCTGGTGACCCCGGAGGTGCCCGGATTGTGGTCGGTTCCCAGCGCCACCGTCACGCCGGCCTCCACCAGCCGCCGTGCGGGAGGCAGAGAGCCGATTGAGAGGGCGGTGACCGGACACAAGGTAGCCACCGTGCCGCCGCTGGCAAGGGCTTGGATCTGAGCATCTCCGATTCGCAGCAGGTGGTCTGCGGAGGCGGCGCCCAACCGCGCCGCGAGCTCGGTGCCGCCGGTGAGCGCGATCTCGTCCGCGTGAAGACGCAGTCCCAGCCCGGCCTCCTGCCCAGCTCGCAGCAGCCGCTCGCTCTCCTCGACCGTGAACGCGCCTTGGTCGCAGAAGACGTCACAGAAGTGCGCTCCGGCGCGCTTGGCCCGCGGGGCGGCCGCCACCATCTCCTGGACGAAGCCCGCCCGGTCGCCCTGCCGCTCGGGCGGCAGGCCGTGGGCGCCCAGGAAGGTGATGATCAAGCCGGGCAGCCCCTCGTCGCGGGCTAGCCGCTGGAGGCAGGCGACGGCCTCCAGCTCCCCCTCAACCGTGAGCCAGTACCCGGTCTTGGCCTCGACGGTGGTGGCCCCGCCGGCGATCCAGCGGCGCAGCCGCTCTCGGGCTGCCGCCTCCAGCTCTGCCCAGGAAGATCGGCCGGTCTCGGCGACCGTGGCGTTGATCCCGCCGCCCTGGGCGGCCAGAGCGGCGTAGCTCGCTCCGGCAGATCTGCGCGCGACCTCGTCCAGGCGGGGGTTGAGGTAGAGCGGGTGCGTGTGCGCATCCACCAGCCCGGGAGTGGCCAGGGCCCCCTCGCAATCGAACTCCACGGCATCGGGGGGGAGCCCGCCGGCACCGGCTGGATGGACTCCGGTCACCCGTCCCTGGTCCACCCAGATGTCGACTCGCTCCCGCACCGGAACGCCCGGATTGAAGAGCCGGCCGATTCCGCGAAGCACGATCATGGGCGCGCGCCCGCGACCACCCGCTCCAAGGCCTGCTCCAGATGCCAGCCCACATCTCCCAGGGCTTGGTGGCGACCGTTCCGGACCACCTCTCGCCCACCAACCAGCACGTCGCGGACGTCGGCGGCTGACGCCGCAAAGACCACGCGGGCTACCAGGTGCTCATCTTCCGGGCCCGCCAGCCGGGGGCTCTGCAGGTCGAGTGAGACCAAGTCCGCCAGAGCTCCCACCCGCAGCTCCCCGCCATCCCAGCCCAGCGAGAAGGCTCCGCCCCGGGTGGCCGCCTGAAGCAGGCTCTCAGGCTGGTGAATACCCCGCACGCCCCGCACCAGCCGCTGATCGAGTTCGACAGCGCGCGCCTCCTCGAACAGATCGGTCACAGCGTTGCTGTCGGTGCCCAGGCAAAGAGGTGATCCCGCATGCTCCAGCTCCTCGGCTCGGCAGACCCCGTCGCCGAGCTGACGCTCTGTGGTCGGGCAGACGCATACCGCGGTGCCACTGCCACCCAGCCGGCGCAGGTCGTCATCGGATAGGTGGATCGCGTGCACCGCAGTGCTCCTCGGCCCCAGCGCACCGACTTTGTCCAGCAGGGCGGTCGGTGTGAGACCGGTCGCCCTCAGGCAAACCTCGTTCTCAGCGGGCTGCTCCGACAAGTGGAAGTGCAAAGGTGCCTCGCGCGCGTCCGCCCAGGCGCGCACTGCCCGCATCGCCTCAGCATCCACGGCGCGCACGCTGTGGATGGCCGCCGCGATTCGGACCCCGGGGCGCTCCGGCAGCCGCTCGACCCGGCGTCGCCAGGCCTGCGCGTCCGTGTCGCCGAAGCGCATCGCCGGACCAACCAGCGGTTCGCCCCCCATCCCGCCCCACAGGTAGCAGGCGTCAATCAGGGTCAGGCGAATGCCCGCCTCGGCGGCCGCGTCGATCAGAGCGCGCTCCATTTCTCCATCGCGGTACGCCACCCGGTTGGTCTGGTGGTGCAGGTAGTGGAACTCTCCCACCGACGTGATCCCAGCCAGCACCATCTCGGCGAAGACCGCCCGAGCCAGCAGGTGATACGTCTCCGGCGCGAGCCGCCCCGCGATCTCCAGCATCTGCAGCCGCCAGCTCCAGAAGTCACCCGGCTGCCGGTCCTCGCAGCACCCGCGCAGGGCGCGGTGGAAGGCGTGCGAGTGCGCGTTGGACAAACCGGGCAGGCACAGCCCCGCGAGCGCTCTGGCACCCTCCGGGACCGGATCCCCGCCCAGCGTCCGGATGGATGCCCAGCGGCCGCCACGCTCCTCGAGAAGGAGCCGGCGCTGCAGCCCGGATCCGGTCCAGGCCAGCTCCGCCAGCCAGAAGGCCATCAGCCCTCCAGCATTGGCAGTCGCACCCCTCGGTCGCGCGCCGTGCTGAGGGCGGCGTCATAGCCGGCGTCGGCGTGGCGCATCACGCCGGTGCCGGGGTCATTGCGCAGGCAGCGCGCCAGCTTCTGCTCGGCGAGCTCGGTGCCGTCGGCGACGGCCACCAAGCCGGCGTGGATCGATCTGCCGATCCCGACACCACCCCCGTGGTGCACCGACACCCAGCTCGCCCCGCTGGCGCAGTTGAGCAGCGCGTTGAGAATGGGCCAGTCGGCGATGGCGTCGCTGCCGTCCTGCATGGCCTCGGTCTCGCGATACGGGGAAGCAACCGAGCCGGAATCGAGGTGGTCGCGGCCGATGACGATCGGGGCCTGGAGCTCCCCCCGGGCGACCATGCGGTTGAAGCGCAGGCCCAGGCGGTCGCGCTCTCCGTAACCCAACCAGCAAATGCGCGCCGGGAGGCCCTGGAAGGCCACGCGTTCTCCCGCCATCCGGATCCAGCGGGCCAGCGCCTCGTTCTCCGGGAACTCGTCCAGCACCGCCTGGTCGGTCGCCCTGATGTCGGCCGGGTCGCCGCTGAGCGCGGCCCAGCGGAAGGGACCCTTTCCTTCGCAAAAGAGGGGGCGGATGTAGGCGGGCACGAACCCCGGGTAATCGAAGGCGCGCTCGTAGCCGCCCAGCTTGGCCTCGGCTCGCAGGCTGTTGCCGTAGTCGAACACCTCCGCACCCCGGTCCCGGAGTTCCACCAGGGCCTGCACGTGCCGCGCCATCGCGGCTCGGCTGCGCGCGATGTAATCGTCGGCGTCCTCCAAGCGCAGGTCGGCGGCTGCTTGCAGCGTGAGCCCAGTCGGCAGGTACATCAGCGGGTCATGGGCCGGGGTCTGGTCGGTGGCCACGTCAACCTCGAAACCGCGCCTGACGATCTCGGGAACCACGTCGGCGGCGTTGCCGAGGAGCCCGATCGATAGGGCGCGTCGGCTCCGTTTGGCTTCAGCCGCCTGGCGGAGCGCATCGTCCAAGTCCTCGGCCCACACGTCCAGGTATCGGTGGTCCAAGCGTCGGCGGATCCGATCGGGGTCGATTTCGACGCAGACCGCAACCCCTCCGTTCATGGTCACCGCCAGCGGCTGGGCCCCGCCCATGCCCCCCAGACCCGCGGTGACGGTGATCGTCCCTGCCAGCGATCCCGAGAATCGCTTGGCCGCCACCGCGGCGAAGGTCTCGTAGGTACCCTGCAGGATTCCCTGGGTCCCGATGTAGATCCAGGAACCGGCCGTCATCTGGCCGTACATGGTGAGCCCCTCCTGCTCCAGGCGCCGGAACTGGTCCTGGGTGGCCCAGTCCGGTACGAGCAGGGCATTGGCGATAAGAACTCGGGGAGCCCACTCGTGAGTCCGGAAGACACCTACGGGCTTTCCTGATTGCACCAGCAGCGTCTCGTCGTCCTGCAGGTGCTGCAGGCTCCTGACGATCGCATGGAAGGCGGGCCAGGAACGGGCGGCCCGACCGGACCCTCCGTACACCACCAGATCCTGGGGCCGTTCGGCGACCTCGGGGTCGAGGTTGTTCATCAGCATGCGCATCGCCGCTTCCTGCGGCCAGCCGAGGCAGCTGATCTGAGAACCACGCGGAGCCCGTACCGCCTCGGGTTCAGCCCGGGGTGTGGGCGCAGTCATGCACGCAACAGTAGCGGCGCGATCGGGCGGTGTGGGGCGGGGCGAGACCGGCCGCGCCCGAAGGCGCGGCCGGTCTCCCGCTGCCGGCTGCGGTCGGGTTAGATCTTCCCGAAGACGGGGAGGATCAGTCGCTTCCAACCACTGTTGATGGCCAGAGCCGCCCCGCAGTAGTAGGCAAACCCTGCAGAGGCGATGAGCAGCCAGCCACCGATGAAACCCAGCTGCTGGAAGGCCCCGGCAGTCTGCCCAGTTATGTCAGGCAGGGCGGCGAGCACAAATCCACCTACCAATGGAGCCAGAATGAGCTTGAAGATGTGAGCCATGTTCCAGGACGCAACCAGCAGTACCAGAGACATGAATCCAAAGCTGATGAGGTCGAAGCCCAGCAGGTTCATGGTTGGCCCGGTGCTCGGCAGTAGGTGAATCGCCTGGAGGAGAACGAAGAAGCCCACCAGCACGTTGTTGGCGCCGTAAATCGTGAACGCCGTCCCAGCGAACGTGTTGCTTCTGGTGTAGGCGACCAGTCCCCCGATGAATTGAGCGATACCGGCAAAGACGATGAGGATCGGAGCGACCAGGGCAACGGCCGCAGTCTCAGGGTGCAGGACTCCACCCAGAACGACCCCGATGATCCAAGTACCAGTGGCGAATCCGAACAGCGCCATCGCCGCCGGCTCACCCAGGGTTATGGACGTCGTCTCCTCGACGGTCTGCAGCTCCTCGTCAGGAAGCTCGGTGAGGACTGGGCCAGACTTCGTCCAGACCTCGTGGGGTGAGATCTGCCTCTCCTCCACGGTACGGGTCATTGTTGGCTCTCTTTGCATATGTCACGCCTCTCCGAATATTGGTATTACCTTGCGCCGCAGTCCGCTGTTGACCACATGGGCTATGCCCAGGTAGTACGCAAGTCCCGCAGATGCGATCAGAGCGTAACCGCCGACGTACCCGACTTCACCCAAGGCGCCGCTGTGAAACGCGTTTCCGGAAACAAATGCAATGCCTGTGAGCGTGTATCCAACGCCCAGGACGCCGAGAACTGACACCAATGTCCAGTTGGCAGCCATACCGGCCGACATCAGGACGAATGAGATGAACCCGAACGATAGGAGCAGGTATCCCTGAATGATCTCGGCACTCCCGGCCAGCGGGAAGAGCCCCATGGCCTGAAGTAGAAAGATGAAGGATGCGATCACGTTGAACGATCCGTAGGAGCAGAATGCGGTCCCGGCCACCGCATTTGAGCGCCGGAAGGCATAGAGGCCGGCGATGAATTGCCCCAAACCAGCGAATACCAGAAGGATAGGCGCGGCCGCGGCGATGGTCTTGACCGGATAGACCCCTGCGAGGACGACGCCGGCGATCCATGTGCCGGTGGCGAAGCCCCAGAGTCCAAGTGTGCTGGAGTCTCCGGTCATCGCCTTGTTGCGCTGCTGCAGAAGCCGGAGGTCCCGGCCAGGCACGGGACCCGTCACCGGACCGGAGTTGGTCCAGCTAGTTGCCGTTCTCCCCCCGTCTCTCGTATAGGTCTGTGTCGCCATAGCTACCTCCTAGAAACGGGCTGATGTGAACGAGATCGTGCGGTCGTGGCCACCAGCGGAGCGCCCACGCCAATGGCCACACTTCCTACAACGGCGGCAACCGCCGCGCGCTTCACGCTGCTGGCTTGCGCCTCGTCTCGACTGGGACCCAGCGCAGACCTGGTGAAATCCAGTAGTTGCGCAATGTGCACCGCCAACAGCCGCCGCCGGCAGTGCGGCTGAAGCCTGACCTTGCCATGCGGTCTCCGGGTGCGATCTCTATCGGCATGCTGCTCGACAAAATCAGGGAAAGCGGATGGCAGCGCCGACAGCCGCTTGGCCTCCTCATCGTGGGGGAAGAGGTTCACCAGTGCGTACTTGAATGCGGCACCACAGCTAGGCCCACTTGCGGCCCGCGTCCACGAACCCACCGGTCCCGTCCCCAGGGAGACCGACGATGGTGTCAACCCCGCCAATCGAGCAGTCTTTCTACCATGAGGTCGGACCCTGTCGTGCTCACGGTACCTCCTTGCCAAGCAGCAAATACATAGAGAGCAAAGCCATTTATCTGCGGTCGGTGTTGTCGGCGAAACCGTCATCGCGTCCCGGCCCGTTTGCGGGGAGTGGCCGGTGCGATCCGAACCGCTCAGATCAATCTAGCACTGGTCTGCCAGTGGCGCATGAACCAAACTAGACGAGTGAGAAGCTTTCGCAGTGCCCTGTGCTAACTAGTGAACAGTCAAAGGAAACACTGTTAGGCGTGCTGGTGCCGGACTCGTCGATGCTAGTCCAGGCTTCCGGTCTCGGATTCTGCAGCGTTAAGAGCTGCCCCGCTCCAGACCAGGGCGGCCACAGCGGCGATCCCCGGCGCTGTGAAGCGGTCCGGTCCGGGTCCGCCAGCGCTTTCCCGAACGATGCGCCCCACCTCGCGGGCGGGTGGCGAAGCTGCCAGGGGCGAACGCAGTTCGAGCGCCCGCGCCGCCGCGATCAGCTCCACGGCTAGGATCTGAGCAAGGTTCTGCAGGCAGAGCCGGAGCTTGCGCGCGGCGCCCCAACCCATGGACACGTGATCCTCCTGCATGCCCGAGGTCGGGATCGAGTCCACGCTGGCGGGCGCGGCGTGCCGGCGGTTCTCCGCCACCAGGGCGGCCGCTGTGTACTGCGCAATCATCAGCCCGGAGTCGACGCCGGGGTTGTGGGCAAGGAATGGCGGCAGGCCCGCGGAGCGCGCCGGGTCCAGCATCCGATCAACACGCCGCTCCGAGATGGCGCCCACCTCGGCCGCAGCTATCGCCAAGAAGTCGCAGGCGAAGGCAAGCGGCTCCCCATGGAAGTTGCCGGTGGACTCCACCCGTCCGTCCCCGAGCACGACCGGGTTGTCGATCGCCGCCACCAGTTCGCGGAGCGCCACCTGGCTGGCGAAGGCGGCGGTATCTCGCGCCGCCCCCAACACCTGCGGTGTGCACCTTATGGAATAGGAGTCCTGCACTGCGTGCTCCGAGTGGCGGTGAGAGCCGACGATCGGCGAGTCAGCCAGCAGGCGGATGAGGTTGGCGGCGCTCGCCAGCTGGCCTGGGTGGGGTCGGATGTGCTGGAGCTCCGCCTGGAATGGCCGATCGGTACCCAAGAGGGCCTGCACGGACATCGCCGCCGCCACCTCGGCAGTCTTCAACAGTCGCTCCAGGTCGACCAGCGCCAGCACCAACATCCCCAACATGCCGTCGGTCCCGTTGATGAGGCTGAGGCCGTCCTTGACCTCGAGACGCAGTGGGCGCAACCCGGCGTGGGCCAGTCCCGCCTCCGCTCCCAGGACCTCACCGTCTTGGGTCTGCACCTCACCTTCCCCCAGGAGCGTGAGAGACATATGGGCCAGGGGCGCCAAGTCTCCACTTGCTCCCAGCGATCCCCACTCCGGAACCACCGGGGTCAGCTGGGCGTTGAGCAGGTCCACCAGACCCTGCACCACCTCGGGACGGCAGCCGGAGTAGCCCATCGAGAGACTCCGGGCGCGCAGGAGCATCATTGCGCGCACCACCTCGCGCTCCAGCGGCGGGCCAACGCCCGCGGCGTGCGAGCGGATCAGGGAGTGCTGCAGCTGAGAGCGCCGGTCGGGCGGGATCCGGGTGCTGGCTAGCGCCCCGAAACCGGTGGACACGCCGTAGACGGGTGTGGCCAGGGCAGCCGCCTCCTCGACCCTCGCTCGCGCTCGCACTAGGGCCGCGTGCGCCTCCTCCGAGAGCCGGACCGCGGCGAAGCCGCGGGCGACGGCGACGATCTCAGCGAAACTGAGCTCGCCCGGTCTCAGGACCACCTCTTCTAGCGGACGGCCGCCAGCTGCTCGGCCCGACATTGCGCCCACAGCCTACGCAGCCGCCGCCTGGTTGGTGTGGCGAGCTCTCACCCCGACCTCCGTCTCAGTAGCGAGATCGCAGCGCCTCCTCGGCGGCCGCGCGCTCATCCCAGGGCTGGGAGCCCTGCGGCCCGATGATGCTGCGTTCGTGCCCTTTCCCGGCTAAAAGGACCGTGTCTCCCGGTTGGGCCCGCTCGATGGCGAACCGGATGGCGAGGGCGCGGTCCGGCTGCCGGTGGAGGCTCTCACCGTCGAGGGCACCGTACTCGCGCGCCCCCTGTGCGATCTGGTCGATGATGCGCTCGGGGTCCTCGCTGCGGCAGTCCTCGTCGGTCAGCACCATCTGGTCGGCCAAGCCGGCGGCAATCCTACCCATCTCCGCGCGTTTGGCGACATCCCGCTCGCCGGCGCTGCCGAAGACCGCCCAAAGCCGCCCCGGGGTGGCCGTGCGCAACTCGTGCAGCGCCAGCTGCAGCGCTGCCGGTGTGTGCGCGTAATCCACGATCACCGAAAACGGCTGACCCAGATCGACCGTCTCCATGCGACCAGGCACCGACTTGAGACGCTCCAGACCATCCACCAAAGCGGCGAGGTCCTGGTGCAATGAGATCCCGGTCGCCAGTGCGGCGAGCGCGTTGGCCAGGTTCCACCGCCCGTGCATGCCGAGGCGTACATCGCACGGCCCCACCGGCGTGGAAGCCGTGAAGTGGACGCCGGCCGGCTCGGGGGTGACCGAGAGCGCCCGCAGATCCGCCTGAGCCGACCCCTGGGCGCTGTAGGTGAGCCTTCGCTCCGGCGCCCTTGCGAGCAGCCGCGGATACGCCCGCACGTCGTCGAGGTTGAGCACGGCGAAACCGTCCGCCTCGCGCACCCGGTCGACCAGCGTGGCCTTGGCTTCGAAGTAAGCCTCCCAGGTCTTGTGGAAGTCCAGGTGCTCGTGGCTGATGGTGGTGTACACGGCGCCGCCGAAATGCACCGAGTCCAGCCTGCCCAGCGCGAGCCCGTGGGAGGTGGCTTCGATGGCCGCCGCCACGCAGCCGGAGTCGACCATGCGTCGCAGCTGACGCTGGATGTCCGCGGACTCAAGCGTTGTCTGGCGGGTGAGGTTGGGCTCAACCACGTCCCCGATGCGGAAGTCGACGGTGGTGAGGGCCCCCGTCTTGCCCAGGCTGGCCTGCAGCGCGCTGTGCAGCATGGTGGTGGTCGTGGTCTTGCCGTCCGTGCCGGTAATCCCCACCACCTGCAGGTGTTCCGAGGGGTGCGAGTAGAAGGCCGCAGCCAGCCGGGCCAGAGCGCGCCGGCTGTCCGGCACCACCAGCTGAGCTGCCGGTGGAGCGCCGGACACGCGCCGCTCCACCACCGCGGCGAGAGCCCCGGCGGTGAGCGCCTCGACCACGTGATCGTGGCCGTCGTGATGCTGCCCCGGAATGGCAACGAAGACGGCGCCGGGGACGGCGGCCCGCGAGTCGTAAACCACGGCGGCTACCTCTCGCGCCGAGAGCGAGTGATCCGGCTCCCCCCCGACCGTCGCCGCCAGCTCCGCCCAGAGCATCAGCACCAAGCGTACTGGCTCGCGGTCTGATTCTTACCCGAGGCCCGGGGATCGCGGAAAATCGACTCGCCGTGGAGGTGATGGAGCTTGTGCGACCGGCTTCGGTGACCGCGGCGCCGCTCCGGCCAGCGCAGCGACGGGATCTGGTCGCCGGACCCGGCGAGGTCCGGCTCGCAGTTGAGGCGTGCGCGGTCTGTCGCACGGATCTGCAGATCGTGGAGGGTGATCTGGCCGCCAAGCACCTTCCGGTAGTGCCCGGCCACCAGATCGTCGGCTCCGTGGACCAGCTCGGTCCCGGGGTCGGCGCTGATCTTCTCGGCGCGCGTGTCGGAGTGGGCTGGCTCGCCTCCACCTGTGGGCATTGCGACTTCTGCCAGCAGGGCAGAGAGAACCTGTGTCGCCTCGCCCAGTTCACCGGATGGGACCGGGACGGTGGCTACGCTTCCCAGGCGCTGGCTCGCGCCGACTACACCTACCGGCTGCCGGCCGGTGTGGGGCCGGTCGAGGCGGCGCCGCTGCTCTGCGGGGGGATCATCGGTTACCGAGCGTTGAAGCAGACGGAGTTGGTGGCCGGCCAGGCGCTGGGTCTCTTCGGCTTCGGCGCCTCCGCGCTGCTGGTGGCTCAGGTGGCGCGCCACCGGCAGATCCCGGTGTACGTGGTCACCCGGGGCGCGCAGGCCCAAGAGCGCGCTCGCGCGGCGGGCGCGGAGTGGGTCGGCGGTCTGGAGGACCGCGTCCCCGTTCCCCTAAAGGCCGCGATCACATTCGCCCCGGTGGGCTCGGTGGTGGTTTCGGCGCTGCAGGCCCTCGACCGCGGCGGTGTCTGCGTGGTCAACGCCATCCACTTGGACCGCATTCCCGAGTTCCCCTACCGCCGTCTGTACTGGGAGCGCCGCCTGGTCAGCGTTGCCAACTTCACCCGTCAGGACAGCCGCGAACTTCTGGAGCTGTCGGTCGAGGTGCCCATCCGCACCCTCACCGAGGTGTTCCCGCTGGAGGGAGCCAACACCGCTTTGCTCCGGCTGAAGCAGGACGAAGTGCGAGGGGCGGCGGTGATCCGAATCTAGCTATCCGCTTCCGGAACTGCGAATCCGGCATGTAGCCGCTCAACTGCTCCGCGGGCGGCAGCCGCCAGCTCCAAGGCCAAGCGCCGGTCCAGATCCAGGGCGGGAGTAGTGTCCAGGCGAGCGAGCCGATCCTCCAGCAGCGCCAGCTGGCTGGCGATGATCTGAGCCGTTTCCAGTGCGGCTCGCCTGGCCGAGCCCTCGCTCTCGCGGTCGCTCTGTCGTCGAGCTTGCTGGAAGTCGCCGAAGGCCTGGCGATCGCGGTCGGCTGCCAGCAGCAGGCGCACTGCTGTCTGGGCCGATTCGGAGATGTCCTCGGGCGGCTGGTGCATCCGGCAGAGCCCGTCGAGGGCCGCCGCCAGAGCTCCGGTGATCGCGGCCGCCGCGGCTCCCCCGGCGGCGTCGCGGGGCGAGAGCAGGCGTGCCACCGACTCCAGCAGCGACCAGGAGGCGACCGGCCCCGGCTGGAGCCCGCCCAGCTCGGTCAGCGACAGCAGGGCGCACACCGAGGTGATGCGGCCGATCCCCCCTGGTACCGGTGTGACCCGGGCGGCCCGCGCCGCCGCCTCCGGACCCAGGTCGCCGCGGAGGTGTCCGTCCACAAACGCGGTGCCGACGTCGAGCACCGTCGCGCCCTCCCGCACCACCCGGGGCGGGATCACGCCCGCGATGCCGACGGCCGAGATCAAGTACTCGTAGGGCGGCAGCGTATCCAGCGAGTCGATGTCGCTCTGAACGATGGCCACCGCCTGCGAGCCTGCCGCGAGCAGGCGTTGAGCGATCGGCCGGCCACCAGTCGGGCCGTGGCCCACCACCAAAAGTCGGGCGGTGGCCCAGTCGACGCCCAGGAAGTCCAGGGCGGCGACGCACGCCTCGGCCACCGGGGTTCCCCGCCGCCGGCCCTCGGCCGCACCGGCCGCCGCCGCCGGCGTGATGGCCTCCACATCCTTGCTCGCCGGAAGATGGGCAGCCACCACGGCGGGAGGAAGCGAAGCCACCGGCTGAACCACCACCACCCCGCTCACCCGCGGATCAACCACCAGCGCGTCCAACCCCATGAGGGTCTGCTCGGGTTGGTCTCGCGGCACCAGGCGGTGCTCCACCTCGACGCCGGCGCGTTGGGCCTCTGCCTCCAGCGAGCGGGCGAAGGAGGCGCCGGGAACGTTGCCGTCCTCTAGGACAACCCCGAGGCGGTAAGGGCGTCGACGCCGTGCCACCCGCCCGTGCAGTTCGTCCCGCAGTCCCTGGAGAAGCGGGCCGAAATCCACAACCTCAGCCATCGGCGCGAGTCCGGCCGCGTGATTTTGCGGGCTGCGGAGGGCGGTTGGAGGTGAGCGCGGTGAGGATTCCCGGACCGTAGCAGCCGACGACGCGGTGGCGCTGGCACTCGCCCAGCCGTACGTATCATGGCCCGATGCCCGACCAGTGCACCTTCTGCCTGATAGCAGCCGGTGAGCTGCCCGCGAAGGTGGTGCATCGCGAGGAGGGCATCCTAGCCTTCGCCGACATCCATCCGGCGGCGGAGACCCACGTGCTGGTGATCCCCGAGCGGCACATCTCCGACCTGCGCAGCCTCGGCCCGGAGGACGCCGATCTCTGGTTCCGGCTGACTCAGGCCGCCAACCGGGTCGCCGAGGAGCTCGGCCATGAGCAGGGCTACCGCTTCTACGTCAGCGTCGGCCCCGGCGGGGGCCAGACCGTGTTCCACCTCCACGTCCATGTCCTCGCCGGCTCGATGAGGCGGCTCCCGGTCTGATTGCCCCCGGCTCGGCTGGGGTATTCTTGTCTCCGGGTCGGATTTTCACTGGAGTGGCTTGGTCTGATGGCAATGACGTCTCGCGAACTCCTCGACCGGGCCCGGCAGCAGGTGCCCGAGATAGCGGCACCGGAGCTGCTGGCGCGTCTGCGCCGCGATGCCAACCGGGTGGTGCTGGACGTGCGGGAGCAGGACGAGGTTGAGCAGGGCCTGATCCCCGGTGCCATCCACATTCCCCGCGGTTACCTGGAGCTGCGGGTGGAGTCCGCGATCCCGGACCGCTCCGCGCCGGTCACCATCTACTGCGCTTCGGGAGTACGATCCCTGTTCGCCGCCAAGTCGCTGCTGGAGATGGGCTACAGCCAGGTTGAGTCCCTTCAGGGAGGCTTCAACGGCTGGAAGGATCAGGGGCTTCCCTTCAGCACTCCGCGCTCGTTCACGCCGGAGCAGCGCGAGCGCTACAGCCGGCACTTCCTGCTGCCCGAGGTAGGCGAGCAGGGCCAGGCCCGCCTGCTCGATGCCCGGGTGCTCATCATCGGAGCTGGCGGACTCGGAGCGCCGGTTGCCTACTACCTGGCCGCCGCCGGGGTGGGCACCATTGGCCTGGTCGACTTCGACCGGGTCGAGCGCAGCAATCTCCAGCGGCAGATCATCCACACCGAGGATCGGCTGGGGATGCTCAAGACCGAGTCGGCGGCGATCGCCCTGCGGGCGCTCAATCCCGAAGTCGAGGTTCGCCAGCACAACGTCCACTTGGACGGGTCCAACGCGGCCGAGATCTTCTCCCAGTACGACATCATCGTGAACGGCTGCGACAACTTCCCGACCCGCTACTTGGCCAACGATGTTGCGATCTTCCAGCGCAAGCCGCTGGTGGACGGCGGCATCTTCCGCTTCGAGGGGCAGGTGAACACCGTCCTCCCCTTCGAATCGGCCTGCTACCGATGCCGCTACCCGGCGCCACCTCCGCCCGAGGAGGCGCCGAGCTGCGCCGAGGCGGGTGTGCTGGGCGTCCTACCGGGACTGGTTGGCCTGCTCCAGGCGACCGAGGTGGTCAAGTTAATCCTGGAGACCGGCGACCTGCTTACCGGGCGTCTGCTGCACGTCGACGCCCTCAGCATGGAATTTCGCGAGTTCCGCGTCCGCCGCAACCCCGAGTGCCCGGTATGCGGCGAGCACCCGACCATCACCGAACCCATCGACTACGAGGGGTTTTGTCTCAACCCCAACCTCGCGCCCGCCCTAGCCGCCAGCTGACGGCGACGACGCTGCCTCGAGGCGATTGAGCCGAATTCTGTCCGGGTATGATCGAACCGTGAACCAGAAGACCATCGCGCTCGACGACCTGATCACCGCGGTGGAAACTGCCCGCGACAAGGTCATGGCAGATGAGGTGCGATCCCTCGTCAAGTTCGGGATCCCCAAGGCCATGGCCCAGCAGATGGTGGCGGCGCGCTTCCAGCAGAAGGTAGGCGGCGAGGACGCGGAGGGCAACGAGCCCGAGACCCCCGCCTGGCCCGACATCAGCTGATCCGCGCCTAGCTCCGTCCGCCCGTCCCACATCCGAGGGCGGACGGAGGGGTTGTGGATGCCCCCTACCGCTTTTGCCGCCGCTACGCCGCACTCTCCTCCTACCGGCGTCTCGGCCTGCCTGACACCCAGTGGGCCGGGCAGCAGTTCTCCGTGCGGGTGCACGTGGCGGGCTCGGGTGACCTTCAGTTCCAGGAGCGCTGCGCGCGCATCTGGGAGTCCCTGCAGCAGCTGCCGCTGCAGCTGAAGGATGTGCTGAGGGGCGTTATCGACGAGATTCGGATCGAACGCCAGGAAGCCTTCGCCTCCGCGACCCTGGGCACCTGGCGCGCTGGCGTGATCCGGTTGAACGGGGACTGGAGCCTGATTCCAGCGCTCAAGCGGGCCGGTAGCGAACCGGATGTCGCCTACCGGCTACTGCGCTCCACCCTGGTCCACGAGTGCGGTCACGCTCTGGTGGAGGACAGCCGGGGAGGGGTCCCTTTGCGGCAGGTGGTTAGACTGCTGGCCTCCTCGGGATGGCTGCCCCACCCGGCGTACGATCCGATCCCCTACGGGGCCGTGGGTGACGACCTCGACCGGTTGACCACCTACTACCTGCAGCGCCTCCACCAGCTGGACCCCCGCTGGAGGCCGGACCGGCCCCTGAACGCGCCCGGTTCTCCCTCCAGCCGCCAGCTCGATCGCGACCTCATGGCGCGCACCTCCCTGACCGCCGCGGCGCAGCGCAGCCGCCGGTCAACTCTGGGGCTGGTCGGGCCGAACCAGCTGGCGACCGAGCTGCGCTCCGACGCCCGCCAGGGCAGGGAGTGGCCCGGGGTGAACCTGGAGCGCGCCGAAGCCGTCATCAGCCGCCGCTTTCCCGTCTCCCCCTACGCCGAGGAGGCGGTTGCGGAGACCCCGGCGGAGATCTTCCGTGTGCTTTACACGCCACTCAGCACGGTGAGCCGCACCGTCCCCGCGCTGGAGGAGGGACGTCGGATTCTGATCGCTCCCTGGCTTGCCGCCGAGCGTCAGGCAGGGATCCGGCTCCTCCCCCGCGATCCCTGGAGGGGTCCAGTACAGATGTTGAGCGAGACCGCGCGCCGGATGGCGTTGGAGCGCTGACGTGACCGTCCGCTACCGCTTGGCCGACCCCGCCACCAAGAGCCAGGTTGAACTCGGCTTCCCACCGATCACGATGGACGGTGATCGGGAGCTGGCGCTTCGGCTCACCCCTTACTTCGAGCAGGCCAGGTTGAGCCTGACCGGCCAACCGGGTCGAGTCGAGAGAGGAACCCGGGTCTGCTGGCTTGAACCAGGCTCGGAGCGATGGTTCGATCAGTGTGTGAGTACGGCTGTTTGCGACCTCGGGCTCGAGGTACGCATCCGTTTGCGGACCTAGGTTATAAGCAGTTGTGCCAGGGACAGGGATCGCCTATCCTGCCGGCACTGCCGAGGGTGAGGGGGACGCGGCGTTGGCTCCGTGGTGCCACGTGTAGTGGGTATTACCTGGCGGTTCGCGCGGCTCGTCACGGGGGTGGCCGTCGGCGTCTCGGCTGTCGCCTGCGCGCCGCGCGCCCCTCTACACACTGTGCGCATCCCCAAGCCGACGCCGGACGTCACTCTGGTAGCTCCCGGCTTGGACATACCGCAGGCGGCGATCCAATCCATACCGTTCACCATCTCTTCCACCAACCCCTTGCCGCAGAGCGTGTCCGCGAGTCTCCTAGCCCGCGACGTTTTGATCGACAACGCTATCGAAAACCGTGCGGTTGAGACCGGTAGAGCCGGCTATCTCCGCTACGCTGACGAGGGAGCGCTCTTGGCATCCGAAAGGGCGGAAATCGCCTCCGACGCGCAGAACAAGATCGAGGTGCTCTCGATCGTCGACCGCTTTTCATCAGTGACTCTGGGAGTGAAGACTGATCCAAACAATCCGAGCGCGAGCCTGTCTGCGCTCTTGACAGGTACTGAGATTCGCACTGAACAGACTGGAAATAAACCTATGCGCCGCTCCATAACGACTTTTCAAGACTTTTTCTGGTTGCTCTGGGATGCGGCACGGGGTCGTTACTTGCTATGCGACCGATCGTAGTCCTCGTTTTCTTAGGTGCGCTCACTTGGGCAACGGGCGGCTACGCCGTGCAGGCGGATGCCCCATTGTCAGGCTCTACTGTCGTCTGTACCGCCGGAACTGGCGCCGTCGCATTTGGAGGCTCTTGTCAAGGTCTAACACCACCCACGGCCCCCACGCGGCCAGCGGCGGGCCGAGCATGGCTCGAGGCGTTACCGGGTCAGTCGAATCTATGTACCCCAAGTTTTGTGACGGTGTGGGCCAGCGGCATCTCAAACGCCGACTGGGAGTGGAACGGATCGGTCTGGTCGCAGGAGGGCCAGCGGATCCCGCTCGTCTACTCGACGCCCACGATGGACCGAGGCTGGGTTTGGAAGAAGGTTTGCACCAGCACTGGTAGTTGGGTCTTCATCGGTATCACCAGTGCTCCTCGGCATCCCAGCCCGTGCATGCCTGGGACCTCATCGTCTGCCTGCCGACCGGGCTACAGCGGCACATCGTTTCTCGCAGCGGCGGAGCGGGCCATCCCTTCGGAAACCATCGCGGCCGACCCCTCTCTTGAGGACATCGTCGGTGCACCGGTGACGGCGCGCCTAGACCCGGTACCGACAGTCGAGTACGCGAATGTAACGGCTAAAGTTCCGGACCTGGGTGACGGTGACAGGGCTGAGCTGCTCTCTGTCCTGTGGATCGTCCAGGCACAACCTGCCTCATTGGCTTGGACTTGGCCGGACGCCACCGTGTCTGCAGACAGCCGCTGGATTCCGCAGACGTATGTGCAGCACGGCGACATCTCTTGCGTCGTGACTTATCAAGTGACCGCTAGCGGCTACTGGTCCGATGGGGTGTCAGTGCACCCTCTCGCTGCAGTCTCCGTCGGGTCGCTGTCCGTCAGATCGACTCTCCCGTACTTTGTTCAGCAGGTCCAACCCGCCTTGGGCTGAGTTGCCTTGGGATAGACTTAGCCGCGGGAGGGCCGCCTAGCTCAGCTGGTTAGAGCGCACGGTTCACATCCGTGAGGTCGAGGGTTCGAGTCCCCCGGCGGCCACCATGCGGTCAGGGTTTAGGAAGGCCGCTACATAGGCTGATTCCATGGCAATGGGCAAGCGGCTGGGGCCAGTCACGCCAGCTCGGCGCCACGGCGTGCGGAGGTGCCGAGGGTGACGGCCGGGCATTGTTCGGAAAGAGGCGCCCCGACCTCTCGACCTCTAGGACCTGTTCGAGCGGATCGACACCGGCGTGAAGCCGGATCCCCCGGTTCGGTTGGCCGGCGTGGCGGCGGGCGACTCCCCTCCGCAAAGTCCTTATGGTTGGGGCTGGTTTCCGGGGAATGGAGTGGGAGCCATGGATCAGATGTTCCATGGGACTTCGGGGCCGGACGACCAGCGCGACCCGGGGAGCCGCTGCTGGACGGATGCCAGGCGCCCGAGCAACTACGAGCAGCCGCAAGAGCGGGTTTGGGACCCGAGGCGCGGGGTGCTGCCCCGGCGTCGGGGCTTTGCCACCGACCGCAAGGTCGTGGCGGGCGCCAGCGGCCTGGCGGCCGCGATCGCGCTCGGACTAGGCGCGTTCACCATCCTTGGCCACCCGGCACCACCCGCAGTTCCCGCGTCCCACCTATCCGGCCGCGGGCAGCACCAGGGTCCAAGCTCCGCCTACCGCCCCACCAGCAGTGGCAGCAGGACGCCACAATCTCCGGCCAGCACCACCTCGCGAGCCAAGCCAACCGCCGCCTCGACCTCCGGCGCGCCCACTTCCTCCGCAAGGCCCGCAACCCGGCCCAAGCAGACGCCCTCGTCGAGCGCCACTCCCGCTACCTCGGCCACTCCCACGCCGACTGCCACCCCCACTCCAAGCGGCACCCCCACCCCCGCTGGCACCCCGACCCCGTCGCCCGCTGCCAGCCCCAGTTTCACGCCCAGCCCGAGCACGCCACCCTCGCCCTCTCCCACGCCCTAGTGCCGACCGAATTGACGGTGCCAAGTCCGCGCGGAAGCTAAGCTTCTCAACGTCGTCCTCCGGTGGCCGCCCGAGGCTAATTCCCGTAGTTCTCGGCTCGACACGCGCCGGAGCCCACCCACATGCGATCCTAAGCCTCCCATGCGCAACCCCGGAAGCCGCGAGCTAAGGCGCCGTCAGGCGCGTCTTGAGCTGCAGCAGCGCCAGCAGGTGCGTGAGCGCTCGCAGCCGCAGCGCCGCGAGGAGACGATGCGCCGGGGAGGCCTGCTCGAGGGCTTGGCGCCGGCCGCAGTGGTCAAGCTCACCCTGCTGACAACTCTGCTCAGCGTGATCGTCATCGCCGCTGGCGTTGGTGGCCTGCTGATCGAGATCGGACAGCATGATCTCTTCCTCGGGATCGTGATCGTGGTCCTGGGTACCGGGGTGGCCGCGATAGCCAGCTCGGTCACGGGCCCGGCGCTGAGGGCAGCCCGTTCGGACCGCAAGCAGCCGGCGCGCACCGTCCAGGGACAACTGGTGGGGGCGAGTCCTATCTCACCCACACCCAGTCTGGCCCTGGTGGCGCTCAACGTCGGCAGGAATGTAGAGCAGTTCCGCGTGCGCCGCGAACTTTTTGAGCGCACCAAGGGGGGTGCCACAGTAGTCGGCCTAACGGTGACGCCCGGGCTCAACTACGTGCAGACCTTGACGGTGATCCGGCGCGAGCGCGCAGCCGTCATGCGCGATCCCGAGATCAGCCGCACCCTGCGAATGTCGGTGTGGCTACCGATCCTGTCGATCGCGGCGATGGCCATTGCCCTGGCGCTGGGCGGCTTGATCGGTGCGTTCCTGCCGCTCGGGCGCAGCATCACCCACCCCATCGCCACGCTGGTGCTGGCTCTGATCCTCGCCGGCGGCGTGGCGCTGTTCACCCGCTGGTACGGTCAGAAGCTGGTCGCCCAGCTGGGGGTCTAGCCGGCGCCTGCTAGACTGCCCCTGCCCCTGCACCCGGCTTGGACCGGCTGCCACCCCGAAGGAGGAAGCCCTTGGAACGCGACTACGAGCTCTTCTACATCGTCCGTCCCGACGTCGAGGAAGAGCAGGTGCGGACCACCATGGACGAGCTGGCGGCGATGCTGACCGAACGGGGCGGCACCATCAACAAGTCCTCACTTTGGGGCCGGCGACGCCTTGCGTACGAGATCGACGGCTTCAGTGACGGCTACTACGCGCTCAAGGAGCTTCGCTACCCTTCCGAGAAGGTTCGGGACCTGGAGCGGACGCTCCGGCTGGACGAGCGTGTCATCCGCCACCTGATCACCCTGAAGCAGGTGTACTTCCTGCCCGGCGACGGCGACGACCGCAAGTCCCGCCGCGCCCGCCCTCGGGCCCGCCCCGCCGGCGAGGGTGCCGAAGCGTCTGCCTCGGGCGCTCCGGCGGACGAAACCGAAGAGCGCCCCCAAGCCGGCCAGGAGCCGGAGGCCTGGGGCGCCGACGAGCCGTCTCAGGAAGTGCGGGAGGAGTAAGTTGGCAGGCTCTCTCAACCGGGTGATGCTGATCGGGCGCTGCACCGCTGATCCGGAGATGCGCTACCTCCCCAGCGGCCAGCCGGTGACCCAGCTGCGCCTAGCCACCAACCGGTACGGTGGCAGTGCCGACGGCGAGCGCCGGGAGTTCACCGACTACCACGACGTGGTGGTGTGGAACATGGGCCAGCGCAAGCTGGCCGAGCTGGCGGGGCAGTACCTCAAGCGGGGCAGCCTCGTGTACATCGAGGGCAGGCTGCAGACCCGTTCCTGGGACGGTCCCGACGGGCAGAAGCGCTACCGCACCGAGGTCAACGCGTCGGACATCCAGTTTTTGGAGTCGCGGGGCGCGGGTGAGGCCGCCGAGGGCGCCCGGGTGCAGCCCTTCCCCGGCGCGGCGCCCAGCCTGGACGTGGTGCCGCCGGCCGGGTCGGAGGGCGACATCGATCCGGACGACATTCCCTTCTAGGAGGTTAGGCGAAAAACATGTCGGAGTACGGACGTCGGCGTCCTCGCAAGGTCTGCAACTTCTGCCTGGAGCGGATTGTGGAGGTGGACCACAAGGACGTCTCGCGCCTCCGCCGCTACATCAGCGAGAGGGGAAAGATCCTGCCCCGGCGGGTCACCGGTACCTGCGCGTTGCACCAGCGACGGCTGACGGTCGCGCTCAAGCGGGCGCGCCACATGGCGCTGCTGCCCTTCACCACCGACCAGCGGTAGGCCCCCGAGGGGCTCAGAACCGTCCATGACGGTGCAGACTGGGGACATGGCCGCGCAGAGCTCTTCGGCCAAGCGCCGGGCATCGGTGCAGCGACGGGAGCAGACCATCCTGGCACTGGACGTCGGAGGCACCGGGGTCAAAGGGGAGCTGATCGACCCAGCCGGCCATCCGCTGGCGCCCCGGGTGAGACTGCCCACCCCCTACCCGCTGCCGCCCCAGCGTCTGGTCGATCTGTTCAAAGAGATCGCGGCCGAGGTGCCTCAGTACGAGCGAGTGGCGGTCGGGTTCCCCGGTGTGGTGCGGGGTGGGCGGGTGCTGAGCGCTCCCCACTTCGTGCGTCCCCGCGGTGAGGGATCCGAAGTCTCGTCGGAACTTGAGGAGCAGTGGAACCACTTCGACCTGGCCGCCGCCTGCGAGGCTGCGCTTGGCCACCCCACGAGGGTTGCCAACGACGCTGACGTCCAGGGTCTGGCCGTGATCCAGGGCAAGGGGCTAGAGGTGGTCGTGACCCTGGGGACCGGGTTCGGCAGCGCCGTGTTCCGGGATGGCCAGCTGGCGCTGCACCTGGAGCTGGCCCACCACCCGCTGCGCAAGGGCAAGACCTACAACGACTATCTGGGCAACGCCACCCTGGAGAAGATCGGCGAGGCCCGCTGGAACCGCCGGGTACGCCGCACCGTGGAGGTGCTGCGCCAGCTCTTCTTCTTCGACCACCTCTACATCGGCGGGGGCAACTCGGCCAAGGTGCGCGGTGAGCTCGGCGCCGATGTGACCCTGGTGGACAACTCGGCGGGGATGGTCGGCGGGGCCAAGCTCTGGGCGGAGCCGGTCCGGCGCGGGCGGGTGGCTTCGATAGACTGACGCCAGCAAGCGCCCGGCCCAGGCGGCTTCGTGAACTAGGAATCTGAGAGGAGAGTAATGGCGGGCGCGCCTGCGGGAGAGGCTTTCCGGCCTCGGGTCCTGGTCGCCGATCCCATCGCCGAGGACGGCGTCGCTCGGCTCAGAGCGGTCGCGCAGGTAGAGGTCGCCCTCAAGCTCGGCGAGGAGCAGCTGGTGGGGCGGGTGGCCGGCTTCCAGGCTCTGGTGGTGCGCAGCGAGACCAAGGTGACCCGGGCCGTGATCGATGCCGGGACGGAGTTGCGAGTGATCGGGCGGGCCGGCGTGGGCGTGGACAACATCGACGTGGAGGCGGCCACCGCTCGCGGGGTGCTGGTGGTGAACGCCCCGACCGGGAACACCGTCGCCGCCGCCGAGCACACCCTGGCACTGATGCTGGCCACGAGCCGCAACTTAGCCCAGGGAGACGCCTCCCTGCGCGCGGGCAGGTGGGAGCGTTCCAGGCTGGTCGGCAGCGAGCTCCGGGGCAAGACCCTGGTGATCGTCGGTCTGGGGAAGATAGGAGCTGAGGTCGCCCGCATGGCTCATGGTCTGCAGATGCGGGTCGTCGGCCATGACCCGCTGGTCTCACCCGAGCGGGCCCGCATCCTGGGCGTGGAGCTTCTGCCCCTGGACCGGGCGCTGGAGCAGGCCGACGTGCTGACGGTGCACACCCCGTTGAGCGATGCCACCCGCGGGCTGATCGGCGCCGCTCAGCTGGCGCGGATGCCCCGCGGCGCGCGGGTGCTCAACGTGGGCCGGGGCGGGATCGTCGACGAACCAGCCCTCGCCGCGGCGGTGGCCAGCGGACACCTGGCCGGGGCGGGGGTGGACGTCTTCACCAAGGAGCCTCCGCCGCCGGATCACCCTCTGCTCCAGGATTCACGAATCCTGGTCACCCCCCATCTGGGCGCCTCCACCGTGGAGGCACAGCTGTCGGTGGCCACCGACGTCGCCGATCAGATCGCGGAGGTGCTGTCGGGGCGCCCGGCCCGCTGGGCAGTCAACGCGCCCCAGGTGCCGCCGGAGGACGTAGAGCTGGTGGTGCCTTACCAGGAGCTGGCGGGGCGGATCGGCAGCCTGTACGCGCAGATGGGCGGTGGTGCGGTGCGCCGGGTGGAGCTGCTGCTCCGCGGCCAGGTCGCCGCGGTGGATCCCGCCCCGATCACGGCCGAGGCCCTGGGGGGCATCCTTCGGCACTTCACCCAGGACCGCGTCACCGCCGTCAACGCCCGGGCGGTGGCGCACGAGCACGGAATCGAAGTCGCCGAGCAGCGGATCTCGGAGCCGGGCGGGTGGGCGAGTTCGATCGTGCTGCGGGTGGACGGGCAGGGACCTGGTGAGATCGAGGGCACCACCGCCAACGGCGAGGCCCGGATCGTCAGCCTCGACGGGGTCCGGATCGACCTGGAGCCGAGCGGCACCTACCTCTTCTTCCAGCACCGTGACCGGCCAGGCTTCATTGGGGCGATCGGTTCTTTGCTGGGCAGCGTCAACATCAACATCGCCGAGATGCGGGTCGGGCGCGAGGCCCCCCGCGGCAGCGCGGTCACCGCGGTCCGCCTCGATGACCCGGTCTCCCCCGAATTGCTGGATCGGCTGCGCGGGGTGGAGGGGGTGCGCTCCCTCTTCCTGGCGGAGCTCTAGGCAGGGTGGCCCGGGCCTTCCCCTTCCCGGGGGTTCGCTACAACCCAGATCTGATGCCCGACCTCGGCCAGGTGATCGCTCCTCCTTACGACGTGATCAGCCCGGACCTCCAGAGTCGTCTGTACTCGCGGTCCCTCCAGAACGTGGTGCGCGTGGAGCTGGGGCTGCGCTACCCGGACGACATCCCTGGCGAGCGAGACCAGTACACCCGGGCCCGTGACCACCTGCGCGCCTGGCTGGACCAGCGGGTGCTCGTGGGGGATGAGCCCTCGGTCTACGTACACTCCCACCGCTTCGTGCTGCCGGGTGGGGGCGAGGGCGAGCGGCGGGGGCTGTTCACGGCGCTGGAACCGGTCCCCTACCAGCGCGGGGAGGTGCTGCGCCACGAGCGCACGCTCAGCGCGCCCCGGCAGGACAGGCTCAACCTGCTGCGGGCAACCGGTATGCAGACCTCGCCGGTCTTCCTCCTGTACGAGGCCGGCGAGGAGGCCACCGAGGCTCTGGCCATGGCCGAGCAGACGGCCGAGCTGGTCGGCACCGGCGCCGTCGAGGGCGACTACGGCTTGGAGCAGCACCGGCTCTGGCGGGTGGGGGCGGGAGAGCTGCAGGAGCGCATCCGGCGCGGCCTGGGTCGGAGTCGCCTCTTCATCGCCGACGGCCACCACCGCTACGAGACGGCCGTCAACCTCCATCTGCCGCGGGTTTTGGCCCTGCTGGCGCCGCTTGCCGCTGACGAGGTGGTCCTGCCCACCCATCGCCTGCTCTCCAACAGCCCTCGTGCCGTGCACGAGCTGGCCGCCACGCTTGCGGACGGTGGCTGGCTGGTGGAGTACCCGGAGTCACTCGAGCAGGGGCAAGCGCGCCTGTCCGAGCTGCAAGCCCAACGCCACGCCTTCGTGGTGGTGGGAGCCGACGGCCTGCTGCTGATCAGTCGGCCGCGTTCGGAGTCCGGGGCGCCCAGCCAGCGCCTGGACGTGGCGGTGCTGGAGGCGGAGGTGCTCATGCCGTATCTCGGTATCGGTGAGGGGGAGACCGCAGGCGGGCGGCTCAGCTACACCCGGGATGCCGCGGAGGCGGCCCAGTCGGCCCGCGCCTCGGGGGGGCTCGCCTTCTTGCTGAACCCCACCTTGGTCGAGGAGCTGGCCGCGGTGGCGGCAGCGGGTGAGTCGATGCCCCAGAAGTCAACCTACTTCTACCCCAAAGTCCCCGCTGGATTGGTGATGATGCCGGTCGATTAGGAGCCGCGTCCAAGGACCTGAGCCGCACCGCTTCTGGTCACGGACGGCCCCCGGGAATGCCGACCGGCATCGGGAGGGTTGCAATAAGTGCCGTTTAGCAACCAGAAGAGATCGGGTAATGTTTATGGGAAGTGCCGACCTACGCCTACCGCTGCTCTGAGGGCCACGAGTTCGAGGTCTTGCAGTCGATCACTGCCGCTCCGCTGCAGAAGTGCGGCACCTGCGGCGGCGCGGTGCGCCGGGTGGTCTTCCCGGTGGGGATCGTCTTTAAGGGCCAGGGGTTCTACAAGACCGATTCCCGCTCCGGCGGGGCCGCCATCACCAGCCCGACCAAGAGCCCGGAGAGCAAGCCGGCCGCAGCCGAGACCAAGCCGGCCGCCGCTGAGACCAAGGCGGCGGCAACTTCAACAACGGTCGAGAAGGCCAAGGGAGCGGCGGACGGCAGCGCCAGCTCCGGAGCAGGAGACAAGCATGGCTGAGCCCCTTTCGGTCAGTGACAGCACCTTTGAGAGCGAGGTGATCCAAGCGGACACCCCGGTGCTGGTGGACTTCTGGGCGGAGTGGTGCAACCCCTGCAAGATGCTGGCCCCGATCGTCGAGGACCTGGCAGCGGAGTACGGCGGGCGGATGCGCCTGGCCAAACTCGACGTCGACGCCAACCCCGCCACCGCGGGACAGTTCGGTGTGATGAGCATTCCCACGCTGATCCTGTTCAAGGGCGGCAAGGCGGTGGAGCGCCTGGTCGGCTACAAGCCCAAGACGGCCCTCAAGGCCAAGCTCGATCCCCTGGTCTGATTACCGGGCGCACCCGTCCGGCTAGGAGGTAGCGCGCCCGTGATCGACCTGCCGGCCAATTTCGCCGCCGCGCTCAGCTCGGCCGCGCTCCGGCTCGGGGTCGCTGAACCTCCGGAGGTGGTGGTGGAGGCCTCGGCACTTCCCGAGGTGGGCGACTACTCCTCGGCCCTTGCCTTCCGCCTCGCCAAGGTCCTGCGCCGGCCGCCGCGCTCGATCGCTGAAGAGCTGGTGGAGCAGTTGCGCCGCCAGCCCTTGGAGCATGCGGCCGAGTTCAACGTGAGCGGTCAGGGCTACGTCAACCTTCGGGTGGACTTCGCCAGCTACTCCCCTTCGGTGGTGGCGGCCGCGCTGCCCTGGCGGCGGCCGCTGGTGCAGCTCCCGACCCAGGGCAAGGTGGTGGTGGAACACACCGCCACCAATCCCAACAAGTCGGCGCACGTCGGCCACCTGCGCAACGCCTGCATCGGTGACACCGTGGCCCGGATCCTGCGCGCCCTCGGCCACCAGGTCGAGGTGCAGAACTACATCGACGACACCGGGGTCCAGGTCGCCGACGTGCTGGTGGGGATCCGAGAACTGGGTCTGGAGCCGAAGTTGAGGGAGAGCTTCGACCGCTTCTGCTCGCGAGCCTACGTCGAGGTCTGCCGACGCTACGAGCGCCAGCCCGAGCTGCTCGAGCTGCGCCGGCGTACCCTGCACCTGATCGAGGCCCGCGACTCCGAGGTGGCCGGCGAGGCCAAGAGCCTGGCTTCGCGGATCGTGGACGCGCATCTGCGCACCATGGCCCGGGCGGGCGTTAACTACGACCTGCTCACCTGGGAGTCGGACATCATCGAGCGCGGATTCCTGCGTCACGCGCTGGACTGGCTGATCGAGGAGGCGGTGATCCGCAAGCCGGCCAGCGGCCCGCTGGCCGGCTGCTGGGTGCTGCCTCAGGACGGCGAGGAGGAGGCCGATCCCGAGCATGGCGAGGCCAAGGTTCTGGTGAAGAGCGACGGGGTCGCCACCTACACCGCCAAGGACATCGCCTACCACCTGTGGAAGTTCGGAGTGCTCGGACTGGACTTCGGCTACCTGTGGTGGGCCGAGGGCGGACCGGCCTCCTCGACCGCAGAGGCGGAACTCGGAGTGCTGCCCGCAGCGCAGTTCGGCCACGCCACCCGGGTGATCAACGTCATCGACCAACGGCAGAGCGCGCCCCAGCGGGTGGTGCGGGAAGCGCTCGCCCGGCTGGGCTTCCGCGAGCAGGCGGACAACCTGGAGCACCTCGCCTACGAGGTGGTGGCGCTCTCACCCCGGGCCGCAGCCAGCCTTGGCGTCAACACCAGCGAGGGAAAGTCGATGTACGCCCTGAGCGGGCGGCGGGGCATCGAGGTGGCCGCCGACGATTTGCTCGACGAGGCCGAGCGGCAGGTGAGTCAGAAGGCCCGCGATCGCACCACCGCGGCGGTGCTCGCCACCAGTGCGGTTCGGTACTACCTGCTGCGTTTCGGGCTCAACTCGATCATTACCTTCGACTTCGAAGAGGCGCTCCGCACCAACGGCGACACCGGCGTCTACCTCCAGTACGCGCACGCCCGCGCCTGCGGCATTCTCGCCCGGATCGAGCCGCTGCCGGTCCCGCCCCAGGCGCCTGAGCTGGAGGTTCAGGAGCGGGAACTGGTCAAGACCATCGCCGTGTTCCCGGCCACGGTGGCCGAGGCCGCCGAGTCCCTGAGCCCGTCGACCCTCACCGGGTACGCGCTCGAGCTGGCCACCCGCTTCAACGACTTCTACGAGCACACAGAACGCCTCTACCGCACCGAGGACCAGGCGCTGCGGGGATGGCGGCGGGGGCTGGTGGACGCCGCGCGCTCCACCCTGGCCGAGTGCCTGGGGCTCATGGGCATGACCGCCCTGCCACGAATCTGAGGGCGCCCGGAGCCTCCATCCCCTCATACTGGGGCGCCCGTGGACACAATTCCACTCTTCCCCTTGAGCGCCGTGCTCTACCCCCGGATGCCGCTGCCGCTGCACGTCTTCGAGCCGCGCTACCAGGAGATGGTCCGGGACTGCTCGGCCAGCGGTGACCGTTTCGGGGTGGTGGCGATCCGGGAGGGGGCGGAGGTGGGGCCGGCGGCCCTGCCCTACCGCACCGGAACGCTGGCCTCGGTGGAGCGGGTGGTTCGGAGGGCGCGCGGTCGGAGCCATCTGCTGGTGACGGGTCGGCGCCGATTCGCCATCGTCCGCTTGGTGGACGGTCGCAGCTACCCCCAGGCGGAGGTGGAGTACTTGGAGGACGGGGAGCCGGACGCGGCCTGCCTGCTGCTGGCCAGCCAGGCCCGGGAGGCGTTCGCCCGCTACGTGCGCAGTCTGGCCCGGCTCAGCGCCACCCCGCTGACTTCCGCGCGCCTGCCCGAGGACCCGGTATTGCTCTCGTGGACCATCGCCTCCGGGCTGATGGTCGAGCTGCCTCGCAAGCAGGCTTTGCTCGAGGAGAGCCGGGTGGGATGGCGCCTGCGACGTGAGCTGGCCATGATCCAGAGCGAGACCCTGCTCCTCGACCACCAACTGGCCAACCGGGTCCAGATCAACTTCGGCTACGGGCTGAACTAGCCCCTCAGGAGAACTGCAGCAGCACCCGCTCCCCGGATCCGCCGGAGAGATTGCCGGGTACCAGCGAGGCCTGCATCTGGGCGGGTCGGCTCAGCTGGATGACATAGACCGCGCCGGAGAAGCCCGGGACGTGGGCGGGGCTGACGCTGGTCACCAGCTCACCCTTGGCGGGCTGTGGCACCGTGGCGCCGGCGGCCACTCCCTTCATCTCCAGGTAGACGGTCTGCGGGTTCTGGAAGCCGACCGTCACGCCGGGAGCGCCGCTGCCCGAAACCAGCTGCATCACCACCCACAGAGAACCACCGGAGTGGACTCCGTAGCGCGCGGTCTGGACCTGGTATCCCGAGCCCGAGCCGCCCAGGGTCTGCTGGCTGCTGAGGGAGAGCGGGGTTGGGGTGGGTGTCGGCGCTGGTGTGGGCGAGCCTGCCGGGGTCGGCTTGGAGCTGGGCGCGGAGGTCGGGTTGGACAAGGCATGCGTCCGGCTCGGGTTGTTGGTCGGAGCGCGGTGCATGAGTCCGATCACGATCAGGAGCGCCGCCAGCGCCGCTACCACCACCAGCCCAGTGCGGGTCCAGTTGAAGTTGGGGCGGGCGGCCTTGGGTCGCTGCTGCCGCCGGCCGCTGCCCGAGCCGTCCGGGGCGGGGCGGGCGATCCGTCGCGGCGGCGAATCTTGGGC
>JBJKSO010000090.1:0-8444 GCA_046703825.1 Candidatus Dormibacteria bacterium
GGCCGCAGCCGGGGCTGCGGCCGGCGGGGGTGCTGACGCTGCTCGATCCCAACCGCTCCGATTTGCCGCTGCTGTTGCTCCGGCGCAGCGCCGGCCTGCGCAGCCACCCCGACCAGGTGGCGCTGCCCGGGGGCAGCCGCTCCGGCGAGGATGCCACTCTCTGGGCGACGGCGCTGCGCGAGGCGGCCGAGGAGCTCGGGGTGCCGGCGGACGCGGTGGCCCTGAAGGGCCGCCTGAGCAGCGTGCCCACCCGTGTGTCCGGATTCGTGATGGTTCCCTACCTGGGCCTGCTCCGGCGTCCCTTCGAGGTCCGCATACAAGAGGGTGAGGTGACGGAGTCGTTCTGGTTCCCGCTCCTTCCCGAGGCGGCGGCCCTGAGGCGGGCGCACCGCTCGGTACCGGAGCTGCCGGAAGACGTGCAGGTGCCGGGCTTCCCCTTCCTCCGGCACTTCATCTGGGGAGCCACCGGCGCGGTGGTCGACGACATCCTGGCCCGACTGGCCGGATGAGGGCTCAGTTGGCGGGGGGCACCGCCACCGGACTTTGCAGGCCGAAGCCCACCGCCCGTCGCGCCTCGAGGTGGGGAACGGCGGGGAGCAGCGCCCGGTCGAGCACCTCGTCGAGGGCGCGGACGAAATCCACCTCCATGCCCTCGAGCAAGCTCTTGTCGATCTCGTGGAGATCTCGGCGGTTGCGCTCCGGAAGCAGGAAGACCTTGATCCCGGCGCGGTGCGCCGCCAGGAGCTTGTCCTTGACCCCGCCGATGGGCAAAATCCGGCCCCTCAGCGTTACCTCGCCGGTCATGGCCAGGTCGTGCCGCACCGGACGGTCCGACGCGACCGACACCAAGGCGGTGGCCAGGGTCACCCCGGCCGAGGGGCCGTCCTTGGGGATCGCTCCAGCCGGGACGTGGACATGCACCGCGTGGCTGTCGAAGAACGATGGGTTGACACCGAAGTCGGAGCCGTGCACCCGCACCCAGGACAGGGCGGCCCGGGCTGACTCCTGCATCACGTCGCCGATCTGGCCGGTGAGCTGGAGCTCGGGACGGCCGTCGATGGCGAGCGCCTCCACCGTGACCAGATCACCGCCGACGTCGGACACGACCACCCCGGTGACCACGCCGACTCGATCCTCGGCCTCGGCCTCAACTGTGTCGAAGCGGGCCGGCCCGAGGTACTCGACCAGGCCGTCCGGGGAGACCGTGATCTTGCTCAGCTCCGGGTTCTCTATCAGTTGGCGGGGTACCTTGCGCATCACCTGGGCGATCTGCCGCTCCAGGTTGCGCACTCCGGCCTCGCGGGTGTAGCTGCGCACGATGGCGTGCAGCGCCTCGTCTGTCAGCTCGATCTCGTCATGGCTCAGCGCGTGCTGCTCCAGCTGCCGCGGGATGAGGTAGCCCTTGGCGATGCCGAGCTTCTCCTCCTCCGTGTAGCCGGTGAGCCGGATGATCTCCATCCGGTCGCGCAGCGGCGGGGAGATGGTGTCGATCACGTTGGCGGTGGTGATGAACAGCACCTGGGAGAGGTCGTAGGCGACCTCCAGGTAGTGGTCCGAGAACTCGCGATTCTGCTCCGGGTCGAGCACCTCCAGCAGCGCCGCCGAGGGGTCGCCGCGGAAGTCCAGCCCCACTTTGTCGATCTCGTCGAGCATCATCACCGGGTTCTTGGTTCCGGCCTGCTTCATGGCCTGGATCACCCGCCCGGGCAAGGCCCCGATGTAGGTGCGCCGGTGGCCGCGGATCTCCGCTTCGTCCCGAATACCGCCGAGGGACACCCGCACCAGCTTGCGGTCCAGGGCCCGGGCGATGCTGCGGCCCAAAGAGGTCTTGCCTACCCCCGGAGGGCCGACGAAGCAGAGGATGGGCGTCTGCAGCGGACGCGGCTCGGGGGCTCCCTCGGTGCGCTCTTCCTTGGCACGCTGGGCCAAAACCCGCTGGCGGACCGCCATCCACTCGAGGATGCGCTCCTTGACCTTGGGCAGGCCGTAGTGGTCCTCGTCCAGGATGCGCGCGGCCTCAGCGATGTCGACCCGCTCCTCGGCCACCTCCTTCCAGGGAAGGTCGACCAGCCAGTCAATGTAGGTGCGCACGATGCCGACCTCGGGGGAGGCACTCGGGAGCGACTCCATCCGGTCCAGTTCCTTGAGAGCGCGCTGCTCGACGGGTTCGGGCATGCCCGACGCCTCGATGCGCTCGCGGAGGTCCTCCTCCGCCCCGCTCTCGCCGCCGAGTTCCGCCAGCTCCTTGCGGATGGCCTTGAGCTGCTCGCGCAGGATGGCTTCCCGCTGACCCTGGTTGATGGTCTGGGCTACGTCCTGCTGAATCTTGCTGCGCAGCTGGGCGACTTCCACTTGGCGGGCCAAAAGTGGCACCAGGCCGCGCAGCCGACGCTCTACGTCCGGCTCCTGCAGCAGGGCGACCCGGTCCGGCGCCTCCAGGTCGGGCGCGGTACCGGCGAGGTCAGAGACCCGAGCCGGCTCCTTGGCCCGGGCCACCGCCACCGCCAGCTCGGGTGGAACGGCCGCCCCGGCGGCGACGTAGTCGGCGAAGAGCTGCCGCACCGAGCCGGCCAGGGCGTCGATCTCGGTGCCCTCGGGCTCGGTGTCGGGAAGGTCGACCACCTTGGCAATCCACTGCTCCCCGATTTCCAAATCAACCAGGCGCACCCGGCGTAGGCCCTCGACCAGCACCTGCGCCCCGGCATTGCCGCGCCGGAAAGCTCCGATCTGGGCTACCACCGCGACCGGGTAGAGGTCCAGCAGCTGGACCTCATCCAGCTCACCCTGGCGCTGCACCGCCACCACCACCTTGCCCTCGGCGGCGACCGCCGCCTCCAAGCTGGCCACCGACCGAGGGCGGCCCGCCCCCAGGGGTGCCAGCTGGTGCGGTAGGACGACGTTGTCGCGCAGCGGCACCAGCGGCATGGTCTCAATCTGAGGAAGGGCCGACGCCCGGGCGGCACCCGCCGCGCTCTCGTCAGGCCGCTTGTCTTCGCTCATTGACTTGAACTCCAGCAGAACACTTGGAAATTGCGGCAGCCGCCGCAACCTGAGTCTGCCCGACCGCCGACCCCCCCAAACGTGGCTGGACCCGACCTGGTCAGCCCGGGCCGCGGGCCTCGGCCGCGCGCTTGAGCGCCCGCACCTCGGCTTCCACGGTGCGGGTCGCCCAGCCCTGGAGGGCCCGATCCAGCAGCGGTGACAGCGGGCCGTAGCCGAAGTCGTACTCCTCGCGGTGGGTGAGCCGGACCTGTCCGTCCAAGGGGTCCAGCAGGAAGACCGCCTGGAAGCCGCGCAGGCGTCCCTGGAGCATCTTGAGCTCCACCCGATCGGGGAGCACGGTGTAGCGGGCGCGGATCGTGGACTTGATCGGCCCAAGGTTGCCGTGGATCCGGGCCACCAGCCCGCTCTCGTCCCGGGTCTCCACCTCCATAGCCTGGACCTTGGTGTCGCCGGTTTGGTAGGCCTTGGGGTCGAGCACCGCCTCGCGCACCTGAGCCAGCGGCGCGCGGACCAAAACGCTGGCCTCGGCAACCATCATGGGTGGGGCTCCTCCAGCATCTCCAGAGTGACCTTGATGGACCCGCTGCGAGCCGGGTCGGCGGCGGCGGCGAAGCCCTCGCGCCACCGGCTGAGCGGAAAGCGGTGGGTGCACCAGGCGGCCACCCGTTCTGCATGGGTGGCGATCAGGCCCATGGCCAGCTCGAGCAGGTGGCGGGGATCGTCCGGGCACTGACTGCGGCCGTAGCCGTTGGAACCGAGGATGTTGGCCTCCTTGTAGTAGGTCAGCGTGTTCTCGGTGCGCTGCGCGCGCGAAACTCCCACCACCACGATACGTCCGCGCGGCGCCAGCGAGCGCAGAGAGAGCTCCATGGTGTCCGCGCTTCCGATCGAGTCCAGCACCACCTCCACCCCCCCGCCCAGCAGCCAGGGGTCGCCCCGCCAGGGACGCGCCATCCGGCCCAGGCCGCGTCGAGCCAGTTCCTCGACGACGAGCCGGGAGCGCGTGGGCAGCGCCGTGCTCCCGAGCAGCTGCACCAGCTCCACCTGGTGGCCCCAGGCCGCGGTAGTGAAGACCTCAGCCCCGGGCCAGCGCTGCCGGGCGGCCAGCGTCAGGCAGAGTCCGATGGTGCCGGCGCCCACCACCAGCACGGGCCCCGCAGGGGGCTCGCCGGCCCTCTCCAGCGCATGCAGGGCCACCGCCATGGGATCCGCGAGCACCGCCAGCTCCGCGGGGGTGGCCGGCGGTATCGGGTGGCACTGACTGGGGTGGGCAAAAAGCACCTCCCCGAAGCCGCCGGGAAGCCCGCGCACGTTCCCGAGGTGCATCCCCCGGCCCGTGCCCCAGGGGCCGCCATCGGGGACGCACCAGCAGTGCGGGGGGAAGCCGGCCTGGCAGGCACGGCACAGCCGTTCCAGACCGCGAGCCGCGCATCCCAACCAGGGGTCGACGGCAACTAGCTGCCCCGCCGCCAGGTCGGAGTCCCCCGCCTCCTCGACCTGAGCCACGATCTCATGCCCGGGCACGTGGGGAAAGGAGACCAGGCCACTCAGGGGGTTGTCGCTGCTCGCCTGGAGCACCGCCTCCTTGACGTCGCTGCCGCAGATCCCGGTGCGGACGGCGCGCAGCCGCAGCCAGCCGGGCGCGGGAACCGCCGGCTCCGCCAGCTCGCGCAGGGACAGCAGCGACGGTCCCTTGATGGCCCAGGTCGGCCGCAGGCTGGCCGCGAGCGCAGCGGCAGGGAGCCTGGCGCTGGCGGGGTCGAAGACCAGTGCGCGCATCTGCTAACCCTAGCGGGCGGTCCTCCCCGCCAGGCCATAAAGGTGGACGCTAATCTAACGAAACAGTTAGATTGAGCTTGACTTTCATAACAGCAGCGGAGATCACCCGGGCGTACGTTCGACTAGGAGGATCGTTTAGGCCCGATAAAGATCGCCAGCGCGAGGGAGTGCGTGGATACCTTCAGACCGCGGCACACCGGCTTCTGCTTCGGGGTGAGGGACGCCCTCCAGCTGACCGCGTCCGCCCTCGAGGATGGCGCCGAGACCGTGGCGCTCGGTCAGGTGGTGCACAATCAGCGGGCCGTGGACGACCTCGAGCAACGGGGTCTGCGCCGCGGGACAGAACTGCCCCTGGCTGGAGGCCCGCGGGTCGTGATCACCGCCCACGGGGCCACGCCCCAGCTGTTTGAGGAGGCCCAGCGTCGCGGCTTGGATACCGTCGACACCACCTGTCCCCTGGTGCGCCGGGTCCAGCGCCATGCCCAAGAGCTGAGCCAGCTCGACCTGCCGGTGGTGATAGTCGGACACGCGGCTCACGCCGAGGTCAAAGGGGTGGCGGGTTGGGCCGCTGCCGCGTCCACCACCGAGGTCAAGATCCTGGATTCGATCGAGCAGGCGGCGCAGCTCCCGTGGACACCGAGACGCGGGGTGGTCTGCCAGAGCACCTTTCCCCAGGCACGATTCGCCGAGATCGTGGAGGAGCTGCGCAAGAAGTCCGACGAGCTGGTGGTACGCGACACCACCTGCCCCGTCGTGAACCAGCGCCATCGCGAGGCGGTCGGCACTCTCCTCGACCGCGCCGACGTGGTGCTGGTGGTGGGCGGCAAGAACTCGGCCAACACTGTCGCCCTGGCCGAGACCTGCGCCGAGCGAGTCCCCACCCACCACGTGGAAAGCGCGGCCGAGATTCAGCCTTCATGGTTCCGTCCCGGCCAGCTGGTTGGCATCACCTCCGGCACCTCCACCCCCAGCTGGGTGGTCGATGAAGTCGAAGCAAGGTGCCGTGATATCTGACCGCGCGCCGGTCGAGCTGGCCTCCAGCGCCAAGGAGGCAGAACTGGCTCAAAACGCTCACGCCGTCTTCGACCGCTACCAGCAACGCATCACCGAGGGCCTGGCGGCTGCGGTGACGCAGCTTCCCGAGGAGACCGTCGACCCGTCCCGGTACCACATCGGGCTGCTGCCGGGCGGAAATTCCGGCAAGGCACTGCGTCCCACGCTGACCCTGCTCCTGGCCGAGGGACTGGAGGCCGATCCCGAGCTGTCCGGACCGCTGGCGGTGGCCGTGCAGCTGGTCCACGACTTCTCGCTGCTCCACGACGACATCGTGGACGGGGACCGCTCGCGCCGTGGCCAGCCCGCGCTCTGGGTGCGCAACGGCCTGGCGACCGCGCTCAACACCGGAGACGCCCTGCTCACCGTCGCCTTCTGCAGCCTCGCGGGCGCGGATCTGCCCCCGGGGATGGTCGCCCGGGCGACCCACCTGCTGGGCAAGGCGACCCTGGAGATGGTGGGCGGCCAGCAGGCTGACATCGCCGCCACCGGAGCGCCGCCGGCTCAGCTCGCTCCCTACCTCGACATGGTCGAGCGCAAGACGGGTGCCTTGATGGGCGCCGCCAGCGCGCTGGGAGCGGTGGCCGCGGTCGGCGGCGATGACACCGTCGCCGCAGCCGAGGTCTTCGGTCGGACGCTGGGAGTTGCCTTCCAGCTGCGCGACGACGTGCTCGGCGTCTTCGGCGACTCGGAGCAGACCGGCAAGCCGGTCGGGAACGACCTGCTCCGGGGCAAGCTCGGCCTGCCGCTACTGCTGGCCCTGACCGCCAAGGGCGAGCTGGCCTCCACCGCCCGTTCTTGGTTGGAGCCCGGCGGCCTGGAGCCCTCCAAGCTGGACCAGGCCGTGGATTTGCTGCGCCAGGCCGGGGTGGCGGATCGCTGCCAGGGGCTGACCACTGCCTGGACCGAAAAGGCCATCGCGGCCGCCGCCAAGCTTCCAGTTACCGACGCCGTCGGCGCCGATCTGGAGATCCTCTGCCGCTGGTTGGGAGAGCGCTGGACTTGAGCCTGACGCTGGGGACAGAGGCCCCGGCTTTCGATCTCGGCGCCGGCCTTGACCCGACCGACCTGGCCGCCTCCCTGCAACGTGGGGTGGACCGCCTGCTCGATCTGCAGCGGCCGGACGGGGCGTTTGTCGGCGAGCTGGAGAGCAACGCTTCCATCACCGCCGAGTACCTGCTGCTGCGGCGATACCTTGGGATGGTGGACGCCGGTCGCGAGGCGGCGATCGTGCACTATCTGCGCGGAAAGCAGGAGCGGGACGGGGGTTACCCGATCGCCCCCGGCCTGGAGGGCGACGTCAGCGTGACCGCTGAGGTCTGGCTGGCCCTGCGGGCAGCCGGAGTGGCAGCCGAAGACCCACAGGTGGAGTCGGCGCGACGCTTCGTCGAGGAGCACGGCGGCATCAACGCCACCCGCATCTTCACCCGGATCTGGCTGGCGCTCGGTGGCCTGTGGCCCTGGGCCGAGATTCCCTCGGTGCCGCCGGAGTGGGTGATGCTGCCGGCCCGGGGTCCTTGGAGCATCTACGACCTCGCCTCGTGGGCCCGCGCCACCACCGTGCCCATCACCATCCTGCGGACGAAGGAGACGGTCTTCCCCCTCAGTTCCCCCAGCCCCGATGAGCTGCCGCTCGGGCCCCGCCCGCCCACGGTGGGAAGCCTGCCCTGGAGAGCAGTGGAGCTCGGCTTTCGCGGCTACAGTCGCCTGCCGCAGACCCGGCTGCGCCGCCGCGCCCTGGCGGCCGCCGAACGGTGGATCGTAGATCACCAGGAAATCGACGGCTCCTGGGCCGGGATCCAGCCACCGTGGGTCTACGGGCTGATGGCGCTGCGAGCCCGGGGCCGGAGCCTGGAAGATCCGGTGGTGCGGCGGGGACTGCTGTCGCTCGAGACCTTCGGTCTGGAAGATGAAGCGGGCTGGCGCCTGCAGGCCTGCGTCTCTCCGGTGTGGGACACCGCCCTGGCGGTGTGGGCGCTACTCGACGCCGGGGTCCCCAAGGATGAGACGCCGATCCGGGCCGCCGTCGAGTGGCTCCTGGGTCGGGAGGTGAAGGCACCGGGGGACTGGGCCCGGCGCAAGCCTGGTGGCCCAGGCGGATGGCCATTCGAGTACTACAACGATCAGTATCCGGACACCGACGACACCGCTGTGGTGCTCTGCGCTTTCACCCGCGCCGGACACCTGCCCGCCGACCCGGGCGAGGCTGGCCACGCCATGCGCCGGGCGCTGAGCTGGCTACGGGTGATGCAAGGCCGGGATGGGGGCTACGCTGCCTTCGACGCCGACAACAACCGCCGCTGGGTTGAGCGCCTGCCCATTTCCGACTTCGGGGAAGTCCTGGACCGGGCCAGCCCGGACGTGACCGCCCACGTCGTCGAGGCCTACTGGCGCTGCGGCCTGCCCGAGCTGGAGCCCGCCCGCCGCAAGGCGCTTGCCTGGCTGCGGCGGTCCGAGGAGGGGTCGGGAGGCTACTACGGGCGCTGGGGCGTCAACTACGTCTACGGCGCGGCCGCCGTGGCCACGGCCCTGCGGGTGGGCGCGGCGGCAGAGGACCGGGAGCGGCTGCAGCGGTTGGCGGGCTGGGCCGCGCGCCACCAGCGCGGGGA
>JBJKSO010000091.1:0-3922 GCA_046703825.1 Candidatus Dormibacteria bacterium
CAGTATGCGCGGGCGCTCCGCTTCGCCGGTCGCCTCCCGGCCGTTGAGCGGGCCGAGCTGCTCTCGCTGCGCGCGAGCGAATGCTTCTTGTGCGGCGACTATGCTGAGGCGATCGCGGCTCGGGGCGAGGCGGCCCAATGCTTTCGCAGGGCCGGAGATCCGCTTCGGGAGGCGGTAGCCCTGCAGGCGATGGCGCCCAACCTTCGCTGCTATGGCCGGGTGCCAGAAGCCAATCAGGCGATGAACGATGCTCTCTGCATCCTCGAGGCCCTGCCTCCTGGTCGAGAGCTGGCGATGGCCCGGGCCAACCAGGCGATGCTTGCCCTCAACGTCGAGGATCTCCCCGCCGCCTACAGGTGGGGCCGCATGGCCGTGAAGCTCGCACAGGAGACAGAGGATCAGGTAGCACTTGTCCACGCTCTCAACACTCTGGGGACCGCCGCCTGCTTGGACGGCGACGATGAAGGGCGCCCCCAGCTTCTGCGCAGCATCGAGCTGAGTCGAGAGTGGGGGCTCGATGAGCAGGTTGGCCGCGGATACCTCCACCTGGAGTGGGTGCTGACCCGCACTCGTGCTTACGACCTCGCCGACCAGTACGCGCGGGAGGGCTTGGAGTACTGCATCGAGCGCGGGCTGGACGTGTGGCGCCACGAGATCTCCAGTCATATGGCTCGTCGATTGATTGATGGCGGCATGTGGGACTCAGCCGTCGAGGTGGCCGCGTGGGTGTTGCGATCGGCGCACACCAACTCGGTGGGGCTGTCCATCAGCAACTCGGTGATAGCGGTGATCCGCGCTCGCCGCGGTGACCCCGACCCCGGCGGACCCTTGGAACAGGCGCATGCGATCGCCGCGCCCACCGGTGAGCTGCAATACATGGCACCGCCGGCGGCCGCTGCTGCCGAGATCGCCTGGCTCGGGGGTGGTCCTGATGCGGCGACGGCGGTCGTGAAGGCCACCGCCCCAGCCATGAGCTTAGCTCTGGAGCACGGCGCTGCGTGGGTGCTCGGGGAGCTCGGCTCTTGGCGCCGCCGCGCCGGAGTTCACCCCGGGGTCAGCGCCAGCTTGACGGCGGGCCCATACTCCCTGGAGCTAGCCGGAGAGTGGAGGGCGGCCGTAGCCGCCTGGCGCCGCCTGGGCTGTGACTACGAGGCGGCAGTCGTGCTGGCGTCCACCGGCGATACTGAGGCGGAGCGAGAGGCGCTGACTGAGTTTCAGCGCCTCGGCGCCAGGAGGGCTGCTGCTCTCAGCGCGCGCCGACTGCGCGAGCGGGGCGAGCGGGCTCTACCGCGAGGTCCCAGACCATCCACTCGGCGAAACCCCGCGCTGCTCACCGCGAGGGAGTTGGAGGTGCTGAAGCTGGTGGCCACGCGCCTGCGCAACGCGGAGATCGCCCAGCGCCTCCACCTCACCGAGAAGACCGTGGATCACCATCTCTCGGCGATCCTCGGCAAGCTGGGAGTCCGGTCACGGACGGATGCAGCTGAGGCCGCCGCTGCACTCGGCATCGAGCTATCGACCTGACCGGGCTGGCACCCGCGGGTGCTGAAAATCTCGTCGGGACCCCCAGGGCCGGGGCCTTGTTACTGAACGGGCTCCAGCGAGAAGTCAGCCCGGCCTCTGGCGCCAGCGTCCCGCTCGACTTCGGTCCCAGGCCTGCGTTTCCCCTGGTCCCAGCCCGGACGGCCCGCAACGTCTGGGCCGGTGGTCCCCGCGGCGTCCATGGTCGTCCTCACCCAAACCCTGCCAGCGACCTGGGCCCGACCCCTCGGCACCCACACGGCAGCGATCCACCGGCCTATCGGGAGCCCGTGGATCGACCAGCGGGTGGTAAGACATGGCAAGCACCTTCCTGAGCTCCGGTGCTGAGGCGGCAGGTGCAGAGGGCGGCGTCTTGACCGCCGGGCCACTCAGTCCTGGCCCTGCTCTCCAGGCTGCTCGCCAGGTTGCGTCGAGATCGGCGCTCCGTGCGCCCAGCAACCTTGCGCTGTTGGCCCAGCCAGCTCATGCGTAGGCAGGTGCTTCCGGTGATCAGAACCTCCTCCGGGGTCTACGGGGTAGTGAGGTCGCGGAGTCGTCCGTCCGAACGCCGGGGGAGTGGAGCCATCGGAAGCGGATCTGGGCCGGTTGTCAACGGTGCCATGTGTAGGGAGTCATGGGCGGGTGCGTCCACAAACACAAGCGGCACAGGCGTCACCGGATCCCCGATCATCGGGCACCCTACCCAGCCCTAGAGCGGCCCGGGTGGCGGAGGGACGGGGATTCGAACCCCGGGGAGCCTGGCGGCTCCAGCGGTTTTCAAGACCGCCGCAATCAACCGCTCTGCCATCCCTCCTGCGCCAGCCCATTATTGCCGACGCGAGGCGAGTGCCAGCGATGGGCTCTATGCGAGTCCTTGGCCACATCCGAACCGACCCCTCCCGCTGTCAACCGGCGAGGGCAATGGACGCTGGATCAGCGCGAATGGCCCTGTTGCACAGGCCGGCGCCGGCCACGACGGCGACCAGGGCCGCTCCCGCCAGGTAGAGCCCGGCGATGCTGAAGGTATGGGCCAGTCCGCCGGCGATTGCATACGAGGCCGGCGTGAGGCTCATGCTGAAGAAGAGCAAGACGCTCGAGACCCGGCCGAGCATGTGGGGCGCTGTGTTCTTCTGGATCACGGTGATGATGGCGACGTTGATGCCGCTGATCAGCATTCCGACCAGAGCGCACAGGATGACCGAGACGACCAGCAGCGACGAGAAGGCGATCCCCGCCATCGTGACCGCCATTAGAAGCACGCCGACCATCACGCTCACGCCCAGCCGGGGCAGCTTCAAGCCCGTGCTCATGGCGATGCCACCCACCAGCAGGCCCGCGCCGATGGCGCCGAACAGGAGGCCGTAGCCGGTCGGTCCCCACCCATGCGCACGGGCCAGGAGCGGGAGGCCAACATTGAGGGGCCCCCCCGCGGCAAGGTTCATGGCCGCTGCCAGGGGGAGGATTGCGCGCATGAAGGGATCCGAGAAGGCGGTCCGGATGCCCGCCGTGAGCTGAACCCAGGCGGTTTCGGCTCGGGGCCCCTGGGCATCGCCGGGAGCCTGCTCGACTCCACCACTGACCGTCGTGGCTCGAACCCGGATCAGCAACAGCGCGAGGAAAGCCACCATAAAGGTGGCGCCGTCAGCGGCGAAGGCGGGCCCCGGCCCGCTGATCCCCAGGATCACCCCGCCGAGTGGCGGCCCGATCAGCACCGAGCCCTGGGTCGCCACCTGCCAGGCGCCGTTGGCGGCTGCCAGCTGCTCCGGGCTGACCAGGGCCGGAATCATGGTGGTGGCGGCCGGATAGAAGAGCGCGTCGAACGCCCCGAAGATGGCGGCGATCACGAAGAGCTCAGCGACGGACCCGTGGCCCAGGACCACGACCAGCGCCAGGGCCACCACGACGACCATCCGGGTGGAGTCGCTGCCCAGGATCACCCGCCGGGCACCCAGCCGGTCCACCAGGACGCCGCCGCCCAACATGAGGATGGCCCGGGGGAGCGCGCTGGTGGTGAGCAGGAGTCCCAGGTAGACGGACGAGTGGGTCACGGTGAGCGCCGTCCAGGAGAGCGCCACCAGGTAGATGCCGTCCCCGATCGCGGAGATCCCCTGGCTGCCCGCGAAGGCCAGCAGTTTCGGTTCGCCCAAGAGCCCGCCGCGGCGCCTCACCTGATCTGACAAGAATCCACCCCTTTGCGCTTGCACCGGCGCCAGCGGCGTGACTCCGCTGCGGCACCGGGCGACCCGCGAAATCACAGTGTCGATAGGATTCTGTCAGCACGTCCGGGCCGACCGCGCGCGTATATCGTTTCAGCAGTGGATCAGGAGGGATGGCAGCCGAGGGCATCGGCGGCGCCGGGCTCCAGGGGTGGCGGCCGCCGCCCGTCCCGGGTCCGGCGAGG
>JBJKSO010000092.1:0-3159 GCA_046703825.1 Candidatus Dormibacteria bacterium
CAGTGTCCACCGACCAGGTTGAGCAGCGCCTTGACCGCCCCAAAGGCGGTGACGAAAGAGACGGTGAGCTCGAGGGAGGTGACCCCGAAGGCGTGCTCAGCCAGGGGCGGCAGCACCACCCGCTCGACCCCGATGGTCATCCCCACCAGCAGGGTCGTGATCACCAGCAGCAAGAACTGGAACCAGTTGGCCGCCAGCCCGAGGCGCAGCTGGGGCCGCACCGGAAGGGACCCTGGAACCTCGGGGCCCGTCACCTGCCGGCCTGGAGCGGCCGGTCCTGGGCTGCGGCCCAGTCCTCCGGCCCGCCGACGGCCACCGTAAGGTCGCGGCGGCCCGCGGCGGCGAGGATGCTGGCGGCGAACATCGCGCGCTCGCCATGGCCACACATCACGGTGACGCCACCCGGGGCTTGGGGAAGCACGTCGGCCAGGGCGCCAAGCACCACCTGGTCGGCGCCGGGGAGGTGAGCGCCGGCGAACTCAACTTCTAGGCGGACATCGAGCACTGCTTCGGCGACGGCGGCGGCGGCGATGATCGGAAGGCTGTTAAGCGGCAGACCGGTCGCTCGCCACGCCTCGATCCCACCCGCCTGTCGACCGGCGAAGTGTTCGTAGCCGATCTTCAACGCCTGCCCGAGTACCTCCAGCTCGTCGCGCTCACCGGCAAGTAGCAGAAGCAGGCGGCGGTCGGGATCAACCAGCCAGCCGAGCCCGGTGGCGAACTGGCCCCGCATGGCGAGCGAGAGGGAACCCGCGACGTGGCTGGCCGCGACGTCATCCATGGGCCTGGCATCGATGAGGACGGCTCCATCCATCACCAGCCTGCGAACCTCGCTGGGGAGCAGGCGGGGAAGAGCTGGCGGCTGGCTCCCGACAAGTTGCGGGCCGCGCCGGTTCACCTCGCGCAATCGCAGGAGGTACGGGGGATGGGTGCCCAGGCCCCGGAGCAGGGCGCCGACGAACGCATCCTCGTCCCCACGTTGGGCAGCGGGTTGGCGGCCCTCTCCCGGACCGATCGTGGTCGTGCGCTCAGCGCCGGCCGGGGCCGAGCAGAAGGAGCCCGCGCCGTGGGTGGGGTAGACGGCGAGATCGTCCGGGAGGGTGGGGATGCGGTCGTGCAGTGATCTCAAGGGCGAGCCCGCCAGCTGGTCCGTCTGGTCGGGAGCGACCAGGTCGGTACGCGCCACCGCGTCCACCAACAGCGACCCGCCCGACAAGAGCGCCGGCGGCCGTACGCCGTCGAGCAGCAGGTAGCAGAGGTGCTCCGGGTGTGGCCGGGAGTCGCCAGCTCGCGGAGGGCCAGTCCTCCCAGGTCGACATCCTCCTCCTCTTCGAGGTCGCGATGCGGGAACTCGCTGGGTCCCCCCGCCGAGGCCGAAAGCTCCGCCCCGGCGGCCAGCTCCCGGCTCCCCGAGACGAAGTCCGCGTGCAGGTGGGTCTCCGCCGCGAAGGCGACCTCCGGGTCGCACTCCCGGGCGGCGGCGAGATAGGGAGCGGGATCCCGGGCGGGGTCGACCACCAGGGCGCGGCCGTCGCCGAGGTCAACCAGGTAGAAGGTGTTGCCCAGGCCCTCGTCGACCGGGGCGATCGGATTGCTCGCGGTGGGCACGGTCACGCTGGCACTCGTGGATCGTCCAATCTTCCATGGCTAATTAGATCACTTGGCAACGGGCTGGGTGGCTCCCACGGCTCCTACCGAGGGACCGCCGCCCAGGGGGTACGATCTGTTCCACGAGGACTTGGAAGAGGGAGGCCACGATGGAAGCCAGGGAAGCCAAGGATCGGCTGTACGAGGTGTTCGCACGCACCGCTAAGGCGGTCGCCAGCCCCAAGCGCATCGAGATCCTGGAGCTCCTCGCCCAGGGTGAGCGCACCGTGGAGAGCCTGGCCGAGGCCACCACCATGGGTGTGACCAACACCTCGGCGCACCTACAGGTCCTTGCCCGCTCCCGGCTTGTGGAGACCCGCAAGCAGGGGACCAAGGTCTTCTACCGCCTTTCGGGGGACGATGTGGCCGCCTTCCTGGTGGCGCTGAGGAACCTCGCCCGCCTGCGGCTTCCGGAGGTGGAGCAGGTGGTGCGTGACTACTTCGCCGCTCGCGACGCGCTGGAGCCGGTCAGCCACGAGGAGCTGCTCACCCGGGCGGAGCGCGGGGAAATTGTGATCCTCGACGTGCGCCCAGCCCAGGAGTTCGCCGCGGGCCACATCCCGGGTGCCCTATCGATACCCCTGGACGAACTGGAGGGCGCCCTGGTCGGTCTGCCGCGCCAGCGCGACATAGTCGCCTACTGCCGGGGCCCGTACTGCGTGCTCGCCCCCCAGGCGGTCGAGCGGCTGCGCGCTAGCGGCTACCGCGCTCGCCGCCTCGCCGACGGCCTCCCGGAGTGGCGCCTGGCGGGGCTGCCGGTGGCCGCGGGAGCGGAGGACCGAAGGTGAAGATGCCAGTCATCTGCAACGACCCGCCGTACGGCACCGAGAGATCATGCAGCGGCCTGCGGCTGGCCGGGGCCCTGGCCCAGCGCGAGGGCGACGAGGTCAGGGTCTTTTTGGTGGGCGACCCGGCGGGGTGCGCGGTGGCCGGGCAGATGCTTCCCGACGGCTACTACCACCCCGACCGGATGCTCGACTGCGCCATCCGCCGGGGCGTCGACATGGGCCGCTGCGGCACCTGCATGGACGCCCGCGGCATCGGTGAGACGGCGCTGGTGGAGGGCGCGCACCGATCCAGCGCCCAGGACCTCACCGACTGGACGCTCTGGGCGGACCTCACGCTCACCTTGTGAGCAATTTCGGCCAAGGGGTCCGCCCGGGCCGCGGGGGAGATCCCGTGCCTGAGGTGGACTGCCAGCCGGACCAGCTGCCCGACCTTCACCAAGGCCCCCCCCGGCTCGGCAATCCCCACCATCGCGGGAACCTGCGGCTCAAGCGGCGCAGCAGCTCAGCTTGGCCACGTCGCGGGTGAAGGTCTGAGCTGCCAGCTTGAACCCCTCGGCGAACGTCAGGTAGGGGGCCCAGGTGCTGGCGACCTGACCGGTAGTGAGCCCGAGCTGGATGGCGTAGATCGCGGCCTGGATCACCTCACCGGCGCCGTCGGCCACGGCGGTGGCACCGACGATGCGGCCGCCTCCGCGCTCGGCGACGATCTTGACGAATCCCCGCT